>JAODBC010000038.1 GCA_025463765.1 Subtercola sp. | reverse complement strand
AGAATTCGGGCTCATCGGCCCTCTCGAGATTCCCCGGTTGTGGAGTAGGCATAACGTCAATAGTGCATTGTTAGGTTCCCTCCATCGTGAAGGTCGAGTGGGTGACGTGGGAAGAGGGGCAGGGTTGCCGGGTCTCGTATTAGCCATCGCTCGGCCTGATGTCGACTTCGTTCTTATCGAGCCGATGGAACGCCGGGTGAAGTGGCTCAACGACCAGAGTGCTGAATTAGGGCTTGGCAACGTGGAGGTGCTGAGGGCTCGGGCTCAAGACGTGCCGACAACGATCGGGCTCGATCAGCTGACGGCCCGCGCGGTAAGTGCTTTCGCCAAACTGATCCCGATGTGTGCGCCGCTCGTGCGGAAGGGTGGTGAACTTGTGCTGATGAAAGGTGCGGGCGCCGAGAGGGAGATCGAGTCTGCGCAGAGCGCAGTACGAAAATACCGCCTGAGCGACGTTGAGGTCGTCGAGCTCGGAGTAGGTTTGGTCGAAGACACCACCCGCGTCATTCGGGCGATAGTGGGCTGAGGTCGTCGTGCGGGACTTGCTGTTCAGTCGACGACAACTGTGCGAATCCGGCGCACTGCCACCCGGCCACGGAAAGGTCGGCGTCGATCGCTGGCGTGTGACAGCCGCACTCGTAAGCACGAGGCCCGTAAAGTTTCACGTGAAACATCCGCAAAGAGAGAGTGTATGACGAAAGACACGACCGGACTCGATGAATCTCCCTTGATGAGAGAGATCACCGAGCTGTCGAGGCGCAGGAAGGCGATCGCCGCCGCGGAGTTCCCTCGACCAGCCGAAGTCCGTGTTTTCACCGTCGCCAATCAAAAGGGCGGAGTGGGTAAGACCACGACGACAGTCAATCTCGCGGCCGCCTTTGCGAAATCGGGTGCGAAGGTGCTCGTAATCGATCTGGATCCACAGGGAAATGCGTCTACCGCACTCGGCATAGACCATCGCGCAGAGATCTTGAGTGTGTACGACATTCTCGTTCGCGACGCAGAGATGCACGATGTGGTGCAGAAGAGTCTCGAATTCGACGCCTTGTACTGCGTTCCGGCGACCATCCATCTCGCGGGTGCGGAGATCGAGCTGGTTCCTCTCGTCGCGCGAGAGCTGCGCCTACGCAAGAGCCTCGACAGGTATCTGCTGCGCGAGCAAGAATCGGGCTCGCCGTACGACTATGTGTTCATCGACTGCCCGCCGTCTCTCGGCCTGCTCACGATAAACGCCTTCGTCGCGGCTCGGGAGGTGCTGATCCCGATCCAATGCGAGTATTACGCCCTTGAGGGGCTTAGTCAGCTGCTCTCGAACATTTCGCTCATCGAACGACACCTGAACCCCACTCTGGCGGTCTCGACTATTCTGCTCACGATGTACGACGGACGAACCCGCCTTGCCGCCCAGGTCGCAGACGATGTTCGAGACCACTTTCCCGATCAGACGCTGACCTCGATCATTCCCCGTTCCGTTCGCATCTCGGAGGCACCGAGCTACGGCCAGACGGTCATCAGCTACGACCCGCAATCGACCGGCTCACTGTCTTATCTTGAAGCAGCATCAGAAATGGCACGAAAAGGAGCTCTCTCACATGGCTAACCCCAAGCGCACCGGACTCGGGCGCGGTATCGGCGCCCTCATCCCGACGATGGTCGACGATACTCGCGGCGGAAGCCCCGTTGACGTCTTCTTCGCCGAGCGAGGTGCCGGCGAGAGCGAGCTCGTTGCAGTTCCCGGCGCGAAGTTGGCGAGCATCGATCCGACCCTGATCGTGCCCAACGCAAAACAGCCGCGCACCGAGTTCGACGCAGACGATCTCGCCGAACTCGTGAAGTCGATTCGTGAGGTCGGCGTGCTTCAGCCGATCGTTGTGCGGGAGTTGCCGCGCGAGACGAGCGAGCGGGGTGAAGCCGCTGCGGTACAGCGCTATGAGCTGGTGATGGGTGAACGACGGCTACGGGCGGCGAAGGAGCTCGGCCTGGCAACGATTCCGACGGTCATCAAAGAGACCGCCGATGAGAACATGCTGCGCGACGCCCTTCTCGAGAACCTTCACCGGTCACAGCTGAATCCGCTGGAAGAGGCCTCGGCGTACCAACAACTTCTCGACGATTTCAGCATCACGCAAGAGGAGCTCGCCAGCCGGATCGGGCGTTCACGGCCGCAGATCACCAACACGATCCGGCTGCTCAAGCTCCCCACGTCGGTACAGAAGCGCGTGGCCGCCGGGGTGCTGAGCGCCGGACACGCTCGAGCCATTCTCTCCGTCGTCGATGCAGACGAGATGGCCCGGCTGGCCGACAAGATCGTCAACGAAGACCTCTCAGTGCGCGCGGCGGAGGCGGCTGCATCCCGATCCCCGAAGGCGAAGAGGGTGCGGCCGACGGCGGGCCGGCGCAACGATCACCTCGACGAGATTGCGGAGCGTTTGGGTGATCGGCTCAACACTCGGGTGAAGGTGAGCCTCGGGGCCACGCGGGGTCAGATCGTCATCGACTTCGCGACGATTCAAGACCTCAACCGCATTCTGGCGGAGATCGGCGACGAGGGATTCGGTGCTCGCGCCGGCGCTACCGCCGAGAATGCCGCGCCGGGTGCCCGGCGTCCGCGGTTCGAGTAGATAGCTGCGCCGCCGCGCCGTCGGCGCGGGTGTGTGGGAGTGTGTGGTGTATCTCTGGTGGCTGGCGCGTTTCGCCACTTGAGTCGCTCTCACGAGCGCCCGGCCCGAGGATGGGGCACGCGGGCGGCGATGGTGACGCTTGAGAGGTAAGCGCCCGGCCCGAGGCACGACCCGAGCCGCGTGAGAGAACGCGATGCGGACGAGAGAACCCCGTCGAACGGGTTCTCTCGGCTGGAAGGGGTTCTCTCACGGGAAAGGCCGTCTCGCGGTGCGGCACAGAAAGGCGCGAGCCGGAGAGGGGCAGAAGAACCCAGAGGGCCAGAAGGCCGGAGGGGGCGAAGAACGGGCAGCTAGGCCCGGGCGTCGCGAATGGCGGCCTCGCCGAGAGCCTCGTACACCGCACCGAGATCGAGGCCGGCAGCGACGATGCCCTGCGGCACGAGTGACGTCTCGGTGAGCCCCGGCAGCACGTTGACTTCGAGAAACCACGGGGTGCCATCGGCATCGACGATGAGGTCGACTCGCGAGATGTGCCGCAGCCCGAGCGCCGCATGGATGCCCAGCGCAGCTTCGGCGGCCGCGGCGGCCGCACGATCATTCAGTCTGGCCGGCGTATAGAACTGCGTCTCGCCAGCGTTATAGCGCGCCTCGTAAGAATAAACCCCTGATCGGGGTACTATTTCAACAGCGGGGAGGGCGGTGGGTCCGTCGCCAGTGTCGAGTACGCCGACCGAGATCTCCGTGCCGAGCGCCTTGCGCTCGATGAGCGCGGTCTCGCCATACGTGTAGGCATCGACGACCGCACGGGGCAGCTCTTCGGCCGACTCGACGACGGTGACGCCCTGGGCCGACCCGCCCATGGCCGGCTTCACGACGAGGGGAGTGCCGAGGTGACGAATCACTCCGTTGAGCACCTGCGAGGCCCCGAGTTCGCGAAAGGTCTCGCGGGGCAGCGTGATCGAGTCGGGTGTCGCAAAGCCCGCGCGCGAGACGAGCACCTTCGCGGTGGGCTTGTGCCAGGCGAGTTGCGCCGCCGCCGACTGTGAACCGACGTAGGCGATGCCCTGGGCATCCATCAGTGCCCGCAGCGAGCCGTCTTCTCCGCTGGCACCGTGCAGCGCAGGCCACACGATGTCGGCGTCGGTTTCGGCGAGAAAGCTCAGCAGTGAGCTGTCGGGCTCGCGCATGATGACCCGGTGACCACGCTGCAACAGGCTGTCGGCGACCCGGCGGCCAGAACGCAGAGATACTTCACGTTCGTGCGAGATGCCTCCGGCGAGAACGACGACGGTACGGGCGGGCGAAGAATCGGTCATTGTCAGTCCATGTCTGGTGGTGGGGCAGAGAACGAGCGGGTCGAACGGATGGTCTGCAGCGGCCCGGTTTCGTGAAAGGTCTCAAGCAGGTCGATCTCGCCGTTGATGACGGTCGTCAGGCGACGGATGCCCACCCGAATCTGTTCGGGAGTGGGGTAGCAGAACGACAACCGCATCTTGTTGCGCCCGCCACCGTCGGCGTAGAACGCCGTGCCCGGTGTGTAGGCGACGAGCTCTTTGACCGCTCGAGGAAGCATCTGTTTTGTATCGAGAAAATCGGGCAGGGTGAGCCAGACGTAGAACCCGCCGTTCGGGTTCGTGTGATGCAGGTCGGGCAAATACTCTTTGAGTGCCGCGATCATGGTGTTCTTGCGCTCTTCGTACACCCCGCGGAACGTATTGATCTGCGCGCGCCAGTCAGCCGTTTCGAGGTATTCCGAGATGACGAGTTGGCTGAAGGCGCTGGGGCAGAGAATGGCCGACTCGGCGGCGAGCACGAGCTTTTCGCGGATGGCGTGCGGCGCGATCGCCCAGCCGACACGGAATCCCGGCGCGAATGTCTTGGAGAAGGAGCCGAGGTAGACGACGCCTTCGTCTTCGGTGCTGCGCATGGGCGCGGGGGGAGCTTCGTCGAAGTAGAGCAGGCCGTAAGGGTTGTCTTCGAGCACCAAAATGCCCTCTGACCGGCAGAGTTGTAAGATCTCCGTGCGCCGGGCGGCGGTGAGAGTCACGCCGGCGGGGTTGTGGAAATTCGGAATCGTGTAGAGGAACTTGATGGATTTGCCGAGAGACTTCTCGCGCGTGATGGCCTCGCGCAGGGCATCCGGAATCAAACCGTCGTCGTCCATCAAGACGTGCTGAATGTCGGCCTGATACGAACGGAACACCCCGATGGCACCGACATAGCTGGGCGCTTCGGCCAGAATCACGTCGCCCGGGTTGATGAAGAGCTTGGTGATGAGGTCGAGGGCCTGCTGCGAACCGGTGGTGACGACCACGTCATCGACGCTGCCCCGGATGCCCTCCATGGCCATCACTTCGAGAATGTGTTCGCGCAACCGTGGCACGCCCTGGCCAGACCCGTACTGCAAGGCGATAGAGCCCTCGTCGCGCATGACGCGGTTCATCGCCGTGATCACGAGGTCTTGCGGCAGAGCAGAAACGGCAGGCATGCCGCCGGCCAGCGAAACGACTTCGGGCCGCGAGGCGACGGCGAACAGGGCCCGCACTTCGGAGACAGAGAGGCCGGCGGCTCGGTCGGCGTAGTTGTCGTACCAGGGGTCGAGGTTCGTACCGGGGTTCGGGGTCGTTTGGCTGCTCACGTGCACTTCCAGAAAGAGGCGAAATTACATGCTATCGAATATGGGGATGGGTCTGAGGCGGGCTTTCGGGCCGGCAGAGGGCCAGCGAAGTTCAGCGATGTTCAGCGATGTTCAGCGAAGCGCACAAAGAAAAAGGGCCCGAGCCTTTCGGCCCGGACCCCGACTTCGTCGAGCTCTAGGCCAGGTAGTCGGCCAGGTCGTGCTCGAGGGCAGCCTTCGGCTTAGCGCCGATGATGGTCTTGACGACCTCGCCGCCACGGAAGACCTTCATGGCGGGAATCGAGGTGATCTGGTATTTTGCAGCGACCTGCGGGTTGTCGTCGACGTTGAGCTTCACGATCTTGATCTTGTCGGAGTGCTCTTCGGCGATCTGGTCGAGAATCGGCGAGACGGCGCGGCAGGGGCCACACCATTCCGCCCAGAAGTCGACCATGATGGTGTCTTCGGAGTTGATGACGTCGGCGTCGAAGCTCGAGTCGGTTACTGCCTTTGCGTTTGACATAGTTTCTCTTTTCTCAAATCTTCACAGGGAGGTAAAAGCGGGTCAGCGTGTTGCGACGGCCTCGACGAGGCTGATCTCGTGCTCGGCGTCGCGCAGCTCGGCGATGGCGCCGGCCTCAGCTAAACCCGCGAGGTAGTGCTCGGCATCTAGCGCGGCGACCGTACCCGAAGCAGCGGCGGTGGCGGCCTGGCGGTAGGTGTCGTCGATGACGTCACCGGCGGCGAACACGCCGGCGATGTTGGTCTTCGACGAGCGGCCCTGAACCGCGATGGTTCCGGCTGCGGTGAGGTCGAGCTGGCCGTGCACCAGATGGGTGCGGGGGTCGTTGCCGATGGCGACGAAGAGGCCCTGAACATCCAACTGACTGGTTTCGCCGGTCACGGTGTTCTCGAGTGTCAGGCTTTCGACGGTGTTCTCGCCGTTGATGCCCACGACAGCCGAGTTGAAGACGAATTCGATCTTCTCGTTCGCGAACGCGCGCTCTTGCATGATCTTGGATGCCCGAAGCGCGTCTTTGCGGTGAATGAGGTACACCTTGTCGGCGAAACGGGTGAGGAAGGTGGCTTCTTCCATAGCGGAGTCGCCACCACCGATCACGGCAATGGTCTTCTTCTTGAAGAAGAAACCGTCGCAGGTGGCACACCACGAGACGCCGCGACCTGACAGACGCTCTTCGTCTTCGAGGCCGAGCTTGCGGTAGGCCGACCCGGTGGCGAAGATCACGGCCTGGGCCTCGAACTCGCCGCTGTAACCGGTGCTGACCTTTTTGATGTCGCCCGAGAAGTCGACGGCGGTGACGTCGTCGAGCAGAACCTCGGTGCCGAACTTCTCAGCCTGCTCTTGCAGCTTGGTCATCAACTCTGGGCCCTGAATGCCTTCGGGAAAACCGGGAAAGTTCTCGACCTCAGTGGTCTTCATGAGCTCGCCGCCGGCTTCGACACTCGAGGCGATGAGCAGAGGCTGAAGGCCGGCGCGGGCGGCGTAAACAGCCGCAGTGAAGCCTGCGGGGCCAGACCCAATGATGATAATTTGTCTCATCGACAAGCTCCTCGTGTGCGGCGTGAGAGCGCCGGTTTTTGTCTCTGCAGCGTTCAACCAATACTATCGGCCCGATATTCCGGTCGTCAGAGGGTTGCTGTGGCCGCATTCAGCGCAGCTTCAGCTAGCTCGGGCCAGTGCGGCGATTGTGCTTCGGGCACCTCCACCCAGTCTTTGAACGCCTTTGTTCCGCCTCCCGGGTAGAAGAGTGTCGCCCCCGCAATCGTGAGCGCTTCGGCGTGGGCAGCGGATGCCCGCCCCAACTTGAAGACCGCGTTGTTGCTCCTCAGCAGGCAGCCGAGTGCCTTGCCGTTGAAGTACAGAGCTTTTGCGCCGAACATCTGGCCCAGCACGACTCCGGCGGGGGCCAGGTCGTCGGCAATCGAGGCGAAATCACTTTCTGCGGTCATGAAGTTCATTCTGACCGAGTCGCGGCGATCTGGCGAGCGTCTCGGCCTCGGCGCGGCAGGATTGAGGGGTGAGTGAAGCCTTCAATCCCGCCGATAACACCCGAATCGCCTACACGGAGGCCGGTGTCGCTGAGGGCACTCCTCTCGTGCTGGTGCACGGTTCGGGGCTGTCGCGGGCGATCTGGCGCGGGCTCGGTTACGTGAAGGCGCTGCGTGACGAGTACCGCCTGATCCTCGTCGATCTGCGGGGGCATGGCCTCAGCGGCAAGCCGCACGAACAGAGTTCGTACCGAATGGAGCTGGTGGTGGGCGACCTGCTCGCCGTGTTCGATGCGGCGGGCATCCACTCGGCGCACTATTTCGGGTACTCGTTCGGGGCGCGCGCCGGGTTTTCGCTCGCCGATCAGCACCCCGAACGTCTGCGTTCGTTCATTTCGGCCGGCGGCTCGTATCGGGCGCCGGGTGGCAGCGTGAGCAAGCTGTTCTTCGAGGGCTACGACGACGCACTCGGCGACGGAGGCATGCAGGCGTTTCTCGACGGCTGGGCCGCTGCGTCGGGGCGGCCCATCGACCCGGCGACGACGGCAGCGTTCTTGGCGAACGATGCGGCGGCCATCCAGGCGTATTTTCGGCAGGTGGAGGTCGAACAGGGCCTCGTCGAAGAGCGGCTTTCCCGCATGCAGACGCCGACGCTGCTGCTGGCCGGCACGGATGATCGGCGAGCCTATCGCGACTCCGAACGCGCCGCGCAGCTGATGCCGCACGCGTCGTTCGTGCCCCTGCCCGGGCGTGATCACGGCAGCACGTTGCGCCCCTCGGCGGGCGTCATCGAGCCTGTGCAGGAGTTTCTCGCTCGCATCGACGCCTGAGCCTGAGCAGCACGTGGCTCGTGAGGCTGTTGCGCCGAAATGAGGGCGTTATAGCGGCCTCACGAGCGTCGTAATGGGCTCACGAGCGTCGTAACGGGCTCACGAGCGAGGGGGGCGGCGGGCCGCCGCAGCACGGGTGCCGCTGGATGCTCCGTTCCCAGTGAGCAGCAGAATTGCCGCGAAACACCGACAGGGGGCTGTCGCCGCGCCTCGAGAGACTGAAGCCTGTCGAGAGAGTCTCGGCAGCTCTTCGAAAGGTCTACCGTCATGAATCTCGTCTCGATTCGACTCATCACCGACGACGTCGCCGCCCTGGTGGCATTTTACGAGCGGGCGCTCGAGGCGACGGCGATCTGGTCGACCGACGATTTCGCCGAGATTCGCACGCCGGGAGGCGCGATGACCGGTACCACCAGCGGCACCCTGGCCATCGGCAGCACGCGCACCGTCGGGCTGTTCGGGCCGGGTGCGGCGAGGCCGGCTGACAACCACACCGCCATCATCGAATTTCTCGTCGACGACGTTGATGCCGTCTACGAGCGGCTCAGTGCGTGGGTTTCTGAGGTGGTGACCGTGCCGACGACGATGCCGTGGGGAAACAGGTCGCTGCTGGTGCGCGACCCCGACGGCACTCTGCTGAACTTCTTCACGCCGGTGTCGCCTGAGGCCGTGGCGAAGTTCGCAGCGCAACGGTGACGGTGGGCCCGCCCGGTTACCCCGGTTACCGCGGACGCGTGGTCTGCGTGGTCAGTCGAGATCGAGGCGCGTGAGCACCCCGAACGGTATTTCGAGGTCGGCGGCGCTCAGCGTGCGTGGCGCGGGCGTCTCGGCCGTCACGAAGACGGCACCGATGCGATCGACGCGAAACGCCCGCACTCCGCTGCGCAGGCGGCACCAGGCCAGCAGATACCAGTGCGCAGCCGAGCCGACGTAACCGAGCGGCTCGATATCTCGCCGGGTGGCGCCGCCTGACTTGTCGACGTATTCAATGCGCAGCACGTGCCCGGTCGAGAGCGCGTGCGCCACGTTCCGCGGCACCCCGGGCACCGGATGCCCGTCGCCGAGTAGATGGATGCGTTCGGCCAATTCGCGTGCAGAACTCGCGTCGGCCGGGTGCATGGCACCGACCACCTTCTGCAGCGCCGAGAGCCCGGCCGCGCGAAAGGGCGAGTCTTCGAGCATCCGGAGCCCGACGGTGAGCGCCACGGCCTCATCGGGGGTGAAGTTGATGGGCGGCAACGTGCGCCCGGCGTCGAGGCAGTACCCGCCGGTGCGGCCCGGCTCGGCCCAGATCGGGGTGCCCGACTGCTGCAGGGCGCTGACATCGCGTTCGATGGTGCGCGGGCTGACCTCGAAGCGCTGCGCCAGCCAGCGAGCGCTGCGTGGCCGGGGGGCGACGGCGCGCAGCTGCTCGACGATGGCGTAGAGCCGGTCGGTGCGATTCACTCTGTCAACGCTATCCCGCGTAAGCGGTGCGGATGATCGGAGGCAGGCCTCGGCTTCGGGGTAGTGGAGCGGATGACGGGAATCGAACCCGCACTATCAGCTTGGGAAGCTGAAGTTCTGCCATTGAACTACATCCGCACGTGTGGAGCGCTTCAAGAATAGCAGTGCAGTCGCAGGCGTCGTTCCGACCTCGCGTGAAAATCAGCCGGGCAGCTCGAGCGCGTTCCCATCGCTCTGCCGCAGAGCCACCAGAGCGTCGGCGTAGAGCGTCGACTTGATGGCGGCGACTGTTCTCGAATCCTTGTCGGCAAGCGACTCGGCGAGTTGCACAGCCTGGCCGACCAGGTCTGACTCGTTCGACACTTCATCGATGAGCCCGGCCGACAAAGCCGCTTCGGCTGCATAGCGGCGCCCGGTCACCATCGCGTCGCGGGCGACGTTCGGGGTCAGCTTGCTGGTTATCAGGGCTGTCATTCCGGGGGTGAAGGGAATCTTGATGTCGACCTCGGGCAGGCAGAGGTAGCCGCGATCGTCGCGCATGACTCGATAATCGTGTGCCAGGGCAAGCATCGCTCCCGCCGCAAAAGCATGACCCTGAAGGGCGGCGACGGTCACGAGGTTGGCGCTCACAACCCGCGCGAGCATCTCGTGCACAGCGGAGGCGAGGGCACCTGCGCTCTCGGGATTCGCGAGCACGCCGTCGAGATCAAGACCGTTCGACCAGAACTTTCCAACCCCGGCCGTCACGAGAGCCTTGCGCCCCGCTTCTGCCTCGACGGTGTCGAACAGGCCCATGAATTCAGCGACCCACTCCACGTTGAATCGGTTCTCTGTCTCATCGAGTCGCAGAATGAACACGGTCCCGGATTTGTCGAGGTGCATGCCCGACATCGTAGCGCTGCGCGATGTCTTTGCCGCCACGATCTCGAGTGGGGGCGCCACGTTCATCGCATCACAGGGCTAGAGGTGCTGGCCGCGGCGCGCGGCCTCGAGATCGGCCGCCAGAATGGTGTTCGAGAGCAGCGTCGCGATGGTCATCGGCCCGACCCCGCCGGGCACCGGCGTGAGAAAGCCAGCGACGAGAGCGACTTCGTCGAACCGCACGTCACCCACGAGTCCGGCGGGGGTGCGGTGGATGCCGACGTCGATGACCGCCGCGCCGGGCTTGATGTGCGCCGCTGTGATGAGCCCGGGCATGCCGGCCGCCGCCACCACGATGTCGGCCCGAGACGTGACCGCGGCGAGATCGTGAGTGCGCGAGTGCGCAATGGTCACGGTCGCCCCGCGCCGAAGCAGCAATTCTGCTGCAGGATGCCCGACCAGCTCCGACTTGCCCACGACCACCGCCGATGCGCCCTCGATCGGCACGCCGTAGACGTCGAGCAACTCGATGATGCCGCTCGGAGTGCAGGGCCGCAGCCCGGCCGTACCCCGGGCGAGCTGGCCCTGACTGAGGGTCGTGAGCCCGTCGACGTCTTTGCCCGGCGGAACGCGGTCGATGAGAGCCGAGCGATCGAGCCCCGGCGGCAGCGGCAGCTGCAACAGGATGCCCGCGACCCTGTCATCCGCGGCGAGCTCATCGAGCAGACCTTCGACCTCTGCCTGGGTGGCCGCGCTGTCGAGGTGCCGGTGAAAGTCAGCGAATCCGGCCCCCGCCGCAGCGGCGCGCTTGTTGCGCACGTAGATCTCGCTGGCAGGATCGCCCCCGACCAGCACTGTCGCCAAAGCAGGCGCTGCGCCGTGCAGGGCGACGAAGTCCCGCACGCGGGCTGCAGTGCGGGCGCGACTTTCACGGGCGACGGCCGTTCCCTCGATGATGGTGGCACTCATTGCACCATCGTGAACCTGCGATGCCTTTGCGGTGGCCGGCATTCCCACTCAGAGGGAATCGGACCCAGCACCCGCGGGCCCCGGACACGCAGGGTCGGCACCGCGGGCCCGACGAGCCCGCCGATGGCTCAGCCGTGCTGCAAATCGCGGGCGAGCGCCCGAGCGGCCTGAATCACGAGCGGAGCGAGTCGGCGTTCGTCGGCGCGCTCGACATGCACCACCACACCGAGCGCGGTTGGCGGTAAACCCTCGATCGTCGGCAACGCCGTTGCGACCGAGACGTTGCCGAGGGTCATCTCTTCGCGGGTCACGGCGAATCCGCGTTGCCGCGTCTTGTCGATGTCGGCGAGCAGTTCGGCTGACGAATCGATGGAGTGCACGGTCTCGCGTTCGAGTGGATGCTCGAGGTAGACACTCAGCCACTCGTCGTCGCGGGTGGCGAGCAGAGCTTTTCCGACACCCGTCGTGTGCAGCGGATTGCGGCCACCCATGCGACCCAGAGTCGCGATCGAGGTGGGGCCCGTCACCCGAGCGACGTACAACGCGACTGCATCGCGTGGCGATGTTGCGTCGAGCACGGCCAGGTGCACGTTCTCACCCGTGGCCTCGTAGAGCTTGGTCAGATGCGGCAGGGCGGTCTCACGCAGCCGCAGTGAGAGGGGTGAGAGCTCGCCGAGTTCGAACATCCGCGATCCGATGGTGAACCGCCGGCCCGGCGCGCGCGCCAACAGCCCCAGCGTCACCAGCCGAGCGAGCAGGCGGTGCAGAGTCGACACCGGCAGGCCCGTTCGCGCGCCGATCTCAGCGGCCAGCAGAGCGGGTTCGTCATCGCTGAAGCACGACAGAACACGCATGGTGCGCGCGAGCGTTCCGTCTGCGGTGAGGGTCACGCGTCAACTTTCTCACAATTTACCTATGGACATTGCCTATGTAGATAGGTACATTCAAATCAGAGTCCGCGACGAAGCGTTCTATGAAAGTGGAAAGGACCACGATCAGTGTCACGACCCAACCACGTGTCGGCCAACCCTGCCGCCTCCCTCGACCTCATCAGAGATTTCTCGCTGGAGATGACCGGCAAAGACGTTCCCGGGCTCGTTGAGGCTCGAGCATCCATTCCCGCCGGCACCAAGATCAACGTCACCTTTCTGGGCAACGAAGACCTCGATATGCGGGTCGGCACGGCCGCGAAGCTGCGGGAGTTCGGATTCGTGCCGGTGCCGCACATCTCGGCACGGCGGCTCAAGTCGCAGGCCGAGCTCGAGGAGTTTCTCGGCCGGCTGCAGGAGGTCGGGGCGACGGATTCTGTCTTCGTGGTCGGCGGCGACCCCGCGACGCCCGAGGGGCCGTACGAAGACTCTTTCGAGGTGATCCGCACCGGGCTGCTGCAGAAGTACGGCGTTCGTGAGGTCAGTATCGCCGGGTATCCCGAGGGGCACCCCGACATCTCGAGCGAGGTGCTCTGGAAGTCGCTCGAAGACAAGTCTGCGTCGCTGCGCGAGCAGGGTCTCGAGGCGACGATTCTCACCCAGTTCGGTTTCGATACCGAGCCGGTCGTCTCGTGGATCGAACAGGTACGGGCGAAAGGCATCGACACCCCCATCCGTGTCGGCGTACCCGGCCCGGCGGGCATCAAGCGGCTGCTCGGCTACGCGCGACGTTTCGGTGTGGCGTCGTCGGCCGGCATCGCCCAGAAGTACGGCTTCTCGCTGACCAACCTGCTGGGCACGGCCGGCCCCGACCGTTTCATCGACGAGCTCGCTGCGACTCTCGCGACCACGCGGTCGGCAGCATCCGTCGGCTTGCACTTCTACACGTTCGGGGGCCTGAAGGCGACAGCGGTCTGGGCCGAAGAGTTCATCCGGTCGCAGGATGGTCGTGCCTGACATGGCCCAGCACACCGAAGGCCTCATCGATCATGCCTGCCTCATTGTGCACGGACCCGACAAGCCGGGCATCGTGGCGGCCGTCACCCAGCTCATCGCGCGGCACGGCGGCAATATCGTTTCGCTCGACCAGTACAGTGACGACCCCAGCAACGGGGCCTTCTTTCAGCGGGTGGTCTTCACGCAACCCGAGTTGCCCGTTGTGATGCCCGAACTCGAGGCCGACCTGGCGACGACGCTCGAGAAGCTCGGCCTGAAGTGGACGCTCACCGACCTGTCGGTACCGAAACGCATGGCCATCCTGGCCTCCACGTCAGACCACTGCCTGCTCGATCTGCTCTGGCGGCATCGTCGCGGTCAGCTGCCGGTGACCATCCCGATGGTCATCTCGAACCACACGAATACGGCTGAGGATGTTCGGTCGTTCGGTGTTCCGTTCTTTCACGTTCCTGCGGCGGGGCCCGACAAGTCGGCGGCCGAGGAGGAGATCGTGAAGCTGCTCGACGGCAACGTCGACTTCATCGTGCTCGCCCGGTACATGCAGATTCTCTCTGACGACTTTCTGCAGCGCGTCGGTGTGCCGGTCATCAACATTCACCATTCGTTTCTGCCGGCGTTCATCGGCGCTGCTCCCTACCGCAAGGCGAAGGAACGCGGCGTGAAGCTCATCGGCGCGACATCGCACTACGTGACCCAAGACCTCGACGAGGGCCCGATCATCGAGCAAGACGTGGTTCGGGTCACGCACGCCGACACCGCAGCCGACCTGCAGCAGCGCGGCGCCGACGTCGAGCGCGCAGTGCTGTCGCGAGCCGTGCAGTGGCACGCCGAGAACCGGGTCATTCGAAACGGCAACCACACCATCGTCTTCTGACCCATCCGTCAACAACCGTAAAAATGCCCTCGGTCGGGCGATCGCCCACCGAAATCAGTAGAAACAAGAAAATCGAGGTTCATCGTGGCACCTAAAAACCTTCAAGAGGTCATCGACGCTTCTGGAAGCGCCGTCGACCTTCTGCGCAACTCGCAGATCGGGTCGTACATCTATCCCGTCGTTCCGAGCGACTTTCAGAACTGGATCAAGGAGCAGACCGCCTGGCGCCAGACCGCGGTGCTCTACGACCAGTCGCACCACATGGACAACCTCTTTCTGAAGGGCTCCGACGCCATCAAACTGATCTCCGACACGGCGATCAACTCGACGGCCATCTTCCCGGTCGACAAGGCCAAGCAGTATGTGCCCACGACAGCCGGCGGCCACGTCATCGGCGACGGCATCCTCTTTCACGAAGCCGAAGACGAGTACGTCTACGTCGGCCGGGCGCCCGCCGCCAACTGGCTGCTCTTTCACGGCGAGACCGGCGGCTACCAGAACCTCGACATCACGGTCGACCGCCGTTCACCCTCACGCCCGTACGGTCACGAGGTCTCACGCCAGTATTACCGTTTTCAGATTCAGGGCCCGAACGCCTGGTCGGTCATCGAGAAGCTCAACGGCGGCCCGCTCGAACAGCTCAAGTTCTTCAACATGTCGACCATGAGCGTTCAGGGCATGAACGTGCGCACGCTGCGCCACGGCATGGCCGGTGCGCCCGGCCTCGAGATCTGGGGCCCGTACGCCGACCACGACCGCATCCGCGACCTCATAGTCGAGGCGGGCGCCGAGTTCGGCCTCGTTCCTGTCGGATCGCGCGCTTACCCGTCGAACACGCTCGAGTCGGGCTGGATCCCCTCGCCGCTGCCGGCGATCTACACCGGTGCCGAAGAGGCCGCCTACCGCGCCTGGCTGCCGGCCGATGGTTACGAAGCGACGGGCACGCTCGCCGGCTCGTTCGTCGGCACCTCGATCGACGACTACTACCTCACGCCGTGGGAGCTGGGTTACGGATCGTTCGTGAAGTTCGACCACGACTTCATCGGCCGCGACGCGCTCGAGAAGGTCGACCCGGGTACTCAGCGCAAGAAGGTCACCCTCGCCTGGGATGGCGAAGACGTCACGAAAATCTTCGCGTCGCTGTTCGATGTCGAGGGCGAGAGCTACAAGTTCTTCGACCTGCCGCTGGCGAACTACGGTTCGGCCAACTACGACTCGGTAGTGGATGCCGACGGGGCCGTAGTGGGCTTCTCGATGTTCACCGGCTACAGCGCGAACGAACGCCGTGCGCTCTCGCTCGCCACGATCGACCACGATGTGCCAGAAGGAACTGAGCTGCACGTGGTGTGGGGCGAGCCGAACGGCGGCACGAAGAAAGCAGCCGTCGAGCCGCACAAGCAGCTCGACGTGCGCGCCGTCGTCAGCCCCGTGCCGTACTCGACCGTCGCTCGCACCAGCTACCAGGGTGGATGGCGCACCGGCCAGCAGGACTGACCGAGCATCCGCGCCGATGGAGGGGTCGCGCCTATCGACGCGACTCCCTCCATCGGCTCTGCGATACGCTATCGACGCCGGAGGGGCGAGGCACAGTGAGGAGAGTCAGTGAGTCTGCGTAACGCTCTCTTGGCTCTTCTTCGTGTCGGCCCCATGTCGGGCTACGAACTGCAGAAGCAGTTCTCGTTGTCGGTCGGCCACGTCTGGCACGCCCCCGACTCGCAGATCTACCCCGAGCTTCGCAAGATGGAGTCCGAGGGACTCATCGAAGGTGAGGAGCAGGCCCGCGGCGAACGCGGAACCCGCAGGCTCTATCACGTCACTCCCGCCGGCGACGAGGCGTTTCTCTCCTGGATGCGCGCACCGCTCGACTATTCGCGGGTGCGCGACCCGGCTCATTTGAGAGCGGCCTACCTCGAGAACACCACTCCCGACGCGGCCCGCGAGTTCTTGCACGGTCACCTGGCGCAGTGGCGCAGCGAGCGCGAGCAGTGGCAGCGCGAGATCGAACTCATCGACGCGCTGCAGAGCCCGATGCTCGTGCGCCGGCTCGCCGTGACCCCGGCGGCGGAACACGACGCCACCGTCGCCTTCAAACGATTCAGCTACGAAGGTCTCGTCGCCCGTGCTGACGCCGAGATCATCTGGGCCGAGCGCGGCCTCGAGCTGCTACAGCGCCTCGGCTACTGAGCGAGCCCGTGCTGAGGCGCGCCTCCATCCACTTTGCGAAAAAGCCCCTACCCGTGCGTTTTTGGGGGCCCTTTCGCAAAGTGGATCGTGCGGTGGGCGCGGTGCGGCGGGCCACGATGAGAGGGACGAGTCGTTCTGGCTGATAGCTGTTGTCTAACAGGTAGAGAGGCCCATAGAGTGGAGTATCGACTGCACTGCCGGAATCGACTCGAGCCGGCGAGAAAGAGGTTCGTGCCATGCCCCTCACCGAGACCGAGCTGTTGGCGACGATTCCCACCTCGTTGTACATCGGCGGCCAGTGGATGCCCGCGACGGGTGGTGGCGAACTCGACGTGTTCGACCCGGCGACGGGCGCTAAACTGCTCAGCATCGCCGACGCGACGCCCGACGACGGCAGGGCGGCGCTCGACGCGGCCGTCGAAGCGAGCGCCGGATGGGCGGCCACCGCGCCGCGCCATCGGGCCGAGATTCTGCGCAGCACCTTCGACCTGCTTCAGCAACGCAAAGACGAGGTCGCGCTGCTGATGACGCTCGAGATGGGCAAACCGCTGGCCGAGGCATACGGCGAGGTAGCGTACGGCGGCGAGTTTCTGCGCTGGTTCAGCGAAGAGGCGGTGCGTATCTCGGGGCGTTACGGAATGAACCCCGAGGCGACCGGCCACACGCTCGTCTCGCACCGCCCGGTCGGGCCGTGTTACCTCATCACTCCCTGGAACTTTCCGCTCGCCATGGCCACGCGAAAGATCGCGCCGGCGCTCGCCGCGGGCTGCACCTTCGTCATCAAGCCGGCAGAACTGACTCCGCTGACCACGCTGTACCTCGCGTCGCTCTTCGAAGAGGCGGGCCTGCCGCCCGGAGTGATGAACGTGATCACCACCAGCTCGTCGCAGCAGGTCTCCGAGCCGATCATCGCCGACCCGCGGCTTCGAAAGCTGAGCTTCACCGGTTCGACCCCCGTCGGCCAGGCGCTGCTGCGGCAGGCGGCCGCCGGAGTACTGAAAACGTCGATGGAACTCGGCGGCAACGCCCCCTTCATCGTCTTCGACGACGCGAACCTCGACGACGCCGTAGAGGGTGCGATGCAGGCGAAGTTTCGCAACATCGGTCAGGCCTGCACGGCCGCGAACCGGTTCATCGTGCACGAATCGCTCGCCGACGAGTTCGCCCGTCGTGTTGCCGAACGGGTGAACCGGATGCCCGTGGGCCGCGGCACCGAAGAAGGAGTCTCGATCGGGCCCCTCATCACTGGTGCAGCCGTACAGTCCACGGCCGACCTCGTGGCCGACGCTGTGGCGGGCGGAGCCACCCTGCTCGCCGGCGGCCATCGCATCGAGGGCGCCGGAACGTTCTTCGAGCCGACCGTTCTCACCGGCCTGGCGCCGACGGCGCGCATACTCAGCGAAGAGATCTTCGGCCCTGTGCTCGGCATCGTCACGTTCCGCACCGAAGACGAGGCGGTCGCCCTGGCGAACGCGACGGAGTACGGGCTGGTCAGTTACGCCTTCACTACTGACTTGGCACGCGGCATCCGGCTCATCGACCGGCTGGAAACAGGAATGATGGGGCTGAACACCGGCGTCGTGTCGAACGCCAGCGCCCCGTTCGGTGGGGTGAAGTCGTCGGGTCTCGGTCGAGAGGGTGGGGTCGAGGGCATCCACGAGTATCTCGAGACCAAATACACGCTCATTCCGAATCGCTGACGTAGCCTGATGTCGAATGGTGGTGTTGTGAGCGAAGAACAGAGAGCAGCGCAATCGATGGCGGCTGCGGACGCGCACACTACTGACGCGACCGCTGCCGACGCGACCACTTCCGGCCCGCTCGCAGGGCTGCTGGTCGCCGACTTCTCGCGCGTGCTGGCCGGGCCGTACGCCACGCAGCTCTTGGCCGACCTCGGGGCCGACGTGGTCAAGGTCGAGAGCCCGGCGGGCGACGAGACGCGCGGCTGGAAGCCTCCCCAGCGCGACGGCGTTTCGACCTACTTTCTCGGCGTGAACCGCAACAAGCGCGATATCGTGCTCGATTTCGCCGACGAGCACGATCGTGGGCTCGCCCAGAAGCTGGCCCGCCGATCCGACATCGTCATCGAGAACTTCAAGCCGGGCGGCCTCGCCAAGTTCGGTCTCGACTACGCCAGCGTCGCCGAGACGAATCCCGCTGCGATCTACGCCTCGATCAGCGGATTCGGCTCGGCAGAGGGAGCGGCGCTGCCGGGTTACGACCTCATCGTGCAGGCGGCGTCGGGCCTGATGAGCCTCACCGGCGACCCCGACGGCCCCGCCTACCGCAGCGGCGCATCGGTGTTCGACATCATGACCGGCCTGCAGGCCACCACGGGCATCCTCGCGGCCTTGCACCACCGATCTCAGACGGGGCAGGGCCAGCACGTCGAGGTCAATCTGCTGTCGACCGCGCTGTCGGCCATGGCGAACCACACCTCGACCTACCTGGCTGCCGGTATCGTGCCGTTTCGTGTCGGCAACGCCCACCCGAGTCTCTTTCCGTACGAACCGCTG
This sequence comes from Subtercola sp., assembly GCA_025463765.1. Classification (GTDB taxonomy): domain Bacteria; phylum Actinomycetota; class Actinomycetes; order Actinomycetales; family Microbacteriaceae; genus Subtercola. The sequence goes on along the minus strand of JAODBC010000038.1, from coordinate 98,597 downwards.
CCCGCGAGTGACGGTGAGCTGGTGATCGTTGCGGCCAACGACGCCCAGTTTCGAAAGCTCTGCAGCGGGCTCGGCGTCGCCGCTCTCGCCGACGACCCGCGGTTCAGCACCGCCGAAGACCGCAATCGGCGCCGAGCCGAACTGCGCCCGCTGCTCGTCGACGCGTTGAGCACTCGTACCGTGGCGGAATGGTTCACGATTCTGACGCGCGCGGGTGTGCCGTGCGGGCCGATCAACACCGTCGACGAAGGCGTTGCTCTCGCGAAACGGCTCGGCCTCGACCCGGTTGTGACGGTTGGTGAGGGGGCGGATGCCGTACCGATGATTCGCAACCCCATTCGTTTCTCGCTCACGCCCCCTCGTTACGACACACCACCGCCCGCGTTGGGCGAGCACTCCGACGACGTGCGCGCGTGGCTGGACCGATAGAAACAGGAGAACCGAATGACCGAGTATCAAACAGGAATCGGTACGAGCACGACCGAGTCGATTTCGCTGCTCGGTCACGACCTGGCCGGTGAGCTGATGGGGCAGGTGTCGTTCGGCGAGCTGGCGTATTGGCTCGCCACCAAGCGGCGGCCGACCCCGGGTCAGCTCGCCATCTTCGAGGCCGTTCTGGTGTCGCTGGCCGATCACGGCTTCACGCCGACCGCCATCGCCGCGCGGCTCACCTATTACAGCGCACCCGATTCGCTGCAGGGTGCCATCGCGGCCGGACTGCTCGGCGGCGGATCGCGCTTTCTCGGCGTGACCGAAGACACCGGGCGATATCTGCACGGCATCATCCAGCCGCTCGGTGACACGTCAGCGTGGAGCCCCGACGAGTGGGATGCGGTGGCGCTCGCCGCAGTCGAGGCATCGAATGCCCGGTTCGAGAAGATACCGGGGCTCGGGCATCCGGTGCACAAGAACGGCGACCCGCGTACACCGGTGATCGTCGAATTGGCTCGCCAGAACGGCGTCTACGGCCCGCACCTCGCGCTGTTTGAAGCGATCGGCCGGATGCACGCGGGAGTGCTCGGCAAAACGCTTCCCTTGAACGGCGCCGGGGCCGGTGGTGCTGCGCTCGCCGACGCCGGCCTGCCCATCGAACTGCTGCGCGGGTTCGCATTGCTGGCTCGCACGGCGGGGCTCATCGGTCACCTCGCCGAAGAGAATGAGCTGCCGGTGGCGCCCGCCATCTACGCCGAGGTCGACCGGCACGCGGTGTACGTGCCGCCGGCTGCCGAGAAGGCCGCCGGCGCCGCGGCCGATCGGCCCCCCGCTGACCGAGCTGCGAACGGAAGCGCCACCCCCGGCGACACCCGCTGACCCGCTTCTCTCAGATGGCCCAGAGCGCGCCGCCGTCGATCACTACGGGCTGGCCCGTCATGTAGCTCGCGCCGTCAGAGAGCAGAAAGGCGATCACGCTCGCCACCTCGGGCGGCGTCGCCTGCCGGCCGAGCGGAATGGCCTTCGACACCAGCGTTTCGAGATTCTCGCGACCCATCAGCTCGATGATCGGGTCGTTGAACGGCGTGTCGATGAACCCCGGGCACACGCAGTTCACGCGCAGCCCGTAGGGGGCGATCTCGACCGAGAGCGCCTTGGTGAGTGCCACGATTCCGCCCTTCGAGGCCGAATACGCAGACATGCCCGCGCCCGCACCCTTAACGCCCGCCATCGACGACATGTTCACGATCGCGCCGGCACCGAACGGTCGCATGGAGCGCACCGCGGCGCGGTCGACGTTCCAGGTGCCGGTGAGGTTCACCGCGATCTGTAGCGCCCAGTCGCCCGGGTCTTGCTCGTCGATCAATGCAGCACGCTGAACCCCCGCGATGTTCGCGACGGCGTCGAGGGCGCCGAACTCGCCGGTCACCGCCGCGAAGGCCGCTTCGACATCGTCGAGATCAGACACATCGACGGCGCGGGTGTGCACGCCGACTCGCGCACCCCATCGCTCGGAGAGCAGGGCGAGGTTGCGATCCCAGGCGTGCACCTCGGCACCCTCGGCGAGCAGAGCCTCGACGGTCGCGGCGCCGATTCCCGAGGCCGCGCCGGTCACGACCGCGCGCCGGGCCATCAGAAGCCGGCCATCAGAAAACCACCACGCCGCGAATGAGTTCGCCGCGGGCCTGCATCTCGTACGCTTCGTTGATCTCTTCGAGAGCGAAGCGGCGGGTCACCAGCTCGTCGAGCTTCAGGGCGCCCTCGGTGTACATCTCGAGCAGCCGGGGAATGTCGACGTGCGGTCGGCACGAGCCGAACGTGGCGCCGATCAGCTGTCGCTCGTAACCGAGCAGAGAGAAGCCCTCGAGTTCGATGTTCTTTTCGAGTACGTGGCTCTGACCCGTCACGACGATTCGGCCGTTCTTGCCGGTGATGAAGACGGCATCGTGCACGTCTTTCGGCTTCAGGTGGCCGACCGTCAGAATCGCCGAATTCGCGAGCTGCCCCCGGGTGGCCGAGTTCACGTAATCGAACGCCTCTTCCGGCGTTCCGAACGACCGGGTGGCACCGAATTCGAGTGCCCACTCCTGCTTCTGCGGCACCGGATCGACGATGACGACGCGCAATGCGCCCGCTTGTTTCGCTCCCTGCACGGCGTTCATGCCCACCCCGCCGACGCCGTAGACCACCACGGTGTCGCCCGGCCTGACATTGGCCACGTTGACCGCCGATCCCCATCCGGTCGGAACGCCACAGCCGGCCAGGCAGGCCACGTCGAGCGCGATCGCCTTGTCGATCTTCACCGCGGAGTACGTGGAGATCACCGCGTACTCCGAGAAGGTGCCGAGCAGGCACATACCGCCGATGTCTTGCCCGCGGGCGTGAAAGCGAAACCCGCCAGAGGGCAGCTCGCCCTGCATCAGCAGCGCGCCGAGGTCGCAGAGGTTCGGGTGCCCGGTGCGGCACGGGATGCACGTTCCGCACGACGGGATGAACGAGGTGACGATGTGGTCGCCCACGGCGAATCCGGTCACTCCCGGCCCGACCTTCTCGACGATGCCGCCGCCCTCGTGGCCGCCGATCACCGGGTAGCGCGGCAGTACGCTGCCGATGCGCAGATGCTCGTCGGAGTGGCACAGGCCCGTTGCCTCGAACCGCACCAGCAGTTCGTTGTCTTGCGGCTCGTCGAGATCGACTTCGACGATCTCCCAGGGCTCGTTCTCGGCCCAGACGACGGCGGCTTTGGTCTTCATCGACATTCCCTTTTCGTAGCGAGCTTCGTAGTGAGGCGGATCGAAGGTATGGTTCGGAGGCGGTTGGTTCAGAGTCCGGCGGCATCACGGCCGGCGGTGGCGATCGTGATGTCTTGTTCGGTCGAGCCGCCGCTCACACCGACGGCTCCGACGATCTCATCGCCGTCGCGCAGAACAAGCCCGCCGCCCATCAGCGTGACGCCCGGCTGGGCGATCAGACCACTTCGCATCTCCGGGTCTGCCTCGAGGGCGTCGAACATCACACCGTTGTCGACAGAGAGTAAGGCGGCAGACCGGGCTTTCGCCTGGGCGACCTGCACGGGAAGCAGCAGCGTTCCGTCCATGCGATAGAACGCCTTGAGCACGGCTGACTCGTCGACGACCGCGATCACGGCCGCGACTCCGAGTTCTTTCGCCTTCGCGGTCGCACCCTCGATGATCGAAGACGCGGACTCCTGAGAGACAGTGCGCTTCTGGTAAGACTTCATGGCACTCCGATGTGTCAGGTCTGGGTGAATCGAATCCTATGTAAGGTATCTTATTGTCCGACAGCAATCGGAACAATACCGAATGTACCGACCTCGAACGCAGCCACGGTTTGCCGCGCCCACTCCACCGCCGCATCGCACGCCGGTGAGGTCGGGTGACTCCTCCTCCAGGTAGTCGCAGAACGGCTGCGCACCGCCAGGCAGTTCACCGTCGCCGTGTGTCGAGCAGACGATGAGAGTGAAGTGGTCGGGGTCGAGTGGATGCTCGAGGTCGGCCAGATCGATCAGCTCGACCTTGTCCGGCGGCGTGAACGCCCGGCATGGTGGGAGATACCAGCATAAAAGTGCTGTACTAGCGAGCTTTAATCGGCGCCGACGGTGTTGTCGTTCCACAGCTCGTGCGCGATATCGACGACCACGCGCGCTCGCGACGTGAGCCTCATCTCGGCAGACCACACCATGGCGATCGACTGAGTGCTGGCCCGAGTGCGAACGGGTCGTGACACCACACGCAGGCCGCCGTAGGTCTCGTTCTGCCAGGGTCGTCTCAGCACCAGGCTGAAGCCGAGTCCGCGGGCGACCAGGCCTCGGGTGAGCTCGATGCTGGTGGTGCGGAAGCGAAGCTGCGGCTGGGCGCCGATCGAGTCGAAGAGGGCGAAGGCGTTCTCCGCTCCCGGCGAGATGTCGAGCAGAATGAACGGATCGTCTTTCAGGCGGGCGAGGTCGACGCTGTCTTCGGTGCTCAGCGGGTGCTCGGCGTGCAGCAGCGCTTCGACGGGCGCCGAGAACAGGCTCGTCGAGCGCATTCCCGTGGGAAGTCGGCCGTCGGGAATGATTGCGACGTCGATCTCGCCGCTCATCACCCGGGGCAGCAGGTCGTCTTGTGATCCGAGGGTGAAGTCGAGCCCGATTTGCGGGTGACGCTGCGCCGCCGTGTCGAGAATCGCCGGGAGTAAAGCAGTCGCCAACCCCGACGAGCAGCCGAGAAGCACCGGCCCGATGGTGTCAGACATCACGCCGGCCACCTCGTGTTCGAGCAGGTCGGCCTCTCGCAGCAGGCTGCGGGCTCGTTCGAGAGCGAACCGCCCGCTCGGGGTCAGAATGACCCCTCGCGAGCGGCGCCGCGCGAAGAGGTTCACGCCGAGCCCGGTCTCCAACTCGGCGAGCGCCGAAGAGACGGCCGACTGTGACCGGTGCAGTTGCTCGGCAGCTCGCGAGAGCGAACCGTGTTCGGCGATGGACACAAAGTACTGCAGTTGCTTCAGGGTGTATGCCATCGTGTGCCTCACATAGAAATAATCGATGTAGTTGGCCCATATTATGCGTTTTACTTGATGAAGCCCCGCAGCGATACTGGTGAATGCCCCTCGCCCGCGATTGGAATTCGATGACAGACATTAGCGACGCCGTCGTTGCTGACTGGGTTACTCTCGACGATCTTGTGGCAGACCCCTACCCGGTGTTCGAGCGACTGCGCAGGGAGACGCCGGTCGCCTGGATTCCCTTTCTCAATCGCTACTTCGTGTCGCGCTTCGCCGATTGCTTCTTCGTCGAAACGCACAATGAACTCTTCATTCCGCAGACCAACAGCCTCGTGCGGGAATCGATTGGCGTCAGCATGATCAGCAAGGGCGACCCCGAACACGCGCGCGAGCGTTCGGCGATCGCCGCGGCCGTGAAGGCGCGCACTGTAAACGAGGTCTGGCAGCCGGTCTTTCAGGCGAACGCCGACCGGTTCGTCGCCGAGCTGAAGCAGCACGGCCCGGGCGTCGATCTCGATTCCCAGTTCGCCGTTCCGTTCTCGGCGGCAAACCTCGGTGCATTGCTCGGGCTCATCAACTCCGACTGGGCAGACATCAGCCGCTGGTCGAAGCAGTTCATCGCCGGTTCCGGCAACCTCGCCGGTGACCCCGCCGTCTGGTTGTCGAACGGGCGCGCGAACGACGAGGTGAACGATGCGATCGACGAACTCGTTCCGTACTACCGAGCACATCCTGACGCTTCCATGCTGTCTTCCTTGCTCTCGGCGCCCGTCGACCTGCCTATCGACGTCATCCGGGCGAACATGAAGCTCGCCATCTCGGGCGGCTTCAACGAGCCCGAGCACGTCATCACCAGTGGGCTTTGGGCCCTCGACACTCACGCCGAGACGCGTGCCCGGGTGCGCGCCGACGAGACTTTATTCGCGGCGCTGTTCACCGAGATCATCCGCTGGCGGTCGCCGATCAACCTGCTCAATCGGGAGGCGGCAGTCGATATCGACATCGACGGGGTGCACATCGCGGCGGGCAGTCTGGTCGGGCTGCTGATCGGCTCGGCGAACCGGGATGAACGGCAGTACGACCATCCGGAGGCCTTCGACATTTCTCGCAAGCGCCGGCCCCACCTCGGCTTCGGGGTGGGCATCCACCTGTGTGCCGGCTCGTGGGCGGCGAAGGTCGAGGTGGCGGGTGTCGCGTGGCCGACGCTCTACCGTGAACTCCCCGGTTTGCACATCGTGGAGCCCGAGACGATTCCGTTCAGCGGATTCGCTTTTCGCGGGCTGCCCGTGGTGCCCATCGCCTGGAACTCCTGATGACTCTCCACATGACTCTCAACGAAGAAAGGTCTGCAGCATGACTATCGAATCCCCCGCACTGCCCACCCTCACCGATGAGGTGGTCGAACTGCTCGCCGCCGTGGTCGGGCACGACGCGGTCATCGTCGAGCGCAGCGGCGTCGACGAATACAAAGATCCCTATTGGGTACCCGGCGATGAGACGTATGCGGCAGCGGCGGTCGTGAAGCCGACCTCGACCGAGCAGGTTCAAGAGATCATGAAGATCGCCAACCGCTTCGAGATTCCCGTGTGGCCGCACGGGCAGGGGCGCAACTACGGGTACGGTGGCCCTTCGCCCCGGGTACGCGGCTCGATTCAGATCTCGTTCCACAACATGAACAAAGTTCTCGAGATCAACCGAGAGATGGCGTACGCCGTGGTGGAGCCGGGTGTTCGCTGGTTCGACTTGCACGACGCGCTCGAGCGCGAGGCGCCGGAATACATGCACTCGGTGCCCGACATCGGTTGGGGCAGCATCATCGGCAACTCCATGGACAGCGGGCTCACCTATCAGCCGTACGGTGCGGACTACATGTTCCCGACGGGCATGGAGGTGGTACTGCCTGACGGTGACCTGCTACGCACCGGCATGGGTGCGATGGAGGGCAACACCGCCTGGCACGTGTACAAGCGGAGCCTCGGGCCGTCGCTCGATTCGCTCTTCGTTCAGTCGAACTTCGGCATTGTCACGCGGATGGGCGTGTGGCTCAAGCGCAAGCCCGAGGCGTACACCCCCATGATGCTCTCGATCGTCGAAGACTCCGATCTCGAGGCCGCTATCGACACCATTCGTGAATTGCGTATGAACGGAGCGCTCGAGGGTGTGCCGACCCTCTATCCGACGCTACGCGCAGCCGTGATGCTCACCGACGACCCGGTGCAGACGCCGAAGCGGCAGCTGCAGCCCGAAGACTATCGAGAGATCGGTGCCCGCACGGGCGTGGGCGCGTGGGCGGCGCGTTCGGCCGTCTGGGGCGACAGTGACATCGTCGAACTCAAGCTCGCGAAGATCCGCGCGGCATGGGAGGCGATTCCGAGCGGGCGGATGGTCGCGCCCCGCACCTATTCGCCCGACCAGTACGGCGAGATGGTGCTGGCACACGAACACATTCAGGCGGGCATCCCCACCATGAAGGCGATCGAGATCACACCGACGTACGCCGGCCACGTCGGGTTCTCACCCGTCGTTCCGCTGAACGGCCGCGAGGTGCGCTTCGTCATCGAAGAGATGCGCAAGCTCATTCTCGCCGCCGGGCTCAACTTCTCGGGCGGCATCATGGTGACCGGTGAGCGTTCGTGCGTGATTGTCGCCGGAATGCAATTCGACCGCACCGATGAGGCGAGCGCCCGAAATGCGTATGCGCTGGCCAAGCGCTTGGTCTCGACCATCGGTGCGCTGGGCTACGGCGAATACCGTGCGCACCTCGACTTCATGGACCTCGCGTCAGACCAGTACGGCTTCAACGACCACGCCTATCGTCGCTTCGTCGAGAAGATCAAAGACGCGGTCGACCCCAAGGGTGTGCTGTCTCCGGGCCGTCACGGCATCTGGCCGCGCGCCTACCGCGAGAACCGCGCATGACCGCGCTCGACGGCTCCGTCTCGGTGATCACCGGCGGGGCATCCGGAATCGGCCGGGGCATCGCCGAAGAGTTCGTCTCGCGAGGATCGACGGTTGTCATCGCCGATGTCGAGGTAGAGCGCCTCCGTACAACGGCGGCCGAACTCGGAGTCGAGGGCATTCAGGTCGATGTGAGCGACGCGGAGAGCGTCGAGAACCTCGCCGCTCGGATCGAAGACCTCTACGGTCACGTCGACATCGTGGTGAACAACGCCGGTGTCGGCCCGCAGGCGCGCATAGCCGATCTGAGCCTTGCTGACTGGCAGTGGCTGCTCGGTGTGAACCTGTTCGGCGTCATCAACGGGGTGCATTCCTTTCTGCCCCGGCTTCAGAAGAACGCCGCGGGTGGCCACATCGTCAACACGTCGTCGATGTCGGCGTACTCGCCCCTGGCCGGGCTCGGTGCCTACGCGGTGGCGAAGTCGGGCGTTGCGGCGCTCACCGAGGTGCTGGCCGCCGAGCTGGCGGCCGACGAGTCGAACATCCACGCCACGTTGCTGGTGCCCGGGAGTGTGCGCACGGGCATCGCGAACTCGCTGCGTAACAAGACGCCGGGGCAGGCGACGGCCTTCACGGAGTTCGCGCCTTCGGGGTCGCTGGCGAACATCCACTGGCTCGAACCTCGAGACGTGGGCAGAATCACGGCCCGGGCCGTCGAAGACAACCTGCTGTACGCCATCACACACCCAGAACAGCTCGGTCGCGTCGAGGCGCACAACGCCGGGGTGGTCGACGCATTCGAGTGGTGGGCGAGCGCCGAGTAGTTCGTCGGCCGGGCGTCGCTCCGCGATCGATGCGGGCGACGTTCGGTTCGGTGGCGGCCGTTCGGTGGTTAGCGACCGATGAGCGGAACGACGTTCGTCGCGCCCAGGGCGCTCAGTACGGTGGCCGCTGCGTTTGCCACATGCGAGGTGGCCGCCGCGCGAGCCGCTGCGCCGTCGCGCTTCTCGATGGCCTCGACGATGACGCGGATCTCTTTCACGCTCTGCTCGGGTCGGCCTGGCTGAGCGAGAGTGAGGGCACGCAGCTGATTGACCCTGCGTTGCAGGGTATGCAGCATCTGATCGAGTATCGGGTTGCCGGCGCCCAGAAAGAGCACCTCATACAGAACATTCTTCGCCTTGAGTACCGAATTCGCGCGATTGTCGCCATCGACAGCCACGGCGAGCTCGATGTCGGCGAAGGCCGTGCGCAGCTGGTCGCGCAGCTCGTCGCTCGCGCCGACGGCGAAAAGTTCGGCGGCGAAGCCTTCCAGCTCGGCCCGCACTTGGTACACGTGCCCGGCCAGCACCGGGTCGGCGATGCTGACGAAGGTGCCGCGGCCCTTCTGCGACTCGACGAGACCCTCTGCTTCGAGCTGACGCAGAGCTTCGCGCACCGACGGTCGACTTGCAGCGGTCATCTCGCACAACTCGCGCTCGATGAGCAGTTGACCCGGCTGCAGACGCATGTCGATGATCGCATCGCGAAGAATCGAGGCGACCTGCTCGCGAATCGGAGCGTGTCGCTGAACCTGCATCTGATGAATTGGTTCTGACATCAGGAATCCCCTCTGGTGAGTGACAAGTGTACCTACCTGACAGCTTGAGCGAGCGGCGAGGTGCTGGTTCCGGGTGCGGCTCCGGCCCAGGCGTCGTGCAGCAGCCCGGCCAGCAGTCGTGGCGAGACCTCTCGAGGGTTCGATGCGGGGATGGCGGGCAGAATGATGTCTGCAGCCTCGCTGATCGACGACTCACTGAAGCCCAGGTCTGCCAGTGAGCGGGGTGCATTCAGATCACGGTAGAGCTCACCCAGAGCCGTGACCGGGTCGCGGCCGTCGAGCGCTCGGGCGACCCGGGCGGCGGCGGCCGGCGCGGCCGGGGCGTTGAAGGCGAGTACGTGTGGCAGCACGACGGCGTGGGTCTGCGCGTGCGGCAGAGCATAGGTGCCGCCGAGCACGTGACAGATTTTGTGGTGGATGCCCGACCCGGCCGAGGCGAACGACACCGCCGCCGGGTAGGCCCCGTAGAGCGTCAGTTCCCGCCCGTGAAGATCGTGCGGATCGCTGTGCACGAGTCGCAGGCCCGCGGCCAGTGCACGAATGCCCTCTTCGGCCAGGGCAGCATTGAGCGGATCGGCGCGTGGAGCCCAGAGCGCATCGACACAGTGCGCCATGGCGTTCAAGCCGGAGGAGACAGACAGTTCCACCGGCAGCGTCAGCGTCAGTTCGGCGTCGTAGATCACCGAGGCCGGCAGAACAGCGTCGTCGACACCGGTCGTTTTACGCGCATTCTCGGTGAGGCCCCATACGTTCGTTGCTTCGGATCCCGCGTAGGTCGTGGGAACGGTGACGATCGTTATACGTTCGGTCAGGGCGATCGCTTTGGCGAGCCCGATGGCCGACCCCCCGCCGACCGTCACCAGCAGGTCGATGTGGTGTTCGCGAGCCAGGCTCCGGGCGATCTCTGCCACCTCGATCGGCACATGCTGTACGACATTCGTGTGCACCAGGGCGACGTCGATGCCTTGGCAGACCTGCTGTGCCGACGGCAGGGCCGCCTCAGAGGCGAGCAGCATTACGCGTTGCGCGCCGAGGCGCTCGACCTCTGCGGCGAGGTGAATCGAGGCCGAGCCGGTTCCGAAGAGCAGACGCTGCCCAAGAGTGACGTGGGCGAAGTCACGCATGAGAGCGCCCCAGGCGCTCGAGCAACGTACGCGCGCAGTCGACGGCCTCGTCGGTGATGATGTGTTCGGTGCCCGCATCGATTCGTAGATCGACGTTCGCGCCACGATCCGTGAAGACCCGGGCCGTCTCGCGCACCCGATGCGGAGGCACCCACGGATCGTTCTCAATGCTGCGCATCACGATCGGTATGCCTGAAAGGGCATCGTGTTCGCCGACGTCGCTCGGAAGCGACTGCTCGCCGACGTACCCGCCCGTGAAGAGCACCGCGCCGGCGACGCGCGGGTTCGCATCGACCAGATAGTGCGACAGCAGGCATGCGCCCTGTGAGAATCCGAGCAGCACCACATGGTCGAGACCGAAGCCTTCGTCTTCGAGCAGACGCAGCGACGACGACACGGTCGAGAGCGCTCGAGACAGATCTGGCTCGTTGTCGGCAAGGGGTGCCAGGAAGGGCTGCGGATACCAGCTATTTCCCGGCGCGGTCGGAGCGTAGTATCGCGCCGATGGGACGCCGATTCGTTCAGCGATGACGCGCATGTCGGCGGGACTCTGTGTTCTGCCGTGCACGGCAAGCACGGCCAGGCGCGCACGGTCGCGGCTCTCGCCCCACACCTGAAGTTCGTCGAGGGTCTGCACGTTCCTGTCTTTCGCTTTCACTCACGCAGGGCGAGAATTGTCAACTTGTTTGACAACATATAGCTAATAAGCGGTCGGGGCAATATCGGCCGCTCAGTCGTAAACCGCGGGCGGATACTTCTCGAACGAGGCCTGGGTGACCTGATTTCGTGCGTCGATCAGGGGCCACCACTCGGGGTGGGTGATGGCGAGAAAATCGTTGTTGCGAATGGCGCGCGTCACGATGCGGCCAGCATCGATCGGGTCGATCCACCGCAGATCGGCAGCCGCATCATTGGATTCGAGGTCGACGTCGGTGAGGTTTCCACCGAGGCCCTCGGGTCGGTGGCGCAGGCTGTTCTTGATGTTCGTGCGCACCGGCCCGGGCGGCAGCACCGACACGTGCACGTTCGACCCGTCACTGGCGAGTTCGTCGTGCAGCACCTGCGACATGCCCAGCACGCCCATCTTCGAGGCGACGTAGGCGCCGAGACCTTCGAGCGGCAAGAAGACGGCCATCGAGGCGGTGTTCACGATGTGTCCACCGTTCACGTTCTTCAGCAGCAGGGGCAGAAAGGCATGCACGCCGTGAACCACGCCGTAGAAATTCACGTTCATGACCCAGTGCCAGTCGTCGAGGGTGAGGTCGATCATCCGCCCTTCCGGACCGACCCCCGCGTTGTTCACGACGATGTCGACACGCCCGAACTGTGCCATGACCTGCTCGGCAAGACGACTCACTGAGTCGGCGTCAGAGACATCGACCGCGACGCCGGTCGCCCCGATCTCGTTCGCCACCTCGACAACGCGGTCGGCGTCGAGGTCGGCGATGACCACCGACGCGCCCTCGGCGATGAGCTGCTCGGCGATGCCGCGGCCGATGCCCGATGCCCCACCGGTAACGACGGCAATGCTTCCCTGAATCTGTGTCATGACTGTTCCGATCTGTAGCTATGTACGTTTCAGACAATATAGATTGAGACGAGAAATTGCTACGGCATCGGTCAATTGACCGCGATGCTGTCAGACAGTAAGCTTTCAAACGAAGACATCTGCGCCCCAGCAGGTTTGATGACGAAGGAGTCACAATGACTGACGTTCTGGCCTCACGCCCCACGCTAACCGATGAGGTCATCGCGAAATTCGTCGAAGCTCTGGGAGAAGAGGGGGTGGTCACCGAGCCCGCCGCCGTCGACGAGTTCAAAGACCCCTACTACATTCCGGGTGACGACAAGTTCACCGCCTCTGCGGTGGTGTTTCCCACCAGCACAGAACAAGTGCAGCAGATCATGCGCATTGCGAACGAGTACGAGATTCCGGTGTGGCCGCACGGTCAGGGCCGTAACTACGGCTACGGCGGCCCGTCACCGAAGGTGCGCGGATCGGTGCAGCTCTCGTTCCACCGTATGAACAAGGTGCTCGAGATCAACGAAGAGCTCGCTTACGCGGTGGTCGAGCCCGGCGTTCGGTGGTTCGACCTCTACGAGGCCATCGAGGCGGGCGGCTATTCGCTGCAGATCTCGGTTCCTGACCTCGGCTGGGGCAGCGTCATCGGCAACTCGCTCGACAACGGCATGACGTACATGCCGTATGGGGCCGACTTTCAGCTGCTGAACGGGCTCGAGGTCGTGCTGGCCGACGGGTCGCTGCTGCGCACGGGCATGGGCGCCATTCCCGACGGCAAGGCGTGGCACACCTACAAGCGTGGGCTGGGCCCCTCGCTCGACCCGCTGTTCGCCCAGTCGAATTTGGGAATCGTCGTGAACGCCGGCGTGTGGCTGAAGCGCAAACCCGCTGGGTACTCGGCTCTGTTCATGACTCTCAAGACGGACAAAGAACTCGAAGCCGGTGTCAACGCCATTCGTGAGCTGCGGCTCGAGGGAGTTCTCGAAGGTGTTCCGTGTATGTACACGACCCTCACCGCTGCCCCTCAGCTCATCGATTCCGAGATCGAGGGCCCGGGCCTGCTGACTGACGAGCAGATTCAGCGCATCGCCGACAAGAGCGGCGTCGGTCGCTGGGGAACCCGTGCGGCGGTCTGGGGGCCGAAGAAAATCGTCGAGTACAAGATCGAGCGTATTAAAGAGGTATGGGAGGCGATTCCCGGGGCCGTCGTGAACCATTCGCCGATCTACGCGCCCGAAGACTACAAGGGCCTGACCAACTCGGCCGAGCAGATTCAGGCGGGTATTCCGACGCAGCAGCTCATCGAAGCCACCCCGCCGAACATGGGGCACATCGGGTTCTCGCCCATCGTGCCTATGGAGGGCGACCAGGTTCGCTTCGTCGTCGACCAGATGCGCATGCGCATCGAAGAGGCGGGGCTGAACTTTCTCGGCGGCGTAATGTCGTTCAACGAACGCTCGTGCTGCATCATCGCGGGTATTCCGTTCGACGTGACCGACACCGAGCAGGCCGAGCGCGCGTTCGGGGTTGTACGCAAGCTGGTCAAAGAGATCGGTGAACTCGGCTACGGAGAGTACCGCGCCCACATCGACTACATGGATGAGGCGCAGGCCGTCTACAACTTCAACGACGGGGCCTACCGCAAGTTCGTCGAGAAGATCAAAGACGCCGTCGACCCGAAGGGCATCATCATGCCCGGCCGGCACGGAATCTGGCCGAGCAGCCACTACGAGAAGTAGGGGGAGTCTGGTGCCGAGCGTTACCTACGATTTCAGCGGCACGGTGGCGCTTGTCACTGGCGCCGGGTCGGGCATCGGCCGGGCGAGTGCGGCGGCGTTCGCGGCTGCCGACGCTACGGTGGCGGTGGCCGACCTGTCAGAACAAGGTGGCCTCGAGACCGTGCGCCAGATCGAGGCGGCCGGTGGAACCGCGAAGTTCTACCGCGCCGACGTGTCGTCGGAGACCGAGGTACCCGAGCTGATCGACGCCATCGTGGCCGATTTCGGGGGCCTGGACTACGCCCACAACAACGCGGGCATCGAGAGCCCGCACCTCGACCTCGTGGATGTACCGTTCGACGCGTGGAAACGGGTGTTGAACGTCGACCTCAACGCCGTGTTCCTCTGCTTGAAGTCGGAGATACCCGCGATGCTGCAGCGCGGCGGTGGCGCCATCGTGAACACGGCTTCGGTGTCAGGCCTCATCGGTGGGTACAAACTGACGGCGTACACCGCCGCCAAGCACGGCGTCGTCGGTCTGACTAAGGCGGCGGCAATGGAATATACCCGTAAGGGAATACGTATCAACGCCATCTGCCCAGGTCCCGTCGACACGGCGTTCACCGCAGAACTGCCCACCGAGATTCGCGACATTCTGGGCGGCAGTACTCCGATCGGCCGTATGGCCACGCCCGAAGAGATCGCCAACTCGGTGCTCTGGCTCATGTCAGACGACGCGAGCTATGTGCTCGGACAGCCGCTGCTTGTCGACGGCGGAGTGAGCCTCGGCGGCATGGCGACAGGGTTCGACAGTTGAACGGCCTGATCATTCACTTCGAGGTGGCCGAAGGCCGCGAAGCCGACTTCGAACGCGCCATAAGTGCCGTATCTGAGCTGGTGAAGTCGAACGACCCCGACTACGAGTACTACACGCTCGCCCGAATCAGAGATGAACGCACGAAGTACGTGGTACTCGAGCGGTTCGCCGACTGGTCGACCCTCGACGCACACATGAAAGACCCGGCCATCGGCGCCGCTACGGGGGCCATCACCGAGTGTCTCGCCGGCGAGCCGAGACTCGAGTGGCTGGAATACGTGAATTGAGCGAGCGGTTCGCGGGCAAGGTTGTCGTCGTCACAGGCGGGGCGAGCGGAATCGGCTTGGCCGCGGCACGGGCGTTTGCCGACGAGGGTGCGCGCGTGGCTCTGGCCGACCGTGACCTCGACAAGGCGCGGGCCGCGGCCGCGGGCATCCGCTCGGCCGGCGGCGAAGCCGTGGCGGTCTGCGTCGACATCGCCGACTTCGCGTCGTGCGAGGCGATGGTGAGCGAGGTGGTGTCGACATTCGGCGGCTTGAACATCGCCTTCAACAACGCCGGTATTCCCTCGGCATTCGGCGCCGACTTCGACGACATCACGGTCGTCGACTGGGATCAGTTGATCGGGGTGAACCTCACCGGGCTGTTCTTCAGCATGAAGGCGGAGGTGCCGGCGTTGAAGCGCAATGCTTCTTCGGTCATCGTGAACACCGGGTCTATTCGGTCGCTGGTCGCCGCGTCGGGCCGACCCGCGTACGTCGCGAGCAAACACGGTGTCGCCGGGCTCACCAAGGCTGCTGCGCTCGACCTCATTCCGCACGGCATTCGCGTCAATGCGGTCTGCCCCGGATTCATCGCGACCCCTATGCTCGCTCCAGTTGTGGCCGACACGGGCCTCCACGACCAGATCGTCGGGGGCGTGCCGATCGCCAGGCTCGGTACGGCCGACGAGGTCGCGCAAGCGGTGCTGTTTCTCGCCTCAGACGAGTCGTCGTATCTCGTCGGGTCGCTGCTCAGCGTGGACGGCGGGCTGGCGACGCTCTAGCGCTGGGTGCGCTGAGTGCGCTGGGTGCGCGGTCGAGAGCGAGCTCTGCGGGCGAGAGGAGCCGCCGCGGCGGTCGCTCTCGTCCGCAAGAGTCGCGCTCGCGACATCCGCGGGTCCGACGTGCGGGGGCGGGGGTCAGCCGGCGGCGAGGTAGAGGTCTTGGATGATTTCAGGATGCTCGCGCAGCTCGCTCGCGGGGCGCTCGAGTGCGATCGTGCCGTGCACCAAGACACAGGCGCGGTCGACTTTCGCAAGCGCCACGGCAACGTGCTGCTCGACCAGTAGCACTGCTGCGCCGTCGTCTGCTGCTGTGCGGAGTGCCGCCAGAAGCCGCTTGACGATCATGGGGGCCAGCCCGAGAGAGAGTTCATCGGCCAAGATGACGCGCGGGCGCGCGGCCAGAATGCGGGCGAGGGCCAGCATCTGCTGCTGCCCGCCGCTGAGCAGGCCGGCCCGGCGTTCGAGATGCTCCTCGAGCTCGGGAAAGTGCGCGACGGCAGCGTCGACACTGCCTCGACCGAGCCGAAGGTTGTCGCGTACCGTCAGCGGCGGAAAGATTCCGCGGTCGTCGGTGAGCATCGCGAGACCGAGTTTCGCCGCTTTGTAGAGCGACCCGGGCTTCGCGCCCAGAACGGTGAGCTCGCCGCCGAGCGGCGCAACCTCGCCGGCGATGGTGAGCAGAGTGGTCGTCTTGCCCGCGCCGTTGGCCCCGAACAGCCCGACCATCTCGCCCGCGCGCACCGTGAGGTCGATGCCGGAGATGATCGGCTGGCCGTTGTAGCCGGCGCTCAGCCCTTGCGTCTTGATCAGAACGTCTCCTGGGAGAACGGTGTTTTCGGCGACTGAGGTCATGCGGATTTTCCTTCCAGCTGTACCGCGAGTTCGTCTGCGGAGTCGTCTGTTCCGAGGTAGGCGGCGATGACTGCGGGGTCGTTGCGAACGTCGGCGGGTGAGCCCGACGCGATCATCTTGCCGAAGTCGAGTGCGACGACGTGATCTGAGACGCCGAGCACGAGCTCGACGTCGTGCTCGATCAGCAAGATGGCGATGTTCCAGTCACGTGCCAGGGTGCGAATGAGCTGGCGCAGTTCGTGCCGCTCGTCGGTGCCGAGCCCGGCGGCGGGTTCGTCGAGCAGCAGCACACGCGGCCGGCCGGCGAGAGCACGGGCGATCGCGAGCAGACGCCGCTCGCCGTAAGACAGATCGGCGGGGGTGTCGCCCAAGCGGTCGGTGAGCCCGAAGGTCGCGACCGCGGCGGTGGCGGTCTGGCTCAGCTTCGGCTTTCCGGGCCACACCCCGGCCAAGAGCGTGTGGTACCAGCGGCTCTCATCAGAGGCGACGAGCAGGTTGTCGAAGACCGTCAGGTCTTCGAACAGCTCGAGGGCCTGGAACGAGCGCGCGACGCCCGCCTTAGCGCGCTGCGCGGGAGTCAGCGTCAGGAGGTCGCGGCCGTTCAGCCGAATGTGACCGGCGTCGGGGCTGTTGAACCCGGTGATCGCGTCGACGAGTGTCGTCTTGCCGGCGCCGTTCGGGCCGATGATACCGAGCACCTGACCACCCGTGATGTCCAGGTTGACGTCGTTCAGAACCCGGTTGCCGCCGAAGCTGATACCGAGCCCGCGCACTTCGAGCGTGGTCGCGTCGAGCGGGTCGGGGCTGACGGTCTCGCTGACGCGCTTCGACAGATCGGGCGCCTTCATTAGACCGAACCGTTTACCCAGGCGCGAGAAGAGCAGCGCGAAGTTGGCGGCGACACCGCTCGGGGCAGTGACGACGGTGATGAGCAGCAGCAGGCCGCCGATCAGGTTGAACCAGCTGCCGCTGGTGATGAAGCGCAACAGCTGGTTGACCACGGCGCCCGGTTCTGTCGCGGTGCCGATGACAGAACCGCTCACGAAGCCGACACCACCGATCGTGCTCTCGGCGATCGCGTTCAGCGAGTACGAAGGGTCGAATCGGGCGCCGGGGTTACCCAGCACCACAACGGAGTTGGTGAAGGCGATGAGCACGCCACCGACGCCGGCGATGACGCCAGACAGGATGAACGCGTGCAGCTTGGTGCCGACGACGCTGACTCCCACCGAGGCGGCGGCGCGTTCGTTGCCGCGCACCGCGATCATCCGTCGGCCCGCCGCAGACTTGCGCAGGTTGAGCACGGCGACGGCGACGAGCACAAAAACCACGAGAACGAAGATGCCGTAGCGGCGCGGTTCGAAGACGGCGCTGATGTTCAGGCCGAAGATGACGGGGTCGCCGACGGTCAGCCCGGTGGTGCTGTTCGAGATGAGCGGGTTGTCGAACACCATCGACTGCAAGGCGACGGCGAGACCGAGGGTCACGATCGCGAGGCTGGTGCCCCGGGTTCGTACCGCCGGCAGGCCGAAGATGAGCCCGACGGGGGCGGTCGCCAGAACACCGACCACTGCCGCGGGCAGGAACGACCATCCGAGATAGGCCACCAGCAGCGCAGCGACGAGAGCTGCGACGCCCGCCAGAGCGTACGACGCCAGCGAAAGCTGGCCCGCGTACCCGACCACGACCACCAGTGAGAGCAGCACGATGGCCGCGAGCAGACCGGTTGTGACCGCTGCCACCCAGGTCTCTGTGAGCACCCACTGCATAAGCACGAGCATGATCGCTGAAATGACGATGACCGGAATGACGGGTATTCGCCCTGAGCCGATCTTGGGCAGCTTGTCGGAGTCTTCACCGCGCTGAGGCAGCGAGCTACCGCGAAAGGCGAGCAGCACGACGATGACGAGAAAGGGGAGCGCCTCTTGCAGCCCGGGCCAGACTCCGGGAATGTTGCCGATCTCGGCTTGGGCGATGCCGATGGCGACACCGCCGATGAACGTCAGCCAGAACGATGACAGCCGGCCGAGCAGTGCAGCCGAGAGAATGGGCACCACGAGAGTGAGCGCGAGCGTCGGTGAGAGCGAGGTGATCGGCGCGAGCAGCACGCCTGCGAGAGCCGCGAGACCCCCGGCCACCAGCCAGTTGACGAGGGCGACCGAGCGCGGCGACCACTTGCCCAGTGCGGCGAGCGAGCGCGGATTGACGGCGACGGCGGTGGTCGCGATTCCGAAAGAGGTCTTCTTGTAGACCAGGTAGAGCGCCGCGGTGATGATCAGGGCGCCGAAGAAGATGATGATGCGGTCGAGCCCCACCGTGATGTCGCCGATGTGAATGGGGTTCGACGGCAGCAGCAGAGACCGCACGATGATCGGGTTGTAGCCGTAGCGCAGGTTCAGAATGGCCTGCAAGGTGAGCAGAACACCGATGGTCGCAATGGCTTTGGTCAAGCCGCTCGCATCGCGCAGGGGGCGCATGATGAGGATGTCGGTGATGGCGCCGATACCCATACCGACCAGCAGTGCCAGCAGCAGAGCGAGCGGCGCCGGCGCGAACGTCAAGAACGTGCTGTACGAGTAAGCCGCAGTGATGGCGATCGCCGCGTGTGAGAAGTTGATCACCCGCGACGCTCGGAAGATGACGTTGACCCCCAGGCCGAGCAGGGCGATCAGAGCCCCTGCTGCTGCACCGAGAATGGCGAAGGTCAGCACTCCGAGCATTGTTCTCTCACTTTCTTCGCGTCTTCGCGACAGGAACGATTTTTGAAAATACCTGTGGCGGCTGCACTGCTGCAGCCGCCACAGGTCACTGCGGTTGAGTGATTAGAAACCGAGGTTTCCGGCGAGCTGAATGGGGTCGCCGTTCGTCTCCCACTGGCCGTTCTTCGAGATGTACGGCAGGTAGGTGGCACCGGCTACGCGCGGAGCCGGCGGGAAGAAGCCGGCGTCTTTCGCGAAGTCGGTCGGGGCGTACATGCCGGTATCGATGGTGGTACCTGGTGTGTTGAGCTCCGTGACGAGTGCCTGCCCCGTGATGTCGCCGGTGAGCTTCATCGCCGCATCGGCGAAGGTGAGTACGGCGGCGTAGGAGTTCAGCGCGGTGTCATCGATGATGACGCCCGAGTCGACGGCCTGCATGTTCGTGACGGCCTGGGTGACCTGAGGCTTGTTGGTCGACGGGTAATACATTGGCGCGTAGACCAGCACGCCGTCACCGGTGGTGCCGAGCTGTGACAGGGTCTGAGTCGGCAACGCGATCGTGCTGATGGCGACCTGCGTCATCTTCACACCGGATTGCCCGATGGCGGTCACGATGGCCGCGGTGTCTTGCGCGCCGCCCTGGTAGACGACACAGTCACCCTTGGCAGTGACCTGCGCGGCAACCGACGAGAAGTCCGTCGTTGTCGGCGGGTAGAACACGGTGTCGGTAGTCAGGCCGAGGTTCTTTGCGACAGGAACCTCGTAGTTCTCGTAGCTGGCCTGCGACTGGGCGTTCTGTGAAGCGGCGCCGACGATCGTGTTGCAGCTGTTGGCCTGCTTCAGCGCGTAAAGATCGGCCGCGATCGGTGTCGCGGATGCCATGATCGGGAACGACACCGTGCTGCTGACCTCTTTGCCGCTGATGGCGACGGGAAGAATGTAGGGGATGTTCGCGGCCTCGAGTTGCGGAACGATGTTGTCGCCGAACAGGGTGAACGCGCCGACCACCGCCGCGACGTTCTCTTGTACGGCCTGACGACCGCACGCGGTCGATCCGTTTGCGCTGCCGTTGTCGTCGCACGAGATGAGTTCGATCTGAGTGCCGTTGATGCCGCCGTCGGCGTTGACCTGCTTCACGGCGGCCTGGGCAGCGGTGTCGATCTGCTTGAGGGGGAACGGGGGTTGCGAAAACGACCCGAAGACCATGATTTTGACGGTCTTGCCGTTGCCACCGGATGCGGTGCTCGAGCCAGAAGAATCGCCGCTGCTACAGGCGGTGACACTGACGACGGTCGCTGCTGCCAAGAAAATGATGGCGGCGGCTTTACTGAACGATCTCACAACTAGCCTCCTTGCTATGTGGACGGGAATTCCCTCGCCCCGAGTGCCGGGCAGAACGCCGGTGAGTCAACTCGGGGAGTGAAACTGGTGCGAATCTACTACGCGGCTGTCAGACAGCACAAGTTCTTACAGATAACAATCTGACACCCTGCCGTCAGCTAGTAGCGTTCACGCGCGCAAAGACGGCCTTAAATGACGAACGCGACACCGCCGTGGTGTCGCGTTCGCCGCGCGGTCGAGCCGCGTTCGGGTCAGGCCACCGGGTTCTGAAAGAGAGCGGCCAGCGAAGAGGTCGAGGCCGTCGTCGGCGGAGTCTTCTTGGTCTCGTCGAACGTGGCGAGCACAATGGCGGCGGCTCGGTTCACGTGCAAGGTCGCTGCGGCGCGGGCTCCGGCCGGATCGTGCCGTTCGATCGCAGCGAGAATGTCTTCGATCTCTGCTGCGCTCTGCTTGGGCCGCCCGGGCTGGGCGAGGGTGAGAGCACGAAGCTGAGTCACCCGGCGCTGCAGGGTGCCGAGCAGCTGGTGCAGAATCGGGTTGCCCGACCCGACGAAGAGAACGGTGTAGACGGTGTTCTTCGCATCGAGAATGACGCTGTTCTTCTCGCCCCGCTCGACCGCTGCCGAGACTTCTTCGACGGCCGCGCGCAATTCACGGCGCTGTTCCTCGGTCGCATTCTCGGCGAACAACTGTGCCGCGAAACCCTCGAGTTCTGCGCGCACTCCGTACACATTGCGCGCCAGCTCTGGGCTTGCGATCGAGACAACCGTGCCGCGGCCGTTCTGCGACTCGACAAGCCCTTCTGCCTCGAGCTGGCGTAGCGCCTCGCGAACCGACGGGCGGCTCGCCGAGGTCATCTCGCAGAGCTGCCGCTCGACGAGCAACTGGCCCGGGGGCAGCCGGAGTTCGACGATGGCGTCGCGCAAAATGCTCGCGACCTGCTCGCGAATCGGGGCGTGTCGCTGCACTTGTCGGCCGCTCAGCAGATCTGTCATGTCATGCCACCTTCGTTCGATGGGCACCGAGACCTCCGTGACGGCGGCGCGCGCCCACCCTCAGCCTAGCTGACATAAGCTCGCCGCATCGCTGTGACGATCCCCGGGTCTTGTCTTACAGTTGGCAACAAGCTGTCTGACAAGCTAATCTGGCGATGGTGCTGAGATGCGCCCATCACAACCTCAAGGAGGAGGACAGAAATGAGTTCAGACTCGATCGCGGTCATCGGTGCGGGGCCTGTCGGCCTGGTATCTGCTCTGGCGTTCGCCCGCGACGGCTTCGATGTCACGGTGTTCGAAGCAGAAGACCAGCTCAATCTCGCACCACGGGCGATGGTGTACCTCAACCCTCTGCTGCCCGATCTTGACGAGCTGGGCATCCTCGACGACATGAAGCGCCGCGGTCACATCGATCGTGATGGCTTCAATATGCACCTGGTTGCGCTCGACGAGGTGCTCAGCGCACCCAACTCCGTGCTCGACGGACTGATGCCTACGCCGTTCAACGTGCACCTCGGTCAGGGTGAGGTCTGCGCGATCGTTCTCGAGCACCTCGGCCGGCTCTCGAACGTCGAGATCAAGTGGGGTCAGGCCCTGCTGGGCCTCGAGCAAGACGGCGACGGCGTGTCTGTCACTCTGCAGGCGAAGGATGGTCGGCAGAGTATAGAGCGCTTCGGCTGGGTGATCGGCGCCGACGGTGGCCGCAGTGCCACTCGCGAACTCATCGGCGCGACCGCCGAGGGCACGACCTGGGACGAGCGCTTCGTGGCCACCAACGTGTTCACCGACTTTCGCAGCCTCGGTATGAAGAGCTCGAACATGTACGTGCATCCGACTCTCGCCGCCGTGATCGCCGACATCGACGGGCATGGCCTCTGGCGCTGCACCTTCCAAGAATCGGCGGAGTTGCCCGAAGAGGGTCTGCGGCAGCGAATCGACGACTATTACCACGCTCTGCTCGGCGAAGACGGTGTCTACGAGATCGACACGTACAGCCCGTACCGCATGCACCAGCGCATGTCGACGAAGATGCGGGAAGGCCGCGTGATGCTCGCCGGCGATGCCGCCCACCTCACCAACCCCACCGGTGGTCTCGGGCTGACGACCGGTCTCTACGACGTGATCGCCTTGCGCGAGGGCCTCGGAGCGGTCATCGGGGGTCGCGCCGACGAGTCTGTGCTCGACCGTTACGAGGCCGAGCGCACGAAGACGTTCACCGAGATCAGCTCGCCGACGGCGACGCACCTGAAGAACGTGGTTTACGGCCATCACGATGCCGAGACCCTGCGGGTGCTCACCGAGCCCATGCGGCAGGGCACAAAAGACCTCGAATCGCAGCGACAGATGCTGCTCGGCCTCGATGCAGTACGAAGCCCCTCGCTGCTCTCGTCGGCTGCCGACGCGGCCGAAGGCCACGCGCTGGCACACTTGGCCGAATAGCATGCCGAAGCGAGCGCTGCGACGCCAACCGAATCGGCACATAACGAGGAGAGACCAATGCTAGAGCGAGCCCCCCACGAGCAGGCGACCGAGACCATCGAGGTTCGGCACGGTCACTTCTGGATTCCGGGCGAGCGGGTCGATACACCGTTCGGCACTATGCAGCGCGGCCCGATGTTCGTCGAGTGGCAGGCGCCGCGCGAGGTCACGCGGCCCTTTCCGCTGATTCTCGTGCACGGCGGCGGCGGCCAGGGAACCGACTGGCTCGGCACGCCCGATGGGCGCCGCGGCTGGGCCGACCGCTTCGTTCGCGAGGGGTTTGCCACGTACGTCGTCGACCGCCCGGGGCACGGGCGCTCGCCGCATCATCCTGATGTGCTCGGCGCCCCGGGCGCACAGACTCCCTATCAAGCCGCCAACTTTCTGTTCGCCGGCCTCGACGCCGCCGACACGCAGACCCAATGGCCGTGGAGTCGCGAAATCGGCGGCGCCGAACTCGACCAGTTGACTGCCGGACTCGGCTTCTTGCTCGCCGATGTGGCAGAGTCGCAGCGGCTCGACGGTGACCGGCTGGCCGCACTGCTCGACATCGTGGGGCCGGCCGTTCTCGTCACGCATTCCGCGGGCGCGCCCGGCGGCTGGCTCGCCGCCAATCGCCGGCCCGGCCAGGTGAAGGCGATCGTCGCCGTCGAGCCGATGGGCCCGCCCTTCGTCGACATGCCCGGCTTCTGTCGTCTCGACTGGGGGCTCACCGGTGCCCCTGTCGTCTTCGACCCGCCCGTCGCCGACCCCGCCGAGCTCACCGCAGGCCTTCAGGGTCGTGAATTCGTCGGGCTCGTCGGCACACCGGTCATGGTGCTGACCGGCTCCGCCTCGGGCGCAGCCGCCTTCGCCCCGCCGGTGGTCGACTTTTTGAACGAGGTCGGCGCCAAGGCCGAACTCGTCGCCTTGGCCGACCGCGGCATCACCGGTAACGGCCACGGCCTCATCTTCGAAGCCAACTCCGAACAGACCATAGTTCCCGTCATCGAATGGATCAGCGCGAATGTCTCTTGAACGCGGTATGGATGCCCGGCGCCTGCAGCGCCTGAAAGAAGTGGTCGAAGCAGACGTCGACTCTGGCCTGTATTACGGAGCGGTTCTCTCGGTGGCGCGGCACGGTCACGTCGAGCTGGATGAAGCGATCGGCTTCGCCGACGCCGAGCATCAGACGCCCCTGCACACCGATTCGATCTTCTCCATCTTCTCTGCCACGAAGTCGTTCATCAACATTCTCGTTCTGCGGGCCATCGAGCTGGGGCAGTTCGCCCTGACGACGAAGATGGTCGACATCGTGCCCGAGTTCGCCGGCGCACCGCGCGACCGCTCCACCATTGTCAACTTCTTAACCCACACCACTGGTATGCCCGGGGTCTGGGAGCCGAAACCAGACATGTATTACGACGTGCTCGATGACGCCGTCGCCGCGGTCTGCGAGTACGTGCTGGGCACGGTCGAGCCGGGAACACGCTGCGACTACTCGCCGATGGCGAACCACACTCTGCTCGCCGAGATTTTGCGCCGAACAGACCCGCAGGGCCGGTCGATTCACGAGATCATGGCAGAAGACCTGTTCGAGCCGCTGGGAATGACCGACACCTGGCTGGGTCTGCGGCCCCATCTGCGCGAGCGTCATGTCATGCCCGACATGCGCGGCATCGTGCCGATCAAGCACCTCTCGCACACCAGTGCGGGCAATCACGGCCTCTTCACGGCCGAGAGCAACGAGTCGACGTGGGTCGGTGCGTCATCCACCACCGGCGATCTGCGTAAGTTCGCCGAGATGCTGCGCGGCGAGGGAACGCTCGGCGATGCCCGCATCCTGTCGCCGCGAACCGTCGCGCTCGCCCGGCAGAACCACACCGGTGACCTGAAGAACGAGCTCTATCGCACCGTAGCGCTTCGGGCGGGGTACACTCCGCCGCCCGCGTACCTGGGCCTCGGTTTTCAGGTTCGCGGCACCGGCATCGCGAACCACCAGCTCGGCACCCTGACGTCACCCGAGACGTTCGGCAACTACGGTGCCGGCAGCGTCGTCTACTGGATCGACCCCGAACAAGACGTGACATTTGTCGCCCTGACGGCGGGGCTGCTGCCGCAGGCCCAGAACATCCAGCGATTCCAGCGCTTGTCTGACATCGCCATCGCCGCGGCGATCTGACCGTCGCGACCGAACAGAAGAGAGCCGCCATGTCGCAGAGGTTTCACGAGAAGGTCGTCATCGTCACCGGAGCCGCCGGTGGAATCGGGCTCGCTGCCGCACGCTCGTTCGCTGCGGAGGGCGCGCGGGTGGTGCTCGCCGATCGTGACGTCGACGGCGTCGAGCGAGCTGCGGTCGCGATCGTCGCCGAGGGCGGCATCGCCAGCGCGGTCGAGGTAGACATCACCGATTTCGCTTCGTGCGAGCGGATGGTCGTGCACGCCGTTTCGACGTATGGAGCACTCCATATCGCTTTCAACAATGCGGGCATCCCCTCGGGCATCTCGCCGTCGTTCGAAGACATCACCGTCGACGAGTGGCAGCGGGTGATCGGCACCAACCTCAGCGGCACGTTCTACTGCATGAAGGCAGAGACACCCGCCCTGAAGGCGGCCGGCGGCGGAGCGATTGTGAATACGGCCTCGGTGATGTCGCTCATCGCGGCGCCGGGCATGTCATCGTACGTGGCCAGCAAACACGCTGTGGCAGGGCTCACCAAGGCGACGGCTCTCGACTTGGTGCCGTACGGCATTCGGGTCAACGCGGTGTGCCCCGGTTTCATCGAGACGCCCATGCTCGCCCCGGTGGTCGCAGACGAGGGCGTGAGACGCCAGATCGAGGGCAGTGCGCCCGCAAAACGCCTCGGCCAGCCGCAGGAAGTCGCCGACGCCGTGCTGTTTCTCGCCTCCGATTCAGCCGACTACATCGTCGGTGCGTTGCTCAGCGTCGATGGCGGCGTCGCGGTTCTTTAGGTCAGTTGCACTCAGCAGGTAACGGCTATATATTTGTCAGACAGCATGAGGAGAGTGAGACGACGGTGTCGAACGAACGACCACGAGCATCCGCTCGCGACGACGAGTACGAAATCGTCGTCGTCGAACACGGCTCGCTTGTCTCGACTCGCACCTCTGCCTTTCTGAACTTCGTCGACTACGCCGAGCCCGATGAGGCCTTCGACTTCTCGTACTATTTCTGGGTCGTTCGCAACGCTCATCGTACGGTCGTCGTCGACACCGGCTTTTCGCGTGCAGGCGCCGAGGCACGCAAGAGAACGGTGCTCGCCGACCCGCGAACCGTCTTCGCCGAACTCGGCCTGCAGCCAGACATGCAGACGACGGTCGTCATCAGCCACGCGCATTACGACCACATCGGCAACCTCGACTACTTCACCGAAGCCGACGTCGTCGTCGCCCAGGCGGAATACGATTTCTGGCGCAGCCCACAGTCGCAGCACGCGCAGCTACGCCACTTCGTCGACCAGATCGACATCGACACGCTGGAGTCGGTTGCCGCGGAGGGCCGGTTGCGTACCGTCGGCGAACGCACGCAGATCGCGCCCGGAATCGACGTGATCCCAGGCCCTGGCCACACCCCGGGCGAGCTCATGGTGCTTGTGCAGACCAACGTCGGCCCGATTCTGCTCACGGCGGATGCGGTGCATTTCGACGAAGAACTCGAGCGTGACATGCCATTTCGCCACATGTGCAGCCTGACCGATTCGTACGACACGTATGCGGTCGTGAAGGGCCTGCTCGCCAGCGGTGAAGCGGCCCAGTTCGTGGCCGGTCACGAGCCCTCTGTCATGAGCCGATTCGAGAATCGCGCGGGCGACCTCGAGCACACCGTCACGATCGGGCGGCGCAGCCGCGATGCGACGCGGCCCGCCTCCTCAACCCGCCCTCAAGAAAGAGAAGTCCATGCCTGACGAAACGACTCACAAGGCCACCTACGAGGCAGGCCTCGCCGCTCGGCGCGAAGTGCTGGGTTCGGCGCACGTCACGCGGTCGCTCGAGAACACCTCGGAGTTCGCTCGGCCCATTCAAGAGCTGGTCACCGAATACTGCTGGGGTGCGATCTGGACCCGCGACGGGCTGCCTCGGCAGACCCGCAGCCTGCTCAATCTCGCCATGCTGACGGCTCTCAACCGGTCGCACGAACTGGCCGTGCACGTGCGCGGCGCGGTGAACAACGGGGTGAGCCGCGAAGAGATCCAAGAGGTCTTCTTGCAGACCGCCGTCTACGTCGGGGTGCCGGCGGCGCTCGAGTCGTTCCGCGTGGCCGAGAGCGTCTTCGCAGAGCTCGACGCGAATGAGTGAACCGATCGCCGCACCGATCGACGTCGCCATCGTCGGGCTCGGCAACATGGGAACCCCTATGGCGACGCGCTGGCTCGAAGCCGGCTATCGGGTGCACGGGTTCGATTTGAGCGAAGCGGCGCGTGAGCGGTTCGAGGCGGCCGGCGGCATTGTGCACGACACGGCCGACGAAGCCATCGCCGCTTCGGCGGTCGCGATTCTCATGTTGCCGAACTCGGCGATCGTGAATCAGGTTCTGACCGACGCGATCGACAGCGGCGCGCTCTCGTCGGGCACGGTCATCATCGACATGAGTTCGTCGGAACCGACCGAATCGCAGAAGAACGCCGCGCGGCTTGCCGAGCTCGACGTGCGGTTCATCGACGCCCCCGTGTCGGGCGGGGTGCGGGGAGCGCAGGCCGGCACGCTCACCATCATGGTGGGCGGAGACGAGCAGCAGGTCGAGAATCAGCGTGATCTGCTCGAGCGTCTGGGTACCGTGGTGCGGGTCGGCCCGGTCGGTGCGGGGCACGCCGTGAAGGCGCTCAACAATCTGCTCTCGGCGACGCATTTGTGGATGACCAGCGAAGCGGTGCTGATCGGCGAACGCTTCGGGGTGGATGCCGAAACCATTCTCAAGGCCTTCAACGGGTCGAGCGGCCGCAGTGGCTCGAGCGAAGTGAAGTGGCCGAAGTTCATTCTGCCCGGCACCTACGACTCGGGGTTCGCCGGCCGGCTGATGCTCAAAGATGCGAAGATCGCTACGGGGCTGGCCCGCGAGGTCGGAGTGCCCACGTCGCTCGGCGAAGAGGTCGTAGCCGTGTGGCAGAAGGCTGTCGACGAACTGCCTGCGGGTGCCGACCACACCGAGATCGCCCGGTGGTTGAGGGAACGGGAATAACCTCTGCCGTCTGCGTGGGGGCGGGGGCGACAGAAAAGGGGTGGTGCCGGCGGAAATCGCCCGGCACCACCCCTTTTCTGCGGATGCTTACTCTTCGTCGCGAAGCGGCTCGAGCCGCGACATGATCGAATCCCGTTCGCTCTCGAACTGCGGCGGAAGCATGAAGGCGCGACCGAGCTCTTCTGGCGACTCGTCGCAGTCCCAGCCGCCTTCGTTGTGGGTGACCGCGAGCTCGAACAGAGCGCCGCCGGGCATCCGCACATAGTGCGACTTGAAGTAGGTGCGGTCTTTCAGCTCGGAGATGTCGGTGTACCCGGCGCCTTCGATGTCGAATTTGACCTCGCTCTGGTTCTCGAGGGTGTCGAGATTCCAGGCGAAGTGGTGGTAGGCGCCGGCGCCATAACGCCAGGTTCCCTGCGGGTCTTTACGGTCACCCGTCAGTTCGACCCAGTTGCCGAACGCGGCGTCACCGACCTGAAAGCGCACCTTGTCGCCTTCTTCGGCGAGCTCGCTGCCGGCGAAGAACACCTCTGTGCCGAATTCGACCGAACGGTCTTGGTCGTAGACGTGAATGCCGACTCCGTGGATGCCGTGGATGGCGTTCTCGCTCGAGACGCCGTTGCCGGTGTAGCCCACGCGCGGGTCGCCCTCGTTGCCGACGAAGACGTACTCGATGCCCGAGGGGTGCGCGAAGTTGAGGCGGCGCTGCCCGAAGACCTCGACGGGCGTGTTCTCGACGCCGTATTCGGTGAGTCGCTTCGCCCAGAAGTCGAGCGAGCCGGCAGGCACCGACAAAAAGACTTCGCGGGCCTGGTTCGTGCCGCGCACGCCGTAGATGCCGGCATTCGCCCACGGAAAGGTCGTGATCACAGACGAGGGGTCACCCGCGGCATTGGAGTAATACAGGTGATAGACGGGCTCGTTTCCGTCGTAGAGCACGGTCTTCTTGATGAAGCGAAGCCCCAGCACCTTGGTGTGGAAGTCGACGTCTTCTTGCGCCTTTCCCACCGACAGAGTGACGTGATGAGAACCGACTATGTATGTCATCTGGAAAATCTCCTTTGATTCATTGCAGGTAGCAGCTGTCTTACAATCATAGAACACCGAGGCCTTACTTCGAGAATGTTTTCGGTGAACTGCCATGACCTGAAGAGAGTGAATCGATGAAGATCACCACTGTTCCCGGAGTACGTACGGTCGTTGGTGAGGGCCCGGTTTGGGATGCCCAGCGCCAGCTGCTCTATTTTGTCGACCTGCTCGGTGACCGTGTCGGCCGATTCGATCCGTCTTCTGGTGATGTGCACACCTGGCCGACGCCGGTGCACGCGGCAGCAGTCTCGCCCTCGCAGGGCGTCGAACTCGTGCTCACACTCGCCGATGGCTTCCACCGCCTCGATGTGGTGACGGGTGCCATCTCGTCGCTGGCGCGTGTCGATCTGCCGCCCGGCGCCATTCTGAGCGACGCGAAGGTCGACCGCAGCGGCCGACTCGTCGCGGTCTCGTCGGACGAGTCTTTCGTGCGGCCGATCGGAAACCTGCACAGCCTCGAAAACGGCGTCGTGCGCACGACCGACACCGGGCATACCATCGGCAACGGGCCCTGCTGGAGCAAGAACGGCCGAACGTTCTACGTTTCAGACAGCGTGAAATCGACCATCTATGCATACGAGTGCGCGCCCGAAACGGGCGTGCTGGGTAGCCGGCGGGTGTTCGCGACGACCACAGAGCTCGGCGGCATGCCCGACGGCGCGACCGTCGATGCCGACGATCACGTGTGGGTCGTGATTCACGGCGCCGGCGTGATCGCCCGGTTCGCGCCCGACGGCTCGCTGCAGGCAACGGTGACGATGCCGACCAAGCACATCACGAGTCTCACGATCGGCGGCCCGAACTTCGACACGCTCTACGTGACGTCTCTGCAGCCGGCCGCCATTCGGGCGCGCGTCGCCGACGGTGGGCCCGACGAATCCGGGGCGGAGGTCGACGGCGACAGCGACGGGCGACTGTTCGTCGTCACCGGGCTGGGGGTGCGCGGCGTGCCCGAGCCGGTGGTTCGGCTGAGTATCGACTGAGCAATCTGTATAACGAGTTGCCGGTCATCCGGTGCTCGTTGTGCACCTTGCTCGGCCTTCGGAGCGCTAATTGCGCGAGGAAACTTCTCGTGAAAGTGTCTCAAGCGTGAAGACAGACGACGACACCGCCCGCCGGCTGTACCGGTTGATGGTCACGACCCGAGCCCTCGATGCCGAGGCTACCGTCATGCAGCGCCAGGGCATCATTCCGGGGTACGCGCCGCTCAAAGGCCAGGAGGCCGCACAGATCGGAAGCGGCGCGGCGCTCGATCTGGCGCGGGACTTCGCTTTTCCTACCTACCGCGAGATGGGCGTCGCCGTCGCGATGGGCGTCGACCTGATCGGCTACTTCGCGTCGCACCACGGTTCGTGGCACGGCGGCCTCTACGACCCGCTGGCCTCCCGTTTCGCGCCGATCAACGCCGTCGTCGCCGGGTCGGTGCTGCACGCGATGGGCTGGGCCAAGGGCGAGAAACTCAGCCACGGCACGGGAGTTTCGCTGGCCTACTTCGGCGACGGCGCGAGCTCGCAGGGTGACGTTCACGAGGCCATGAACTTCGCCGGCGTCGACGATCTGCCCGTCATCTTCTTCTGCCAGAACAACGGCTGGGCCATCTCGCTGCCGACCGAGCGGCAGGTCGCAGGCGGGTCGGTCGCCGCCCGGGCGGCCGGTTACGGTCTGGCCGCCGAGGTGATCGACGGCAACGACGTGGTCGAGGTCTTCGAGGCCACCAACAGGGCCCTACAACGAGCCCGCAGCGGAGGCGGGGCGACCGTCATCGAAGCCATGACCTATCGTGTGGGCCCGCATTCCACGTCAGACGACCCCGGCCGGTATCGAAGCATCGGCGAAGAGCAGTCGTGGGCACTGCTCGACCCCATCGACCGGCTCGCCCAGCAGCTGCGAGCGGCGGGTGCCGACGACGCGTTCTTCGAGTCGGCTCGAACGGATGCCCGTGAAACCGTCGAGACCGTGCGCACCGGTCTCGTCGACATGACCGACCGGCCGCTGACCGAACTGTTCGACTTCGTGTTCACCAACCCGACGCCGCGGCTCCTCGAGCAGCGCGACGCCTACCTATCCAATGCCTACCTGTCGAACGAATACGCGTCGGAGGCGACCCATGGCTGAGACGCTGAGCATGCAGGCGGCGATCAACACCGCCCTCGACGAGATTCTCACCGCAGACGACAGGGCGCTGGTGTTCGGCGAAGACGTCGGAACGCTGGGCGGTGTCTTTCGGGTCACCGACGGGCTCGCGGCCAAGCACGGCTCCGACCGGGTCTTCGACACCCCGCTGGCCGAGTCGGCCATCATCGGCATGTCGATCGGGCTGGCGATACACGGCTTTCGCCCGATACCCGAGATCCAGTTCGACGGCTTCGCGTACCCTGCGATGAACCAGCTGATCACGCAGCTCGCCCGCATGACCTATCGCTCGCGAGGCGCCCTGCCGATGCCTGTCACGCTCAGGCTGCCGAGCTTCGGGGGCATTCGAGCGCCCGAGCATCACGGCGAGAGCCTCGAGGCGATCTTCGCGCACGTGCCAGGGCTCAAGGTCGCGGTGCCCTCGAACCCGAGCGACGCCTACAGCCTGTTGAAGCAGTGCGTCGCCGACCCCGACCCCGTGATCTTCATGGAGCCGAAGTCGAGGTACTGGCACAAGGCCGAGTTCGGCCAGCCGGCCGAGGCGGCCGCCCGTATCGAGGCCGAACTGCCGATCGGCGTCTCGCGCGTTGTGCGACCGGGTCGGCATGTGACACTCGTCGCCTGGGGCGCGATGGTTGCGCGGTGCATCCAGGTCGCCGAATTGGCGGCCGAAGACGGTGTCGACGTCGAGGTGCTCGATCTGCGCTGGCTGAAGCCGCTGGATGTCGCGGGAATCTCGGCTTCGGTCGGGCACACTCGGCGCGCGGTGGTGGTGCACGAGGCTCCGCTCAGTGCTGGCCTGGGCGCCGAGATCAGCGCCCTGATCACCGAGAACTGCTTCGACTCCCTGCGCGCACCGGTGCAGCGCGTCGCCGGATTCGACGTTGCCTACCCGGCCGGCCCCCTGGAAGACCACTACATTCCGAGCGTCGACCGCATTCTCGCCGCCGTTCAACGAACCCTGGAGTACCGCCGTGGCTGACATCACCTTCACCCTGCCCGACCTCGGCGAGGGCCTGCTCGATGCGACCGTTCTCGAATGGCTCGTTGCTCCGGGGGATTTTGTCGAGCGCGGTGCCGCGATGGTCGAGGTGGAGACGACCAAGTCGACGGTGGAGCTGCCCTCCCCGCGCACGGGAGTGATCGCCGCCCTGCACGTCGACGAGGGCGGAGTCGCCGAGGTGGGCAGCCCGCTCGTCTCGTTCGCCGCCGACGACGACCAGGCCGGAATCGTGGGAACCGTGCCGGCCGACGAGGTGCCCGTGCGTCGCGTTCGGTTGACGATTCCCGAGGACTGAGCCGTGCCGTCGATTCGTTCGTTCGACGGCGTGCGAATCTCTTTCGAGCAGACGCCCGGCGAACGACCCGTTCTCCTACTGCACGGATTCGCCAGCAGCGCTGCTCTGACGTGGCAGCAGACGGGCTGGCTGCGGGCGTTCGCCGCGGCGGGAACCGCGACCGTGTCGGTCGACCTGCGCGGGCACGGCTACAGCGACAAGCCGACCGACCCGGCGGGCTACGCGATGACGGCCTTCCTCGCCGACATCGACGCAGTGCTCGCCGAGGCCGATTACGACATCGTCGACGTGTTCGGGTACTCGATGGGTGCCCGGGTCGCGCTGGCGTTCGCGCAGGCTCATCCCGAGCGGGCGGGCAGGCTGGTTCTGGGCGGTATCGCAGCCCGCGATCTCTTCGCCGGCTGGAACCCCGACGAGGTCGACGCGATTCTGTTGAGAAACGAACCAGTGGCGGATGCTCAGCTCACCTCGATCGTGACGACGGCCCGCAGCGTGCCGGGCACCTCTGCCGAGGCCCTCAGCGCGCTCGTTCGCGGACTCGACGCCTCTGGCGTGAGCTCGGCGCCGCAGATGCCCACTCTCGTGGCGGTCGGGGCGAACGACGAACTCGCCCCGAATGCCGCCGACTTCGCAGAACAGCTCTCGGCCGAGCTCGTAGAGGTGCCCGGTCGGGGTCACTTCAACGTACTGAGTGCTCGCACATTCAGGGAGTCCATTCTGCGTTTTCTGGCTGCTCAGGTGTGAGCGGCAGTGAGATACTTCAGTCACGCATTCGGTTCACTCGTTTTCCGGGCGTTCATTCTCGTAGCTGAGGAGCCAAGGTGACGGTCGACAGACTCGACGTAGCGCTCATCCGTCTGTTCTTCGAAGAGCCACGGCTTGGAGTGCTGGAGGCCTCTCGCCGGTTGAAAGTGGCGCGGGGAACCGTGCAGGCGCGACTCGATCGGCTCTCGAAAACAGGCATCATTCGAGACTTCTCGCCGACGATCGACCCGGAGGCGCTGGGCTACTCGGTGACGGCCTTCGTCACGGCAGAAGTCGCCCAGGGCATGCGCAACGACCTGACGATCTCGACTCTCGCCGCCATTCCCGAGGTTCTCGAAGCCCACACCATCACCGGTCAGGGTGACATTCTCATTCGCATCGTCGCCAGCTCGAACAAAGATCTGCAGCGGCTGCTCGACGTGATCGCCCTCGACCCGAACATTCTGCGCACATCGACCGTGATCGCGCTCGACACGCAGATTCATTACCGAACGCTGCCCCTCGTCTCGGGCTCCGCGCGCGAAGAATGACCGCGGCAGCCGGGTCTCGTGATCGTTAGGCAACTTGCCCAGTATCACCGCACATTGTCTGCGGCATCTGGGCAGGTTGTGCACGGCCGACGCTACACGTTGCACGGTCGGGCGCTGCGTGAAAGGGTTCCGGTATGACGACGATGAGGTACCTCGCACCGACCGGAATGCTCGGCGGCGGCTTCAACGCAGAGTACTTCGCCGAAGCGTTGGCGTCTGGCCTGGACTTCATCGCCTGCGACTCGGGCTCCATCGACGGAGGGCCTGCGAACCTCGGCGGCAACATTCCGTTCTTCTCTCGTGACGGAGTCAAGCGCGACCTGCGACTGCTGCTCATCGGGGCGCGCTCGCTCGACATTCCCCTGCTCATCGGCTCGTGCGGTGGCAGCGGCGGCCGCTGGAACCTGAACTGGGTGCGCGAGATCGTCGAAGAGATCGCCGGTGAAGAGGGTCTGCACTTCACGCTGGCAACGATCGACGCCGAGCCTGACCGCGCAGTCTTGCTCGAACGGTTCGGGTCTGGCCGCGTGCATCCGCTCACCAATGCGCCCGCCATCGACAAGTCGACGTTCACCGACGCGGCCCACATCGTGGCCATGATGGGAACCGAGCCGTACGTCGAAGCGCTCGCCGCGGGGGCAGACGTGGTGCTCGCGGGCCGGTCGAGCGACGCGGCCCTGTTCGCCGCCATTCCGGTCAGCCGGGGGCTGCCGCCGGGGTTGGCCTGGCACGCCGCGAAGATCATGGAGTGCGGGGGATCTGCGGTGGTTCAGATGGACAACGTCGACGGCATGATCTGCACCATCACCGACGAGTATTTCGACCTCGAGCCCACCCACCCCGAGCACCGCTGCTCTGAGGTCAGCATCGCGTCGCACTCGCT
The DNA here is from genome assembly GCA_025463765.1 of Subtercola sp. Taxonomy (GTDB): domain Bacteria; phylum Actinomycetota; class Actinomycetes; order Actinomycetales; family Microbacteriaceae; genus Subtercola. Next base: position 63,698 of record JAODBC010000038.1, on the reverse strand, counting down.
GTACGAGACGTCGAACCCGTTCGAGATGTACGAGCCCGGCGGAGTGATGCGGCTGCAGAACGTCGAGTTCGAGCAGCTCACCGACCGCGTGGTGCGGGTCAGGGGCAGTGAGTACACGCCCGCCGAGACGTACACCGTGAAGCTCGAAGGGGCAACGCTGATCGGCTACCGGGCGATGGTGCTCGGCGGAATCACCGACCCGGCCATTCTCGACCGCTTCGACGAGTGGCTGGAGTCGGGAAAGCGGGCGGTGATCGAGGCCGCCGATCGCACCATCGGGCACCTCGACCCGGCGCCCTACTCCATCGTCTATCGGGTCTATGGGCGTGACGCGGTGATACCTCGCGCCGGCAGCCGGCTGCCCTCCGACGCCAGCGAGGTCGGGCTGCTGGTCACGGTGACGGCCGACTCGCAGAAGATCGCCTCGACGGTGGCCTCGCAGGCCGCCTTCACGCTGCTGCACTTGCGTGTGCCGGAGTGGCACGGGCTCGTGTCGAACCTGGCCTACGCGTTCGCGCCGCACGTCACCGATCTCGGGCCCGGGTATTCGTTCGTGTTCAATCACGTGGTCGAGCTCGACAGCCCCACCGAGCTGTTTCCCGTCACCCTGAGGGAGGTCTGAGAATGGTCGCTCTGCGCGAGCTCGCCCAGCTGATCCGCAGCAAGAATGCGGGCATGTTCGAACTGACGGTCGACGTCATGTTTCCCGACGCCGCGGCTTTCGACTTCGTCGTCGACTCCGGTGTTCTCGATCGCGAGCTGGCCGCGCGCCTGTTCGGTGTCGACGCCGCAGACGTGCAGATCTTTCTCTACCGGCCGGCCTACGCCATCAAGTTCAGTTTTCCGCGGCCTGTGGCGTGCGGAGACCCGGCCGATTCCGACCTGTTCGGCGGTCAGCAGTTCGCGGGCCTCGTGAACCTCGACATTCCCGGCGATTTCGTGGCAGGCAGCCGTGTCGGCGCGCACTGAGGTCGAACACGCTGAAGCCGAACACGCTGAAGCCGAACACGCTGAAGCCGAACGCACTGAAGCCGAACGCACTGAAGCCGAACGCACTGACGTCGACCGCACTGAGGCGGCCGTGGCCGATCTGCTCGCGACTCCTTCTGACCTACTCGCGCCTGGCGCCCGGGCAGAGATCGTCTCCGATTGTTCCGCCTGGTCTGAAGGCCCGGTGTGGATGCCCGATCTCGGCGTTCTGCGCTGGAGCGACATTCCCAACAACCGCATCATGCACTGGCGCCCCGAGACCGGTGAGACAACGGTGTACAGAGAACAGGTCGGCAATACGAACGGGCGAACTCTCGACAACGAGGGCCGCGCCGTCCAGTGCTGCAATCACCGCCGCTCGATCGAGCGCGACGACGGCAGCGCCGTCGAGCTGATCGCCGACCGCTGGGCCGGCGGCCGGTTCAACTCTCCGAACGACGTCGTGGTCGCGGCCGATGGCGGCATCTGGTTCACCGACCCGCCGTACGGCCTCAGGCGCAACCCCGAGGGCCTGGCCGGGCGAGAGTACGAGGGCAACTTCGTGTTTCGTTACGATCCGGTTAGCCAGGTCAGCACCCCGATCATCCGTGACGTCGAAGAGCCGAACGGACTCGCCTTCTCGCCCGACGAGGGCGTGCTGTACGTGGCTGATTCGTCTCGGGTGCACCGCGCCGACGGCTCCGGCAATCACTGTGTGTGGGCCTACGACATCGCCGACAATGGAACCGACCCCGACGCGCCCGTTGCCGCAGGGCCGCGCCGACTGTTCGCCGAGATCTCGCCCGGAGTGCCCGACGGGCTGCGGGTCGACGTGCAAGGGCGGGTCTGGATCACGAGCCTCGACGCGGTGCAGGTCTTCGCGCCCGATGGCCGCGCGCTCGGCCGCATTCCGTTGCCGCCGACCGTGGCCAACCTGTGTTTCGGCGGCATCGACGGGCACGACCTGTTCATCGCCGCGACCACCCGCATCTACCGGGTGCGCACGACCACGACGGATGCCACGTCGGCTCGCCTGCACCCGGGCTCTGCACGGGCATCCACCGCACGACCCGCGACAGAGACACACGCCGACCGCACTGCTGCCGCGGCAGACCCACGCACCGCTGAGAGGAACAACCGATGACCAGTGAGACGACGATGGCTCCGCCCACCACCATGAAGGCCGCGGTCTGGAATGGCACCGAGCCGCACATTCAGGTCGAGACCATTCCCACGCCGCATCCGAAGGCCGGCGAAGCACTGGTTCGAGTGCGGGCGTGCGGCGTCTGCCACACCGACCTGCACGTAATGAAGGGCGAGGTCGCGTTTCCGAGCCCGGCGGTGCTCGGTCACGAGATCAGCGGCACCATCGTCGAGTTCGGCGAGGGCACCGACGACCAGCGCGGGCTGGCGGTGGGCGACCGGGTGGTCGGGGCGTTCATCATGCCGTGCACGACCTGCGACGCGTGTCTGAAGGGCCGCGACGATCTCTGCCACAACTTCTTCAACGAGAATCGCCTGCACGGAACGCTCTACGACGGAACCAGCAGGCTGGCCCGCGCCGACGGATCGAGTCTTGCCATGTATTCGATGGCGGGCCTGGCCGAGTACTCGGTCGTGCCGATCGCGGCGCTGGCGCTGCTGCCCGACTCGCTGCCGTTCGACGCGGCCGCCATTCTCGGTTGTGCTCTCTTCACCGCCTTCGGTGCGGCCCATCGCGCCGCCGCTCTCGAAGCCGGCGAATCGGTGGTCGTGGTGGCAACGGGCGGCGTCGGTTCGAGCATCCTGCAGGTCTGTCGTGCCATCGGCGCCGACCCGATCATCGCCGTCGATGTGAGCGACGAGAAGCTCGCTCGCGCGGCCGAACTCGGCGCGCACTTCACGGTGAACTCGGCTGACGTCGACGCTGTGGCGACGGTGCGTGAGCTCACCGGCGGGCGAGGTGTCGACGTCGCGTTCGAGGCGCTCGGCTACCCGCAGACCTTCACCCAGGCGGTGCGGATGCTTGACGAAGGCGGTCGCATGGTCGCCGTCGGTATCGGCGCCGGGGCCGCGAAGGGCGAGGTCGAGATCACTCCGCTGGTGCGGCGCGGCCAGCGCATCATCGGCACGTTCGGCGCGCGCACCCGGGTCGATCTGCCCGCGGTGATCGCCCTGACCGCTTCGGGTGCGATCGACCTCGAGGGCATGATCACGCGCCGCTACGCCCTCGATGACGCCGACGACGCGTACCAGGCGCTGATGCAGGGCGCCATCACCGGTCGCGCGATCGTCACGATGAACGACTGAGCCGAACCACCCGAGACATCAGCGCAGACAGAGGAGCCCGATGATGCATCCAGCAACGCAGACGCGCGACGACATCGAATACCACGAGGCGATGCAGACCCTGAGTGTTCTCGAGGGCGTTGCGACGGCGGATGCCGCGGCACGCCTCTCACCGTTCGACATCGCCCGCGCCCGCGACCTCAACGGCCGCCTGATGGACGCCCTCGGCAGCTATGACGCCGAGACCTTCGCCCTGCTGAACCGGGCGTTCCATGGCGTTCTGTTCGAACGGTGCTCGAATGCGAGTCTGCGCGCCCTCATCGAGACCCTGTGGCGGCGCATCGACGAGTTCGACGATGACTCATTCGCCCTGCCGCTGCTCCGCGCCGAGGAGGCGGTCGCCGAGCACGAAGAGCTGCTCGCCCTCATCGAGGAGCGCGCGCATCCGCTTCGTATCGAACTCGCTGCGCGGGTTCACCTCATGGGCGCCCTCGACTGAACCCGCGTTTGCCCGGGGCGTCGGGTCGCCCGTGCGCCCCGTGGTTGCTTGTCAGGAGTGCATTTGAGGCCCAGGTAGAGCGAGAGCTACTTCAGAATCGCGCCCGCATCGATCGCGAGCGGCTGCCCGGTGATGTAACGACCCTCGTCTGACGAGAGAAAGAGAAGGGCGTTGCTGATGTCGACGGCTTCGACCCACGGAATCGGAAGCGCGTTCAGCGACTGCGAGACCGGAGCGAAGTCTTCACGGGTCGGACTCGGCGTGGTCGGGTCGAAGAGTCGATAGGTCGCCTCGTTCATGATCATCGGTGTGTCGACCTGGGTCGGGTGCAGGCTGTTGACCCGGATCACGAAGGGAGCGAGTTCGAGGGCCAACGTGCGCATCAGCCCGATGACGCCGTGCTTGGCAGAGACATAGTGTGCCACGTTCTGAAAGCCACGGAGCCCTGCCTCTGAACTGGTGAGAACGATCGAGCCGCCCCGGCCCCCGGCTTTCAGATGCGGAATCGTCGCCTTCGCCGTGCGCCAGACTCCGCTCAGGTTCGTGTCGATCATGTTCTGCCAGATGTCTTCGTCGAGCTCTTCTGTGGGCATCATGGCCGTCGAGATTCCGGCGTTCGCTGAGACGATGTCGAGCCGGCCGAACTGCGCCACACCTTCATCCACTGCCGTCTTGAGGCTGGAGAAGTCGCGAACGTCGGCCTTCGAAACGATGATGCGGCGGTCGAGCGCCTCGACCTGACGAACCGTTTCGGCGAGGTCTTCTTCTGTGGCACGGCCATATGGCGCTCCAGGCACCTCTTCCAACAGATCGATACCGATGATGTCGGCGCCCTCTTGGGCCAGTCTGACGGCGTGGCTGCGGCCCTGGCCTCGAGCCACACCGGTGATGAACGCTACTTTTCCTTCGACACGGCCCATAGCGTGTTCGCTCCTTCTCGTTATTGCTTCGAGGTCGCAGCCGAGACCAGTTCTGGTTCGGTCACCGTCGGCGGCGGCGTCTGTTCTTCTTTGTCGCTGCGGGCAGACCGCGTGATTCTGATCTTGCCTGCATAGACAGCTAGGCCGACGCCGACGATGAGCGCGACACCGTTGAAGGCGTCGTTCACCCACGGGGGTGCGCCCCAGAGCGTCAGCCCGTTGATGCTCACGGCGAGAAAGAAGACCGCCGTGATCGATCCCCACACGTTGTACCGGCCCGGCTGAATCGCGGTGGCACCGAGGAATGCCGCGGCAATGGCAGGAAGGGTGTAGTTCGCCCCGATCTGCGGGTTGCCGGCGCCTTGAATCGCGACCAGCAACACGCCGGCTCCGCCCGCGATCGTTCCGGCCACGATGAAACTCTGAATGGTCAGGCGTGACACATTGATACCGACGAGCTTTGCCGCCGTGGGGCTCGCGCCGATGGCCCGCAGGTCTTTGCCGCGCGGCAGCTGCTCGAGAAAGTAATAGGCGATGATGGCTACCGCGGCGAAGAACCAGAACGTTTTCGGCAGCCCGAGCCAGTCTCCTGAACCGAGGTCGATCAGCGCCGGGCTGATTCCGGTGACGATCGACAGGCCGTTCGAGTACGCGAGAACAAGCGCGGCGATGATGCTCGACGTTCCCAGTGTGGCGATGATCGAGTTGATCTTGAATCGGGCCACCAGAAGGCCGTTCACGCAGCCGATGAGTAGCCCTGCGACGATGGCCGCGACGACGGCCGCCCACAGGGGCCACCCCGACTTCGACATCAGGCCCGAACACAGAATCGAACCGAGACCGGCGATCGGGCCGAGCGACAAGTCGATCTCGTTGGCGACGAGCGGTATGACGGTCGCGATGACCAGAATGCCGAGCACAGACTCGTTCGAGAGGATGTTCGTGAAGTTCAGCACCGTCGCGAACTGCGGTGTGGCCGGGTTGAGTGAGAAGAAGATGATGAGAATCACCAGCAGGCCGACCAGGCCGAACCGCTCTAAGAGTTCCGTGGGGTGAGGAAACCTTTTCATTGTTTTGCCCTTTTGTTTTGTGAAAGCACAGCTTCGAGAATTTGGTGGCCGCCGGTGCCTTGCGCCAGCTCGTCGACATCACGGCCATTCGAGAGCACGATGATGCGATGGCACAGGCGGGTGAGCTCTTCGAATTCCGAGCTCGCGACGATGACGGCTGTGCCGCTCTTCGCGGCCTCGAGAATGAGAGTCATCACGGTCTCGCGGGCACCGACATCGATGCCCTGCGCCGGTTCGTCGAGCAGAAGAAGGCGCGGGGCGGTGCGCAGGCAGCGGCCGAGTGCGGTCTTCTGCTGATTGCCGCCCGAGAGCGACTCGATCAGGGCAGAGGGGCCCGATGCTTTGACGCGATAACGAACGATGTCTTCTTTCACGTCTTTCATCAGCCGCGAGTGGCTCATTCGAGTGCCTGTGAAATACTTTCGGTTCTGGCCGGCCGTCATGTTCGTCGCAATGCTGTGGCCCGGAAAGACGCCGCCCCCCGCCCGGTCTTCGGGCAAGAACGCCACCCCGAGCTTCGACATCGTCGAGGCGTTGGGCGAAGAGACCCGCTGTCCGGCGAAGTGCAGCTCGCCGGATTCCAGCTTGCGAACACCGAAGATCATTTCGAGCAGCTCGGTTCGCCCGCTTCCCAGTAGCCCCGCGAGCCCGACGATCTCGCCGGGCCGAACGCGCACGGTCGCCCCGCGCAGCGGGCCGCCGACAGCGCCGCGAACGTCGACGACGTAGTCATCGCCGAAGGCGACCGTCTCGATGGCGCTCATCTCGGGCATCTCGGTGCCCAGAATGAGCTCGACGAGATTGGTCTCGGTGAGGTCTTGAGCGTCGATCGTTCCCGCGTTGCGGCCATCACGAAGGCCGGTAACTCGGTCTGCGGCGGCCCGTACCTCATCGAGCCGGTGGCTGACGAGAACGATGCAGTGGCCGGCGTCTGCGAGTTCACGCAGCGAACGCAGCAACTCCGCCGCCTCTTCGGCGGGCAGCGCCGCAGTCGGCTCGTCGAGAAAGAGAATCGCACGCTTCGTCTCGTCGATGTCTTGCAGCGCTCGCGCGATCGCGAGAAGAGCCTTTTGCGGAGTCGCGAGAGTTGCTGCGCGGGCCCCGGGATCCACTTGGAGGTTGAACCTCGCGAGCGTCTTCTGCACATGAGCCCGGTTGCTGCGCCCGCGGATGCGCCCGAAACGGCCCGTGACGAAACGACCGCCTAGACCGAGGTTCTCGGTCACCGTCAAGAGCGGCAGAATCGCCATGTCTTGATGAACGAAACGCAGCCCGGCACGCGAGGACTCGACGGGCGTGTGGTGGGCCAGCTCCGACGTCTCTCCGGCGGAGGTGAGCTCACCGGCGTCGGCAGAGACAACGCCCGCGAGAATCTTGATCAGGGTCGACTTGCCCGAGCCGTTACCGCCGACAAGTGCATGCACTTCGCCCCAGCGCAGATCGAGCGCAACATCGTCGAGCGCCTTCGTGCTGCCATAGGTCTTCGAGAGCCCCCGAACCGCGATTGCGATTCGAGGGCTCTCGACAACAGACTTTTCCGACATTATTTAGCGGTTCCCCAGCTCGCCTTGTAGGCGGCGGGTACATCGAACGGCGGCTTGAAGTCGGAGTCACCGTCAGGGAATCCGCTCGTGCTGTCGACGATCTTCCAGCCCAGCCCTTCATCGACCGGCTTGGTCTTGTTGAAGTAGCTGTTCAGGGTGTCGACGGCGGCGTACGACCACCATTCGACGGGCCATGACGTCGTGGCGTTCAGGCCCTGGTCTTGTTTGGAGACCGCGAAGTCGGCTGCGAGGCCGAACCCGCCTAGCGTCGTTACCTTGTCTTGATAGCCCGACTGTACGATCGCTTGGGTGATGCCCAGCTGCGGGTTCGTGCCGGCCTGAATGACCTTCACGTCAGGGTTCTTCAAGATAGCCGCCTTGGCGATACCGGTCAGTTCCGGTCCGAACTGGCTCGCTGTCCAGGGAACGTCGACGACCGTGCAGTTCGGGCACGACTTCGTCATCTCTGCGGTGAAGCCCTGGTTGATCAGCTTGAGCGTCGTGTACTCGTTATTCGAGAAGTTCAGCACCTTGCCCGAGCATCCGGCTTTGGCGATGAGGTAGTCGGCGCCATCGGCCGCACTGGCCCGAACGACGTCGGCGAAGTCAGGAAAGCGCTCGCCGAAGCTGATGCGCGTCGTGTACACCGGGGTCTCTGTCGAGGTGTCGGGGTCTTGGTCGAGATCCCAGCCCTGAACAGAGATCGAAGGGATGCCCGCGGCCGTCGCTTCGGCGATCGCAGCCTTGACCAGCGGAGCATCGAGGCCGACACCGATGATGCCGTCGGCCTTGTTGGTGATCGCCTGGCGAACCAGTGTCGAGAAGGCAGAAGGATCGAGCTTCGCGTCGTAGAGCGTGTACTGCCAGCCGATGTCGGTCACCGCGGCTTCGACGCCGGCTGCGCCGACGGCGACGGTGGGCGACGACATTCCGACGGCCACGATGGCGATGTTCTTCTTCGGCGCTGCGGGATTCGCTGCGGTCGGCGGCTGGGTGTAATACGCCTTCGAGCTGTCGAAAGACGGGCAATTCGCCGAGCCGGTCGACGCAGCCGAGTTCGAGGAGCTTGCTCCTGACGAACAGGCTGTGAGGGCGAGTGCTGCGAGAGCGATGCCCGTGATCGCTAGTGCTGGTTTACGCAAATTGACTCCCTTGTCATTTTCGATCGCGCTGTCTCGACGACCTCGGCGCGCAGTGCTGGAGCATTTCTACCAAGCGTCTGGTTGGAAGTCAAGGATTCTCGCGAGATGTTGGATTCTTTGCCAATCAAACGATTGGTTTTGGCCGGCGACGTGACTATCGTTACCGTCAGCAAGGCGAATCGGCACGGGCGGCTCAGAAAGAGGAACAGTTGTGGGAAAGCTAGAAGGCAAGGTCGCTGTCGTCTCGGGCGCAGCCCGGGGCCAAGGCCGATCGCACGCGGCGACGCTCGCGCGGGAAGGCGCCGATGTCGTGATCTTCGACCTCTGCGACACTCTCTCGACCGCTCTGACGCCCGGAGCGACAGAGAGCGACCTGCGCGAAACGGCCGCGATCGTCGAGTCATACGATCGACGCTGTCTGGCGGCGACGGTCGATGCGCGCGATCTCGCCGGCCTGCAGGCATTCGCCGACCAGGCGATGACGGAGTTCGGGCGAATCGATCTGCTCGCCGTGAATCACGGAATGTGGACGGTCGCGGCCAACTCGTGGGAACTCGACGAAGCGGCCTGGCAAGAGAGTCTCGACGTGCTGCTCACGGGCGCCTGGAAGGTGACAAAAGCGTTCATCCCGAAGATCCTGCAGGGCGGCCGAGGCGGATCGATCGTTCTGACCTCATCGATCAATGGACTGAGGCCGCAGCCGTCGGGGGTCGCCTACTCCGCATCGAAGGCGGGGGTGCTCAATCTGATGAAGGTGCTGGCTTGGGAACTCGGCGAGTTCGACGTTCGGGTCAACGCTGTCTGCCCCGGCGGGGTCGACACCCAGATGGTGACCGGCGGGGGAACCCTCGAAAAGGCCCTCAGCCTGCGCGGCGACTACCACAACACCGTTCGCAACCGACTGAAGATCGAGCTGATGCCGCCGCAAGCTATCTCGGACGCCGTGCTGTGGCTGCTCTCCAGCGACGCGAGATACGTGACGGGGGTCGAATTACCCGTCGATGCCGGCTGGCTCACTTTCTGATCATCCACTTGCCGACTCGCTGTCTGTGAGTTCCGTAAACTACCGACCAATTGGTTGACAAGCGCGTCCCTGTTCCGAGATGCTGATTTTCAGTAGCTCGCGACGATGGGAATTTACGAATGGATGCCACACCTGCACCGCAGAATCGACTAGTTGTCGAGACGCAAGTAGAGATCCAAGACTTCACTGGAGTGTTTCGCGATCACCCCTCGGGCGTCGCGGTCGTTACGGCCGACATCGGCGACGGGCCCGTCGGTCTGACGGCCACGAGTGTCATCTCGGTGAGTGTCAATCCGCCGCTGCTGGTCTTCTCGCTCTCTGCGCTCTCGTCGAGCACACCCACGCTGCTGCAGGCCGACACCGTCATCGTGCACCTGCTCGGCGTCTCGAATCTCGAGATCGCTCGACTGTGCGCGACCAGCGGCATCGACCGCTTCGCCGACACCTCCCTCTGGAGTCGCCTCGATACGGGTGAGCCCCTTTTCGCCGGCGTCGACCGGTGGATCCGAGCGCGCGTCGTTCAGCGCATCGACGCCGGAACCGCGACGGTACTGGTGGTGCAGGCCCTGCAGGTCGTGAACACCAGCCACGAGGCCGAGAGCACCTTCGCCCCGCTCGTCTACCACAACCGCACCTGGCACGCTCTCGGTGATCACAGCGCCATCTGACGGGGACCAGGGGTCTGGAGACCAGTCGGTCGAAGCTCGCGCTGGGGGAGAGCGGTAATTCATACTGTATGCTTTACCGTAATGAATTCGACGAAGAATTCCACGGCACGAACCGGCGTGCTGCGCAGAAGCCCGAGGAGTCCGCACCATGAAGATCGTTGTTCTCATCAAGCAGGTGCCCGACACCTACGGCGAGCGAGTGCTGAGCCCCGACACCGGCTGGGTCGACCGCGCTGCGAGCGACCGCGTGATCGACGAGATCAACGAACGCGCTCTCGAAGTCGCCTTGACGTACAAGGATTCGGCCAAGAACACCGAGATCGTTCTGGTCACGATGGGGCCGGCCGAAGCGAAAGACGCCCTACGCAAAGGTCTCTCGATGGGTGCCGACTCGGCGGTGCACATTCTCGACGACTCTCTCGAAGGCTCCGATGCCCTGGCGACCGCGACGACCCTCGCCGCCTCGCTGAAGCGCGAGGGGTTCGATCTCATCGTGACGGGCAACGAATCTACGGATGGGCGGGGCGGGGTCGTTCCGGCCATGGTCGCCGAGCTTCTCGGCGTGCCGTCGCTCAGCTTCGTGAGTTCGGTCGTGATAACGGATGACCGGGTGAGCGGCGTGCGCAGCGACGACACTCAGACTCTGCAGGTGCACGCCCCGCTGCCCGCCCTCATCTCGATCACCGAGGGCTCACCCGATGCGCGCTTCCCGAGCTTCAAGGGCATCATGACGGCCAAGCGCAAGCCGCTCTCCGTGCTCTCGTTCGCAGAGCTCGGCGCCGAGCATCCGTCTGCCCGCTCGAGAGTCGTCTCGAACACCGAGCGCCCCGCTCGCGCCGCCGGGCGCACCATCACCGACGACGGCAGCGCCGGCTCGCAGCTGGTCGACTACCTCGTCGCCGAACGCCTGATCTGATCGAGAGAGAACCATGACTGACATCGTCGTATTCGTCGAAACCTCCGTCTCGGGCGAGCTGCGACCCTCCGCCGCCGAACTGCTCACTGCCGCGGCGCGACTCGGCTCTCCCGTAGCGGTCGTCGTCACGACCGCACCGCTCGACGCCTCGACTGCCGCCGACTTGGGTGCGCTGGGGGCCGCGACCGTCTTCAACGCCGTCTCGCGGTTACTGACCACGAGCCTGACCGGCGTTCAGACCGCCGCTCTTGCGAAGGCCGTCGAGCAGTTCTCGCCCGCGGCGGTGATCCTCTCGAACACGCTCGACGGCCGCGACATCGCCGGGCGGCTGTCGGCGCGGCTCGGCGCAGCGGTTCTGCTCGACGCGGTCGATCTGAGACTCGACGCGGGCACGATCGTCGCGACCCATTCCGTGTTCGGCGGCGCCTACCTGACCGAGTCGTCGGTCGACTCCGGGCTCGCTGTGGTGACCGTTCGCCAGGCCTCGATCGAAGGCTCGGCGCCAGCGGCGGCGGGTCAGCTCACCTCGGTCGAGATCGAGTCGCAACCGCTGACCTCGGGGGTCATCGATTCGATCGATGACATCGTCGTGGCCTCGAACAGGCCGGAGCTGCGCGGGGCGAAGACCGTTGTCTCGGGTGGTCGCGGGCTCGGCTCCGCCGAGAAATTCGTGCTGGTCGAACAACTCGCCGATGCGCTCGGTGGGGCTGTCGGAGCGTCGCGGGCCGCCGTCGATGCAGGCTACATTCCGCAGAGCCATCAGGTCGGGCAGACCGGCATCACGGTGTCGCCTCAGCTCTATTTCGCGCTGGGAATCTCGGGTGCGATTCAGCACCGCGCCGGAATGCAGACGGCGAAGACCATCGTGGCCATCAACAAAGACGAAGACGCACCCATCTTCGAGATCGCAGATTTCGGGGTCGTCGGTGACGTCTTCAGCGTGGTTCCGCAATTGATCGACGCCCTGAACTCGCGCAAACCCTGATGGCGACGACACATCGACAAGGGATTCGCTCCAGCCGCTGGTTCAGGTTGGTCTGGATCGCTCCTTTGGCGGTCGTGGTCGTGCTGATCGTCGTCTTCGGTGCGCGCTGGTTGCGCGACCAGCCCGGCGTGCAGAGTTTCATGACCACCTATCCCGGCGCAACCGACCTGCCGAGCTGGGCGCCGGTGGGCTTTCCGGCGTGGGTGGCCTGGCAGCACTTTCTCAATGCCTTCTTCATCGTTCTGATCATCCGCTCGGGGTGGCTGGTGCGAACGACGCAGCGGCCCGCCGCCTACTTCACCCGCAACAACACCGGCGTGATCCGCACCAAAGGCAGGCCGAAGAAGATCAGCCTCGACCTGTGGATGCACCTGTGCCTCGACGCGCTCTGGGTCGCCAACGGCCTGATCTTCATCGTGCTGATCTTCGTCACGGGGCAGTGGGTGCGCATCGTTCCGACGAGTTGGGGCATCTTTCCGAACGCCGTGTCGACGGGCATCCAGTACGCCTCGTTGCAGTGGCCGACCGAAGACGGCTGGGTCGACTACAACGCTCTGCAGGTGCTGTCGTATTTCGCCGTGGTGTTCTTAGCCGCGCCGCTCGCCATCGTCACCGGCCTGCGCATGTCGGGGGCGTGGCCGGCTCAGGCCCGCATCAACCGGGTCTACCCGATCGAACTGGCGCGAGCGGTGCATTACCCGGTGATGCTCTTCTTTGTGATCTTCGTGATCGTGCACGTCGTTCTGGTGCTCGCGACGGGTGCGCTGCGAAACCTCAACCACATGTACGGCGGCAGCGACGAGGTGAACTGGGTGGGCTTCTGGATCTTCGTGGTGTCGATCGTGGTCATCGCGGCGGCCTGGATCGCCGCCCGTCCGATCGTGCTGCGCCCGATTGCGGGTCTGATGGGCAAAGTCGGTCGCTGAGCCCGGTCGACAGACCGGCCACACGCGTTCAGTCGGTTTGCTTCTGCGCCCTGTCGGAGCGCAGAACGCCTTCGAAGGCCGACAGCAGAGTGTTCAGGCCGTAGCTGAAGTCGTCGTCTGAGGCCATGGTCAGCGAGATCGAATGGTTCTCGTACAGCTCTGACAGCAGGGGCATCGACTGCGGCAGCAGAAGTCGCGCCTGTCGCTCGTCGATAGTGGCTACGTTCTGTTTGCGCTGGGTTCGCTCGGCGACAATGATGCCCTGAGTGTAGGTCGTCAGCGTGCCGGTGAGTCGCCAGGCGTTGAGGGGCGTGAATCCGGCCGCCACCAGAAATGCCACCAGCCGTTCGATCGCTTCGTAGGTCACGTGGGTCGAGCTGAGTGAGTACTGGCTCAGCCGAACGAGCACCAGGTCGGCCCAGACGTCGTTCGCCCGATAGATCGAGCGCATGCTCGTGTAGTACATGTCGAGAAATGCGCGCCAGCCCAGATGGGTGTTGGTCGACGGCAGTAGCTGGTGCACTGCTCGAACCGCCTCGTCGCTCATCGCCCGCAGCAGGTCTTCCTTCTTGCGAAAGTGCCAGTAGATGCTGGTGACCCCGACGTCGAGCTGCCGGGCTACCTCGGGAACGCTCAGGTCGTCGATCGAATCGCGTATCGCGACCACAAAAGCACCCTCGACGATCTCTTCGGTGGTGATCGAGCCGCGCTCGCGTCGCTTGCGACCCGAATCGAGATGTGTCACCGCCGGCTCCTCACGAAATGCTCACGGTAAGCCTATCCGTGGTGGCAACGGGCACCACGTCAGCGGCGGTCGATGCGCCGCACGTACGAGTCGGCGACGATGGTGAGAATCGGTTTTCCGTCGTCGGGCCGCAATTCGCCGAGCGTCGTCACGAGCGCGCGGTCGTCGTGGCTGAAGACGATGTTCTGAACCGTCACCAAGCCGTGCACCGGCACGTCTGGCCGAAGGGGCGCCGTCAGCTGGATGCTGTCGATCGAGCGACCAGCGATCACATCCCACTGGGCGAACAGGTTCTGCACCGCGAGCCGCTGGTAGATGGCGAGCGAGTGGATGCCGCTGCCGATGATGCCGCCGAAGAACCCCGCCGTCGCGGCTTCGATGTCGACGTGGAACACTTGCGGATCCCACTGCGAGGCGAAGTCGACGATCTCGCCGAGCGAGGGAGTGTGGGTACCGATATCGGTACGCTCGCCGATAACCAGGTCTTCTGCCCGGAGGGGTCTGAAGTCGTTCATGGCTCACTTTTCTTTCGCCGCGTCGGGTTGTCGTCTTCAAACGAAGTCGGGTCTGCGCCTCTCGGTGAAGGCGGCGAAGCCTTCGCGAACCTCACCATACTCGAATAGCCGTGACGACTCTGAGCGCGCGAGCTGGGCCGAATCCGCCCACGGCCGGGTGAGGGCTGCGTCGACGACATGCACGATCGATGCCTGCGCAGGGCCTGAGGAGCGCAGCAATTCTCGGGCGAGAATCAACGCTTCGGCCTGAGCCTGGCCGGGTTCTGTCAATCGGTCGACGAGGCCCGTGCGATACGCCTCTGCCGCGCCCACCGTTCGCCCGGTGAGCATCATGTCCAGTGCACGACCGCGCCCGATGAGCTGCGGCAACCGTTGCGCACCCCCCGCGCCGGGGATCAATCCGAGCCGTGCCTCTGGCAGCTGAAACTCTGCCTGGCCTCCGGCGACCCGCATGGTGCACGCCAGTGCGAGTTCGAGCCCGCCGCCCAGAGCCTTGCCTTCGACCGCGGCGATCGAGATCGGCGTGGCCTCGCTCAGGGAGTCGATTATCTTTCGCAAGGAATCGCCGTACCGTTCAAAGCCGGCGAGATCAAGGGCTGCCATCAGCTTCAGGTCACCTCCCGCCGCGAAGTACCCCGATACGCGAGAGCAGATGACGACGACGCGCGCCGCGGCGGCTTCGACGAGGGCGGATTCAAGACCGGCGAGGGTCTGCCGGCTCAGAGCGTTCACTGGAGCGCTGTCGAGTTCGACCAGCAGAACTCGGGGCTCGGCCCAGCTCCGCGTCACTACATCGATTGGAACTCCCTCGAGAGCGCGGCGAATGTCTCGAGTTCGCGGGCGAGATCGGGGCCGCCGGGCTGGTAGGTGACTTCGGTGACACCGACATCGGCGAGTTCGGAGATATGCGCGCGGATCTCGTCTGCGCTTCCGACCCAGGTTCCGGCCACGGCGACTTCACGAGGCACGGTGGCCTCGTCGATGTCGTTGACGACGACTCCGTGCCCGGCGTGCACAGCCAAGTGTCGCTGCCGTTCGGGAACTGCCTCGACTGCAGCGAGCCACGATTCGCCATTGGGAAGGCCGAGTACTGCATCCCTGCCCGACCAGGCGTAGGCGGCGTGGTAGCCCAGACCGGCGATGGGCCCGACGGCGGCGTGCACACGGTCGGAATGAGGGTCTTCGCCCGCATCCAATTGCGTACCGAACACGAGCCGCATGATCCAGTCGAACTCCTGGGGTGCCGTCTGCACGAACGTCGAGACGCCGTCGCCGTAGCGTCGGGCGACGGCGAGACCGCGCGGGCCCTCGGCTCCCACCAGAATCGGAATGTCGAGGGGCCGCTGTGGCGCCCAGCCCGTCGGGTGCGCCATCTGGAGCACGTGCCCATTCCATTCGGTGACCTCGCCGCGCAAAAGTGCTTTGAGCGCTGCGAGGTAGTCGCCTATCTCGCTCCAGCGCATCGGCTTCTCGTCAAGAAGCCAGCGAGAACTGGCACCCGCGCCGACGCCGACCACGATTCGGCCGGGGGCGAGGTCGTACGCCGTGGCCATTGCCGAAGCCGTGACGAGCGGATGGCGCAGCGCCGGGGTGAGCATGCCGACGCCGAGGTCGATTCTCTCGGTGAGCGACGCCGCGAGGGCCAAGGTCATCCAGGGGTCGAGATACACGGCGGGGGAGTCATAGATCCAGGCGCCGTCGTAGCCCAGATCTTCGGCGAGCTTGACGTCAGCAGGGGTGGTGGGTGACGGGCCGAATGCACACGAAATCTTCATTTTCACGCCTTTGTGTGATGAATAGCTGGTGTCGGCAGAACAATTACCCGACGCCGACGGCCGGGTCTTCGATCCCAGCATTCGTCAGCGGATCGTTTTTGTCAACCAATTGGATGGTTGATTAGCGCACATGTCTTGAGGGCTGAGCCTGTAGTGTCGTAGGATCCTATCCAAACGATCAGTTGGTTGACTATTTGCGCCAAATCGATCGGCGGATCCTTCCGAAACACGGCGCATTCACCTGGCAAAGGAGCCACAATGAAGTCTGGAATCTTTCAATCGCCCTACATGCTGGCCCCGAACACGCCACGGCGCAGCTTCGATTGGGCCGTTGACCAGGCCATTTTCGCAGACCGTGCTGGCATCAACGAGTATTGGATCGCAGAACACTCTACGGTGACGCTCGAAGAGATTCCGAGTCCCGAGCTGGTCATCGCTGCTGCCGCACGTGAGACCACGCAGATCATGCTCGCCCCCGGCGCCCATCTGCTGCCGTACCACAACCCCGCAACGCTGGCCATTCAGACGGCCTTCCTGAGCAACGTGCTGCAAGGCCGGTACATGCTCGGCATCGGCCCGGGCGCCTTTCCGAACGATGGCGCCCTGCATGGTCACACCGACCTCTCTGAGAACGCCGCGATGCAAGAAGAGGCGATCGGAATCATGGAGCGCATCTGGGAGGCGAAGCCGTTTCACTTCGAGGGCAAATACTTTCGCGCCGGGTTTCCCGAAGACGAACCGGCCGGGTCGCTCAGAGATGTACGGCCGTGGGGTGGGCACATCGACATCGCCATGACGAGCCTCAGCCCGAATTCGAAGTCCGTGAAGCTGGCCGGCGCACGAGGCTACTCGCCCATCTCTTTTTATGCGGGTGACGAGCTGCTGAAGAATCACTGGGAGACGTACGACGTCTCGGCGCGCGAAGCCGGTCGAACCGCCGAGCGCAGCAAGGTACGGGTGTGCCGTGAGCTTTACATCGCCGACACCGACAAAGAGGCTCGCGAGCAGGCTCTCAACGGAACGCTCGCCAAGGTCTGGGCCGAGCGGATTCTGCCCATCTATCAGGCTGCAGGGCTCATCGAATGGATCGTCAAGGGTCTCGACGTCGATGCAGCAGATGTCGACCTCGACTATCTGGTCGACAACGTGTGGCTCGTCGGCAGCCCCGAGACAGTCACCGAGAAGGTGCAGAGCTTCGTCGACAACGTCGGCGGTATCGGCACACTTCTCATCACCGACTACGACTACACCGCCGACCCGGCACCGTGGCGTGAGTCGTTGACCCGGTTCGCACAAGAGGTCACGCCGAACATCGTCGACCCGGCCTGACACTCACTGCACGGCCACCACAGCAGCACACAGCACGCTCAATGAGGAGTCAATCCATGAAAAAACCAGCAATCTTCGCGGCCACTGCGGTGGCCCTCGCTCTCGCCCTGAGCGGATGCGCCGACGACGGTGGGGGCGGACGCGTTCTGCCGACCTCGACGGCAGCCGCCCCGACAGGAGCCCCGATTCTGATCGGAATGGATCTCGACAAGACCGGCCCGGGCAGCTCGTACAATCCCCTCGCCGGCGCGGCCGTCGTCGCGGGCGTCGACGAGGTCAACGCCAACGGCGGGATCCTCGGCCGACCGGTGAAACTCATCGAAGAGAGCACCGAGAGCGATCCGGCCAAGGGGCCTGCCGTCTACCAGTCGCTGATCGAGCAGGGCGCCGTGGGCATCCTCGGGCTTTCGACAGCTTCGGTCGTGGCGCAAGTAAAGCCGATCATCGAGCAGGCGAAGGTCGTCACCATAGCTCCGGTGGCCGTGCTGCCGACGCTCACCGATCAGCCCGATGGCGATTACGTCTACACGCTGGTCAACCCGGTCACCGATTACGGCAGCGTCTTCTGCGGGGCCTTCGAGAAGGCCGGAATCAAAAAGATCGCGTACCTTCAAGACGATTCGCCCGCGATCAAGTCGCTGGCCGGGCCTCTCAAAGACGCCTTCGGCAAGTGCGTGACGATCGTCGATGACGAAGTCGCGCCGGTGGCCTCGACCGACCTCGTCGCGCAGGCGACTCGCATCAAAGACTCCAATCCCGATGCGATCTTCGTGCAGAGCGTCGGCGGTCAGTTCGAGGCGCTCGCGCACTCGGCGCTGTACCAGGCGATGCCCGATGTGCCGCGGTTCAGCCAGGGCTCGTTCGGCAGCCAGAGTGACGCGTGGGCACTTGCCACGCCGGGTTCGCTGAACAATCTGGTCTTCATGCAGCAGCTCGACCTGACCAACCCGCGAACGGTCGACCTGCAGTCGAAACTCACTGCAGCGCTCGGCTCGGATTTCAACATGAGCTATTTCGCCGCACAAGGGTATGACGGGCTGATGATTCTGCTCGACGCGATCAAGACGGCGGGCGGCACCGATGATCCAGCCGCCATCAAAGCCGCGATGGATGCCACGACCGGCTACCAGCCGCATGTCGGCCAGGAGGGATTCCGAATGTCGTTCACGCCGACCAAGCACGTCGGCGCAGACAGCCTCTGCGGTCTGGCTCTGTTCACGTTCGGCGCTGACAATACGCCCGCTGGAAAATGGTCCACCTTCCAGCCGGCCTGCTGACGAACGGATCGACCACCACTCGTGGATCACGTTCAGCTTTGGTTCTCTGTTGTCGAGCAGGCCTGCTTCTTCGGCCTGCTCGGTCTCGCCTACATGCTCATTCTCGAGGGTGCCGGCTTCTTCAACTTCGCGATCGGCGCGTATGCGATGATCGGCGGCCTCGCGGCCGCGTCATTCGCCAAGTCGATGCACCTGCCGGTCTGGCTGGCCGTCATCGCGGCCCTCGTTCTCGCCGGTCTGCTCGCCGCTTTTACGGAGGTCGGGGTGGTCAGGCCGATCCAGCGGCGGTCGGGCGGTGCCAGGCTGCCGGCCCTGGTGGCGGTGATCGCGATGCTTTTCGCCATCACCCAGGTGGCGGGGCTGTTGTTCGGCCGCAAACAGCTCGCCGGCCAGCAGCTGCTGGTGATCGATCCCCTGCAGATCGCGGGAGCCTACGTTTCGGGCCCGATGATCGTCACCATGGCCCTCGCTCTCGTGTCGTTCGTCGGCGTCTCGGTGTGGGTGCGTGTGACGGGAACCGGGCGGATGCTCAGGGCTGTCGGTGACAACCGACCCGCCGCGCAGCTGCTCGGCCTGCCCACCTCTCGTGTGCGCATCACGGCGTTCGTGATCGCCGGCGTCATCGCCGCCTTCGCCGGAATCTCGTATGCGGCAAAGGGCGGGGTCTCGTGGGATCGCGGCCTCGGCTGGGCGCTGCTGGGCTTTCTCGCCCTCGTCATCGGCGGCTCGGGTTCCTGGTGGGCGCCGCTTCTGGGTGGCTTGATTCTCGCCCTGCTGCAGGTGTTCGTCCCGTTTTATCTGTCGGGCCAGTTCTCCGACTACGCGATCTTGGCGATCGCCCTCATCTTCTTCGCGTTCAGACCGCGCGGTTTGATCACCAGGCAGGTGAGAATATGACACGCGTCAGACGTTCTCAGGGCTGGGGTTCGCTCGGTGTCGCGACCGTTCTCGCGCTGGCGCTGTTCATCTGGGGCGGCAACTCCGACTATCGGCTCGGAGTAATCACCTTGGGGGTCAGTTATTCGCTGATCGCGCTCGGCATGTACATGCCGCTTGCCTGGGGCGGATCCCTTTCTCTCGCGTATGGCGCCTACGCCGCCATCGGCGCGTATGGAACGGCCTACGTCGCCGCGAGCCTCGGATTGCCTGGGTGGGTCGGCTGGATCGTCGGGCCGATCATCGCCGCCCTCTTGGCCATCGTTCTCGGTCTCGTTACGTCGCGCCTGAGTTCTGACCACCTGGCTGCGGTCACTCTGCTCTTCGCTACGGCGTTTCAGACGTGGCTCATCAGCTCTGACACCCTGGGCGGCCCGAACGGCATCGGCGGAGTACCGCCGCTGTCGATCTTCGGTTGGCAGCCGTCTGCTCTCGTGCTCACGATCGGCGGGGTCATCGTCGTACTCGTGATCGCCTTCGCGATCGATCGGGTGCGGCGCAGCGACTTCGGCATTCTCGTTCGGGCACTG
This sequence comes from Subtercola sp., assembly GCA_025463765.1. Classification (GTDB taxonomy): domain Bacteria; phylum Actinomycetota; class Actinomycetes; order Actinomycetales; family Microbacteriaceae; genus Subtercola. The sequence goes on along the minus strand of JAODBC010000038.1, from coordinate 43,660 downwards.
GGCGAAACGCCCGTCGCCGTCGAAGGATCGGGTACCAGAGTTCCGCGCATCACCATCGTGATTCTGGCGATCGGGGCCGCGATCGCATCGCTGGGTGGCGCGACGTTCGCGACGTCGGTGCGCGGAATCACACCAGAGACCTTCACCGTTCAGATCGTCTTCCTCGTGTTGTTCATGCCGCTCATCGGCGGGCTCGCAACCCCGTGGGGGGCGGTGGTCGGTGCCGCGATAGTCGTCGAGCTCACCGTCAATTCGTCGATCTTCAGCGGTAACGGCATGTTCGTTCTGTCGATCGCCGTGCTGGCCATTCTGGTGCTCGCGCCGCAGGGCGTATTGGGCTACATCGCCAACCTCCGTGCGCTGTTCGGCCGTGCGCGGGCGCTTTCGAGGAGAACACCATGACCGAGCTACTCGTCGGCCGCGGCCTCACGAAGCAGTATGGCGGGATGAGAGCCGTCACAGACGTCGATCTGACTCTGGCGGCGGGAGAGGTCTTGGGGCTCGTCGGCCCGAACGGAGCAGGCAAGACGACCCTGGTCGATCTGATCTACGGCACTCAGGTCGCCAACGGCGGTTCGATGCACTTGAACGGCGCCGCCCTCACAGGGCCCCCGTCGAAGCGCGCTCGCGCCGGCTTGGCGCGCACCTACCAGCATCCACTGCTCGCCAGCTCGCTCACGGTTCGCGAGAACCTCATCGTCGGAATCTCGGGCATCAGCCACGCGAGCGTCGGCAGTATGATCAGAGGCTTTTTCGTCGGCGCGCTGCACGGCAGCAATTCGGCGGGCCACGGCGAGGTCGAAGCGCTCGCCGCAGAGATCGGCCTCGAGGGGCTGGATCGGCCGGTGAAAGACCTGTCGCTGGGCGAACAGCGTCTCGTCGAGGTAGTGCGTGCGCTCGGCCAGAAACCGCTCGTTCTCATACTGGATGAACCGTTCGCCGGCGCAGATTCGGCCGGAATCGCCGGAATCGCCGAGGCGATCCGAATCGTAAAGAACAGAGGACATGCGGTCATCCTCATCGATCACAACGTCGACTTGGTGAGCGAAATCGTAGACAGGATAATGCTGATGCAGCAGGGCCGAGTCGTGTTCGATGGTGACCCGCTCGAGTGCCTCGCCAGCCCGCAGATGAGGCTCGTCTACTTCGGTGAGGAGCAGTCGTGACCGCGACAGAGCTGGTCGGCGCCGGGCTCGGAGTCAGCGAGCTGAGCGTGCAGTACGGCAAGGCTCAGGCTCTGAGCGCCGTCTCATTCGTCGCGCCGCCGGGAAAAGTCACGGCGATCGCCGGGCCCAACGGCGCCGGCAAGAGCAGCCTATTGCTCGCGATCTACGGCAGCATCCGCGCATCCGGAGGCATCGCCCTCGACGGCGCAGACGTGTCGGCTCTCGCGGCTCGAAAACGCGCCCGCCAGATAGCGATCGTGCCACAGGGGCGGCAGCTGTTCGCCAGCATGACGGTGCGAGAGAACCTGCAGATCATGGCAGACATGCTCGGGCTGTCACGATCGGTTGTCGATCATGCGCTCGATCGATTTCCCGTTCTGAGAACACGGTCGAAGTCGCTGGCCGGGGTGCTGAGCGGCGGTGAACAGCAGATGCTCGTCGTGGCGCGCGCGTTGATGGGCGAACCGAAGGTGCTGCTGCTCGACGAGACGATGACAGGGCTCGCCCCACTGATCGTGTCGCAGATCATCGAGGTCGTTCGCGAGCTCACGGCACGAGACGTTGCAGTGGTGATGGCGGAGCCCTCGATCCGGTCGTTGCACCGCGTGATCGACCGGGGGTACGTCATCATTCGAGGCGAGATCGTGGGCCAAGCGGATTCCGGCACCGAACTCGACGTGCTGCTCGAGCGGCACATGGGATTCAGCGACATCAATAAGAAGGAGCAGTAGTTCTATGAGTGATATTCCCCAGGTCGATACGCATCGGCTCGACGGCAAGGTCGCCATCGTGACCGGCGCGAGCCGCGGAATCGGGCTCGCTGTCGCTCAACGCCTGGTGGCCGAAGGCGCCCAGGTCTGCATCACCGCTCGAAAGCCCGAGGCGCTGGAGGCCGTGGCGGCGGAGTTCCCCGACGGCACCGTCATCGCCATCGCAGGCAAGGCCGATGATGCCGAGCACCGGGCATCCGTTCTCGACACGGTGGCGGCAGAGTTCGGCGGCCTCGACATTCTGGTGAACAACGCGGGCATCAACCCGGTCTACGGAACACTGATAGATCTCGATCTAGCGGCCGCTCGCAAGATCATTGAGGTCAACGTTCTCGGCAACCTGGCCTGGGCACAGGGGGCTTTTCATCACCCGGGTCTGGCGTTCGCCGCACGTTCCGGCTGCATCGTGAGCGTTTCGTCGGTCACCGGGCAGAATCCGTCGCCCGGCATCGGCTTCTATGGCATCAGCAAGGCGGCCGTCGCCCATCTCACACGCACTCTGGCCGTCGAACTGGGCCCGCAGATCCGCGTGAATGCGGTGGCTCCCGCGGTGGTGAAGACGCGCTTCGCCGAGGCGCTCTACGAGGGTAAAGAGGCCGAGGTCGCGGCGCAGTACCCGCTCGGCCGGCTCGGCGAGCCTGCCGACATCGCCTCGGCGGTCGCCTTTCTCGCGTCAAACGACGCCAGCTGGATCACCGGCCAGGTCATCAACCTCGATGGCGGACTCCTTGTCGCCGGTGGTGTGGCGTAAGTTGTCGCTTATTAAAAGGAATGGAACACGATCATGACCTCATTGCCAGCCGAAGTCGAGGCCCTGAGGGCACGCACGCACACCTTCATTCGTGACGTGGTCATTGCGGCAGAGCCCGCACCGGGTGAGCGCTTGACCGATGCCCGCAAACACGAACTGCAAGCACAGGCCAAGGCGGCGGGCGTCTTCGCGCCTCACGTTCCGAAGACCTTCGGTGGCCAGGGACTCGAGATCGAGTTCTGGTCGCCTATCTTTCAGGAGGCCGGCTATTCGCCGATCGGTGCGTCTGTTCTGAATTGCATGGCGCCAGACGAGGGCAACATGCACATGCTGAACCTCATCGCGACCGATGCCCAGAAGGCTCGCTTTCTGACTCCGCTGGCGGCGGGTGAGATACGTTCGTCGTTCGCGATGACGGAGCCGCACCCGGGCGCAGGTTCCGACCCCGACGCGCTGACGACGAGCGCCGAGCGCGTCGACGGCGGGTGGAGCATTTCAGGGCACAAGAGATTCATCAGCGGTGCCGATGGTGCCGGGTTTTTCATCGTGATGGCTCGCACTCCGGCCGAAGCGGGTTCGAAGGCGGGCGCGACGATGTTCTTGGTCGACGCCTCTAACCCCGGTGTTCGGTTGGGTCGGCACATCCACACCATCGACCGGGCGATTGGCGGGGGGCATCCACACGTTCATTTTGAGAACTGCAGTGTCGACGACGACGCCGTTTTGGGGGAGGTGGGCTTGGGGTTCCGCTATGCGCAAGTTCGACTCGGCCCCGCCCGGCTGACGCATTGCATGCGCTGGCTGGGGCTCGCCCGCCGGGCACTCGACATCGCCCTAGACCGCACCTCGCGGCGGCAGATCTTCGGCTCGGCCATCGACGAACTGGGCATCGCCCAAGAGCTGATCGCGCAGAGTGTGATCGATATCGAGACGGCCGACGCGATCATCTCGAAGACCGCCCAGTTGCTTGCCTCCGATCCGAAGGCCGGGTCGGCGATGTCGTCTGTGGCGAAGGTCTACTGCTCTGAGGCTGTCTACCGGGTCATCGACCGCGCCATGCAGCTGTGCGGCGGCGACGGCGTGTCGGATGACCTGCCGCTGGCCTCGTACCTCAACGAAGTGCGCCCGTTCCGCATCTACGACGGCGCGAACGAGACCCACAAGTGGGCCATTTCGCGTCGTGCATCCGCTCGACGAAAGGCTGCGGTCGACGGCGGAGAACCGTACTTGGCGACGATTCACGACGACGACGAGGCTGCACGATGACGGCGACACCCGATGGCATCGAGGTCGTAGCGACGAGTGTCGAGGCGGCACAACTGACCTCACCCCCCTTGCTCATCGTGGACGCCGTGACCGAGTTTCTGGATTCGCGCGGACTCGGCGCCGGCCCGATCGACTGGCACCGCATCGGAGACGGTCAATCGAACATCACTTACCGCATCGACCGGGGCGACGACACGTTCATCCTTCGTCGCGGGCCTCGCCCGCCCCTGCCGCGCTCGACGCATGACATGGTGCGCGAGGCGACGATTCAGCGGCTCGTCGCGGCGCAGGGAATACCGGTGCCCGAGATTCTCGCTCTGAGCGACGACGAGTCGATTCTCGGAGTTCCGTTCTATGTGATGTCGTTTCTCGACGGGGAGGTCATCACCGATACGGTTCCGCCGGCACTCGACTCGCTGCAGCAGCGACGAGCCACGAGCGTTGCGATCGTGAACTCGTTGGTCGAGTTGCACAGTGTCGACGTCGACACGGGCGATCTGGCGAAGTTCGGTCGACCAGACGGGTATCTCGCCCGTCAGGTGCAGCGCTTCTCGTCACTGTGGGGTGTCACCTCCAGACGCTCTCTCCCGGCCGTCGACGCCCTGGGCGAATGGCTGCAGTCGACGCTGCCGGTGAGCCAGCGGGCCTCGATCGTGCACGGCGATTTTCGAGCCGGAAACCTCATGTTCGCCCGTGACTCCCCGGCCGAGGTCACGGCGATTCTCGACTGGGAGATGGCGACCCTGGGTGACCCCCTGGCCGACCTCGGCTATCTGACCGCTACCTACGCCGAGCCGGGAGTGGAGTCGACGCCGCTGGAGCTCAGCTCGGTCACCCGGGGGCCCGGCTTTCTTCGACGTGACGAGCTCGCAAGCCTGTACCAAGACCAGATGAAGGTCGGTCTGGATGATCTGCCGTGGTACCAGGCGCTCGCCCTGTGGAAGGCGGCGATCTTCTGCGAGGCGATGTACACCCGCTGGCTCGACGGAGAGCGCCCCGGCGACACGTTCGGGCCGACGCTCGAAGAGGGCGTACCGCGATTGCTCGACGCCGCTAGCGAGTTCGCTCGACTCGGATCGTCGCGCACACGGTGAGGGATGAGCACGCTTCGCGCCGGCTCGTGCGGGCGCGGGCCTGCGCGGCGATGGGCGTATGCGAAGATACCTTAAGAGCAGATCGGGAGGGTTTACCGTGGCGGATCCAGCGGAGACGGTAGAGCGTGCGCCTCGCGAGCGGCGAAATCGTGACCCCGAGATGATGCGGGCGGCGCTCGCGCTCTTCTCGCGTAAAGGGTATTCCGCGGCGAGCGTTCAAGATGTGGCCGACGCCATCGGCGTGCTGAAGGGCAGCGTCTATCACTACATCGGTTCGAAAGAAGACCTGCTTTTCAGAATCTTCGACGACGCGCACGTCGAGAACGAAGCCCTGATGATCGAAATTGCGGCTCTCGACCTCGGCCCGGTCGAAAAGCTCCGCACCTATCTCGAGCGATCGCTTCTCGTCACGCTGAACAACATCGAGCGCACCACGCTGTATTTTCGGGATTGGCGTTACCTCACCGGCGAGCGCCTGGAGACCATTTCGAAGCACCGCCGTCAGTACGACATCTTCTTGAGAGACCTCATCGCCGCGGCGTACAAAGCCGAGGGCATCGAGTCGCACGTGCAGCTCAAGCACATCTCGTCGTTCGTGATCGGCGGAACGAACTGGGTCGCCGATTGGTTCAAGCCCGACGGAGCGGATTCGGCTGAATCGATTGCCCGGGACTACACGAACATGGCACTGTCGGCCATTTTCGGTTCGCAGGAGCACTCGAGCCGCTAGTCGCGACCAACCGCTGAGCCTCCGAACCTGCACGGGTCGGAGGTTTTTTGCGCGCGCCGAACCGGTCTTCGACCCGCCCGAAGACCGACCCGACACGCACTCGAGCCACTTCTGGACAACCAACCGATTGATTGCTAATGTGCAGATATCGCCTCACCGCACGTGCACAGAGCTCGCCGATTCCGGGTGATCTCGCTCGATGAGCCGATAGTCATTCAGGGAGAAGTCAATGCCAGAAGCCTTCATCGTCGAAGCAGTCAGAACACCGGTGGGCAAGAAGAACGGTGGATTGTCGGCGACGCATCCAGTCGACGCAGCGGCACATGTGCTGAGCGCGGTCGTCGAAAGAAGCGGCATCGATCCGAATGTCGTCGACGACGTCATTCTCGGCAACACCGACTCCGTCGGGCCTCAGGTCGGCGACATCGCGCGGCTGTCGTGGCTCGCCGCCGGGCTTCCACAGCACGTTCCGGGGGTTACGATCGACCGTCAATGCGGTTCTTCGCAACAGGCGGTTCACTTCGCGGCACAAGCCGTGATGAGCGGAGCGCAAGACGTCGTGGTCGCTGGCGGGGTTCAGCTGATGAGCGTCGTTCCCATCAACCTGGCCTGGACGGTCGGCAACGACCTTCGGTTCACCAACCCGTTCGAAAGCGAAGGCTGGCAGAAGCATTACGGGTCTGAAGAGATCGACCAGTTTCGGGCGGCCGACCTGATCGCCGAAAAGTGGAACATCAGCCGCGAAGAGATGGAAGAGTATGCGCTCACCAGCCATCAGCGCGCGATTCACGCCATCGATGCCGGCTACTTCGTCGAGCAGATCGCGCCCTTCGGCGGGGTGAGCGCCGACGAGGGCCCTCGGCGCGACACGAGTTTGGAGCGGATGGCCAAACTCGCGACACTGCGCGAGGGTGGCCGTGTGACTGCCGCGCTGTCGAGCCAGATTTCCGACGCGGCGGCAGCCCTGCTGGTGTGCTCGGCCGATGCCGTCGGGCGTTACGGTCTGACTCCGGTGGCGCGCATCCACACGATGACGGTGGTCGGTGACGACCCCGTGTACATGCTCACTGCTCCCATCGCGGGTACGCACCGCGCCCTGGAACGCAGCGGGCTGAGTGTCGACGACATCGATCTCTTCGAGGTCAACGAGGCGTTCGCCTCTGTCGTGCTGGCTTGGCAGAAAGAGCTCGGAGTCGAGTCCGAACGAGTGAACGTGAACGGTGGGGCGATCGCCCTCGGGCATCCCATCGGCGCCAGCGGCGCCCGCATCATGACTGGGCTGCTGGCCGAATTGCAGCGAACGGGAAAGCGCTATGGCCTTCAGGCCATGTGCGAAGGCGGCGGTCAAGCCAACGTGACGATTCTCGAGCGGCTATGACCATGACCTCTGAGCGCGCGGTGTCTCCGTATCCAGAAAGCGCTGAACTGTTTCGCACCCGCGTGCGCGAGTTTCTCGCTTCGCACCTGCCCCCGGGCTGGACGGGTCTCGGCTCTATGCCGACAGAAGAGCAGCAGGTCTTCATCGACGCCTGGCGGGCGACGTTGCACAGAAGCAACCTGCTCGCCGTGAGCTGGCCCGAAGCCTACGGCGGCGCGGGGCTCACTCCTCTCGATCAGCTGGTTCTGGCAGAGGAGTTCACCCGGGCGGGCGTGCCGCAGGGCGGCCTGAACGACAATTTCAGCATTCAGATGCTCGGCTCGACCCTGCTGAAATTCGGAACCGAAGAGCAGAAGCAGTACTACCTTCCGCGCATTCTGAGCAAACAGGATGTCTGGTGCCAAGGATTCTCGGAGCCCGAGGCCGGATCAGATCTCGCCGGTGTGCGCACTCGTGCCCATCTCGACGGTGACGAATGGGTTGTTGAGGGGCAGAAGACGTGGACGTCGTACGGGCACCTCGCCACGCACATCTTCGTCCTGTGCCGAACTGATCCGAGCGCGCACCGCCATCGCGGCCTGAGCCTGCTGCTTCTCAAGATCGATCAGCCTGACCTCACGCTGCGGCCACTGAAGACTCTGACCGGCGAGGCCGAGTTCAACGAGGTCTTCTTCGACGGCGCACGCTGCCCCGTCGACAGCGTGGTGGGCGAGGTGAACGACGGCTGGCGCATGGCCATGACGCTGCTCGGGTTCGAGCGCGGCGAGGCTGCTGCGACGCTGCCGATGAAGTTCGCTAAAGACCTGGATCGCCTCGTTCAGCTCGCGGTGAGATACGGCAAGGCCGATGACGACGAGATCCGCCAGCGCCTTGCACGCAGCGCAGAGGGCGTCGAGCAGATGCGGAGTATGGGGATGCGCGCGGTGAGTCGGTGGGTCGACGGTGACGAGATCGGGGCCGAGTCTTCGATTCACAAGCTGTTCTGGAGCGAATGGCTGCAGCAGACGACCGAACTCGCCATGGACATCATGGGGAGCGACGGCATTGTTCCCGAAGGCGACGGACTGCAAGGAATGAGCTTCCCGGCGGCCGAAGCGGGCACTCCGAACACGTCGGGCGCGTGGGCCGACTACTTTCTGCGGGCGCGGGCCGCCACCATCTACGCCGGCTCGAGTGAGATTCAGCGAAACATCATCGGTGAACGAATTCTCGGCCTACCGAAAGACGCGAGGTGATCGGATGTTCTTCGAACTCGATGACGATCAAAGGCAGTTGAAGTCGATGATGCGTTCATTCTTGCAACAGCAGAGCCCCGAGCACACCTTGGTGCAACGCGCAGAGAACTCGCAATCGTCGGGGCACGATGTCGAGGTATTCGGCAGGCTCTGCGCCGAACTGGACCTTGTAGGACTCACCATTCCCGAAGACCGTGGCGGTTCGGGGGCGGGGTTCGTGGAGCTCTTCGTGGTCTTCGAGGAACTGGGCCGGGTTCTCTACGGCGGCCCCTTGTTGTCGACGATGCTCGCCGCCGAACTACTTGTCACCGCGGATGTGAGCAGCGAATTCGACGAGTCGCTCGAATCGTTTCTGACCGGATCGAGCAGAGCGGCGGTCGCTGGTCTCGACTGGCTTCCGGCAACAGGTCTGCGAGCATCCCGCCAGACTGACGCGGGGTGGATCGTCTCGGGCGAGTCGAACTTTGTGTTCGACGCGGTCGACGCAGACGTGGTGGTTCTCTTCGCCGAGACCGACGAAGGGCTCGGCTGTTTTCTTGTCGATCGACCGTCTGAATTGACCAGGATCGCTTTGCAGCAGCTCGACCTGACGCGAGCCGTCGGCCGCATCGAGTTCGCTGACACCACGGTGGTGCAGATCGGCACCTTCGAGACCGCTCGCCTGGCGCGGGCACGCCTGACAGAGCTGGCGCTGCTGTGCATTTCGGCCGAGCAGGTCGGGGCGGCGACCCGGTGCCTCGAGATCTCTGTCGAACACGCCCGCAGCCGCAAGCAGTTCGGCCGTGCCATCGGCTCGTTTCAGGCCATCAAACACCGCTGCGCCGACTCTGCGGTCTTGGTCGACTCGGCCGCAGCCGCTGGCCTTCATGCCGCATGGGTGCTACAGCAGCCGCACGAGCCGAGCGCGGTCGACGCCGATTTTGCCAAGTCGATCTGCGTCGAGGCCTCTGTCACGGTGGCGGCGAGCACGATTCAGGTACTGGGCGGCATCGGGTACACCTGGGAGCATCCGGCGCACCTGTTCTATCGCCGCGCCATCACTGCGAGGCAGTCGCTCGGCACCACGTGGCAGCATCGTGACGAGATTGCCTCACACCTGTTCGAACATGCCAGCTGACCGAACATGTCAGATAACGCAGAAGTCGTCTTTCGGGTCGAGCCGCTGCAGATCACGCTGTTCGCCCGGGCGATCGGTGATGAGCACCCGGCTTATGTGAACGCACCGCAGCTGGCGCCCCCGACGTTCACGGAGTCGTTGCAGCACGTGCTGCCCGACTACCGGTTCCGCCCGCGAGCGAATCGGCCCTGGATCGGCACCGGGGGCGTTGCGGGTGAGGCCGAAACGCCGGCCACCACCCCGGCCAGCGAGACGACACTTCACGCCGAGCAGAGGTTCGAGTATCACCAGCGCATCGAGGCCGGTGCCGAGCTGTTCGCCACGACACGCGAAGGCAGCACCTGGCAGAAAGAGGGCCGGGCGGGCACGATGCGGTTCTTCGAGCGAATCACCGAATTTCGCGACGCCCGAGGGCAGCTCGTGCTCACCAGCACCCTCGTCGGCGTGACGGTGCCCACGGCGGCGGAAGCATCATGACCCTCGGCGGCGATGGGCGCGGTTCGCGCACTCTCGACCAGATCGCCGTCGGCTCGTCGTGGTCGGCGGTGGTGATCCGCAACCTCACTCGCGGCCAGATCGTGCAGTACGCGGGTGCCTCAGGCGACTTCAACCCGCTGCACACCGACGAGCCCTATGCCACCCAGGTGGCGGGCTACCCTTCTGTCTTCGCACACGGAATGCTGACGATGGCCCTCACCGGCACCGCGATCACCGACCTGTTCGGTGCTGGCAGTATGACGCGATTCGGTGGCCGGTTTCGCGCGCAGGTGTGGCCCGACGACACCTTGACGGTGGATGTTCGGGTCGTCGACCTCGAGCCCGGCGACGCCCTCGCGTCGCTCGAGGTGACGACGACGAATCAGAACCAGATCGTCGTCTTTCAGGGCACGGCGACCGTCACGATCGGTGCGCCGAACAAAGTTTGACACGACGGGTGCATCGTGGCACCATGAAAGAACCAAGCGTTTGGTTGGCAATGAAGCAGAGAGGCTTGTGACGTGGCGTTGAAAATCGGCATAGCGGGATGGTCGTTACTCCCACCGAGCGCAGAGATTCCGGGGGCCCTCGACGAGTTGATCTACTCGTCGACATCGCAGGCTCTGGTCGATGCGGGCATAACCATCGCAGAGATCGACGGTGTCTGCATGGCGTCTTCCGATCTGAACGACGGTCGCGCGATCTCGACCATGACCCTGACAGGTTCGACCGGCTCGTTCCACAAGAGCGAGATGCGCGTCTGCAACGACGCCCTGGCCGCCGTCTGGATGGGCGCGGCAGAGGTCGGCTCCGGCGCCGCCCAGACCCTGATCGTGTGCGCCTGGAACAAGTTCAGCGACGTGGTCGACCCTGCCGCGATTCCGGCGCTCGCGCTCGAGCCGTCGATGCACCGTTCGCTGAAGTACCACCCCGATGCGATTCTGAGTCTGCGCGAGTCGCAGGAGTCGGGCACCATCGTGTTGACCGACGCTGCACCCCTGCAGCCGAACGACACCGCTGCCGCGGTCGTCATCACTACGGACGGGCATCCGAAAGCCGGCGACCTCGTGCTGAGCGGATTCGGGTCGTCGACCGGGCCGTACCTTCGGCCGGGCGAGCCGGTGCTGAAGCCGACCCAGTCGGCCGTTGCTGCCGCCCTGAAATTCGCCGCCGTTCCGATCAGCGACGTGAGGCGCATCTTCGTCGGCGGCCTGCACCGCATCTCGAGCGCAGACATCGCCGAAGCGCTGTCGGTACCGGAGTCGTCGATCGTTCGTGAAGACCCGCAGACCGCAGACCTCGGTTACGCCGCCGGTCTCGTCGCCCTCGTTCACGCGCTCGAGCTCGGAATCGACGGCCCGACTTTGGTGATCTCGGCAGCGGGACTCGGAGTCGAAAGCGCAAACGCAGTTCTAGTGGAGATGAAATGACGAGCAACGCAGCAGCCATCCTCGGCTTCGGGCAGACCAAGTTCAGAACAGTGCGCGAAGACGTGAGCGGACCCGAGCTGGTGTTCGAGGCGGTGAGTGCCGCCCTCGCCGACTCGCAGATGGACATCAACGACATCGACGCCGTCGTGTTCGCGTCGGCGCCCGAGGTATTCGAGGGCGTTTACGAGCCAGACCGCTGGAGCATCGAGGCCTTCGGTGGCGTCGGTAAGCCTGTGGTGCGTGTGCACACAGGCGGCGCGACCGGGGGTTCGGCGGCGATCGCCGGAGCTCGCCTCATCGAGTCGGGGCTGTACGAGACGGTTCTTGTGGTCGGGTTGCAGCGCACGTCAGAGACGCCCGACGCGCAGGCCGTCTTCACCACGATCTTCGACCCCATCTTCGAACAAGACGTGCAGTTGAACGTCATCACCGGAATCGCGCTGGTGGCTTCTCGCCAGATGGAGTACTTCGGCCTGACCGAAGACCACATGGCGTGGGTGTCGAAGAAGAACTTCGACAACGCTTTGCTCAATCCGTTCGCCCATCTGCATAAGAACATCACCATCGAAGACGTCAAGAATTCGCGGCCGCTGGCCTGGCCGTTGCGTCTGCTGCACACCTGCCCGCGTTCCGACGGCGCAGCAGCTGTCGTCATGACGTCGGGCGCGAACGCCAAACGTCACAAGAGCGTGGCATGGATGCGCGGCGCCGGTCATGCCACAGACGTGTACCGCATCGGTGATCGCATCAAAGACGCCGACTCCGATCTTGCCATTCCGCGCGCGCTCGGCTGGGCCTGTGACGACGCGTATCGCGAGGCGGGAATCACTGATCCGCTGAACCAGCTCGACGTCGTCGAAGTGTACGCGCCGTTCGCGAACCTCGAAATCGGCTACTACGAGTCGATGGGTCTAGCCCCGTCGGGTCGGGGCATCGAGCTCGTCGAAACGGGCGCGACCGCGCTCGGCGGAAAGATTCCGGTCGTTCCCTCTGGCGGCTGCATGACCGCCAACCCGATCGGCGCGACGGGGCTGGTGCGCTTCGGCGAGGCAGCGCTACAGGTCATGGGGCGAGCCGGCGACCATCAGGTCGATGGCGCACGAGTGGCGCTCGCGACGGCGTGCGGGGGTATCGACCAGTTCTATACCGCGGCCGTTCTCGCGTCAGACCCCGAGTAACAGACATCAACGAGTGAGTAAGGGAATCGACATGACAGAAACAGTGCGCATACCGGGTGAATGGCACATCGGCTACCAGTACACCATCGGCACCTTCGCTAGCGCGTTCTTCGACGGGCTTCGAAAGGGCGAGATCTGGGGTTCGCTGTGCGAGCAGAACGGCGAAGTCGCCGTTCCCCCGAAGTCGTTCAATGAGCAGGCCTTCGTTCCGACCGACAAGCTGGTGCAGGTCGGCCTGAACGGAACGATTCAGGCGGTCACCATCGTGACCGCGCCGTTCGCCGGCAGCCCCGACGTGCCGTACGCGGTCATCTACGTGAAGCTCGACGGCGCGACGTCGTCGATCGCCAACTATATGCACGGCGTCGATCTGGGTGACGGCACCACCCTGCCCGATGCCCTGTCGATCGAGTCGCCCGTTCACGCCGTCTTTTCGCCCGAACCCGAGGGTCGAGTCACCGACTTCTGGTTCGAGCCCGGGGTCGCATGACGGGTCCGCTGACCGGAGTGCGCGTCGTCTCGCTGGCCGAGCAGTATCCGGGGCCATTCGCGTCGCTGATCCTGGCCGACTTGGGAGCCGACGTTATTCTCGTCGAGCGCCCGAATGGCGGGGATCCGTCGAGACGCTTTCCCGGGCATTTCGAGGGGCTCAACCGCAACAAACGCTCGATTGTGCTCGATCTGAAGAGCGCCATCGGAAAAGCGGCATTTCGTAGACTCGTCGCGACGGCCGACGTGCTCATGGAGGGGTTCAAACCGGGTGTGATGAGTCGCTTGGGGTTCGGTGCGGAAGAGCTTCGCGCCGAACATCCTGAGCTCATCTACGCGTCGATTTCGAGCTACGGGCAAACCGGTCCGTTGAGTTCGCGCGGAGGGCACGACCTCTCGATGCAGGCGCTCGCAGGATTCGTATCGCAGGGTGAGAACCCGCAACCGGCGGCCATGCCGCTCTCAGATATCTCGTCGGGCATGTACGCCGCGATCGGAATCGTGACCGCGCTCTATGCACGCACATCGAGTGGCCGCGGTACCCATGTCGATGTCTCGATGCTCGACGCACTCGTCGCGTGGCGTACTACGTCGCTCACGTCTTCGCTCAACTCCCTCGGCGCGGCCCCTTATCCGCCCGAAGACCCGGGGTATGGGGTCTTTCGCGTCGGTGCACAACGTGAACTGGCAGCACTCAGCATCACGGGTGAAGATCATCAGTGGCGCGAACTCTGTGCGGTCATCGGTCTCGAAGACCTCGCTGACGTGCCGACCCTCGACCGTGAAGCACGCAGCGCAGAGTTGCGAGCGCGTCTCGATCAGGCCTTTGCGCTGCACGAACTCTCGGACATCGAAGACGTGTTGGCCGCGCGCGGCGTGGGCTTTGGCCGTGTCAACCGTGACGCCGACGTTGCTCGTGACCCACAAGTCATCTCGCGCGGGGTGATCACGACCATCGATGGCCCTGGCGGCCTGCGTGTGGTGAAGCAACCGATCCACTTCGACGAGTACGCCGGCGAGGTGCTCTGCCCTGCGCCTCGGTTGGGCCAGCACACGCGACCGGTTCTGCTGGAGCTCGGCTTCAGTGAATCCGACATCGCCGACTACATCTCGGCGGGTGGAACCGTGCCGAGTACCGACGAGATCTCGAACCAGAAGAAGGAAGCCACGGTATGAACATGCGCTACGACGGCAAGGTCGCCGTCATCACCGGAGCCGGCTCGGGCCTCGGCCGGTCACACGCACTGCTGCTCGCCTCGCGTGGCGCGCAGATCGTCGTCAACGATCTCTCTCGATCGCCCGAGACGGGCGAGACGTTCGCTTCGCGAGTGGTCGACGAGATCGTCGCCGCGGGCGGCACCGCCGTGGCCGACACGAACTCGGTCGCGACGCCAGAGGGCGGGGCAGCGATCATCCAGCAGGCCCTCGATTCGTTCGGAACCGTCGACATCGTGGTCAACAACGCCGGAATCGTGAGAGACAAGTCGTTCGCGAAGATGACGATCGAGCAGGTCGCACCGGTGCTCGACGTTCATCTGAACGGCGCCTTCAACGTCACGTTGCCGGCCTATCGCGTGATGAAAGAAAAAGGATACGGCCGCATCATCTCGACCACCTCGGCGGCCGGGTTGTTCGGCAACTTCGGCCAGGCCAACTACGGCGCCGCGAAGATGGGGCTCATCGGTCTGTCTCGGGTGATCGCCCTCGAGAGTGCGAAATACGACATCACAGCGAACATCATCGCCCCGATTGCGGCCACCGCGATGTCTGCCGGCATTCTCGACGAAGAGTGGGAGCGCCGGCTCAAACCAGAACTCGTCTCGCCGATGGTCGCCTACCTGGCTCACTCGGAATGCGCGGCCAACGGGGAGATCTTCTCGGTCGCCGCCGGCCGTGTCGCACGCATCTTCATCGGCGAGGGCCCGGGGTTCTATTCACCCGATCTCAGCATCGAAGACATTCGCGACTCCTGGTCGGCCATAATCTCAGAAGACGGGTATGCGGTGCCGATGAGCGCCGCAGACGAGCGCGATCTGCTCGAGAAGGCTTTCACCGCCTTCGAGAACCCGACGTCGTAGCTCTGTTCGCCGAAGAATAAGTGATGACATGCCTGTAGATCTTCCCGCAGTGTTGAGAGCTCATGCTCTCGAGCGCCCGCGCGTCATCGCCGTCGAATGCGGCGGCAAGTCGCTCGACTACCTGACGCTGGATGATCGTTCCGATCGTTTCGCTCGGGCACTGCTGGCGATGGGGGTGCACAGCGGCGACCGCATCGCTTTTCTCGCGAAGTCGTGCGTCGAATACTTCGAGTATCTGGTCGGCGCGATGAAGGTCGGCGCGGTGCCGGTTCCGATCAACTGGCGGCTGGCCCTTCCCGAAATAGCCGCGGTCGTGATCGACTCGCAGGCCGTCGTGCTGGTCGTCGACGAGCACTACATCGACACGATCGAGCCGATTGCGCACACGTTGCCTCTGGTTCGGCGCATTGTTCCGCTCGCCGAGCATCATGAACTGACGAAGTGGTCGAGCTGGCTCGACGAGTACGCGGTCGGTGAACGGATGACCGGGCGACTCGACGACGAAGCGATCGTTCTACAGATCTACACCTCGGGCACCACCGGGCATCCGAAGGGGGTCATGACCTCGAGTGCCAGCTTCATGTCGTACCTCGAGAGCCTCGCAGAGGTGGCGCGCTTCAGCCCAGACTCGGTGAGTCTGTCGACCATGCCCCTCTTTCACATCGGAGGAACCGGCTGGGCCGTCGCGGGCCTCTACCGGGGAGCGACGACTCACCTTCTTCGCGATGTCGACCCCGATCTGATCCTCGATACGGTCGACCGCCGCAGGGTGACCAATCTCATCGCGGTGCCGTCGGTGGTGCTCATGCTCCTGAACTCCCCGCGGCTTCAGAGCACGGACTTCACGTCGCTGAACTATCTCTACTACGGGGGCGGCCCGATGACGCAGACGATACTGCAGCGTGCGCTCGATGCCTTCGACTGCGCGTTCATCCAGGGTTTCGGAATGACCGAGTGTCCGCTGGTCACCACGTTGGCCCCGATCGATCACTCGACCGACGTCACGTTGCTCAGATCGTGCGGACGGCCGATCGCGGGAACCGAGGTGCGATTGGTCGACCCCGAGACGCTGCGCGACGTCGAGCTCGGCGCGGTCGGCGAGATGTGGGTGCGCTCGCCGCAGACGTTCGCGGGGTACTGGAAGCAGCCCGACGTCACTGCGCGCACTCTCGTCGGCGGCGACTGGTTGAGAACCGGCGACGCCGCCTCGATGAACGAGCAGGGTTTTCTTTTTCTGCAAGACCGGGTCAAAGACATGATCGTCAGCGGAGGCGAGAACGTCTACCCGGCCGAAGTCGAAAACGCTCTGGTCAGCCATCCGTTCGTGCGCGAATGCGCGGTGATCGGAGTGCCGTCGGAGCGGTGGATCGAGACGGTCAAGGCGATCGTGATCGCCGAGCCGGGTACTTCGCCGACCGAAGCGGAGCTGATCTCGTATTGCAAGTCGCTTCTGGCCGGGTACAAGTGCCCGACTTCGATCGACTTCGTCGAAGAATTGCCCCGCACACCTTCGGGCAAAGTGGTCAAGTTCCAGCTCAGGGAGTTCTACCGCAGAGCTCCGCTCGATCAACAGCATGCGGAGGCGTGAGGCTATGGTTTCGATTCGGGAATACGGCTGGCTGGCGAGTCCCGCCGACGTGGTCTGGGAGATCGTCGGTGCTCCGGCCGAGATCACGAAATGGGCGCCGAGTATCGCCTCGAGTTCGATGAACGGACCACTTCGCACGCTCGAACTCAAGCGTGGCGGTGAGGTGGTCGAAGAGATCGTCACGCTCGACCACGACCTGCGCCGTGTGCAGTACAGCGTGAAGCAGGGGCTGCCGCTGACCGAGCACCTGGCCACCGTCGACGTCATTCCGACCGGCGAATCCAGTTGCCTGGTCGTCTACAGCACCGATCTGGCGCCCGACTCCATGGCGAAGCCGATCGCATCGTCGCTGCGCAGCTCGATCAGCGTTCTGGCCGAGCTGTTCGGAGTCGACGATCGACACTCTCCCACCGACTGACCGACTGACCGACTGGCCGCGCGCGGCTCCCCCGGCACCCACAAGAAAGAGGTCTGAACGATGAAGATCGGGCTTGTCACATTTCCTACCGACGAGAGCATTCGCCCCGACGCGCTCGCCGTGGAGGCGGAGCGACGCGGATTCAGTTCGCTGTTCTTCACGGAGCATTCGAACATCCCGAGCAGTCGCGAAACCCCCTACCCGGGCGGCGACGAACTGCCACCCGAGTACTACCGGGTCTACGACCCGTTCGTGGCCCTCAGCTACGCGGCGGCCGCGACCAGCACCCTTCGAATCGGTACCGGAATGTGCGTGCTCGTTCAGCGCGACCCTATTCACACTGCGAAGTCTGTCGCGTCGCTCGATCGGCTGAGCAACGGCCGCTTCGATTTCGGAATCGCTGCCGGCTGGAACGTCGAGGAGATGCGGCAGCACGGCACGAATCCGGGCACCAGAACCAAGTTGTTGCGAGAACGAGTGCTGGCGATGAAGAATCTTTGGAGCGACGAGATCGCTGAGTATCACGGCGATCTCGTCGACATCGCCCCGACGACGCTTCGGCCCGAACCACTTCAGCGCCCGCATCCGCCTATTTTGCTGGGCGGCATGGGGCCGACGGTTCTCGACCGCGTTCTGGAGTACGCCGACGCGTGGTGTCCGAACCCGGGCTGGCCGGCGATGCCCGACCTTCCCGACCGTCTTCAGGAGCTGCGCGACAGGTCACGGGCCTCGGGCCGCGGTCATATTCCGGTCTATATCTTCGGCGTGACCGGTGGCGCGGAGCAGGCGGAGGTCTACCGGAACATGGGGGTAGACGAAAGTGTTTTTCTGCTCCCGACGCTGCCTCACGATGAGGCGATCGCTGCGCTCGACGAGCTCGCGGCTGCCGTCTTATGACCGCGCAGTCGTGTAGCGCCACGGTCTTGCTACCAAACGATTGATTGGTGTATCTTCGGTACAGACTCGGCTCTCACTCGTCAGTACTGCCGGCCGCACCAGACCTCGACAAAGACGTTAGAACAGAATGGTGAATTGAAATGACAATTGCTTCGACGCCCGTGCTCACCTCGGCGGAGTCTGCTCTTCGTACGTTCGGGCCCGTTCTGCGGGCGGAGTCGGCGGCCTCGGTGCAGAACGGAGGTCTGACGCCGACTGCGGTCGACGCATTCCTTCAGGGTGGATTCGCGCTGTTCGACGTGCCCGAGTACCTCGGCGGGCGCGGGGAGAACAGCTACGTCGCTTGTCAGAAGATGGTCGAAGAGGTATCGCGCTACGACGACGGAGCAGGGTGGGTTCTGCACGCCGTCGGGGGATTCACCGGCCTGTTCGCGGCGATGCTGCCCGAAGAAGGAGTGCGCGAGCTGTGGGGTGAAGGCCGATCGGCCACGATCGCCGGAATGGGTGCGCCGCGCGGCCGCGCCGTTCGAACCGAGAACGGCTACATCGTCGAAGGGAAGTACCAGTTCGCCTCTGGCGCCAATGTCGCAACGCACTTCGTCGGTGGTTGCGCGATCTTCGAGAACGACAAGCAGGTCTTTCTCGAAAACGGGTCTCCCGCTTTCATCGCGATCGTCGTTCCCCGCGACCAGGTGATCCTCGACGGCAACTGGGACGTCATCGGGCTCCAAGCGACCTCGAGCATCGACTACGAGATTCCGTCGATGTTCGTGCACGAGATGTTCACGTTCTCGATGAACCCCTGGCCAGAGAGGGTGCTGCGAGGCGCGCCTCGCCACCGCGTCGGGCTCGGCGTACACGGTGTCACCGGCCAGCCGCCCGTGTCTCTCGGTGCGGCACGCCGTGCACTCGAAGAGGTGGCCACCCTCGCTCAGCAGCGCAAGCGCCGCGACGGCCCCTACGCGACGGTCGCCGACCAGCCCCTGTTTCAGCACGACATCGCCGTGCTCGACGCCGAGCTGACCGCCGCTCGTCTCGCCTACTACGACTTCGTCGCCCAGGTCGACGACTATGCGACGAACAGCCCCGACCCGATGACGGAGTACTGGGGCGACCGCGCGAAGCAGGCTAGCCGGTACGCGCTCGACGTCGCGCTGAAGTGTGTCGACTTCGCGTACTACTGGGCCGGAACGACGGCCCTGCGGCGCGGCAACATCATCGGACAGCTCTTTCTCAACGTGCACGCCATGAACCTGCATCTCGTGATGGACCGCAACGCCATCCTGCAGGCAGGCCCGACGGTGATCGCCGACCTCGTGAAAGACGGCGCCTCTCGCTGACGCCTCCCGCTGACGCTGTCGGCGCCGTAGTCTCGGCGTCGTGTTCCCTGCTGCGGTCGAGCAGAATAGATCACATGAGAGCAACCTACCTGTACGGCGCGGGCGACGTTCGCATCGAGAGCGTGCCCGACCCGATCATCCAGCAGCCCACCGACGCGATTGTGCGCGTCACCCGGGCCTGCATCTGCGGGTCAGACCTGCACCCCTTTCACAGCGCTCCGCCGACGGAGCGGGGTAAAGCGATGGGCCACGAGTACATCGGCGTGGTCGAAGAGATCGGCGGCGAGGTATCGACGCTGAAGGCGGGCGACTTCGTCATCGCGCCGTTCACGTATCAAGACAACACCTGCGTCTTCTGCCGCGAAGGCATGCAGACCTCGTGCCCTCGCGGCGGGTATTACGGCGCTCACGGCGTGGGCGGCGGTCAGGCCGAGGCGATTCGGGTGCCGCAGGCCGACGGCTCGCTCGTGAAGGTTCCCGGTGCCGTCGACGAGGCGCTCTATCCGTCTTTGCTGACTCTCTCCGACGTCTACCTCACCGGGTATCACGCAGCGCACCAGGGCCGGGTCGCGCCGGGCAAGACGGTCACGGTGATCGGCGACGGTGCCGTGGGGCTCTCGGCGGTGCTCGCGTCGAAGCGGCTGGGCGCCGAGCGCATCATTCTGATGGGCCGGCACGCCGCCCGCACCGATCTCGGTGTCGACTTCGGGGCCACCGACGTCGTCGCCGCGCGCGCTGAAGAGGGGGTCGCCGCTGTGCTCGAGCTCACCGGCGGCGAGGGCAGTCACGTCGTGATCGAGGCGGTCGGCCTCATGCCGGCGTACGAGCAGGCCTACGGCATCGTGCGCCCGGGCGGCGTGATCTCGCGCGTCGGGGTTCCGCAGTACAACCGCGCGCCAGTGGGCTGGAACGCCCTGTTCGGCAAGAACGTCACCCTCACCGGCGGCCCGGCACCCGTTCGCGCGTACATCGAGGCCGCGCTGCCCGACGTGCTCGAGGGCCGCATCGAGCCCGGCCGTGTGTTCGACCGCACGGTTTCGATCGACGAGGTTCCTGCGGGCTATCGGGCGATGGATGATCGCTCGGCGCTCAAGGTGCTGGTGCAGCCGTGACGCGGCGCTAGCTCGCCGCTCTCTCGCGCAGTGACGATCGCCGACGTGGACTATATATCTCGACGGTAAGAATATATAATCGGCCCATGGCTTTAGAATCACCGTCCTCGGTAGAATCGCGTCTTCACTCGCCCCTCGCAATACGCGGGATCACTTTGAAGAACCGCATCATGGTGTCGCCGATGTGCATGTACGGGGCAGGCCTCGACGGTTTTGCCACCGACTTTCACGTTGTGCATCTGGGGCGGTTCGCCCTCGGCGGGGCCGGGCTGGTGATGGTCGAAGCGACCGCCGTCGAAGAGCGCGGACGCATCTCGAACGGCGATCTCGGCCTCTGGAACGACGCTCAGATCGAACCCCTGGCGAGGGTGGCGCGAGCTGTCAGCGGTCTCGGTGCGGTGCCGGCGATTCAGCTTGCACACGCCGGGCGCAAGGCCGCCATCTCCGCCCCGTGGAACGGCATGAGTCCACTGACCGCCGAGGACGCGTTGCGTGGTGACACCGGCTGGCCGGTGGTCGGCCCCACCTCCACGCCGGCGGGTACGGGCTGGCCGACGCCCAGCGAACTCAGTGGTTCCGACATCGGCGAGGTCATCCAGAACTGGGCCGACGCTGCGCGACGGGCGATGGATGCCGGTTTCGACGTCATCGAACTGCATGCTGCACACGGCTATCTCATTCACAGCTTTCTTTCGCCGATTTCGAACACCCGTACCGACGAATACGGCGGAAGCTGGCAGAACCGCCTGCGCTTTCCGCTCGAACTGATCGATGCCGTTCGCGGCGTGATGCCGGCCGACAAGGTGCTGATGTATCGCACGTCGTCGGTCGACGGCATCGAGGGCGGGCTCTCGATCGACGACACAGTACGAATTACCGACGAACTCGTGGCGCACGGCGTCGACGTGGTCGACACCTCTTCGGGCGGTGTGACGGCCGAGCGCAGCCTCGACACTCGGGTTCGCCGCGGATTCGCCTTTCACGCCGGGTTCTCCCGCGAGATCAAGCAGCGTACCAGCGCGCTCACAGCGACGGTCGGGCTCGTGATCGATGCCGAGCAGGCGGAGGCTCTCGTGCGTGAGGGGTTCGCCGACATTGTCGCCGTCGGGCGCGAAATGCTCAACGACCCGAACTGGGCGCACCACACGCAGCGTGTGCTCGAGGGCGCGAACTACGAGGCGTGGCGGCAGGAGTCGGGCTGGTGGCTCGACAAGCGCGAGGCGATCATCGATCGTCTGCTCGCCCAAGGCGAGACCCCCCTCACCCTCTTCACCGAGGCGCACAACTAGCCCCTGCCCCCCCTGCCCTCCTCCCTCCCCTCCTCCCTCGCCCGCCACATCGACTTTGCGAAAGGGCCCCCAAGACTCGAATCTTGGGGGCCCTTTCGCAAAGTCGATCGGAGCGCTTAGGGCACGCGCAGCAGGGCGCGCGACTCTTCTGTGGCCTCGAGTTGGCGGTTCACGCGCTGAGAGACGCGCCAGCCCGCCGGGGTTCGCACGAGCTCCCAGCGGTTCGAGCTCACCCGCTCGGTCACCCAGCTGCCGTCGGTGCGCGCGAACAGGCAGGAGTACCCCAGGGCGACGGCGGTGTCGCCGCTCAGGGTGACGTGCGGCATGCTCATGATGTGGGCGCAGCCGCGCTCGATGAGGGCCTGATGCGTCGGCGCGAACAACATGTCACGAATGGCCTGCGCACCCGCCATGGGCATGTATCCGCCGGAGTCGTACACGCCGTCTTCGAGCCAGATCGACGTGACGCCATCGGGCGAGACAGTGTCGACCGTGGGGCCGTAGGTCGCGATGACCTGGTAGATCGCGAGGCGGTCTTCTGCCGCGCCGAGTCGTGCTTCGAGGGCGGCGAGCCGTTCATCCACTGAGGGAGCAGGTGTGGTCATGTCGGTCTTTCGGTCGGGTGCGGCGATCAGATGTCGGTGGCGAGAGTAACAAACGTCATCACCGGCGGGCCGGCGAGAAAGGGCACCATCTCGGTCGAGGCGCCCTCACCCCGACGCCAGGCCCGGTAGCTATCGACCGCCTCGTGCGATAACCAGCGCTCGACGTAAACCAGGTGGGCGGGGTCGGCGTCGTCGATCCAGACATCGACAGACACGTTTCCGGCGAAAGCTCGTGTCGCCACAAGCGTGTCGTGCACGATCGGGTACGCCTCGGCCGCGCGCTCGGGCACCAGGTGCACGTCGAGATAGGCGGTGACGGTCATGGTCACTCCTCCTCGGTGGCGCTCAGCACTTCGGCGGTCGCCGGATGCCCGACCTGCCGGCGGCGGCGTAGTGACATTTTCCATTCGCTGCCGTGCCGCTCGAACATCCACTCGTTGATGCCCCCACCCGATACCTCCATCTGCCCGTCGCTGTCTTTGAGCAACAGAGAGTAGGTCGTGGCGACGGCCGTGTCGCCGTCGATCTTCACGATGGAGTTGTTGGTGTGCGCGTGCATGCTCTGCCGGTAGAACCCGGGCCGATGATGGCCGAGCGGGTCGGTGATGAACGACTCGAGCGCCGCCCGGCCAGTGAAGACCAGCCCGGCGCCATAGGCGTCGCCGCCGCCGGTCGCCATGTCTATCACCCCGTCTTCGGTGAAGAGGTCGACCCACTTCTCGTCGAGCCCGGAGTCGGCGTAGTAGGCGTAGCGCGAGAGAACCGCGAGAATCGCCCGCTCGTCTTCGAGAGTAGCGAGCCGCGCCTCGAGAGACGCGACCGTCGTGCGGAGTTCGTCGAGCGTGGCCGGAGAATCGTCGTTGATGGGCATTCAGAAAGTATATAGATTGTAGGAAAGTATACACAATGCCCCCAAGCTGTTAGCGTCTGAGTATGCTCACTGACGAACATGCCCTGCGTGTCACGCTGCGCTCGCGACCGGTGGCGATGCCCGTGCTCGCCGATTTCGCCCTCGAGCAGACGAGCATCCCGCAGCCCGCTGCAGGCGAAGTGCTCGTTCGAACCATCTACCTCTCGCTCGACCCGTACATGCGCGGCCGCATCAGCTCGAACGAGCTCTACGAGACACCTGTCGCCATCGGCGAGACCATTCTCGGCGGAACGGTGGGCGAAGTGCTGCAGTCACGCGCCGACGGGCTCGCGCCCGGCGACTTCGTGCTCGGAATGGGCGGCTGGCAGTCGCATTTCGTGGCTCACGCGGCCGACCTCACCCGCCTCGACCCGAGCCATGCGCCTCTCTCAACGGCGCTCGGAGTGCTCGGAGTGCCCGGATTCACCGGCTTCGCCGGTCTGCGCGAAATCGGAAAGCCGCAGCCGGGCGAAACCGTCGTTGTAGCGGCCGCCTCGGGTGCCGTAGGCACGGTCGTCGGTCGAACCGCGCGGGCGGCGGGCGCCAGGGTCGTGGGAATCGCCGGGGGAGCCGAGAAGGTGTCTTACCTGAACGACTTCGGGTTCGACGCGGCCGTCGATCACCGCTCGCCGACCTTCGCCGCCGACCTCGCCGCTGCGGCTCCGAACGGCATCGACGTCTATTTCGAGAACGTCGGTGGCGCCGTGTGGGAGGCGGTCATGCCGCTGCTGAATCCGTTCGCCCGTATTCCGGTCTCGGGGCTGGTGGCGCACTACAACGAAGACAGCTCGCCGAGCGGAGTCGATCGACTCGGCCAGTTCATGCGAACTCTGCAGATGAAGAGGTTCACTATTCGGGGGTTCGTGCAGTCCGACTTCGTCGACACGCAGTGGGAGGCGTTTCAGCGCGAGGTAGCCGGCTGGATAGCCGGGGGCAGCTTCGACTACCGCGAAGACATCGTGACGGGTCTCGAGAATGCACCGCAGGCCTTCATCGGGCTGTTGTCGGGCCGCAACTTCGGCAAGCTGCTCGTTCGTGTCGCCGCGGAGGAGACCGATGTTCGACACATCGTCTGAACTTGGCTATTGTAATAAATGATTCGACGGATAAAATATTCTTCAGCTCAAAATACTTTTTGATAACGCAACGAAGCGGAAGTAAAGAGGAATGACTATGGCGCTGCCCGATGGCCCCGAAAGCCTGAGTAACCCCGCGACCGAATGGTTGCACAACCTGGAACACGCACTCGAGTCGGAGAACGCCGCGGCGCTCACCGAGCTGTTTCTCGAGACCTCCTACTGGCGCGACGCCGCCGCACTGACGTGGGATGTTCGGCAGTCGCACGGCCGCGAAGCGGTAGTGGATGATCTGCTCTCTGTTGTCGGTACGCTGCGCCCCTCGGGCTTTCGCCTCGACGAGAGCAAGCCGGCCCCCGCGCTCACCGGCCAGGCGCCCGACCAGAAGGTCGAGATCTTCTTCACCTTCGAGACGTCGGTAGCCCGCTGCTCGGGGCACGTACTCGCCGAGCAAGACGAGTCGGCGCCCACGGGCCTGCGAGCTTTCACTCTGTTCACCCGAATCGAAGAGCTGCGCGAGTTTCCCTGGTCGAAGGGGCACCCGCGCGGTCACGGTTACGAGACCGATGACGACAAGCAGAACTGGCTGGATGTTCGCAGCGCACATCAGGCGTACGAAGACCGCAGCCCCGAGGTGCTGATCGTGGGCGGGGGACACTCGGGCCTCATCGCCGCGGCGCACTTCGCCCGGCTTGGAGTCGACGCTCTCATTGTGGACAAGAACGAGCGGGTCGGCGACAACTGGCGAAAGCGGTATCACACGCTCGCTCTGCACAATCCGGTGGAGATGAACCACCTGCCGTACCTGCCCTTCCCCGACAACTTTCCGCAGTACATTCCGAAAGACAAGCTGGCGAACTGGCTCGAGGCCTACGCCGAGAGTCTCGACCTCAACTTCTGGACATCGACCGAGTTTCTCGGTGGCAGCTTCGACGACGAAGCGGGTCTGTGGAATGTCACCGTTCGTCGCGGTGACGGCAGCACGCGGGAGTTGCAGCCGAAGCACGTGATTCTGGCCACGGGTGGCGTCGGCGGTCTACCGCGTGTGCCCGAATTGGCGGGCCTCAGCGACTTCACGGGCCCTGTCATGCACTCGTCGAAGTTCACGGGAGGCGAGAGTTTCGCCGGCAAGAAAGCCATCGTCGTCGGCGTGGGCACCAGCGCCCACGACATCTCGCACGACCTCTACAACAACGGTGCAGAGGTCACGATGCTGCAGCGCAGCCCCCTCGTTGTGACGAGTCTCGACTCGGCGAATCTCGCCTACGATTCCTACTGGCTCACCGACGACCCGGCCGACCTCATCGACTACCGGGTCGCCGCCGGCGGCATCTACCCGCTGACCATTTCGGCGTCGCAGGGCTATCAGCGCTACATCGCCGAATTGGATCGCCCGCTGCACGAGAGCCTCGAAAAGGCCGGAATGGTGCTCACCGAAGGTGAAGACAAGACCGGCTGGCTGCTGAAGTTCTTCCGCGAAGGCGGCGGGTACTACCTGAACATCGGCACGTCAGAAGTGATCGCGGCCGGCGGAATCAAGATTCGCCAGTCGAGCGATGTCAGACGCTTCGTGAAGAACGGCGTCGAGCTCAACGACGGCAGTGTGCTCGAGGCCGACGTGGTCATCCTCGCCACCGGATACCAGAATCGCAACTCCGAGCTCGCCGGGCTCTTCGGGCAAGACCTGGCTGAACGCATCGGCAAGATCGGCGGGTTCGACGACGTCGGCGAGCTGGCGAATGCCTCGAAGCCCACTGCGCAGCGTGGGTTGTGGTTCATGATCGGCAGCATGCAGCAGTGCCGGGTCAGCTCGCTGCCGCTCGTGCTGCAGGTGAAAGCCGAACTCGAAGGTCTTGTGCCCGACGCCATGGCGCACCCCGCGCAGCACCGTGGGCACTCGCTCGAGACCGTCAACTGATGCGCATCGGAGATATGCGCATCGATCCGCTGATCGATGGCGAGACGGTCTCGCCGCCCACGGCCTGTTACGTGAATCCGGCCGACTGGTCGGGCTACGAGGAGTACCTCGACACGACCACCGGCGTGCACATGAACACGCTCGGCGGGTACCTGATCCGCTACGACGACCGCGTGATCGTGGTCGACACCGGTGCGGGCCCGAAGCCGGTGTATCCGGTCTCGAGCGGCGGATTCCGCTCGGCGCTGTACTCGACCGGTGTCACCCCGGCCGAGGTGACCGACGTCATCTACTCGCACCTGCATCTGGATCACATCGGCTGGGCATCCATCGACGGCAAGCCGTTCTTTCCGAACGCGACCTACCGCGTCGACAAGCGCGATTGGGACTACTTCTGCAGCCCCGACTACGACATGCCCGACTGGGAGAAGGCGGCGAGCGACCCGAGCGTCGACGCGGCGGCCGTGCGGTTGGCACCCGTCGCCGACCGCATGGAGTTCTTCGAAGGCGACCAAGAAGTGCTTCCGGGCATCGAATCGGTCGAAGCGAGCGGGCACACTCCCGGATCATCGGTTCTGCGTCTCACGTCAGACGGCGAGCAGGGCATGCTGCTCGGTGACCTCGTGCACAGCCAGCCCGAGCTGGTGAAAGACCACTGGCACTTCTTCGCCCACCTCGACCCCGAGGCGGCGATGGATGCCATCGAGCGTGTTCGCAAAGAGCTGGTCGACACGAAGATGCCGTTCGGTGCGGCCCATTTTCCGGGCCTGCGCTGGGGCCGGCTGTCGACCGAGAGCGGCGGGGCTCTGCGTTACGACCTGATTCCGCTATGACGACGACCGAATCCGCTCGTGATGCACCAGAGCTGAGCCCGCCCGACTACGACGTCGTCGTGGTCGGCGCGGGGCTCGGCGGAATCTACGCGGTCAACCGGTTCGTGAAAGACGGTCTGACGGTGTTCGGTGTCGAGGCCGGCGGTGACGTCGGCGGGGTCTGGTACCACAACCGCTACCCGGGAGCCCGCGTCGACGTCGAAGCATACTTCTACAGCTATTTCGACGAAGAGCTCTATCGCGAATGGCAGTGGCAAGAGCGCTACCCGACTCAGCCCGAGATTTTGCGCTACCTCAACTTCGCCGCAGACCGACTGGATGTTCGGCGGCACTTTCACTTCGACACCTGGATGACCGGGGCGAAGTGGCACCCGGAATCAAACTCCTACACGGTGACCACCGATACCGGACTCACCGTCACAACCCGCTTTCTCGTCATGACTTCGGGCCAGCTCTCCAAGCCGCGCAAGCCGAACTTCGCCGGCATCGACGACTTCGAGGGCGAGTGGTACCAGACCTCGCAGTGGCCCGAGCATGACATCGACTTCTCCGGCAAGCGGGTCGGCGTGGTGGGCACCGGGTCGTCGGGGGTTCAGACAATCACTGCCATCGCTCCGCTGGCAGGTGAGCTTGTGGTGTTCCAGCGCACGGCGAACTACACGATTCCCGCGGTGAACGGCCCGATCGACTCGCAGCGTTATGGGCAGATCGCCGAGGGAGTCGACGCCACGTGGGGCGAGATGCTCGCGCATCCCGGCGGCGCACTCACCCCGCTGCCGACCCGCGCCGCGTTCGACTACTCTGACGTCGAGCGGGCGCAGGTGCTCGAAGAGCGCTGGGCATACGGCGGACACGCGATGAACGCGGTCTTCACCGATCAGGGTACGAATATGGCCAGCAACGACATCGTGTCGGAGTTCGTGCGCTCGAAGATCAGGCAGCTCGTCGACGACCCGGCGACGGCCGAGACGCTGTCGCCCGTCGACTATCCCATCGGGTCGCGGCGGCTCTGCGTGTGCTCGGGGTACTACGAGACGTTCAATCGCGAGAACGTGAGCCTGGTCGACATCAAGAACGACCCGATCGTGCGCATCACACCGAGCGGAGTTCAGACCGAGAGCGGCCACGTCGATCTCGACGTTCTGATCTTCGCCATCGGGTTCGACGCGTTCACGGGTGCTCTCGACAACGCGAACGTGGCGAACGAGCGCGGCAGCCACCCGAGCGACAACTGGAAGCGCGGGCCGCGAACGTACCTCGGCCTGATGACCACGGAGTTTCCGAACCTGTTCATCGTGACCGGGCCAGGCAGCCCGTCGGTGCTCATCAACTTCTTCGCCGGCAACGTGCAGCACATCGACTTCGTCGCCGACCTCATCGGCTACATGAATGAGCACGCCTACACCCGGGTCGAGCCCGATGTGCGGGCACAGGATGCCTGGACCCAGCACGTGGCCGACGTCTCGAGCAGGCTCTTGCGCCTGAATGTCGAGAACTACATGGTGCATGTCAATCGAGACGACAACACCCGCGTCTTCATGCCGTTCGCCGGGGGGCTGCCGGCCTACATCGCGCGCTGCGACGAGATCGTGGCGAACGGCTACGAGGGGTTCGTCTTCGACGAGACCTTCGCGGCGGCGCTCACGGGAGCCTCGCTCGGTGCGCAAGCCGACAGCGTGGTCGTCGGGTCGTGACGAAGTGCCTCTGAAAGCAGATGCCGCCGCCGTGGTCGAAGGCGCGTGGCAGGCCATGATGCTGCCCGTCGACGCGGCGACGAACCCCGCGTCGAGTGCCGAGTATCTCGCGCGGGTGCGGCAGGGTGGTGCGATATCGCGCGAGCCCGAGCCGGTGGGCCGGGTGAGTGAGGTGACCATCGGGGCGGGTCTCGGGGCGCGGGTTTACGAGCCGGCGCTGCCGGGCATCCACTCGCTCGTGGTGTATCTGCACGGGGGCGGCTGGGTCGCCGGTGGACGTGACACCAACGACGGCACCTGCCGGCGGCTGTGCAACCTCACGAACTCGGTGGTGGTCAACGTGGACTACCGGCTGGCGCCCGAGCATCGTTTTCCGGCCGCCGTCACCGACACGTACGACGCGATCGAGTGGGCCGCTCGCCATGCAGCCGAGTACTCGGCGGATGCCTCGCAACTGGTGCTGGTGGGCAGCAGTGCGGGTGCGAACCTGGCAGCGGCGGCCGCGCTGCGGGCGCGCGACGAGTCGGGGCCGGGCATCCGTTCGCTCGTTTTGATCTACCCGGTGCTCGATGCGGCGCTCGAGACAGAGTCGACGATTGTGCTTGCCGCCGGCTATTTACTCGAGCGTCGGCTGCTCGAGTGGTACTGGCAGCAGTATTGCGACGAGAGCGAGCGCTGCGATCCGCTCGCCTCGCCGATGGCTGCCAGCAGCCTCGCCGGGTTGCCGCCCACGCTGGTGATCACGGCCGAGTACGACCCGCTGCGTGACGAGGGCGAGGCATTCGCCGCCCGCATCTCGCGCGAGGGCGGCTCGGCTCGGGCGGTGCGATTCGACGGTCAGGTGCACGGCTTCGCCGCACTGCTCGGCGTGATCGCCGACGCCGACCTGGCGCACGACCTGATCGCCGCCGAGATCAGGCTGCGTACCCAGACTTCACACGACACCGATGTCAGTACATACGAAAGAGAAGAGCATCATGACTGAGACAACTGGGCAGTACAGCGAATTCGCGGGCAAGGTGGCTCTGGTCACCGGTGGCGCGTCGGGCATCGGGGCGGCGACGAGCCGGCGCCTCGCCAGTGAGGGCGTGTCGGTGGTCATCGCCGACATCAACGTCGACCTGGCGAAAGAGACGGCGGCCTCCATCGTCGCCGACGGCGGCACGGCTTCGGCGATTCGTACAGATGTCGGCATTCCGAGTGACTCGGAGGCGGCCGTCGACTTCGCGGTCTCGACGTATGGAGGGCTGAACTACGCGCTGAACAACGTCGCGATCGCCACGGTCGGCTTTCAGATCGGCGAATCCGACCCCGACGACTGGCAGCGGGTCATCAACGTCGCATTGAGCGGCGTCTTCTACGGGCTTCGGTACGAATTGCCGGCACTGCAGGCCTCGGGCGGCGGATCGATCGTCAACATCGCCTCGATCGCCGGGCTCTGGGCGACCTACCGCAACGCGGGTTACGTCACGGCGAAGCACGCCATCATCGGCCTGAGCAAGGCCGCGGCGCTCGAATACGCCGACAAGAGCATCCGCGTCAATGCGGTGTGCCCGGGCTACATCGACACCCCCATGATGCGCAACGGCAACTCGCCCGAGCGCCAGAAGATCATCGCGGGCATGCACCCGATCGGCCGCCTCGGTACACCAGACGAGGTGGCGAACGTGGTCACGTTCCTGCTGTCAGACCAGGCCGCCTTCGTCACCGGCAGCCACTACGTGGTCGACGGCGGTTTCACCGCCGGCTACAAGGGCGCCGCAGGCGGCAACGACGAGCAGTAACGCCCTCGGTTAGTGAGACAGCTCCGACGAATTGAGGTCGGTATAACGGCCTCAAAACGTCGGGGCTGTCTCGCGAGACAAGTAGGCTGGCGGCAGGTGCGCGCGGGTCAGGCCGTCTGCGCGGACTGAGCGGGGGTGTTGATGCCCTCGATCAGGCCGCTGCTGAGCACGACCTCCATGGTGAACTCGTAGTGCTTACGCAAGAGTGCGGCAGCCAGCACGGCATCGCGAGCGACCACCGCATCGAGAATCTCTTTGTGCTCGGCTTCGACGTCGCGGTGCGCGGCGGCGGTCGAGGGCGCGGCCCAGCGGCGATACAGCTCGGTGGTGTCGTGCAGCTGCTGCGAGAGATCCATCAGCACCGGAAAACCGCAGGGCTCGATGAGCTTGCGGTGAAACTCGCGGTGCGCGTCGGCCCAGGCCTCGGTGACGTGGGTCGGGTCGTCGGCGTTGCGCCGAGGCGTCTTGGCCAACTGGTGATGGGCCGCCATGAGCGCCGACTCCCAGGTGAGGTCACCGCGATCGACCGCTAGTTCGAGGGCCCACGCCTCGACGCGGCAGCGCACCTCGGTGATGTCGCGCAGCTCGCTGAGCGAGAGCTCGGGAACGAAGAATCCGCGATTCGGCTCCATCACCACGAACTTCTCGCCGGCGAGGCGGGTGAGCGCCTCGCGCACGACGGTCGTGCTGGTGTTGTACCGCTCAGCGAGCGCGGCGGGCTTGAGTTTTTCTCCCGGCGCCCACTCGCCACTCAGAATGCAGGCGTGTATCTGGCCGTGTACCCCGCTGCCACGAGAAGATTCCTTGTTCATACCACAACCCTACAACATGTGGCGTAAAGTCTACTATTCAGCCAAAATGTAGTATCTGTGAGACACCATCTTGCACGCAATAAGGCCGTCAGGTTCGCCGAATCGCGGATACTTGTCGATACTACGAAATCTTCGACAGATCGGCCGAGTTCACGCCGATAAGAACCCGACTGCCCGCTAGGTCGTTTTCGAGCGCATCGGCGATCTGCCCCGGGCTGAAGTGATCACGTTCGACCGCCGGGTCGTCGTACGTCGGGCGGCTCAAGAGACTCAGCTTGTCGCCGCTGAACCGCACGATCTGACCGCTCAGCTCGTGCGCGCGATCGCTCAGCAGATACAGGATGACCTGGGCGATGTCGGCCGGATCGGAATCGCTCGTGCGTTCCCCCGACATTCTGGTCTGCGCGGTCGGCGCCAGCGCCAGCACACGTACCCCGAACGGAGCCATGTCGAGCGCCCAGCTGTAGGTCGCCGAGACCACCGCGCCCTTGGTCGCCGTGTACAGCGACGCCTCGGGCCAGCCGATGTGCGACCTCGACGTGATGTTGAGCACCACGCCCGACTTCTGCTCGCGCATCGCCGCCAATGCAGCCACCCCGCAATAGAAGAGGCCCTTCACATTGACGTCGACTAGGCGATTGATGTCTGCGGCAGTCGTCTCCCACGCCGGCACGTTCACCACCAGCGCAGCGTTGTTCACCAGGCCGTCGATGCTGCCGAAGCTGCTGATGCACAACTCGACGATGGCCGCGGCCTGTTCGGCGTCAGCGACCGAGTGAGTAGAGACAACGGCTGATCCGCCCTCGTCGAGAATCTGCTGCACGACCGCCCGCGCCTCGTCGCCGTCGACATCGTTCACGACGACGTTCGCACCGGCCCGAGCTGCCGCAATCGCGGTGGCTCTTCCGAGCCCACGGCCCGATCCGGTGATGACAATCGACTTCGCTTCAAGCATGGTTCTCCTCAAAATGGTTCTCTTCGGTGAGTGTGCAGATGAATGGATCGAGCTCAGTGCCTTCGGGGTACACGCTGCCGAGCAGCATTCCGCCTTCTGCTGTCAGGCGAGGTGAAGCTGCGTGCCAGCTGACGCCATGCGGCTGCACGGTAATGCTTGCCTCAGCCGTCGCGAACAGAAGGTAGTCGGACTCCGTTCCGGGTGAAGCCGTGTTGACACTGATCGAGATGCCAGCCGGCCCGACGTCGAGCACCGGGTCGGCGATCGACACGAGCAACGCACCGCGGTAGCCCCGAAACCGTACTGCACCGGCGAAGACCAGTCGCCCCGTATTGGTGTCGAAGTCGAAACCTGAGGCATCCGTCAAATCGAAGTGGAATGCGTCGGCGGTCGTCGACCCTGCGGAACTCAACCACTGCTCGGTTCCGTCGGGAATCGCACTGACGTAGGCCCGGAACGCGGCCTTGATGTTCCACTGCATGACTCCGGTCACCTTCACGCTCCTTCGGGAAAAAGGTTGTCACACTACAATTACAATTATATACTTTACCGTAAGTAGTAGATTGTTCGCATCACCACACGACGAAGAGGTCACCATGCCAGTTCTCACGAAAGCCAGCGTCGAGCATCCGTTCACCACCGACGTAGACATCTCGTCGCAGCAGTTCTGGAGAGGAACGCCCGCAGAACGAGAAGTCTCGTGGGCACGACTTCGCAACGAGGCGCCGGTCAGCTTTCACCCGCCCATCGAGGTGCCGTTCCAGCATGAAGAGAAGGGTTTCTGGGCCATCGTTCGCGCGAAGGACATCACCTCCGTGGCGCGCGCCGACGACGACTTTCTCTCGGGCTTCGGGCTGGCCGCCGAGGCGGTGCCGCCCGAACTGGTGAAGGCGAACCTGTTCTTTCACGGCATGGACGGCCCCGAGCATCAGAAGTACCGCGGTCTCGTGAGCGCGGCGTTCACGCCGAAGCAGATCGGTCGCATCATCGACCAGATCCACGCTAACGCCACCGTTATCGTCGACGACCTGCAAGGCGCGGGCGAGGTCGACTTCGTGACTGCGGTCGCTCGACGGCTGCCGCTGTTGACCGGCGCGATGATGTTCGGCGTACCCCCGTCGGAACAAGACGCATTCGCCGCCGCCAGCGAGAAGTTCGTGGGCCGAAACGATTCCGAACTCGGCAACCCGGCCGACCCGCTGAAGGCCGTTCGGGAAGCGAAAGAGACACTCTACGGCCTCGGCTCGAGCCTCGCGGCCCACCGGCGCAAGCATCCCGCCGACGACCTGATGAACGACCTGGTCACCGCCGAACTCGACGGAGACCGGCTCACCGACGACGACATCGGCGCCTTCACCTTCTTGATGGCCGTGGCGGCGACCGACACCACGAAGCAGACCACGAGCCACACGATGCTCGCGCTCTCGAACAACCCCGACCAGCGGGCCTGGCTGATGGAGGACTTCGACGGGCGCATCAAGGGCGCGGCGAATGAATTCGTGCGGTACGCCACCCCGATCATCCACCACGCCCGTACCGCGAGCAGAGACCTCGAGTTTCAGGGCCAAGAGATCGCCGCGGGTGACAAGGTCGTACTGTTCTACTCGGCGGGCAACCGCGACGAGACGCTGTTCGACGAGCCGATGAAATTCGACCTGTCGAGAAAGCCGAATCCGCACATCTCGTTCGGTGGTGGTGGTGTGCACTTCTGCCTCGGCAGCAGGGTAGCGCTGACACAGCTCGAGGCGCTGTACAGCGAGTTGCTCGGCCGCTTTCCGAACATCGAGGTCACGGGCGAGCCCGAGTACCTGTCGAGCCGCGCCATCAACGGCATCAAGCACCTTCCGGTGCGTGTCTCGTGAGCGCCGAGGCGGCAGGCGGCACGTTGAAGGTCGAAGTCGACCGCACCCGCTGCATCGGCCTCGGGCTGTGCGAGGCGGCGTCGCCGAAGCACTTCGAAGTAGGCGAAGACGGTAAGCTGATCATCCTGCAATCGGTCGTCGACTCGGGTGATCTCTCTGAGGTCGAAGAGGCGGTCGAATCGTGCCCGACGAACGCGCTGCGGTTCGTTCGATGACCGAGGCGGATGCCCGTACTGCCCCGTCGCGCGACGAGTCGCTTCACGGTGAAACTCGGCCCGCTGTGAAGCGGCTCGTCATCGTCGGCGCCTCGCTGGCAGGAATGAAGGCGGTTGAGGGAGCACGCAAGTCGGGGTTCGCCGGCGAGATCGTGCTGATCGGCGACGAGCAGCACTTTCCCTACGACCGACCGCCGCTGTCGAAGAGGTTTCTCGACGACGAGCGTGATGTTCCCTACTTTCGCGAGCACACCTCGTACGTCGAAGACCTCGACGCGACCCTGCTGCTCGGCAGCCCGGCGACGGCCCTTCGGCCGGCCGACAAGACGGTCATCGTCAGCGGCCGGCCCGTGCCGTACGACGCGCTCGTCATCGCGACCGGCGCGTCGCCGCGAGTCATGCCGCAGTGGGCCGGAATGCAGGGCGTCGTGACGCTGCGCCGGTTCGCCGATGCGGTCACGATTCGCGGCGCGCTCGACGCGCAGAAGAACGTGACCATCATCGGTGCGGGGTTCATCGGTGCCGAGATCGCCTCGGCGGCCCGAAAGAGTGGATGCTCGGTGACGATCGTCGAGGCCACCGAGACGCCGCTCGCCCGCGCGGTCGGCCCCGAGATGGGCATCGAGCTGTCGAAAATGCACGAGAAGAACGGCACCGCGCTGTACTGCGGAGTCACCGTTTCGGCGGTGAACGGCGGTGCGGGCGGTGGTGCGAGCGGCGATCGGGTCGAAAGCGTCGAACTGAGCGACGGCCGGGTCGTTCCGACCGACCTGCTGCTGGTTTCGATCGGCGCGTCGCCGGCCACGGAATGGCTGCGCGACTCCGGTCTCGAAATCACTCCCGACGGCGGCATCGTCTGCGACGCGACACTCGAGACGTCGATACCCGGCATCTACGCAGCCGGAGACGTGGTGCACTGGCCGAACGCCATCATGGACACCACGATGCGGCTCGAGCACTGGACCAGCGCGAACGAGCAGGGCGCGCTCGCCGGAAAGAACGCCGCCGGCGTCGCGCCGACGGCGACCTATGAGACGGTGCCGTACTTCTGGAGCGACTGGTACGGCAACCGCATCCAGTTCGTCGGGGTCGCGGGCACGATCGTGCCCCACGTGGTCAGCGGCTCGATCGAGAGCGACAAGTTCGTCGCCCTCTACCAGCTCGGCGACCGGGTGGTGGGGGCGCTCGCCGTGAACGAGCCGTCACGCATCATGAAGGAACGCCGCAGAATCTCGCAGCGCACCTCGTGGCAAGAGGCGCTCGACGTCTATGCGGCGGCCGACGCCCTCGCGGCCGGCACGGTTGTGGCAGGCGCCGCGGTGGCCGGCTGATGCAGATCGAACCGTTCACCATCGCGGTCAGTGACGAGTCGCTCGACGACCTGCACCGCCGACTCGTTCAGACCCGCTGGCCCGACGAAATGCACGATGTCGCCTGGGACTACGGCACGCCCAACGGGTACCTGCGCGAGATCGTCGAGTACTGGCGTGACTCCTTCGACTGGCGGGCTGCGGAGCGCCGGCTGAACTCCTTCAGCCAGAAGGTGGCGACGGTCGACGGCCAGCGGGTGCACTTCATTCACGAGAAGGGGGTCGGGCGCAAACCGCTGCCGATCATCCTCTCGCACGGCTGGCCGGGAACCTTCGCCGAGTTCTCGAAGATCGTTCCGCTGCTCACCGACCCCGCACGGTTCGGCGGTGATGCGGCCGATGCCTTCGACATCGTCGTACCCTCGCTGCCGGGGTTCGCCTTCTCCGAGCCGTTTCTGACGGCCGGCGACAACCACCGCCGCATGGCAGACCTCTTCGACACCCTGATGACCGACGGTCTCGGCTACGCCGGCTATACCGCGCACGGTGGTGACATCGGCGGCGTGGTCACCGCTTCGCTCGGCGACCGGCACGCCGACCACCTGCTCGCGATGCACGTCACGTCGACGGCCCTGGTCGAACCCGACCTGTCGCCCGATGCCGTGCTGTCGCCGGCCGAACGGGAGTTTCTCGACCATCGCAACGCGTGGCGCGAGGCCGAGGGCGCCTACGCGCATCAACAGAACACCAAGCCGCAGACCCTCTCGCACGGGCTGACCGACTCACCGGTAGGCCTCGCCTCCTGGATCGTGGAGAAGTACCGCGCCTGGTCAGACTGCGGCGGCGATGTCGAGTCGCGCTTCAGTAAAGACGAACTGCTCACCACCATCAGTCTGTATTGGCACACCAACTCCATCGCGTCGGCCAACCGTATCTACCGCGACAACTCGCGCGACCGGCTCCTGGTTCCGGATGCCCGGCCCCTCCCCGTGCGCACCGGGATGGCCGTTTTCGCCGGCGACATCAACCAGGCCCCCGAAGAGTGGGCGGCGCGCCTCTTCACCCTCGAGCGCTATGTGCGTGTACCCCGGGGCGGTCACTTCAGCGCCTTCGAGGAGCCCCAGCTGCTCGCCGACGAGCTACGTACCTTCTTCCGAGCTTTCCGCTGACCCCAATGCCTCCGCGCGCTGGCCGGGTCTCGCGTCAGCGCCGCGCAAAACGGAGGAGATTTCGGCCCCGTACCGCCGTATAGCGGCTACCCCCTCGAATCCGCCTCGTTTTCTGCGGCGCAACCTCGGGCCCCGCGCAATCGCGACGAGGCCCGAGGGCCGAGCAGAAACGCCTAGAAGACGACGATGGAGCGGGCGACGCCGCCCGACTCCATGCGCACGACGGCCTCGTTGAGCTGGTCGAGCTGAATACGCTCACCGACGAGTTCGTCGAGCTTGAGCAGACCGCGCAGGTAGAGGTCGGCGAGAATCGGAATGTCGCGTTTGAAGTTGTTCGCGCCCATCAGCACGCCCTTCAACTGCTTGCCGTTGAAGATCATGTCTTGCGCCGGCACCTTCACCTCGCGACCCGTGGCTGGCACACCCACCATGTAGGCGGTGCGGCCGGGGCGCAGAATCGCGATGGCGTCTTCGATGGCCGACGGCAGCCCGATGCACTCGAACGAGTAGTCCACGCCGACTCCGGTGGCCGCGAGAATGTTCTCGACGGTCTTTCCGTCGCGCGCGTCGATGAGGTCGGTCGCGCCGAACTCGGCGGCGAGGGCGAGCTTGTCTTCGGCCACGTCGATCGCGAAGATGCGGCGTGCGCCCGAGAGTTTCGCCGCCTGAATGGCGTTGAGGCCGATTCCGCCGCATCCGAACACCGCGACGGTCGTGCCCGCCTTGACCTGCGCGCCGTTCATCACCGAACCGGCACCGGTCATCACGGCGCAACTCAGTAGCGCAGCGAGGTCGAGCGGCAGTTCATCCGGAACCTTCACCAGCGAATCTTCGCCCACCAGAATGGTCTCGGCGAAGCCACCGAGGTTGCCGAGCTGAGCGATCGGCTCGCCGTTGAGCGTGAGGCGCGCACGGTCGCGCGGAACGACGCGCCGGTTCTGGCACATGTTGGTGAAGCCGTCGAGGCACTGCGGGCACTTGCCGCAGTAGCGCGAGTTGCAGGCTACGACGTGGTCGCCCACGACGAACTCGGTGACCGCACTGCCGACGCGCTCGACGACACCCGACACCTCGTGGCCGAGCACGGCCGGCGGCGCCACGGCACCGGCCATCTTGCCGCGCATGATGGTCAGATCGCTGTGGCAGAGCCCGCAGGCCGCGACCTTCACGACGACCTCATTGGGCAGCGGCTCGTCGAGTTCGATGTTCTCGACTGTGACCGGTGCGCCGATTTCTAAAATGACAGATGCGAGCGTCATTACTCTCCTTATATATGTGTTGTGAAACTGAGCGGATGAACGGGGGTCAGTTCGGCCGGTGAAACTCGGTGACGGTGAAGCCTTCGTCTTGATCGACGAATCCGACCTCGAGGCGCTCGCCGATGACGAGGGTGTCAGGATCGATGGCGACGTTCGAGATCACCCGAACGCCCTCGTCGAGCTCGACGAGCACGATGACCGCCGGCCCATCGAAGGCCGGTGCCGTGGGGTGGCGCTGCACGACGAAGCTGTAGAGCGTGCCCGTTCCGGCCGAGACGACCGTGTTCCACTCGAACGAGTGGCAGTGCGGGCAGGCCGGTCCCGGTGGGTGCCGCAGCCGGCCGCACGAGGTGCAGCGCTGAATGAGGAGCTGGTGGGCCTTCGTGCCTTCCCAGAAGAACGCGGTGTCTTGGTTCATGGCGGGAAACGAGCGGCCGCGGCGGGGGAGCGCGAAAGGCGAAACGGCGCCCACTGTGAGGTCGGTCATGGTGCGATCCTCTCTACAATCTGCTCAGCACGAGGGCGCTGGTCGGCACATGGGAGCCCGACGTCACGACCACGTGCCGGGCATCCGCTACCTGGTTCACCGCGGTGCCGCGAAGCTGGCGCACCGCTTCGGCGATGCCGTTGAACCCGTGGATGTACGCCTCGCCGAGTTGGCCGCCGTGCGTATTGACCGGCAACCGCCCGTCGATCTCGATGGCGCCGTCGCGAATGAAATCGGGTGCCTCGCCCACGCCGCAGAAGCCGAGGGCTTCGAGCTGCATGAGCACGGCCGGGGTGAAGTGGTCGTACAGAATCGCCACGTCGATGTCGGCGGCGCTGAGGCCCGACTGTTGCCAGAGCTGCCGGGCCGCGATGCCGGTCTCTTGCGTCGTGGTGATGACGTCGCGGTAGTAGTTCGACATCAATACGGGCTCGGGGCCCATGCCCTGCGCGGCGCCCGAGATGAGCACACCGCCCGCACCAGATGCACCGGCTCCGGATGCCCGTGCCGCTGCCCGGGCTCGTTCGGCACTCACGACCACGATCGCCACCCCGCCGTCACTCTCCTGGCAGCAGTCGAGCAGGTGCAGCGGGTCGACGATCATCCGTGATGCTTGATGGTCTTCGAGCGTGATCGGCTTGCCGTAGAACCACGCTTTGGGGTTCGTCGCGGCGTGCCGTCGTGAGGCCACCGAGACCCGGCCGAAGTCTTCGCTCGTCGCCCCGTACTCGTGCATGTAGCGGCGCGCGGTCATGCCGATGGTGGAGGCCGGAGTCGAAAGTCCGTAGGGGGCATGCCACGACCGGTCGATAGCAGCGCTCGTCGCGAGTCCGCCCCCGCCGTAGGTGGCGGTCGGCAGCCCGAACCGCTCTTGCGAGCGCTCGTTCATGGCGCGATAGCAGACCACCACATCGGCGAGGCCGGCCTCGATGGCGGCGGCAGCAAGCGCGACCGTGCCGCATCCGCCGCCCCCGCCGCCCGGAATCTCGGCGAACAGACTCACCGACCGGATGCCCAGCGAACGCGCGACGGAACCGACGCCGTTGTTGTCCATGGTCAGCGTGAGCAGACCGTTCACCTCTTCGGGCGCGATGCCGGCGTCGGCGAGGGCTGCGGTGATGCACTCGATGGCGAGCCGTAGCTCTGACCGGCCGGAGTTCTTTGAGAACTCGGTGGCACCGATGCCGACGATGGCCGCTTTGCCGGTCATGATGGGCGGCCCGGTCGGCGGTGACAGTGGGTGGGCATCGGTCAGCTCAGAACGATGTTCACGTTCTTGACCCGCAAGAACTCCATGATGCCTTCGCGACCACCCTCGCGGCCGTATCCGCTTTGCTTGACGCCGCCGAACGGAGCGTTGTACGACGCCGGAGCGGGGCCGCCATTGATGCCGACGCTTCCCACCTCGAGTTTGGAGGCGGCCCAGAGCGCACGATCGAGATCGCGGGTCTGAATGTACCCGGCGAGGCCGAACTTGCTGTCGTTCGCCAGCTCGATGGCCTCATCGTCGGTTTTGAACGAGGTGATCGTCGCCACGGGGCCGAACACCTCCTCCTGCGCGATGTAGCTGTCGTTGGGGGCGCCGGTCAGCAGCATCGGCTGCAAGAAGTAGCCCTCGCCGAGCTCACCCTCGGTGATGTTTCCGCCGCTTTCGACCGTCGCGCCGTCGGAGACGGCCCGGTCGACCATTCCGAGTATGCGGTCGCGGGCGCCCTTGCTGATGACGGGTCCCATGTCGACGGTGTCGTCGAACGGGTCGCCCACCTTCACGGCGTTGAACGCGGCGACGGTGCGGCGCACGGTTTCTTCGTAGAGGCTCTCGTGCACGATCATCCGTGCCGGTGCCGTGCAGACCTGGCCGGCGAGCCGGCAGAACGAGAGCTCTTGGCCGACGACCTTGTCGAGGTCGGCGTCTTCGAACACGAGGTGCGCCGACTTGCCGCCGAGCTCCATGACGAGAGGGGTGATGCCCTCGGCCGCAGAGGCCTGAATGAGCTTCGCCGTGGGCACGCCGCCGGTGAAGCTGATCTTGTCGACGTCGATGTGGCGTACCAGCGCATCGCCGGCCTCCGGGCCGCCGGGCAGCACGCTCACCGTGCCGATCGGAAAGCCGGCCTCCCGGGCGAGCTTGCCGAACAGCACCGCAGAGAAGGGTGCGAGTTCCGGCGGCTTGATGATCACCGAGCATCCCGCAGACAGCGCGGCGACGACGCTCATATAGATATTGCCGAGCGGTGAGTTCCAGGTGAGGATCTTGACTACCACGCCCACCGGTTCATGGGTCGTGAAGTTGAACGGACGACCCGGCGCGAGTTCGAGGGTGTCGCCGAGAATCTTCTCGATCCAGCCCGCGTAGTAGCCGAACCAGGCCGGAATGCGGTTTTCGATGAGCGCCTTATAGCCGCGATACGGCGTGCCGGCCTCGAGCGCGTTGATCACCGAGAACTCGCGTGAGCGCGCCACGATCAGGTCGGCCAGCTTCATGATCGCGGCCTGACGGGCAGCCGGAGGCAGGGCCCTCCACTTCTTCTGCGCCGCCTTCGAGACCGCCACGGCGTGATCGACCTCGCTCGTGCCGGCGAGCGGGAACGACGCCTGCGCCTTGCCCGTCGAGGGGTTCACGTGGTCGAGTTCACCGCCGGAGCCGGTGAGAAGAGTCTCGTCACCGATGATGATCGCGCCCTGAAGAAGATCTGTTTGACCGTGATCTGCGTGCATGTGCTTCACCCATCCATCTGCGGGGCGAAGCAGTTTGCTGCCGCTACGGCCACCGCGCCGTATTCTTCGTACTTGTAAACTATACGATAAGGTAAAAAATATAACACTGCGATCGCAATGCATTTCAGACAAATGTTTGCCAATCGCCGAAACGGGCGGTAAGCCTGTCACCGACGTCAACGACGACCAGCGGAGAAAGCGTGTCTCTCACAGAACAAGAATCTTCCTCTCTTATCGAGGGCCCCTCCTTCTTGGCGGGAGTTCGGGTGCTCGAACTCGCCGACGAGCTCGGTGAGTACTGCGGAAAAGTGCTCGCCGGCATGGGTGCCGACGTCGTGAAGGTCGAGTCGGCCGGCGGCGAGAGAACCCGAACGTACGGTCCGTTCTATGACGACATCGAGCATCCCGATCGCAGCCTGCACTTCTGGCACTACAACTTCGGCAAGCGGTCGATCGTGCTCGACCTCGACGACCCGGCCGGTCAGGCGAGCTTTCGCCGGCTCGCGGCGGTCGCCGACGTCGTCATCGACAGCCGTCAGCGCAGCTACCTGGATGATCGTGGGCTCGGTTATGAGGCCCTGAAGCTGCTCAACCCCGGGCTGGTCTACGCCCGCATCAGCGCCTTCGGCGACACGGGGCCGTGGGCCGACTACCAAGCGAGCGACCTCGTTCACTTGGCCCTCGGCGGAATCATGATGAACTGCGGCTACGACCCCACCCCGACCGGCGACTACGACTCCGCCCCGGTGGCCCCGCAGATGTGGCAGTCGTACCACATCGTCGGTGAGGTCACCGCGATTCAGATTCTGGCGGCGCTCAACTACCGGTTCGAATCCGGCGTCGGCCAGAAGCTCTCGGCCTCGGTGCACGACGCCGTCAGCAAAACCACCGAGACCGACCTGCCCGACTGGGTGTACTCGCACCGCCCGCACGCTCGCCTGACCGGTCGGCATTCGTTCGCGAAGGCCGACGGCTCGGCCGAGGGCGCCCGACTCGCGGCGACCATGGTGAACCCCAATGCCCGCACCAAAGACGGCCGCTGGGTGCTCACCTACCGCACCTATCTCGAGGGCTTGCAGAAGTCGTTCGAGAGTACGGTCGATCTGCTGCAGGAGTACGGTGCTGAAGAAGATCTGACCGACGAGCAGTACTCGCACGGCGATGTGCTGTCGAAGCCGGCGAACATCCAGCACCTGCAAGACGTGGTCGGCCGGTTGATCGGCGGCTATACGTTCGACAAAGACCTGTGGAAAGACGGCCAGGCCCGAGGCCTGACCTGGGCCCCGGTGCGCCGGCCAGAAGAGAACGTCGGTGAAGAGCACTGGGCGAGGCGCGAGACGTTCATCGAGGTCGAGCATGCGGAACTCGGCAAGACGTTCACCGAGATCGGAGCGAAGTGGATGGC
The DNA here is from genome assembly GCA_025463765.1 of Subtercola sp. Lineage (GTDB taxonomy): Bacteria > Actinomycetota > Actinomycetes > Actinomycetales > Microbacteriaceae > Subtercola. The sequence continues at coordinate 845 of JAODBC010000038.1, read as the reverse complement.
CCCGGGCATCCCGTGGCGCACCGGGCCCCGGGCCCCGCTGCTCGGCGAGCACACGGCAGACGTGCTCGAGACGAACGCGGGGTGGGTGGATGCGCGGCTAGCGCCCGCGCCCGTGACGACGCGCCCGCGAAACACCCCACCTCCCGCCCCCGTTAGTGGCCTCGACGGACGCCCCTTCGCGCTCAGCAACGTGCGTGTGGTCGACCTCGCGTGGATGCTCGCCAGCGCCGGCGCCGGGCGCTTCTTCGCCGCGCACGGCGCCGAAGTCATCAAGGTGGAGCACTCCTCCCGTCTCGATGGCATGCGCATGGGAATGGGTGTTCCGCCGCTCGGTGGCCGTGCCGAACGGCGAGCGGCCACGGCCCCGCTCGGCATCGACCGAGAAGGCAGCATCAACCGCAGCGGTTCGTTCGGCGAGATCAACGCCGGCAAACGCAGCCTGAGCCTCAACCTCAAGAATCCGCGCGCGAAAGAGATTCTCACCGAACTGCTGCGTGACGCCGACATCGTGGTCGAGGGGTTCTCGCCCGGCACCATGGAGCGCATGGGCTTCGGCTACGAACGCCTGCGCGAGATCAACCCCCGGCTCATCTATGTGCAGCAGTCGGGCATGGGCCAAATCGGCACCTACGGTCAGCTGCGCAGCTTCGGGCCGACGGCGCAGGCCTTCTCGGGTCTCACCGAGATGTCGGGATTCGCCGAACCGTGGTCGCCGGCGGGCATCGGGTTCTCGTACCTCGACTGGTTCGGCGCCTATCAGATGAGCACCGCCATGATGGGGGCGCTGTACCGGCAGAACCGCACGGGCCTGGGCTGCTGGATCGACTCGTCGCAGACCGAGACCG
>JAODBC010000030.1 GCA_025463765.1 Subtercola sp. | reverse complement strand
ACCATCGCCCTGCACGAAGACGCGCCCCTGTACGTCGAGCTGCCTGCCTCGGTCGTCCTGGAGATCACCTACACCGAGCCCGGCCTGCAGGGCGACCGCTCCACCGGCGGCACCAAGCCCGCCACGGTCGAGACCGGCCACCAGATTCAGGTTCCGCTCTTTCTCGAGCAGGGCACCAAAGTCAAGGTCGACACCCGCACCGGCGACTACCTCGGCCGCATCACCGACAAGAGCTGACCGGCCTTGAGCGCACGAACAAAGGCGCGCAAGCGTGCCCTCGACGTTCTGTATGCGGCAGATGTGCGGCAGATCTCGATCAACGAATCCCTCGCCGCCGAGGCGGCCCGTGCTCTAACGCAGCCCGACCGTGAGTCGTCGTGGCTGTACGCTCGCGACATCGTCGACGGTGTCGTGGCGCACGGCTACGAGATCGACGAACTGATCGAGACATACGCCGTCGGCTGGACCCTCGGCCGCATGCCGCACATCGACCGCGCCCTGCTGCGCATCGGCATCTGGGAGATCCTCTACAACGACGAGGTTCCGGATGCCGTGGCCATCGCCGAGGCCGTCGAAGCCGCCCAGTCGCTCTCGACCGACGCCTCCGCGGCCTTCATCAACGGCATCCTCGCCAAAATCGCCTCGTCGAAGGGCGTCGCGCACTAGCTGCGCGAAACGTAGGAGATTTCGACGGGGTACGACCTATAGGGCGGAACCCCTCCGCAATCTCCTACGTTTTTCGCAGAACCGGTCAGCCCGGGAGCATGGTTCGGGCTGGTAGTGTGAAAGAACACCGAGAACCTTTAAGTGCCGTCCTGTGAGGCGGGGAAGGGGGCGGAGTATGGCGCGAGTTGTGCTGTCTCAGGCCGATATGCAGCGGGCGTTGACCCGCATCGCGCACGAGATCCTTGAATCGAACAAGGGTGCGGCCGATCTGGTGATTCTGGGCATTCCAACGCGCGGCGTCTATCTGGCGCAGCGCATTGCGGCGATCATCCAGCGCATCGAGCCCGAGGCGACGGCAACCGTACCCGGCTCTGGAAGCGCGATGGTGGGCGCGCTCGACGCCACGATGTACCGCGACGACCTCTCGCGGGGCCGCACGCGCACACCCTCGCCAACGCAGATTCCGTCCGGGGGAGTCGACGGCAAGACCGTCGTGCTCGTCGACGACGTGCTGTACTCGGGGCGCACCATTCGCGCCGCGCTCGACGCGCTGAACGACATCGGGCGGCCGCGCGTGGTGCGGCTTGCCGTGCTGATCGATCGCGGGCACCGCGAGCTGCCGATTCGGGCCGACTTCGTGGGCAAGAACCTGCCGACGTCGACGGATGAACGTATCAACGTACGGCTCGCCGAACTCGACGGCGTCGAAGAGGTCAGCATCGAGAACCGCGCCGCCGAGCATCCGGAGGCCGACACGGCACGCGGGCCAGGCACGAGCACGAGCGCGCCAAGCACGAGCGAGGCCACCTCGTGAGGCACCTGCTCACCACCAAACACCTCAGCCGCGACGCGGCGATCCAGATTCTCGACGTGGCCGAAGACATGGCCGACGTCGCCAATCGCGAAGTCAAGAAGCTGCCCGCGCTGCGCGGCAAGACCGTCGTGAACCTGTTCTTCGAAGACTCCACGCGCACGCGCATCTCGTTCGAGGCCGCCGCAAAGCGCCTCAGTGCCGACGTGATCAACTTCAGCGCGAAAGGCTCGAGCGTCTCGAAGGGCGAGAGCCTCAAAGACACCGCGCAGACGCTCGCCGCGATGGGCGCAGACGCCGTGGTCATTCGGCACCAGAGCAGCGGCGCCCCGCAGGTGCTCGCCGAGAGCGGATGGATCGACGCGCCCATCGTCAACGCAGGCGACGGCACCCACGAGCATCCGACGCAGGCCCTGCTCGACGCCTTCACCATGCGGCGCCGCCTGTACAACGGCCAGAGCCGAGGCCGCGACCTCGACGGCGTCGGCGTCGTCATCGTCGGCGACATCCTGCACTCCCGTGTGGCCCGCTCGAATCTCTGGCTGCTCGAGACCCTCGGTGCCCATGTGACCTTCGTCGCCCCCGCCACGCTGGTGCCGCTCGGTGCCGAGACCTGGCCCGTCGCCATCTCGTACGACCTCGACGCGACCCTCGCCGCCGAGAAGCCCGATGTCGTAATGATGCTGCGCATTCAGAGCGAACGCATGAACGCGGCTTTCTTTCCGAACGCCCGCGAGTATTCGCGCGAGTGGGGACTCGACGACGTGCGCTTCGCAGCTCTGCCCACAGATACGATTGTCATGCACCCCGGCCCGATGAACCGCGGGCTCGAGATCTCTGCGGCGGCCGCCGATTCCGCCCAGTCCACCGTGCTCGAGCAGGTCACCAACGGGGTGTCGATCCGGATGGCCGCGCTCTACCTGCTGCTCTCCGGCGACCGAGAGGCCCTGCTCTGATGACTGTGAACACTGCGTATCTGATTCGCGGCGCGACGCTGCCGCAGGGCACGCGCGCCGACCTGCTGGTTCAGGATGCCCGCATCACCGCCGTGGGCACGAACCTCGACACCGGTTCAGGCCTCACCGTCATCGATGCCGACGGCCTTATCGCGCTGCCCGGCCTGGTCGACCTGCACACCCACCTTCGCGAACCCGGATTCGAGCAGAGCGAGACCGTACTCACCGGCTCCCGCGCGGCCGCGGCCGGCGGCTTCACCAGCGTGTTCGCCATGGCCAACACCCTGCCCGTCTCCGACACCGCCGGGGTCGTCGAGCAGGTACAGGCGCTGGGCGACGCGGCCGGCTACGCAACCGTTCGCCCGATCGGCGCCGTCACCGTGGGCCTGGCCGGCGAGCGGCTGAGCGAGATCGGCGCCATGGCGCACTCGCGCGCCCAGGTGCGTGTCTTCTCCGACGACGGCAAGTGTGTGCACGACTCGCTGCTGATGCGCCGTGCCCTCGAATACGTGCGCACCTTCGACGGAGTCGTAGCCCAGCACGCGCAAGACCCGCGGCTCACCGAGAACGCTCAGATGAACGAGGGAGCGCTGTCGAGCGAACTCGGGCTGAAGGGCTGGCCGGCGGTCGCCGAAGAGTCGATCATCGCGCGCGATGTGCTGCTTGCAGAGCACGTGGGTTCCCGGCTGCACGTGTGTCACGTTTCGACCGCGGGCTCGGTGGAGGTCATCCGCTGGGCGAAGAGCCGGGGCATCACGGTGACGGCCGAGGCCACCCCGCACCACTTGCTGCTGACCGAAGACCTCATTCGCAGCTACGACGCCCGCTACAAGGTGAACCCGCCGCTGCGCCGAGACGAAGACGTGCGGGCGTTGCGCGAGGGCCTGGCCGACGGAACGATCGACATCATCGCCACCGACCACGCCCCGCACCCGAAGGAGTCGAAGGAGGCCGAGTGGGATGCCGCGAGCTTCGGCATGGTCGGTCTCGAGTCTGCGCTGAGCGTCGCCCAGACCGCACTCATCGACACCGGGCTGCTCACCTGGAACGACATCGCCCGGGTGCTCTCGCAGACTCCCGCCGACATCGGGCGCCTCGCCGACCACTCGCATTGCTTCGAGGTCGGAGCCCCGGCGAACTTCACGCTGGTAGACCCCTCGACCACCAGCACGTTCGACCTCGCCCGGCTCGCCGGCAAGAGCACGAACTCGCCGTACCTCGGGCGAACCCTCTCCGGCCGGGTGGAATACACGTTCCACCACGGCTATCCCACCGTCGGCGCCGCAGCTGTGCGGCCCGCCGACGAGGTCGCTACCGCGGCCGCAGCATGGAAAGCAGGTAACTGACATGGACCCGAACCAGATCGTTCCAGCCCTCATCGTTCTCGCGATTCTCGTCGTGATCTACGTCGCCATGGCCTGGGCGTGGCGTGCACGCAAGCGCCGCCAGGCGGCCTTCGAGGTCACGACAGAGACCCCGGTGGATGCTGGTGAGCTGCTGCTCGAAGTGCCGATGCTCTACGTGGCCACCACACCAGCCGAAAAGCCGCTCGAGCGCCTGGCCCTTCCCGGCCTCGCCTTTCGCGGTCGCGGAACGTTCATCGTGTGGCGCCGCGGCATCACCATCTCGGTGAATGGCGAGCCCGACGTGTTCGTGCCGCTCGAGCAGATCCGCTCCATCGGCACCTCGACCTATACGATCGACCGCGTGGTCGAGAGCGGCGGGCTGACCCGCCTCGACTGGACCACCTCGCTCGCGGGTTCAGACGCCGATCGCTTCCGCGCCGCCACGGTCGGAGCGACCCGCCGCGAGAAAAAGGCCGCAATCGCCGCTGCCGTCTCTTCGGCGCACGACACGACCGAGGCGCTGGCCGCCGCCGCGTCGGCGAGCGCCGAAGTAGAAGCCGAGGCGCAAGCCGCCGCCGAGGCAGCCGCACAGGCATCGGCACAGGCCGAAGCGAAAGCCGCCGCGGCCTCCTCCGCTCCGCGCCCGCACCTGACCGCCGACATCGAATCGTACGTGCGCATCCTCGATTCCACCGACGCCCTGCGCGTTCTCAGCACCGTACAGTCGCTGCTGCCGCAGCACGACCTCCCCAGCCAAGAAGGGCATTTCGCGTGATCGCACCCGAACCCGCAGTATTCGTTCTCGAAGACGGCAACCGCTACGTCGGCCGTGCCTACGGAGCGCGCGGCCGCACCTTCGGCGAGGCCGTCTTCGCCACGGGCATGACGGGCTACCAAGAGACCCTCACCGATCCGTCGTACGCCGGGCAGATCGTCATGATGACGGCCCCGCACATCGGCAATACGGGAACCAACGACGAAGACCTCGAGTCTTCACGCATCTGGGTGTCGGGGTACGTCGTGCGTGATCCTTCGCGCATCGTGTCGAACTTTCGCGCAACCCGGTCGCTCGACGACGATCTGATTCGTGACGAGGTGGTCGGCATCAGCGGAATCGACACGCGCGCGGTCACCCGGCACATCCGCTCATCCGGAGCCATGCGGTCCGGAATCTTCTCAGGGCCCGACTTCGAGCTGTCACCGGATGCCCAGCTCGAGTTGGTGCGCGCCGGAGCCCAGATGACGGGGCTGAACCTGTCGAGCACCGTCTCGACAGCCGAGCGCTACACCGTGCCTGCCGTCGGCGAACGGATCGGGTCAGTCGCGGTGCTCGACCTCGGCGTGAAGAAGTCCACTCTGAATTACCTCGCGGCGCGCGGGTTCGACGTGGAGGTACTGCCGGAATCGGCCTCGACCGAAGAGGTGCTGGCGCTGGCGCCGAGCGCGCTGTTCTACTCGAACGGGCCCGGCGACCCCGAGGCATCCGAAGGCCACGTCGCCGTGCTGCAAGACGTGCTGCGCGCGGGTGTGCCGTACTTCGGCATCTGCTTCGGCAACCAGCTGCTCGGCCGTGCGCTCGGTTTCGGCACCTACAAGCTGCCGTTCGGGCATCGGGGCATCAACCAGCCGGTACTCGACCGCACCACGGGCAAGGTCGAGATCACGTCGCAGAACCACGGGTTCGCCGTGGATGCGCCGCGCGAGGGCGTCATCGACTCGCCAGCCGGGTTCGGCCGGGTCGAGGTGAGTCACGTGAGTTTGAACGACGACGTGGTGGAGGGCATCCGCTGCCTCGACATCAACGCGTTCTCGGTTCAGTACCACCCGGAGGCGGCCGCGGGGCCGCACGACTCGATGTACCTGTTCGACCGCTTCAGAGACATGGTTCTCACCGGCAAACTCGACATCTCGACCGCTGGTGCCATCAGAGACACGACTGACACCGCTGCGCTGCCCGACTCGAACGAAAGCAAGTAATGCCCAAGAGAGAAGACATCAAGAGCGTTCTGGTCATCGGATCGGGCCCGATCGTCATCGGTCAGGCCTGCGAGTTCGACTACTCAGGCACCCAGGCCTGTCGCGTGCTGCGCGAAGAAGGCGTGCGCGTCATCCTCGTGAACTCGAACCCGGCCACCATCATGACCGACCCCGACTTCGCCGATGCGACCTACGTCGAGCCCATCACCTGGCGGGTCATCGAGAGCATCATCGCCAAAGAGAAGCCCGACGCGATTCTGCCGACGCTCGGCGGCCAGACCGCGCTGAACGCGGCGATCGATCTGCACAACCACGGCATTCTCGAGAAGTACAACGTCGAACTGATCGGCGCCAACTTCGAGGCCATCAACAAGGGTGAAGACCGCCAGATCTTCAAGGAACTCGTTCTGCAGTGCGGTGCAGACGTGGCCCGCTCGCACATCGCGCACACCGTCGAAGAGGCCGTCGGATTCGCCCTCGACTTGGGGTACCCGCTCGTCGTGCGCCCGTCGTTCACGATGGGCGGGCTGGGTTCGGGCTTCGCCTACACCGAGACCGAACTGCGCCGCATCGTCGGCGACGGCTTGCACCAGAGCCCCACCACTGAAGTGCTGCTCGAAGAGAGCATCCTGGGCTGGAAAGAGTACGAACTCGAGCTCATGCGCGACACGGCCGACAACACCGTGGTCGTGTGCTCGATCGAGAACGTCGACCCGGTCGGCGTGCACACGGGCGACTCGATCACCGTGGCGCCGGCCCTCACGCTGACCGACCGCGAATACCAGAACCTGCGCAACATCGGCATCGACATCATTCGTGCGGTGGGCGTCGACACCGGCGGCTGCAACATCCAGTTTGCCATCGACCCGGCCAACGGCCGCGTCATCGTCATCGAGATGAACCCCCGCGTGTCGCGGTCTTCGGCCCTGGCGTCGAAGGCGACGGGCTTTCCCATCGCGAAGATCGCCGCGAAGCTCGCCATCGGCTACCGGCTCGATGAGATTCCGAACGACATCACCAAGGTCACCCCGGCCTCGTTCGAGCCGACGCTCGACTACGTGGTCGTGAAGGTGCCGCGCTTCGCCTTCGAGAAGTTCCCGGCCGCCGACCCGACCCTCACCACCACCATGAAGTCGGTGGGCGAGGCCATGGCTATCGGCCGCAACTACTCGACCGCCCTGCAGAAGGCGCTGCGCTCGCTCGAGAAGCGCGGCTCGTCGTTCCACTGGGACGGGCCGGTCTCCGAGCTGTCGAAAGACGAGCTGCTCGCTATCGCCGCCGTGCCCACCGACGGTCGCATCGTCACCGTGCAGCAGGCACTGCGCGCTGGCGCCAGTATCGACGAGGTCTTCGAGTCGACCAAGATCGACCCCTGGTTCATCGACCAGATCGTGCTCATCAACGAAGTAGCGGATGCCGTCGCCGCCGCCTCCGAGACCGACGAAGCCACACTGCGCCTGGCCAAAGACCACGGCTTCAGCGACGTGCAGATCGCCGCCCTGCGTGGAGTCGGCGAAGACGACATCCGTGCGCTGCGGCACGCGCTGAACGTGCGCCCGGTGTACAAGACGGTCGACACCTGCGCGGGGGAGTTCCCCGCACTCACGCCCTACCACTACTCCTCGTACGACCTCGAGACCGAGGTCACGCCCTCCTCCCGACGCAAGGTCGTCATTCTGGGTTCCGGGCCGAACCGCATCGGGCAGGGCGTCGAGTTCGACTACTCGTGCGTGCACGCCTCGTTCGCGCTCAGCGACGCGGGTTACGAAACCATCATGATCAACTGCAACCCCGAGACGGTCTCGACCGACTACGACACCTCGGATCGCCTCTACTTCGAGCCGCTGACGCTCGAAGACGTGCTCGAAGTGATCCATGCCGAGCAGCAGAGCGGCGAGCTGGTGGGTGTGGTCGTGCAACTCGGCGGGCAGACCGCACTCGGGCTCGCCAAGGGATTGAAAGCCAATGGCGTTCCCATTCTGGGTACGACCCCTGAAGCGATCGACCTGGCCGAAGAGCGCGGGTTGTTCTCGGGCATCCTCGACGCCGCCGGGTTGCTCGCACCGAAGAACGGCACCGCTTTCGACTACCCGTCGGCGGTCACGGTGGCCGAAGAGATCGGTTACCCCGTGCTGGTGCGCCCGTCGTACGTGCTCGGCGGTCGCGGCATGGAGATCGTCTACGACAGCCCGTCGCTCGAGGACTACTTCGTGCGGGTCGCCGGTCAGGGCATCGTGGGGCCGTCGCATCCGCTGCTCGTCGACCGCTTTCTCGACGACGCCATCGAGATCGATGTGGATGCGCTGTACGACGGCCAAGAGCTGTACATCGGCGGCATCATGGAGCACATCGAAGAGGCGGGCATCCACTCGGGTGACTCGTCGTGCACGCTGCCTCCTGTCACGCTGGGTCAGGATGTCATCGCCCGCGTAAAGAAGGCGACGCTCGGCATCGCCGAGGGTGTCGGCGTGCGCGGGCTGCTGAACGTGCAGTTCGCGGTGGGCGCGGGCATCTTGTACGTGCTCGAGGCGAACCCGCGGGCATCCAGAACCGTGCCGTTCGTGTCGAAGGCACTCGGCATTCCCCTGGCTAAAGCCGCCTCGCGCATCATGGTGGGCGACTCGATCGCCTCGCTCAAGGCCGAGGGGATGCTGCCCCAGATCGACGGGTCGATCGTGCCGTTCGACGCGCCGGTTTCGGTGAAGGAGGCCGTGCTGCCGTTCAAGCGGTTCCGCACCAAGGAGGGCCTCGTGGTCGACTCGGTGCTCGGGCCGGAGATGCGCTCGACCGGAGAGGTCATGGGCATCGACCGCGACTTTCCGCGGGCGTTCGCGAAAAGCCAAGAGGCCGCGTACGGCGGTCTGCCCACCTCGGGAGCGGTGTTCGTGTCGGTCAGCGACCGCGACAAGCGTGCCATCGTGCTGCCGGTGCTGCGGCTCTCGCAGCTCGGTTTCGAGATTCTGGCGACCATCGGTACGGCTGAGGTACTGAACCGAAACGGCATCCGTACGCGCATCGTTCGTAAGTACAGCCAGGGTGTCGACCTCACGAACGACGAGCCGAACATCGTGGACCTGATCAACCGCAACGAGGTCGACATCGTCATCAACACCCCCTCGGGGCGTTCGGCGAGGGCCGACGGTTACGAGATCCGCGCGGCGGCGGTGGCGGCCGACAAGCCGCTGTTCACCACGATCGCGCAGCTCGGCGCGGCGGTGGCGTCATTCGACGGCATTCGTGACGGCTTCACCGTCACTTCGCTGCAGGAGTACGCGTGGGAGCGGGCCGAGGCCCTCGAGAAGGCCGAGCTGCTCGTTGCGGCGGGTGTTGCCGGCCTCGCTGTCGGGGGTGTCGCTGGTGGGGATGTCGCTGTTGGCGGTGCCGCTGTTGGCGGTCTCGCTGTCGGGGGTGTCTCGGCCCCGTGACAAGCACCGAAGACGGGGAGGGCGCACCCGGGGCATCCCGAGTCTCTGCCGCAATCGACTTAGCGAAAAAGCCCCCAAAATCTCAGGTTTCGGGCGCTTTTCGCAAAGTCGATGCTGACGCGGGCGGGGGAGAGGAAGAGGCAGAGGCAGAGGCAGGGGCAGGGGGAGCACGCGCGCAGGGGTTCGGGGGGCGCCTGCGGGGGGTCTTCGCAGAGTATGGGCAGCTGTGCGTGGGCATCGATCCGCACGACTACCTGCTCGACGCGTGGGGGCTGCCGCGCTCAGCCGAGGGGGTGCGCGAGTTCGGCCTGCGGGTGGTGGATGCCGCCGCCGGCCACACGGGCATCGTCAAGCCTCAGGTCGCCTTCTACGAACTGTATGGCGCAGTCGGGTTCGCGGCACTCGAGGAGGTGCTGGCGGCCGGCCGCGCGGCAGGCCTTCTGATCATCGCCGACGCGAAGCGCGGCGACATCGGCACCAGCGTCGAGGCGTACGGACGAGCATGGCTCACCCCTGGCTCACCCCTGGAGGTCGACGCGATGACGCTGACGGCCTATACGGGCGTCGGGTCGCTGAGCGCGGTGTTCGAGCTCGCGGAGGTCGCAGGCAAGGGGGCTTTCGTGCTGAGCGCTACCTCGAACCCGGAATCGTTCACGCTACAGACGGCACGTTCAGCCGAGTTCTCCACAGCCGGGCTGGTGGCGTCAGAAGTGTGCACATTCAATCGACTTCACCTCGCAGAAGGCAGCGACCTCGGTAACATCGGAGTCGTGCTCGGTGCAACCAAGAACCTCCTCGATTATGGCATCGACCGTGATCTCCTCGCCGCGTCGCCGGCCACTCCGGTGCTCGCCCCGGGGTTCGGATTCCAGGGCGCCACGTTCGATCAGGTGCGCTCGGTGTTCGGCGCGCTGACTGCGGCGACCGTGGTATCGGTGTCGCGCTCGGTGCTGCAGAACGGGGCGCAGAAGCTCGGCGCGAGCATCCGGCAGCAGGCCGACGAGCTGGCCGAGGCTCTGGCGGCGACAGCGGCTACGGCGACAGCGACTTCGGCGACTTCTGCAACTTCGCCGACTTCTGCGACTTCGGCGGCCACCGCATGAAGCCTCCCGAGGTCGATCGAGTAGCCGCATCGAAGGCCGCCGTCGCCGCTCGGCGCGCGCGCGCTGCGGTGAAGAACGCAGTGGTCGACGGCACCCGGTCGGCGACCGATGTCGTGCACGCGGGTCTCGCAGACCAGGGCTCCGCCGAGGGCGGGCTGCGGGTTCGTGAGCTTCTGCTCTGCCTGCAGGGTCTCGGCCCGGTGCGAGTGGATCGCACGCTTCTGCAGCTCGGCATCTCGCCGTCGAAACGCATTGGCGGCCTCGGCCGGCACCAGCAGCCGAAACTGCTCGACTATCTCGCTTCGCGTGAGCACCGTGCATCCGGTTCAGCGACGACGAGCGGGGCACGAGCGGCATCACCCGCGCCGACCCGCCTCGTGGTGCTTGCGGGCCCCACGGCCGTTGGCAAGGGAACGGTTTCGACGTACATTCGCGAGAACTATCCAGATGTTCGGCTCTCGGTGTCGGCTACGACCAGGGCTCCGCGCCCCGGTGAGATCGACGGAGTCAGCTACTACTTCGTGACCGACGCCGAGTTCGACCGCATGGTCGCCGAGGGCGAGTTTCTCGAGTGGGCCGTGGTGCACAATCAGTCGCGTTACGGCACACCGCGCGAGCCGGTTCAGCAGGCGCTCGATGCCGGCAAGAGTGTGCTGCTGGAGATCGACATTCAGGGTGCACGGCAGGTACGGGCATCCATGCCCGAAGCGGTGCTCGTGTTTCTGCTGCCGCCGACGTGGGAAGAACTGGTGCGCCGACTCATCGGCCGCGGAACCGAATCGAGCGAGGAACAGGCGCGCCGGCTGGCCACCGCGAAGGTCGAATTGGCCGCCCAAGACGAGTTCGATTACCGCGTCGTGAACAGCAAAGTCGAAGATGCGGCCCGAGAGGTCGTAGACTTGATGAATATTTCGTAGGCCCGCCGCGGTCTTGCGTGTGCCGCATCTCATCTCGCGTGACTGCAACTCGCCTTGTGTGAGCGCGCGGCGCCGTGATCTTCCCTCGATTCAAGGAGTAACCTCATGCCTTCCAAGCCACTCGGCATCATCGACCCGCCCATCGACGAACTGCTCTCGAAGGTCGACTCCAAGTACGCCCTCGTCATCTTCGCCTCGAAGCGTGCCCGCCAGATCAACGACTACTACGCCGACCTGCACGAAGGCAGCCTGTTCGACAACGTCGGGCCGCTGGTCGACTCCGGCATCGACGACAAGCCGCTCTCGATCGCGCTGCACGAGATCAACGAAGACAAGCTGACGGTGAAGGCGAACGCACCTATCGCCGAGGTCAACTGACTCTTCGCACGTTTACTCTCGAAAGGCCCTCCGCTTCAGTGCGGGGGGCCTTTCGGCGTGCCGGGGCCCGGCTCTCCGCGTCGGGTGGGGCGCGTCGGGTGGGGCGTGCGTCGGGGTGGGCGTGCGTCGGGTGGGGCGTGCGCCGGCATGGCAGAGTAGAGGCATGAACATCGTCGTCGGTATCACCGGGGGAATTGCGGCCTACAAGGCGGTCGGCGTCGTCAGAGGGTTCGTGCTCGCCGGGCACACCGTTCAGGTCATCGCCACCGAGCATGCGCTGCGGTTCGTGGGCAAGCCCACCCTCGAGGCCATCTCGCGCAACACGGTGCACACCGATCTCTACGAGGGGGTCTCAGAAGTGCGGCACGTCGCCATCGGGCAGGCAGCCGATCTCATCGTGATCGCTCCCACGACCGCGAACACTCTCGCGAAGCTCGCCGCCGGCATCGCCGACGACTTGCTCGGCAACACCGTGCTGGCCACGAAGGCGCCCGTTCTGCTGGCTCCGGCGATGCACACGGAGATGTGGATGAACGCCGCGACGGTAGCGAATGTAGCCCTCTTGCGTGAGCGGGGGTTTCGGTTCATCGGTCCGGCGTCGGGGCAGCTGACGGGTTCCGACTCGGGCCCGGGGCGCATGTCGGAGCCCGACGAGATCGTGGCGGCGGGGCTGCGGATGCTCGACAGAACGAATCCGCACGAAGAAGTCCGTGCGGGCTCGGGCGCTGCCGCAGGGCCGGTCACAGAGCCGGCCGCCGAGCCGGCCGCCGAGCCGCTGCCCGAGCATCCGCTGCCCGTCGTGGCGCGCGACCTCGAGGGCCTGAACGTGTTGATTTCGGCGGGCGGCACACGCGAGCCGCTCGACCCGGTGCGCTTCATCGGCAACCGGTCAAGCGGCAAGCAAGGAGTCGCTCTTGCCGACGCGGCGGTCAGCCGTGGAGCCCGGGTCGTGTTCGTCGGCGCGCACCTCGAGGTGGAGGCGCCGCGGGGCGCGGAGATCCACTCGGTGGAGACGGCGGAGGAGCTGCGGGTGGAGATGATCGCGCTCGCGCCTGAGGCAGACCTGATCATCATGGCGGCTGCGGTGGCCGACTACCGGCCGCGGGCGGTCGCTGAGGGAAAGATCAAGAAAGAGCAGACCGGTGACACCCTCACCCTCGAACTGGTGAAGAACGCAGATATTCTCGCAGAGCTGGCCGCCGACGCCGGTGCGCACCAGACGATTGTCGGCTTCGCCGCCGAAACGGCCGCGAGTTCTGACGAGCTTCTGGTTCTCGGCCGCGCGAAGATCGCGCGCAAGGGCTGCGACTTCTTAGTTATCAACAGGGTGGGGTGGCACGAGGGTTTCACCACAGACGGTAACGAAGTCGTGGTCGTGGATAAGACCGGGCATATAGTGATCGAGGCCGCCGGAACGAAAGTGTCGGTGGCACACAGCATTCTGTCTGCTGTTGCCTGATCGTAGTCAGCTGAATCTCGTTTCCAGAACCACCACGCACACCGGAGCACAATGACGAACCTTCGCCTCTTCACGTCCGAGTCGGTCACTGAAGGCCTCCCCGACAAGATCTGCGACCAGATCTCCGACAGCATTCTCGATGCGCTTCTCGAGGTCGACCCCACCAGCCGGGTGGCCGTCGAGACTCTGGTGACCACGGGGCTCGTGCATGTCGCCGGCGAGGTCACCACGAAGGGCTATGTCGACATCCCGACCATCGTGCGCGAGAAGGTGACGTCGATCGGGTACACGTCGTCTGACATCGGGTTCGACGGCGCGAGCTGCGGAGTCTCGGTGTCGATCGGGGCGCAGTCGCCCGACATCGCCCAGGGTGTGAACAATGCCTGGGAGACCCGCCAGGGTGTGCCCGATTCCGACCCGCTCGACCGGCAGGGTGCCGGCGACCAGGGCATCATGTTCGGATTCGCCACCACCGAGACCCCGCAGCTCATGCCCATTCCCATCTGGCTGGCACACCGGCTCGCCGAGCGTCTCGCCGAGGTGCGCAAGACCGGGGCGCTCGACTACCTTCGGCCCGACGGTAAGACGCAGGTCACCATCGGGTACGAGGGGCTGATCCCGCGAACGGTCGAGACCGTCGTTCTCTCGACGCAGCACACACCGTCGGTCACGACCGAACAGTTGCAGCACGACGTGGCCGAGCTGATCATCCGCCCGGTGCTCGAGAACACCCCGCTCGAGTCGGCGGGAACCCAGTTGCTCATCAACCCGACGGGTCGCTTCGAAATCGGCGGCCCGCAGGGTGACGCCGGTGTCACCGGCCGCAAGATCATCGTCGACACCTACGGCGGCGCAAGCCGGCACGGTGGCGGCGCGTTCAGTGGAAAAGACCCGTCGAAGGTCGACCGTTCTGCCGCTTACGCCATGCGCTGGGTTGCGAAGAACGCGGTCGCAGCGGGCTTCGCCGACAAGCTCGAGGTGCAGATCGCTTACGCCATCGGCAAGGCGGCTCCAGTGGGGCTCTATGTCGAGACCTTCGGAACGGGCCATGTGCCCGACGAGCAGATCATCGCCGCGATCCGTGAGGTCTTCGACCTGCGCCCAGCGGCGATCATCTCCGATCTCGACCTGCTGCGCCCCATCTACGCCCAGACGTCGACGTACGGCCACTTCGGCCGCGACCTGCCCGACTTCACCTGGGAACGCCTCGACCGGGTCGAGGCCCTGCAGGGCGCCGCGCGGTTGTGACCACGAGCGGCTCCGCCCCGGCGTCCGGCGCCGCAGCGGCGCCCGCAAGCGCTTCGGCGTCGGGTGGCAAGGCTGTCACCGGCGGCGCGGCGGCGCCCGG
>JAODBC010000087.1 GCA_025463765.1 Subtercola sp. | reverse complement strand
ACGCTGCCGCCTCCTGCGTCGGGTCGCTGATGGCCTCGGCGCGCTGCACCAGAATGTTCTTCACATACTGCTGCGAGATGGTGGATGCGCCCGACGTGATGTCGCCCGTCACGGTGTTCGCGAACAGGGCCCTGGCGGTGGACTGAACATCGATGCCGCCGTGCACGTAGAAGCGCGGGTCTTCTGTCGAGATGATGGCGTCTTTGAAGTACTGCGAGATGTCGTTCCAGCCGACCTCTTGGCGGTCTTGGTCGTAGAACGAGGCGAGCAGGGTCTGCGAGCCGTCGGCGTTCTGCGCGTAGATGCTCGATGTCTGCGAGAGCGTGTCGGGCTTGATGTAGCTCGGCAGATTCTGGAAGACGCTCAGCGAACTGTCGACCGCTACACCCGTTACCGCTACAGCGGGGGTGACGACGGCCGTGACGAGCACGCCGGCGACCACGCTTACCCCGACCAGGCCGAGAATGGCCCCGAGAACACCGGTCGTCTTACGTTTGTGGGCAGGCATACACACCGATCTATAGAGCACGAACAGGCGGCGCGCAGAAGGGTGCCCCACTCCCGCGACCAATACCCGACGCTACGTCGGCGACCTGAGCCCTGGGGTAGGGCAGCTATGAATGTACTCAGAATGTGATGTCAAACAGCCCAGAGCCGAAGGTCGTTCCGCGGAACGAAAGGCGTGCGACCCAGCTGTTAAAGTCATCAGCATGGGATTCACGCGAGCCGAACTCAGGGGGTTCACGGGGCAGACGCTGCCCGACCTGGTGGGGGCCGAGGTGAGGCTGCTGTTCGTGGGCATCAACCCGGGGTTGCGGGCGGTGGCGGTGCAGGCGCACTTCGGCGGGGGCAGCAACCGGTTCTATCCAGCGCTGTACCGGGCGGGCATCACGAGGCGGCAGATCTCGGCCTCGAACGGATTCAGGCCCGAAGACCTCGCCGAGCTGAAGCAGCGCGGCATCGGCATCACGAGTCTGGTGGCCAGGGCATCCGCTCGGGCCGACGAGCTCACGCCGACCGAACTTCTTGACGGCGCGGTGCTACTCGATGAACGGGTGCGGATGATCGGGCCCGCCGTCGTGGCGATGCTGGGCATCACGGCCTACCGTGCTGCGTTCGGGCGGCCAAAAGCTGTTGTGGGGCCCCAGGCCGAGACGCTCGGCGGCGCGCCGCTCTGGGTGGTGCCGAACCCGAGCGGGCTGAACGCCCACGCTCCGCTGCCCGTGCTCGCGGCCGCCTATCGCGAGGTGGCCCTCGCGGCGGGCATCGCCGTATACGACCCGCCGCAACCCTGACCGGCCGGCCGGGCAACCCACCAGAATCCGCAGCTCGACATGCGATTAGCGAGAGCAGGGCGGGGATGGGGGGAAGGAGGCGGGGATCGATGCGGGGGCTTCACAGACCGCCGCGCACGGGTGCACAATCGGGGGCAGGGCGGTGGTGCCTGCCGTCTGCGACGGAGGAGACTGCCATGACCGCGAACCCCGACGACTATCACGCCGCACTGACGCGGGCGGCGGCAGGCGCCCGCGAGTGGATCGACTCGCTACCCGAGCGCAAGGTCGCCCCGAGCGCGAATGTCGACGAGATGCTCGGGGTGTTCCGCGAGCCGCTGCAGGATGCCCCGACCGACCCGGTGACGGTCGTCGACGAGCTGGCGCGCCTGGCCGAGCCGGGGCTCATGGCGATGCCCTCGGGCCGCTTCTTCGGCTGGGTCATCGGCGGAACACTGCCCGCCTCGCTCGGCGCCGACTGGCTGGTGAGCTCGTGGGATCAGAACGCGGCCATGCGCTACGCCTCCCCCGCGACGGCGGCGATCGAGCAGGTCGCGGGTGAGTGGCTGCTCGAGGCGCTCGGGCTGCCCACGACGGCGGAGGTCGGGTTCACCACCGGGGCGACGACGGCCAACTTCACCGGACTCGCCGCAGCGCGAGCGTATCTGCTCGACCGGGCCGGCTGGGATGTGAACACGAGAGGCATGAGCGGCAGCCCCCGCGTCACGGTGCTCGCCGGCGCCGAACGGCACACCTCCGTCGATCTCGCGCTGCGCTACCTCGGGTTCGGGTCGCCGACGGCGGTGCCGGCCGACGACCAGGGGCGCATCATCGTCGACGAGTTGAGCGCGGCCCTCGACGCAGTCGCCCACGAGGCCGCGGCCGCCGGTGAGACGCCGGGCCCGATCATCCTGTGCCTGCAGGCCGGCAACCTGCACTCTGGCGCGTTCGATCCGATGGCCGAGGCGATCGCGCTGGCGCACGAGCGCGGCGCCTGGGTGCACGTCGACGGCGCCTTCGGGCTCTGGGCGGCCGCGAGCCCCGCGCTTCGTGGGCAGCTGGCCGGCGTCGAGCTCGCCGATTCCTGGGCGACGGATGCCCACAAGACCCTCAACGTGCCCTATGACTGCGGCGTGGCCATCGTGTCACGGCCCGGCGTCGGCCGAGCGGCATTGGGAACGCAGACGGCGTACCTCATCCGCGCGACGGGCGATGCGCCCGACCCGATGGATCTCACCCCCGAAATGTCGAGGCGAGCGCGCGGCGTTCCGGTCTGGGCCGCGCTCAAACAGCTCGGACGAAGCGGACTCGTCGCGCTCATCGACGGGCTGGTCACGAATGCGCAGGCACTCGCCAGCGAGCTCGCTGCGCTGCCCGGCGTCTCGGTGCTCAACGACGTCGTCTTCACGCAGGTGTGCCTGAGCTTCGGCAGCGACGAGCGCACCCGCGAGGTCACCGCGCGGCTCATCGCCGAGGGGGCGGTGTGGATGTCCGGGTCGAAGTGGAGCGCACACGACGTTCTGCGCATCTCAGTGAGCAACTGGTCGACCGACGCCGACGACGTGGCGTTCTCGGTCGCGGCGGTTCGGCGGGCGATGGAGCTGACCTGAGTGCGCGCTCGGAACGCGGTAGCAGCGCTGTGGCAGGCTGGCTCTGAGAGCCAGCTTCGGGTCGCTACTGCCTCGTCCAGATCGAGTATTCGCCGTCGGTCACTGCTGTTCCGCTGGTTCCGATGGGTTCGACGGCCCCGTCGGTGAGAAAGGCGATCGTCTCGGTATCGGTACGTGGTACTCGCGCCAGAAACCGGTCTCCTTGTGGTGTGCGGCCGACGATGATTCCGAAACGTGCTGCCGCTGCCCGGTCGTAGATCACCGTGTACGTTTCGATGGTGGCAGGCCCCGTATAGGTGTCGAGAAGAACGGGGGCTGCATCTCGTGCCGCATCGGCTTCGGCCTGCAGCTGAAAGTCTTGCGGGAAGGTGCCGGCAGCGACCGGTTGCCGGCTGATGACCAGACTGTGATTGTGGGTAGCGAAACCACCGTTTGCGAAGAGCAGCCCGTTTGTTCCTTTGTCGCGCAGTTTTGTGACCATACTGGCTACTGCGTGCATCATGTAGTTGCCGATCGGGCCCCCACCGAAGGTCAGGCCACCGAATACTGTGGCCGGTCTGTCTACGGGCCAGTCGAGTATTCGTCGCGCCATTTTCGGTACGCACGGAAAGCAGCTGTAGAGCTCGACGTAGTCGAGGTCGGCGCTGCTGAGGTGGTTGAGTTCCATGGTGCGGCCGATTGAGACGGCCATGCTTGTCGAGCGTGTATAGGACTCTCGGTTGAGAGGATCCTCTGACTCGCCCGCTGCGGCACCGTGCCCCACATAGATGAGGCGTTCTTCGGGGATGCCGGCTGCTCGGGCGAGTGCGAGGCTTGTCAGGATGACGGCGGCGCCTTGGTTCACCGACGAGTTGGCAACCATCAGTTTGGTGTACGGGAAGGCGATTGGCCTGTTGTCAGCTGTTGGAGTGATGATTTCTTCGGGCGTCAGAGACTTTCGCAACCAGGCACCGTCAGTTTCTGCGGCCACCTCTGACATGCGCGACCAGATCTCGCCAGACTCCGCCTGACCCTCGGCAAGGGTCTGGCCCCAGGCCGCGCGGGTGGCGTTTTCATAGAGCGGGTAGACATCGACAGGCGCGACGAGGCCGTATTTGGCTCGAAGCGGTGGTGCCATCGCAGCTGAGAGATCGGCACTGGCATTGGGTACGCGATTGCCGAGGGCCGCTCGTTTCGCGGCGGTGCGAAGCGCCTCGCCTCCGACCGCCGCTGCGACGGTCGCCTCTCCTGAACCGATTCGGTTCGCGGCCTCGTGAATGAGCTGAATCGGGCTTTCACCGAGTGGCTGCGCTGTCTGCTCGAGGTACCGCGGTGAGATTCCCAGCGAGTCAGCGAGCGGCCGAGAAACGTCGCCGAGATCGCGGAACGAGATTTGGGCGACGACAGCAAGAGAGTCCACTTGCGCGAGCCAACCACCGCCAGCGTCGGCATCGGCAATCTCGAGTGCGGCTCGCATCAGTCCGAGGGAGTCGAGGGCTTGATCCAGGTTCTCGGGTCTGTCATTGATCTGGCCGACTCCGATGATCACGGGGATTCGCGATGCGTCGTCTTTGTGGGTCACTGCATGCCCTTCCGATGCGAGCATCTCTACTTTCCCTGCCATTTCGGTTCACGTTTTTCTGCGAACGCGCGCATGCCTTCGCGGGAGTCGTCGCTTTTCATGAGCGCGCTGCCTTCGATCGTGGTTCGCTCCCAGTCGCCGTCTTCGGCTGAGATGTGCTGGTCAGTAATGCCGAGAGCGATTCTCTTGCTGGCTTGTACGGCGAGGGGCGCATTCTGGCAGATGACTTCAGCCAGTGCCAGTGCGGTCTCGAGCAGCTGGTCTGCAGGTACGACCCGGTTGATCAGTCCGAGTTCGAGGGCTCGCTGCGCAGAGAGAGGGGCTCCTGTCAGAATGGCTTCCATTGCCACCTTCGGCATGATCTGTCGTGGCAGCCGAAAGGAGCCGCCCGCGCCGGCGATCAGACCCCGTTTGACCTCCGGCAGGCCGAAAGTCGCAGATTCAGCGGCGACTGCAAGGTCACTGGCGAGCACAAGTTCCGTTCCGCCACCGAGAGCGAACCCGTTGACGGCGGCGATAGTGGGTTTGGAGATCGCATGGCTGACGAACCCAGCGAATCCCCACCGTTTCAGGCGTTCGTCTAAACCGGTCAGTTCACCAGCCGCAACAGCCTTCAGGTCAGCGCCGGCGCAGAACGCGCGGTCGCCGGCACCTGTGATGATCACGACCCACGTGTCAGCATCTGTTTCAGCCAGGTCGAGGGCGACTCCGACTCCCATGGTCAGGTCGAGGTTCACCGCATTGCGGGCTTCCGGTCGATTGAGCGTGACGATCAGAACGTGGCCGCGTTGTTCCGCCCGCACGGTACCCTTACTGACCCCGTCGACTGTTTTAGCTTTCGTGTCTGGCATCTTCACGTTCCTTCTTGTAGTCTTCGCGCAGTTCAGCGATGGCGGGGTGCACTTGAACTGCACCGCTCGCGAGGAGGTCATCGACGGCATTCGCATCGAGCGACAGCACGTCGGCCAGCACTTCGTACGTGTGTTCGGCTTGCCGTGGCGCGTCAGCGAGAAGCGGCTGCGGCACGGATGAGAACCTGGCCTCGCCGAGATTCGTCGGGAACGGTTCTGGCAGCTGCGAATGCGTCATCGTGCCGAAGACCCCGCGGGCGAGCAGATGCGCATCCTCGAGCAGTTCTGCTGCACGTACCATGTGTCCAGCTGGCACGCCGGCTTCTTGCAGGAGGGTCGCGGCGACGCCGGCGGCGCGACTGCGAGTCCACGCTGTCAGGGCTGCCACCAGTTCTGAGCGGTTGGAGAGTCGCGCATCAGAGGTTCGGAATCGAGCATCGTCTCTCCACTCCGGATGCCCAACGGTGACTGCGAGGTTCGCAAACTGTTCGTCGGTTGTTACATCGACGACGAGCCAGTTGTCGTCGCCTGCGGCTGGAAAGATGCCACGCGGGGCGTCTTTACCGCGATCGTTTCCCGTGTTCTGAATCGACCCGGGCTCCAGCGACTCGAGCGCGAACTGGTCAGCCATTCCAGAGAAGATGGCGTCAACCTGAGCGGTTGAAACGTGACCGCCCAAGCCGGTTCGTGCTCGCCGCAGAAGAAGGGCGGTCACAGCGATAGCGTTCAATCGCCCAACGAGGTGATCGGGAAAAATCGTAATGGCATCACTGAAACTCCCTTCGATTTCGGGATAGCTCCAGAGGCTGCTCATTCCCGCGCTTGCCCGAACGAGTGGCCCGTATCCCATGCGAGTACTCCACGGCCCGTGGTTACCGAAGGCGCTGCTCTCCGAGAGGATGATCCTCGGATTGATGGCGGCGAGAGTGTCATAGTCCAACCCCAGCGATTGCAGCGTTCCGGGCTTGAAGTTCGCCAGCACGATGTCGCTTCGTTCGACGAGCTCAGCGAAAATCTTCTTCCCCTGCTCGGACTTCAGGTTCAGGCCGAGGCTTCGTTTATTACGGTGGCCCCAGGCGAAGCCGTTCGTGATTTCAGAGCCGTCGTGCGAGCCGCGGCTGCCATCAGGGAATTCCCGGCTCTCGACCTTGATGACATCCGCTCCGTAGTCCGCAAAGAGCCTGCCCAGCTCTGCGCCCACCACAATGACACCGAGGTCGAGCACCCTGAGCCCTTCGAACGGGCGTGAACCGACGCCGACCGCAGCACTCAGGCGATCCCGTGCGATGCTGACCTCGTTGCCGCTATCTGCAGCGGCGATGGGGAAACGAATGCCGGCACGAGCATCATCGATTTCGAACACCCCTGTGGGGATGGTTGCTGTCGAGCCGTCAGGCAGGTGCAGGGAGCTGAAGGATCCTGCCTCGATGAACGCGGGATTGTGGATCACCTTCGACGCTCGGACGAGTTCCGCGACCGGAATGCCGCGGGACTGGCCTTCGCGCACGGCTTCGTCGCTAGTGAGAGATGCAAGCAACGACCCGATCATGGGGTAGAGCGTCGATGTCACCTGGAATCGTGTGCTGGTCGTGTTGTACTTTTCGTCTGCGAATTCTGCCGGCTCGCCAAGCCACCCGAACATGCCTCGCCACTGCCTGGCGTTCAGTACGCAGATGCGCACCCAGCCGTCTGTGGTGGCGAAAATCGGGTACAGGTGCCGTGCATCGGGCCTGCCACTGGGCAGATCGGTGATCGGTGCGCCGCCTCTTGCGCTTCCGCCGACCCCGAGAACAGGGTCGAGAATCTGCACGAGTGCGTCTACCGCCGAGAAGTCGATGCATTCGCCAGATCCGGTCGCGAGGGATTGAACGTACCCGAGCATGACGGCCCAAGCGGCCTGTACTGCAGCAGATTCGTACGCCAGGAATTCTGGCGGAAGCAACGGCTCGTCGACCTCTGGCAGACCAGATCGGGAAAGTACGGAGCTGACTGCGAAGAGCACGTCGGGCGTGCCCTTCCAGTCTTTACGGGGACCGGTGCGGCCGAAGTCGGAGAGAAATGCGCTGACGAGTCGGGGATTTATTCTCTTCAGCTCGGCTTCGCTGAAACCGTATCGTGCCTGTTCGCCTGCTGACCAGTCAGCGAGCAGGATGTCGGCGGTGCTCAGCAGTTCGGCGATGCGTCGATGTCCGTCGGGCTGAGCAGCATCGGCACTCACGCTGACCTTGTTGGCGTTCTGGGCGAGGAAAGTCAGGCTGATTCCGCCGTGCTGCAGGCCGCGCTTTCGAGCGGGTGAACCGCCGGGAGGTTCGACTCGCACGACCTCGGCTCCGAGGTCTGCCAAGAGTCGTCCCACCGACTGAAGCGGGCCCTCGACACAGTCGATGATGCGCACTCCGGTGAGGGGCAAATCGCTTTCAACCATCCCTGATCTCCTTCGACGAGGTGTGGCGGCCCTTCATCAGGGTCGCAGAACTCCCGATCTCCGGGCACGCGTCGATCTTACATCTATTGCACGAGTGTTCAATAGGGTGCACAATGGTGAACGTCATGGACCCCAGAGCAGAGCGTTCCCGCGAAGCACTCCGAGAGAG
>JAODBC010000068.1 GCA_025463765.1 Subtercola sp. | reverse complement strand
ATCGATCTCGCGTTCGCCCTTGCCGCGATCGGCTGCGCCGTCGTGTGTGCCGCACTCACGACGCACGCGCTGACGATTCGGCGGCGCGTGGCCTTGGCCTAGCCGAAGACCTCGACGCGATGCGAGCGCCGCTGTTGCGACCGGTGCTCAGCCGAGAGCACCGCCGAAGGGCGTCTCGGGCACCCCATGCGACGCCGGATGCACGGCGAGCACGCTTCCGGCGAGTGGTTGTTCGGCGCGCTGCTCGGCAGAAAGCGGGCCGCGCGCCGTGGTCACGAAGAGAGTGCGAAGACCCTCCCCGCCGAATGCGACACTCATCACGTACGGCACGGGCAGTTCCACGATGGTGTCGAGCTTTCCGCTGGGTGTGATGCGCCGAAGCTGGGACGACTGAGCGAAGGCGATCCAGAGGCACCCGTCGTCGTCGATGGTCATGCCGTCGGGGATTCCAGCGAAGGGCGACACGTCGATCAACAGCTCCCGGGAGACGGGTGTTCCGTCGCCGTCGAGTCTGATCACGTCGACGGTCTTCAGCGCGGTGTCAATGAAGTAGAGGGTGCGGGCATCCGGACTGAAGGCGAGGCCGTTGGGGATGCGGGTGCCGGCAACGGCCTCCGTCGCGACCCCATCGTGATCGAGCCGGTAGAGCGAGCCGACACCCTCAGCGGCCTTGCAGTACATGCTCCCCGACCACATTCGGCCCAGCGGATCGCACTTTCCGTCGTTCATGCGTGTCTCGGGCATCTCGCTCTCGACAGCCGCGACGAGTCGAGGCTCAGCGCCGAAATCGGGCAGGTGCCAGAACCCGCTCGGATCGGTGAACAGGTACCCTCCAGACTGGGCCGGAACGATCGAGCCCGCCGGCTCGGGCAAGACCTGTGCGTCGGTGTGCCCGGTCGTCAGGTCGGTGCGTAGTATCTGGTTGCGCCACATGTCGACCCAGAGAAGTGCGCCCGCCGGATCCCAGCTGGGGGCCTCACCCAGTTCGGCGTCGTGGGGGATCGCCACCTCGAAGTCTGTGATCGTCTTCATCGGAGCGCCTCCGGCTCATCATCGGTTATCGGGTTGCGCCGCCGTTGCTCCCACGCCTCGGCGGCGTGCCGCTCTTCGGCGATCGCTTCGCCCAGCGAAAGATCGATCGTTCGCGCGATCAACGACAGCTGAGTCCGTTGCGAGAGTCGATCGGTCGCGGCGATGCTCTCGGCGAGTACGAGTGCGCGGTCGAGCGCCACGGGGCCCGGCACGACTTCGTTCACGAGCCCCCAACTCAAAGCTGTGGCCGAATCGATGAACGTACCCGTCAGCGAGAGCTGCCGTGCGCGTCGCACGCCGATCGCTCGCGGGAGCAGAGCCGTCAGCCCCCAGGCAGGGAGGAGTGCGAATTTCGCGTGCGTGTCGGCGAATCTCGCACTGCCGGAGGCAATGACGAACGAGCAGCTCAGCGCGAGTTCGAGGCCGCCCGTCACACAGACGCCGTCGACCGCCGCGATGAGCGGCTTCGGGAAGGCGAGGGCCGCTTCCC
This sequence comes from Subtercola sp., assembly GCA_025463765.1. Classification (GTDB taxonomy): domain Bacteria; phylum Actinomycetota; class Actinomycetes; order Actinomycetales; family Microbacteriaceae; genus Subtercola. The sequence goes on along the minus strand of JAODBC010000068.1, from coordinate 50,661 downwards.
CCGGGTTGGGGCGCACGGCCACGGTCACTCCTGGCAGCGGCGGCTCACTCGTATCCAGCCCCGCGCAGAACGATCCGCCGGCCCCCGTGAGCACGACCACTCGAACGCTGTCGTCGGCAGAGGCCGAGTCGAAGGCGCTCGCGAGAGTGCGGCGCATGTCGCGCGAGAGGGCGTTGCGCTTGGCCGGTCTGTTGAGCACGACGACTCGGATGTCGCCGATGTCGCGCACGAGCACCGCGCCGTCGTCTGCGGAGATGAGGTCGTCGAGCGTAGTCATGATCGGGCTCCCGTTCCGGCTCGTGCCGCTTCCTCAGATCGCGTATGCGCGCCGGCTTCGACGTGTGCTCCGGCGAAGGGGTCGATCCGGCAGGCATCGTGGTATTGCTGCTGCAATCGGCCGACGAGCTCAGTCACGCCGACAATCTCGTCGATCAGTTCGACCCCCTGGCCGGCGCTCCAGATGTCGCGCCACGGGCGGATTCCGGTCGGAAGGTGGCTGTAGTCGCCTCGACCGGCTGGCACCGGCAGGGCATCCGGATTCAGGCCCACTGCTTCGAGCGATCGGCGCAGCCAGTTAGCGGGTATGGCCGACACCGCTGCTGTGTACAGCACGTCGGACGCTCGCGATTCGACAAGCTGCCGGTGATAAGCCTGGTCGACACGGGCTTCGTCGGTCGCGATGAAGCGGGTGCCGAGGTAGGCGAGGTCGGCGCCGAGAATCTCGGCCGCCCGAATGCCTTCTCCCGTGGATATGCCCCCGGCTAGCAGGATCGTACCCTCGAACATGCGCCGCACCGCCGGAATGAATACCAGTGGGCTCACCGTTCCCGAGTGGCCCCCGCCGCCCGACACGATGCATGTGAGACCGTCGACGCCTCGTTCGACGGCCTTCTCCGCATGCGCCACCGTCGTGACGTCGTGGTACACGAGCCCGCCCCAGTCGTGCACGATATTCACCACCTCGCGCGGGTCGCCCATGGAGTTGACAATGACGCGCACTCCGAATTCGGCACACACCTCGAGCTCCTGCCGCAGCACACTCGACTCTGTGCGCCGCGCGAAATTCACGGCAAGAGGGCCTACCTTCTGGCCTGGGTCCGCGGCGGCGGCGGTGGTGTTCGTGCGGCGAATGGCCTTCAGCCAGGCGGTGAATTCTTCTAAGCTCGACGCGTTGTGCCGGGGCAGAACGCCCATGACGCCGGATGCGCACGCGGCCGCCACGAGTTCCGGCCCCGTCACAGTCGACATGGGGGCGCAGACCAGGGGCAACGAGAGGCTGTCGCGAATCTGCGGGTCGAGCGTCACCGCGCCTCCGTCCATGAGCGGCGAAGCTCCTGCTTGTTGACTTTGCCCGAAGGGGAGCGCGGGAGGCTTTCGGCCACTCGAACGTACTCTGGCCATTTGAATCGCTCTAGCCCCGTCTCTGCGAGAAACGAGCGCATGGATTCGAGGCTCACTCCGGTGCCTGCCGGGGTCACGAAGGCGCACGCGCGCTCGCCGTATGTGTCGTCTGGCACTCCGACCACGGCGACATCGAACACGAGACTCCAGGCGTTCAGTCTGTCTTCGATCTCCTTCGCAGAGATATTCTCGCCGCCCCGAATGATGATGTCTTTCAGCCGATCGGTGAGCGTGAGCATCCCCGATGCGTCGATCACGCCGATGTCGCCGGTATGAAACCAGTCGTCGCCATCGAAGGCAGTCGCATGGAGTTCTGCTTCCAAATACCCTGCAGCCGCGTCTGGTCCACGCGTCAGCACTTCACCAGGTTCGGTTGTCGGCAGGTCGCTTCCGTCGGAGTCGACGATTCTGATCTCGGTGCCGGCCGGTGCTCGCCCATCGGTCGTTGCTCGCACGGTCAACTCGTCGTCTGCGTTCGACTGCGTAATGGTCGGATGCTCGGTGGATCCGTAACATCGCATGAGTCGCACTCCCGCCGAACGGTAGGCCGCTTCGACGATCACCGGCGCCACCGGGCCGCCGCCCACAATGCCGCCCCTGATTCCGCCGAAGTCGGGTGCGATGGACTGCAGCTCTTGAAAGTAGAGGCTCGTTCCCGCCAGTGCCTCTGCCCCGAATTCTCGAGCGAGTTGTACAGCACGGTGGGCGTTCCACCGATGCATCGAGATCACGTCGGCGTTGCGCAACAGCGGAATGATCAAGAGGTGCTGAATTCCTGCGATGTGGCCGACCGGAGCCGCGACAAGCATCGTGCCGAACGGATCGAAGGCACGGGCGAGGCACCGGGACTCGAAGATGATCTGAGCATCGGTCTGCAGCACGATTTTCGGTCGCGCCGTCGAACCCGACGTGTACGTGAGCAGGTGCACCCCATCGTGCGTGACCGGTACAGGCGTTGATGGTGCGCTCGAAACCATGCCCGCCATTCGATGCCGCGCAATGTCGCCGCGGTCGTCGAAGGTCCAAACGACCCGGATGGAGCCGTTGTCACACAGCTCGTTCAACCAGGTCAGGCGAGTCGTGTCAGACGCCGACACGACAACGTGTGCCACGCCCACCCGGGCGCACAGAGCTTCGAACGATTCGCGAGCCTCGCGAGTGCTGAGCGGAAACGAGATCATTCCGGCGATGTGCGTACCCAGGAATGCGGTCACCGCGCCTGGCGAATTGGGAGCGACGATGGCGACGACATCCTCGTCGGATGAACCCGCGCAGGCCCGAAGGGCGACCGCGAACCGATGCGCCGATTTCCCGAGCTCTCGAAGCGTCAGCTGAACGATGTCGTCTTCGAGATCGAAGGTGAAACGTTGGCCGGGCTGGTGCCGAAGGGCCGTCGAGACGATGCTCTGCAGGGTCTCCGTGCCCCAATACCCTTCAGCCGTGTAACGGTCTCGCCTGCGCAGAAATCGATCGCGAATGTGCGCAAGCCGTTCGAAACGGTTCGTCTCCTCGAGAGCACCCTGCATCGTTGCAGTCCTACCTTTCCGGCTTATGTAGGATCCTACATCAACGTGCCGTCGGGATGGAATGCGCGTGCGGCTTCTAGATGCCGCTGCATGCGCCGGCGCGCCGAAACCTCATCGCCGACCTCGATGGCCTCGAGAATGCGCGCGTGCGCCAGGTTGATACCGTGGGTGTCGGGCGTTCGTGCGCACAGATCGTGCGAGCGTTCGAAGGTGAGGCCAGCAAGTACTTCGACGAAGAGCTTCATCGCCGGATTGCCGGTGAGTTCGGCGAGCAGAACGTGAAACGACTGCGCACCGACGCTGTCACTCGTCTCTGTTTCGCGGTCGTCTTCGAGCACAGCGTGCAGCCGTTCGGCGGCATCGGCGGTGAGATGCTTCGACAACGACGAGACGCAATCGAGCTCGAGCAGCGTGCGCATGCTGAACAGATCTGTCGCCGTCACGAGGGCATGGTCGAGGTACATCGTGGCCGACCGGCGCACACCGCTGGGGTCGGGTGCGATGACCACGAGTCCACCGTGAGACCCCACGCGCATCCGGGCCGCGCCATGCTGTTCGAGCACGCTGACAGCCTGCCGGAATACGCCGCGGCTCACCTCGAAACGGGTGAGGAGTTCGCTCTCGGTACCCAGCACCGTTCCTACGGGCCACTCATGTCGCATGATCCACGACTCGATGTGACGGGCGAGCTCATCGGCCAGTCGCGGGGAGGCGCTCTCGCCCGCGTCAGGGGGAACGAACGGGTCGATCGTGCTGGTCATGCTCAATTATCAGCCCGGATGAGGCGCGTGTCAGGCGTTCAGTGGCGGAGCATGCCCGCCCAAGCGCCTGGTGAGAGTGAGGCAGACGTCGGCGAGGTGCTGTGCGATGTTCAGACACTCTGCTCCGCTCACGAGACCGATGCCATGAATGGTCAGCGCATAGATGACTGTTTTCTGCGGACCGAAGATGGGAGCAGCCACGTTGTTGATGAGGTAGCGTTCGGCTGGGTCGACCTCGCTGAGCATATAGTCGTCCGCGTTGGCGCTGATCAGCCTGCTGAGTCGTTCGTGCACGTCAGCGTCCCTCGGCTGACGGGCCGACTGGTCGACCAGCTTCTGCACCGCCGAGACGTGCTCGTTGTCGAGCGCCAGCGCGAAGCCGCGTTCGCGAACGAGGTGTAGCGAGTGTTCGAGCGCCGAGCGACTCGGAGAATCGTTGTCGGATTCGATCCGGTCGATCCAGCGCGAGACGACGGCGGGCGTGCTCCAGGCCAAGAAGACGTGCCCGTACGGAGGCACCAGCGGAATGCGCTGACCGATTCGCAGCTCGCGCGTACGTGCGCGTACTTGGCCCTCTATGGCGAGATTCACGATCTCGTCTCCGACCACGGCGCTACCGATGCATTCCGTTCCGAACGCAGCTAGCGCGGCCATGTCGGGTCGGGCGAGTTCGACCACCGGATGCCGCAACGATGCCGCGTAGCCCAGGGCGACGAGCGCCGGTCCGAGTTCGAATGTCTTGTGGGTCGGGTGCCGGGTCAGGTATCCGCTGTTCGTCAGCGAGAGCAAGATCGACGACATCGAGGCCGGGCTGATATCCAGCGCGTTCGCGAGCTCGGATTGGGTGAATTCGCTGAGGGGGTTCACCGTCATGTAGTTGAGCAGTTCGACGGCTCGACCGACGGCCGGTGCTTCCTTCATCTCGTGCAGCCTATCCGATTGTGCCTTTGACAGAGGTTTCGCAGGCGAATACCATATTCTCTAGCATAGTAAAATTCGATATAGAATATTGAGTCAACGGAAGGTTCGAGGCAATGAGGCCCAAGAACAAGCGCACTCCCTCTGTCGTTGTCATCGGAAGCGGCTTCAGCGGCATTGCCGCCGCTGTTCGGCTGAAAAAGGCGGGATACGACATCACGGTGCTCGAGAGCGCTGGCGGAATCGGCGGAACGTGGTGGCACAACGTCTATCCATCGGCCGAGGTCGACACCCCATCAGTGCTCTACTCCTACTCGTACATGCCGTGGAACTGGAGTCGCACCCACGTGCGGCAGGACGAACTGAGACAGTACATCGCTGCGGTGGCAGATCGGTTCGGTGTCACGCCGCATATCCGGTTCGGCGTGAGGGTCGAACGAGTGGTCTGGGACGAGAATCGCCAGAATCATCGCATCATCGTGGACGGCCAAGATCTGCTCAGAGCAGATTATGTCGTGAGCGCCGTCGGTCTGCTCAGCGATCCGCTGCTGCCCGACTGGCCTGGCCTCGACGAATTCCGAGGGCCCATCTTTCACACCGCCAAATGGGAGAACCACGATCTCGCGGGAAAGCGTATTGCGGTGACCGGTTCGGGATCGACTGCTACCCAGGTCGTTCCGGCGCTCGCCGAGATCGCAGCAGAGGTGGTGATGTATCAGCGCGAACCAGGTTGGGTTGTGCCGAAGGTCGACCGTGAATTCACCGAGGAGGAACGTGCCGCGCTCGATCATCCGAATGCTCAGCGTTTGGTGCGCCTGCTGATGCTGCTTCAGCGTGACAAGTCGCTTCGAGGCGGCAAGGTGTGGCGGGCGGGAACGCCCGAGCAAGTCGGCGCGGAGGCCGTGGCTCGAGCGCACATCGCTACGTCGCTCGCCGGCCGGCCAGACCTCATCGAGGCCGTCACCCCCACCTTCCGTTACGGCGGAAAGCGCATCATCATTTCAGATACCTATTACCCCGCTCTGCTCAGAGACAACGTGACGCTCGTTCCGCGCGCCGTAGCACGCCTGACTCCAACCGGAGTGGTCGACATCGACGGCGTCGAGCGCCCGGTCGACGCCGTGGTGCTTTCGACGGGCTTCAACGTGAAGTTCTTGTCCACGCTCGACGTGGTGGGGCGATGCGGCATCGAACTACATGACGCCTGGGGCGGCGACCCGACGGCCCTGCTCGGAATAATGGTGCCCGGCTTTCCGAACTTCTTCATGATGTACGGCCCCAACACCAACGGGGGCGCCATCGTTTCGAACGCCGAGATTCAGGCCGACTACCTCGTGGCCGCCATCAAGCACGCCGAGCGCAGAGGTGCGTCGAGCATCGAAGTGAGGCGGGCGCCGGCTGCGCTCTTCGACAGCTTCGTACAGCAGCGCATGCGCGGCACGGCCTTCGAATATCAGAACAACTATTACAAGGGGTCGTCGGGCCGAATCACGACGCAGTGGCCCGATGGGTTGTTGCTCTACGGGCTGCTCGCGAAGCTCCTGCGCGCACCCGTGTGGAAGCTGGAGTTTCGCGCGGGGCGATCACAACTTCCCGGAGTGCCTGACGACGCCGTGCAACCTTCGATGAAGGGTGTGTGAATCGTGTTCAAAGGTCTTCTGACAACCGCAGTGGTCGGCTCCGCCGCAGTGGCCGGGGTGATGCTCTACCCACGTGTCCGCGGCTTCGTACACGCTTTCGTGGTGCTTCGGCGAGTCGACATCAGCTCGGTCATCCAGCCCAAGAAGGCAGGCTGAGTCGGCCGAGCGGGCCGCTTTACGTTAATTCGCTTTTATTATTTGATAATTGAGTTAGCTTAAGCTACGTTTGGGATCGCTCGAGTACGTCACGCCGCTCCATGTGTGACACCGAATCTCAGTGAGGAGATATTTTGAGGCCCAAGGTGAAATCTGCCCTAGCAGTGATGAGTGCGGTTCTTATCAGCGTGCTAGTGACGTCGTGTTCTGGATCTGGGGGTTCGTCTGGAACGGCCACCGGAGGCAGTTGCCAGGTGAACACGCTGCTCGTCGCGAATATGACCGGCGCCCAATCAGACAACGGCAAGGCGGCAGTCATCGCTGCCAGTGCAGCAGTGAAATCCGTGAACGACGGCGGGGGAGTCAACGGTTGTCAGCTCGTTCTGACAACGAAAGACGACGGCAGCGACTACACGAAGACGCTTCCGCTGGTGCAGTCGGCTATGGGATCGCAGACCTATTCGATGGTTTCCGTCAATGATTACGGAACTGCCAGCGTCGTTCCGTATCTGACTCGACAGAAAGTGTTGTCGATCTCGTCGAACGGTACCGCGGCCCTCGCAGACTCCACGGTGAACCCCTACTACTTCGACACGGTTCCACCATCGTCGACGGTTTCGAAATACGTGACGCAATACGCCATCTCACAAGGCGCGAAGAAGCTCGCAGTCGTCACCGACAACTCGACGCTGGGCACCGACGCGATCGCCGCAGACAAGGCGACCGCAGAAGCAGGTGGCGCCTCGCTCGTCGCTTCTGTACAGGTAGACGCGACGACGATCAATATGACCCCGGCGGTTCAATCGCTGAGCAATAGCGGTGCCGACGCGGTCATCATCGATCTATACGGCCAACCCGCTGGCTACTTCGTACGCGATCTCAAGGCCAGCGGCTGGAACGTTACGCGGTACGGCACGAGTTCACTCTTCGCGACCAATCTCGATTCGCTTCTGCCGGTTTCTGACTACGAAGGGATAGTCGCAGTCGGGCCGACTCCGGGCACAGCTCCCGCACTCTACGGAGTGTCGGCGATGCAGACTCAGATCAAGGCAGACGGCGGCGACGCGACAACATCCGTCACTGGGTTGGCTCAGAATTACGCGGACATCATCTTGTTCGCTTGGGCGGCAAATGGTGCGCATTCGACTGATTCGGCAGCCGTGGCCAAGTATTTGGAAGAGCACGGAACAGACAAGGTGCCGAATGACACCATTGCCGAGACCACCGGCTACACGGCTTCGAACCACCAGATGACAGCACCTGGCACCCTTTCGACCGCCACTGAGGGAGCTATGGACTCTGAAGGACTGCTGCCTCGAATCACGGTGGTGAACTGATGACCGACCGTGAAGAGATCGACGCCATCTCCAAGAAAGTCTCGAACTGGGGCCGCTGGGGGGAGCAAGACGAGGCGGGTGCCCTGAACCACATCTCGCCCGAGATCATCATCGAGGCAAGCCGCTCGGTATCGATCGGCAAGGTTGTTTCGCTCCAACTGCCCATCAAGAACGGGTGGGGTCCGCAGGAAAACCAGTCGGTCAGTCTGCGAGCCAACCCGGTTCACCTCATGTCGGTTCTCGGCCACACCACGGCGCCCGACCAATTCGGCGCCGGTGTCGAATACTCCGACGACTACATCATGATGCCGGGGCAAGCGGGCTCGCAGTGGGACGCGTTCAGCCACATGTGGTACGACAAGTTCCTGTATAACGGCATCCCTTCCGACGTCATAACGACCAGTGGTGCAAGTCGCGGCGATATCGGTGGAGTGAACGACCGATTCGTCAGCCGTGGCGTGCTGTTGGATGTCGCCGCCCATAAGGGCCTCGACGTTCTGGAGCCAGGCTACGCAATCACTATCGATGACCTGCTGGAGACGGAAGAAGCGCAAGGTGTGACGGTTCGCACCGGCGATATTCTCATCGTCAGAACCGGTGTGCTCGGTGCATGCGTGCGAGAGGGCAACTGGGATCGGGTCAACAGACTGCCGGAGCCCGGGCTGCATTTCTCGACGGCGCAGTGGATTGCCGAACGAGAGGTCGCAGCGGTCGCGTCTGATAATCAGATGGTCGAGGCCGTTGGCGTACTCAAGGAATATTTCATCCCGATGCACATGATCCTGTTGAGAGATATGGGTGTGCATTTGGGCGAATTCTGGTGGCTGGAGGATCTTTCCAATGCCTGCCGAGAGCACAACAAGTACGAAATGATGCTGGTGGCACAGCCGCTGAAGATCACTGGGGGCGTCGGCTCTCCAGTCAATCCGATGGCGATCCTCTAGATGTCGCGGCGAGGAGTGATGAAATGGTGCTGACCGGTCGAGTTGGCCTGGTGACCGGCGCCGGATCTGGCATAGGTCGTGCGTCGGCCGTCATGATGGCCGCGCACGGCATCAAAGTCATCGTCGGTGACATCTCGACGAGCGACGGCGAGCGAGTTTGCTCGGAGATCGCGGCGTCCGGCGGCGAGGCGATGTTCAAACGAGTGGACGTCGCGAACATCGACGATGTGCAGGAACTCATAGACTTCGCGGTGAACACCTACGGCGGTCTGGATTTCGCACACAACAACGCCGGCGTCTTCGGAAAGCTCGCCCTGCTGCACGAAGTCTCGCTCGAGGATTGGGTGCGTGAGCTCTCGATCGATCTCACCGGCGTGTTTCTCTGCATGAAAGCCGAGCTGAGCTATATGGTACGGCGCGGTGTCGGGTCGATCGTCAATACGGCGTCGACGGCCGGTCTGAAAGCCGCGCCTCTCAGTGCCGCCTACACGGCTGCTAAGCACGGCGTCGTCGGACTGACGCGGAGTGCTGCACTCGACTACGCCGACAAGGGCATCCGTATCAACGCGATAGCGCCGGGCATGATCGAGACGCCTCTGAATTTGAGCATGCCGAAGGAGGAGTTCGACACGTACAAGCGCATGATGCCGATGCTCCGGCCGGGAACGCCCGAAGAGATAGCCAGTGCGGTGCTCTTTCTGCTGTCAGATGACTCCTCGTTCACCACGGGTGCGGTTCTCGAGATCGACGGTGGCTTCATGCAGGCAAGCCGGCAGTGACCCTGGCTTGACCCGGTTTGGTGGGTGGCTGCGGTCACGACGGGCGATCCGGCAGGAACCCGTGGAGGCGAAGGTGGGCTGGTTCCACGGCGATTCCGAAGAGACCCCATCGACGCTTTCGGTCGACGCGGCGACTACTTGATGTTGTAGCCAGCGTCGACCGACAGCGTCACGCCCGTGATGTAGCGCGCCTCGTCAGAGGCGAGAAAAAGCAGAGCATTCGAGATGTCGATTGGTTCCACCCACGGAACCGCGAGCAGGTTGGTGTGCAAAGCCGCCTCGGCGAAATCGTCGCGGGTAGGGCTCGCCAACTCCGGGCTGAACAGTCGGTACGTGGGTTCGTTCATGATCATGTCGGTGTCAACGTTCGTCGGATGCAGACTGTTGACTCGAATATTGTCTGGGGCCAACTCCCGCGCCAGCGCGCGCATCAAGCCCACGACCCCATGTTTTGCGGCGACATAGTGGGCGATGTGTTCGAACCCTTTGAGTCCCGCCGCGGAGCTGGTGAGCGTGATCGATGCCCCGTGACCGCTAGCGCGCAGGTGGGGGATGCTCGCTTTCGCCGTGCGCCACGCTCCCGACAAGTTGATGTCGATCATTCGTGTCCACGCGGCCTCCGAAAGGTCCTCGACAGCTGAGGGGAACATGCCGATGCCGGCGTTCGCAGCCACGATATCAAGACGACCGAGTTGCGCGACACCATCGTCGACTGCTGCGGCGAGCTGATCGAAATCTCGTACGTCTGCCTTGTGCGCGACAATCCGCCGGTCGAGCGCCTCGACAAGGCGCACCGTCTCTAAGAGATCTTCGTCGGTCGCACCCTTGTACGGCAGGTCGGGAAGGTCTTCGCAGAGATCGATCGCGATGATGTCCGCCCCTTCTTGAGCGAGCCGAACTGCGTGACTCCGGCCTTGACCTCGCGCCGCCCCCGTCACGAACGCGACCTTACCTTCGACTCTGCCCACGATGAATTGCTCCTTCTCGTTTGGTGACACGTTCGATCCGAACGTCTCGGTTCTGCGGCCCACCGGCGAAGTTGTTTCTAGCGGAACTCGAAATGCTCAGCTTTGGGCCCGTGAATCATGACGTAATACTCCTGGATCGGCCACGGTTCATTGACCTGCGATCTGCCGAACTCGTTTACGTAGTAGTTGCGCTGAATTGAGCCACTGTCGACCCAGATCAGCTTCTCGGCTGCGGCATCCAAGGCCTTGTTATAAGCGCTGAAAGTCTCTTCGGTCACTTCCATGCGACGCGCACCACGTTCTAGCATGGTGACGATCGACTTGACTGCGTAACTCGCCCACTGCTCGATGATCGAGATTGTCGAACCCGACCGTGGCTGAGCACTCGGTCCGTACATGATGAAGAGATTGGGGAAGCCGGGTACGGTCATCCCGAGATGAGCTCGCGGCCCGTCTGTAGCCCAGACATCGGCGAGGCTGCGGCCGTCGGCGCCGACGTATTCGGCAGGGAACAAGAACTTCGTCGTGGCGAAGCCGGTGGCAGACACCACCACGTCGACTCGGTGCTCCACACCGTCTGCTGTCACGTACCCGTTGCTCGTCATTTTCTCGATGGGAGATGTGATCAACTCGACGTTGTCGCGCAGCAACGATTCGTACCAGTGATTGTCGACGATGAGCCTGCGCGCCATGGGCGCGTGCTTCGGAGTCACCTTGGCGATGAGATCAGGATGCCCGGCTAGCTGGTCTTCGATGTACTTCGTCATGGTGGCCCGGAGGTTGTCGTTCGCCTCGTTGATGAGGCCGCCATGAGCCTGCCACTGGGGGTCGGGTTCCTGAAGCGCCTGATTGCCGAGACCTTCGGCGAGCATCGAATAGATGTACCAGTTCCAGTAGTACGGCATGGTGTTCAGCAACCAATGCGTTTCTTCTGAAATCGGATCGCCGTACCGCGCCCGCGGAGCGATCCACTGCGGGGTGCGCTGCAGAACATCTACGTGCGCCGCTTGCTCAGCGATACTGCCGAGAAGTTGTACGCCGGTGGAGCCGTTACCGATCACGGCGACGCGCTTGCCGGCCAGATCGAGGTCGCCGAGCCATTCGGTCGTGTGTACGATCGTTCCTTCGAAGTCGTCGACGCCAGGAACTTCGAGGCGGCGAGCGACGCCGAAGAGACCGGCGGCAGAGATGATGGCGTTGGCAGTGAATTCTCGAACGCTGGCTCCGCTTGTGACGGTGAGTGACCAGGTCGAAGTCGACTCGTCGAACACAGCCTTCTCGACGTCCGTGTCGAACTGGATGTCGCCGGCAACGCCGTATTTCTCAGCGATGTAGCGAACGTAGTTCTTCACCTCACCTTGGCGGGCGAAATATTCGGTCCACGGGTAGTTCTTCTCGAAGCTGTACTGGTACATGAAGTTCGTGGTGTCGACGCGCGCATCGGGGTAGGTGTTTCGTTCCCACGTTCCTCCGATGGCCGATTGTCGCTCGAAAACGGTGAACGGTATCCCGAGGCGCTTGAGCTGGATCGCAGCTACGGTGCCGCTCACACCGGCGCCGATCACGGCGACGTGAAAACCTTCAGGAACGACGGACATGGTGTCGGGCGATCCTGCAGCACGAGGAAACTCGTCGAAAGCGAGCGCGTCTTTGCCATAGAGGAAGAGTGCATCGTCGAGCTCTTCGTTGCGCAGGAGCCCCATGAGCCGGCGCAACTCGACATCGCTTGGAACGCTCGGAACAAACGCGCTGGCTTCGGTCGTGAGAAACGTTACCGCTTTGCGTTTCACGATTTCGGCGTCTTCTGCCGTGAGAGCCACCACGAGGTTCGATCCGTTCGCGCCGGCAACCCCCTTCGGTCGCTCGAGGGTCATCTCTAGTTCCGTGTCGCCGGTGGCTTGCAGAAGAGCCATGCGAAGCGCGTTGAGATCAGATTCTTCGACCGCTCGAGAAATAAATTCCAGATCGATGTCGACGTGCGCTTGCGGGGAAGAGGTGGATGTCACGGGGATCGCCTTATCGTCGAATCTAAGATTTGCATTTATTATAGCAAAATTAGTTTCAACAGATTACGCGACAAATAGGCTAGCGAGTGATCCTCACTATCGAGGTGATGCCGAAGAGTGATCAAGACCATTCGAAGTGAGTCTCGAGCGATCGGCTACAGGCCGCTCTCGGGTTCCCGCCCGCCGAGCTTGCGCGTGAGACTGCGGCAGGCATCGCTGAGGGTCTGACCGATGCGATTGATCTCATGGCCGTCGACCGGCCCGATTCCGGCGATGGTGAGCGCATAGACAATCGTTCCGTCGACCCCGAACACGGGTGCTGCAACGCTGCTCACCGTATATCGCTCGTCAGGTTCGACGGTGTCGAGAATGAACTGAGGACCGGTCTGTGAAATCGTCTCCATGAGAGATTCCCAAAGCTGTTCGTCGTGTGGGCGCTCGCCTAAGCGCGCGTACAGATCGCTTACCTTCGTGAGTTCGGGACTGTACAGGCCCACCGTGTAACCGCGCGCCCGCGATCTCTGAAGCGAACGTTCGAGATGCTCAGTAATACTGGGGTCGACTTTGTCATACCCGCGCATCCACTGTTTCTGAACCGCCCTTTCTCCGTACGCCGCATAGACGGCTGCGTAGGGAGCGATAAAGGGAACGCGTTGGCCGACCCGTACCTTCCATGCGTATTGCGAAGGTACGCCGGCGATCGCGAGAACGATCACTTCGTTACCGACGAGGGCGCTCCCGTGACACTCCTTGCCGAGCGGTGCCAGCTCTGCCAGAACGGGCCTCGCCAACTCGACGATCGGATGTCGTTCTGACGCCGCGTGCCCGGTTGCGACCAGCGCCGGGCCGAGCTCGAAAGTCTTGTGCCGAGGGTGCCGGATCAGGTAACCCGCTTCGGTCAGAGCGAGCAGAATCTGGGATGTCGAGGCTGCGTTGACCTCAATCACGGCAGCCAGCTCAGTCATAGAGAACGAACGACCGGAGTTGACGCTCATGAAGTTGAGAATGTCGATGGTTCGCACGGATGCGAGAGCTGGTTTCACTCTCACACGGTACCTCAGAACATGTGTGCACAAGATATCTGCAGATTTATTTTATTGAAGTCAAATTGCGTATACTAAATAGTGGAATGGGAGACGCTGCACAATAAGCGTTCATTCATCGGCCAACGAGGGCAGGAGAACCTAGATTGTCGCGCTCAGCACACACGATAAGTTTCGAGCGACCGGGAGTTCCGCTCGCCTACAATATCGAAGACATTCCTGAGCCAGGCCCGGGTGAGACCCTCGTGCGCATGACGATGGCCGGAATCTGTGGCACCGAGGCCCATCGATTGGCTGGAGACCTTGCGGCTGCGGACTACCCCGTCTGTTTCGGTCATGAAGTGGTCGGTGTCATCGAGGCGCTCGGCGAAGGTGTCACGACCGATTTTGCCGGTACGCCCATCGCCGTGGGAGATCGCCTCTATTGGTGCCCGCCCGAATGGTGCGGCGAATGCTGGACATGCACCGTGGCGGGGCAAGGCGCCGCGTGCGAGCGCATGCTGTGGCCCGTGCCGTTCGGTTCCCCCAATGCCGCCGGCTTTCGCGAGCTCGCGACGCTGGGCCCGCTGTCTACGAAGTACCGCATTCCCGATGGCACCTCGTCAGAATCGGTCATCGCTTTCGGCTGCGCAATGCCGACGGCCATGGGAGCTTTCCGTCGGCTGGGTCCCGTCTCCGGCACGGTCGTCATTCAGGGCTCGGGACCGGTGGGCCTGGCGTCCACGGTGCTCGCCAGCATCGGTGGTGCTGACCAGGTGATCGTCATCGGGGATCCCGAGAATCGCCTCGAAGTGGCCCGAAAGCTGGGGGCGACCGAGACGATAGCGATTGCTTCGACGACGCTCGACGAGCGTCGAGCTCGCATTATGGAGCTGACGAACGGCCACGGCGCGGACATCGTCATCGAAGCCGCCGGCCGAGCTGCCGCATTTCCCGAGGGCCTCGGCCTGCTCGGCTACAACGCACGGTACGTCATCGTCGGCCTTTATTCTGGCGACGCGGTGGCGCCGATCGATCCCGTGAGACTCAACAATTACAGCCAGAGGATCATCGGCAGCCTCGGCATGCCGCGCGAAGACTTTCTGCACACGGTCGAATTGGCTACTGCACACGGCGAGCGCCTCGGCTTCGCCGATTTGATCACTCATCGCTTTCCGCTGAGCCGCACAGAAGAGGGTATTGCCACGGCGGCACGCGGTGAGTCGGTGAAGGCGGTCGTCATACCGGACTGACCAGCGCGCTGCTCTGTTCTTAACAGCGCTGCTCTGTGCTTACCGGCGCTGCTCCGTGCTTACCGGCGCGCTGCTCGTGCTCACCCTTGGGCGAGCTCGGAGATGTGCTGCCACTTCTGCCAGGTGGCCAGGCGTTCGGTGTATTCGGCAGTGACGGTGGGCAGCAGCCCGGCGCCGAAGAATACCCGCAACGGCGGCGCGTCTGCATCGACGAGTGCGAGCAGGGCCGCGGCCGTCGCGTCCGGGTTGCCGTGCCCGGCTACCCCCGCATCGCGCGCCGCCGTCATAGCTGCGCGGCGCTCCTCGTAGATCGCCATCGGCTCGGATTCGGTCGAACGTGCGCGACCGCCCGTCGAGAACGAGCCGGGTTCGATGAGTGTCACATCGATTCCAAACGGCGCGACCTCCTGAGCCAGCGCCAAGGTGATGCCTTCGATGGCCCACTTCGATCCGTTGTACATCGAGAGCCGCGGAAAGGCGAGAATGCCCGCGATCGACGACACCTGAATAATGTGGCCCGAACCTTGGGTGCGCATGATGGGAATCACGGCTTGGGAGAGCCACAGGCTGCCGAACGTATTGGTTTCGAATTGTGAGCGTACTTCGCCCTCAGTCAATTCTTCGATGAACCCGAAATGGCTGAACCCGACGTTGTTCACGAGTACGTCGATTCGACCGAACTTTTCGTGTGTCCGGGCGATGGCGACCCGACAGGCCTCGCGGTCGGTCACGTCGAGTGTCAGTGGCAGAACGGAATCGCCGTGCTTCTCGACGAGGTCGCCTAGCTCATCTGCATTTCTGGCGGTCGCGGCCACTTTGTCGCCTCGCTCGAGTGCGGCCTGCGTCCAGTGACGACCGAAGCCACGGGCGGTGCCGGTGATGAACCAGACTTTTTCTGTCATGAGACATGTAGCTTTCGGTCAGTTCGGATGAACGTGGCTGACGTGAAATAACCGGTCAGGGTCGGCCGGCGTCTGGCACCGACACGCGCTGCGAGACAATGACGCCCGAGGGGTCGATGCGGTTGGCAAAACCAAGAGCGACCCGATGCACTCGGCGTCGGGTCGCTCATGGTTTGCGCGGAACTACGGGTTGAGAATCGCCAGGCGGGGAAGCTGTCCGTTGGCGTCGAGCGGCCCTTCCGTAGAACTGGAGATCTCGCCAGGTGCCGTCATTTGATGGTTGGTTGCGGAGTACCCCGTTGTCGCTGCAAGCGGGTTTTCCGGAATTTTGTCTGTGCCGTGATCTTCGAGGTACTTCGCCAACGTGGGCCCGTCTGTCGACTTCGTTCCGTTGATGGCGTTCGCGAGGAAAATGATGGCCGCGTAGTTACTGGAGAGACTGATGACCGAGGTGTTCGGGTCGCCGCCGGTCGACTTGATCTGTGCCTGCATGTCGGCCACACCGTTCAACGAGGGCGCCGTTCCTGCTGTGGCGCCCGCGACTACGATGCCCTGGTAATCCTCGACCGGAAGCAGCGCTGGCAGGTTCGTCGCGCCGAGCGAGACCGAGCCGTACCGCTGAACGTTCCAGCCGCTGGCCTTCAGGTCGCGGATGAAGAACCCGGCCGGCTGGCCGTAGAGGCTGATGATGATGCCGTCGGCGCCGCTGCTGCTGAGCTGCTGAACCGCGGGCGTCATGTTCACCGTCGTGGCATCTACCTGAACAGAAGCGACGACATCGCCGCCGCCCGCCTCAGCAGTGGCCTTGATGGCCGCAATCGCCGAAGCGCCGGTCGTGGAGTTGTCTGCGACCACGGCCAACTTCTTCGTACCCTGACTCAGCGCATACTGAGTCACGTACTTCGAGACGGTCGCGTCGGGGTTCGATGTGTCGAAGTAGTACGGGTTGGTCTTTGGATCGGCTATCGCTGCCGTACCGTTCGAAGAAATCGACAGAATCTTCTGGCGCGTCAGATAGGGCTCCGCGCTTGCCGTTCCGTAGTCATTGACCGAGACGTTCGCGAACGTCGTCGTTGCCATCGCGGCCTGCATCAATGGAAGCGTCTTGGTGTAGTCACTGCCATCGTCGACGGTCGTGAGCGCGAGGGTGCAGCCGTTCACTCCGCCGTTGTCGTTGACGTACTTCGTGGCTGCCTTGGCGGCAGCGAACGCTGCTACACCGTTGGTACTCTGGGCGCCGGTCGCGTTGGCGACGAGCAGCGTGTTCACGGTACAGCCCGCGGCGCTGGTCGACGACGCTGTGCCCGAACTTGAACACGCAGCAAGCAACGTGCTGGCCAAAACCAGTCCGACAGCCGCGAGAGCCCTATTTCTATTGCGTGACCTCAAGATATCTCCTCACTGAGATTCCGATCGCTAATGAATGTAATCGCATTGTGAATGCGGCCCGGCCCTCTAACAAAACAGCTACTTTGCTTTCGTAAACCAAAAGGGTGTACCGCATCTCGTATAACCGTAGGGTATTTCGCCAAAATACGCATCACATTTCAATAACAGTGTGCTGATAGTCGCCTTTCGGGCGCGAACACTCTCATTTTGAGGCGTGGGGCGCTCATCCCCACCTGCTTTGCCCCCCGTATGAGGGTGGGAGCAGCATCCGGCCTATTCGGCGCATGGGCACGCCAGACGAAGTGGCCAGCTGAGAAGGCAGGTGACGCAGGCGCCCGGAGGGTGACCCGGGGTCTCTTGCGGGTCTCCAGAGAAGAGTGCACTATTATAGTGATAAGAATTCGGCAAGCTCAAGGACGAGACGCAATGACGATGACTGAACAAGAGCAAGCCGCAGCCCGGATGCTCGAACTCTCGCGACGCACGCAGATGGGCGATCGGGAAACCGTGATTCCCGAGCCGTTCCCGGCCGAGATCGCTCCCGGTGTTTTCTGGCTCGGCAGCTGCCTGCGTGGTAACTCACCGAAGGGCGAGGTGCACACCGGCGTGTGGACCTACCTTGTCATCGGAACCGACAAGACGCTGATGTACGAGACGGGGCTGCCGCAGAGCTGGGAGATCCTCGAACCGGTCATCGAACAGGTTCTGGGCGGTCGCGCGCTCGACTACATCGTTCCGAGCCACCCGGAATACCCGCACAGTGGAAATCTTCCTAACCTCCTCGACAAATACCCGGGTGCTGTCGCCATTGGCGACATGCGCGACTATCCGCTGCATTACCCTGACTACGCCGACCGCATGGTCGAGACGCCGGCTGGCGAGGTCGTCGATCTGGGGGGCGGATACCAGGTGCGCCTGCTCGAAGCCGTGCTGCGCGATATGACGAACACGGTGTGGGCCTACGAGATTTCGCAGCAGGTACTGTTCGTGTCAGACGGTTTCGCGTACTTGCATCGCCCCGACTACGTGATCACGGGCGAAGAAGACCTCGACGTCGACCAGCACCTGCCAGGTCAGTGCGGACTGATCTCGGGCGTCGGTGACACCTTCCCCTCGCTCGAAGACATTCTGCACTACTGTTCCATGGCGTTCTATTGGTCACGTTATCGCGACGACTCCGATCGTAATTTCGACCGGCTGCAAGACCTTCTGGCCGAGAACCCGACCAGGATTCTCGCGCCGTCGCACGGAAACGTGACCCTCGACCTCGACCGGGTGGTGCCGCTCGCGCGCGAAGCTCATCGCAAGGCGTACATCCGAACTCCCGTCGAAGCGAAAGCGAGCGCATGATGAGCGACACACCGTACGAACTCGTCGAGGGGCGCATCTACGCGCTGACCGGCTCGATTCCGCTGGACGGTACAGCGAGTTGGGCGCCGGTCGAAGAGGGCCGAAGCCAGTCGCTGACGTGCTGGCTGCTGAAAGAAGGCGACCAGCACATGGTCGTCGACACCGGGGTTCGAGCCCTCTGGCCGCACATCTCGGCTCAGCTCGCCACCATCGTTCCTCCCGGCTCGTCGCTCAAAATCTTCATGACCAGGCCGGAGCCCGACGCGGTGGGTAACCTGGCAGTGATTCGCGAGGTCTACTCGATGGAAGACACCGACGTGCTGGCCGGCGGCAACGACACGCCCTTCGACTTCTTCGAGACGGCCGCCTCGTCTCGTGGTAGCCGCAAGTCAAGCGGCGCGACGCCCGGGGTGCTGCGCACGACCGGATTCGATCTCTCGCCCGACCGCCCGATTCGCGTGATCGTGCCGAAGCTCCGCTTTCTGCCGAGCTACTGGCCGTACGACATCACCACCAAGACGCTGTTCACCTCAGACGTCTTCACCCATGTGTCGCAGAAGACCGGTGACCCGCTGCCGATCGTCGAATCTCCTGAGCCGCCCGATGCCGACGAGGTGGCGCGGCATCTGTTCAGCAAGTTCTGGTGGCTGCCGGGCGCGACCACACGTGAATTCGTCGACGATCTGCGCGGCATCTTCGACCGGTTGCAGCCGGAGATCGTCGCACCGGCGTACGGTGGCGTGCTCAAAGGGCGAGCGGTGATCGAAGCACACCTCGAGACGATGTTGGAGGTGCTCGAAGGCAGCGAACGCGGCGACTACGGCCAGCCCGCCGTTCTCGACGCCGCCTACGTTCGCTGACCCTCGACGGCGCCGACGATGTCTGCGGCGCCACCCGTTCACGGGAGTCTGGTCATAGCGGGCGGCCATGCTCGATCGCGCCGTAGGCTTGGCACATCCTCGAATAGAAGAGGATACTCTATGAATATTACTGGTGAGAACGAGGTTGTCTGAGGAGCTACTGGATGCCGACCGATATCGAAGCGTATGTTCTTATTTCCGACTTGATGGGCAAGTACATTGCCGGAGTCGATTCAGGAAAGCCGCCAGCTGTGTCCGAACTGTTCGGCGAAACCGGAACGCTGGTCGTGCACGGGGGTGAAGAATTCCACGGCTCCGCCGAAATCGAACGTTTTCTCGTGCGTTCCCGCGAGTCGAAGTCGACGAACAACTTCGGCCGTCTGCGGCATCACCTGTCGAGTCTGCAGATCGAGACCGATGGCTCCGATACGGCCACGGCGCGCTCGTACTTTCTCGCAATCACGCCGCGAGGCCCAGATCATTGGGGCGTCTACACCGATGAACTCGTGCGCGAGGGGGATCGCTGGCGGTTCGCACTGCGCAAGGTCGTCATCGAAGGTGCCGACCCGTCAGGCTGGATCGGTTCTGGAGCGGGGGCCGTTCTGTTCGAGCAAAACCCCTCGGTGGTCGCGGGCGTAAGCCATGACCGAACGAGCTAGGCGTCGGCGACGAAGGACTCGTTGACATCGGCGCGCTGCTGGTAATAACTCATCGCAGCCGAGAGGTGGGAGCGCATGCGGTGCTGAGCGAGTGCCGCATCGCCGGCTATGAGGGCCTCGACGATGGCGGAGTGCGCTTTCGACACGTCGGCGAACTCGCCGTGCTGAAAGCCGAGGTCGTGCGTTCGCTCGAAGGTGAGGAACGCCAAAGTCTCGACGAACAACAACAGCGCGGGATTACCGCTGAGCCTGGCGATCGTCACGTGCAACTGGTGACTCGCGCCCTCGCGAATTCCCTCGAGGTCGGCCGAGCGCTCGCTCTCGAGCACGGCACGCAACTCGGCGGCGCCCGACTCGGTGAGGTTCGCGGCGACGATTCCCACGCAGGTCATCTCGAGGGTGCTTCGCACGGTGTACAGGTCACTCGTGGACACATTCGCATAGTCGAGCCACAGAGTTGTCGGGCGCTGCACAGCCCGAAGGTCGGGAGCCGTCACGATGAGGCCCCCCTTCGGACCCCGGCGCATGCGCGCGGCGCCGTGGTGCTCGACGATGCGCACGGCCTCGCGGAACACGGCGCGACTGACTCCGAACTGTTCGATCAGCTCAGGCTCGGAGCCGAGAATCTGGCCGATGGGCCAGCCTCGCTCCATCACGAGCGACTCCAGCTTGTAGGCGAGCTCTTCGGCCATCTTGGGGTGAGACCCGGCCGTCGGGCGCGCTACATCGAGGCTCATGATGTTCGGCGTCTTCTTGTCTGACGCATCTGCGTGCTCTCGGGCGAACGTCATCGCACTCCTCACTGGTCGGTTCAGAATAGTACGAACGCGTCGCGGGAGTGTTATCGGGGCCGATATTCGTGTCAGCCTCCAGCTTTCACGGCGCCGGAATCGCTTCGGCCATCTCACGCATTCCGTGGAACCCGTTCGCTCCCGTGCGATCGTCGATTGGTTCTCGTAGCGCTAGCTTCTGATTGTGCGGACTCAAATCAGTGTACCGTGGTATCGTAGATCGTACGGTGCGCGGCACGGGGTCGGTGCCGTTTTCATAGACGAGAACAGACATAAGAGGACGCGTCATGCAACTTGCAGGAATAACCGCAATCGTCACCGGAGCCGCGTCGGGCCTCGGTGCCGCCACCGCCCGGGCATTGAGTGAGCAAGGGGTGAGCGTGATCGGCCTCGACCTGGCACAAGCCGTCGAGGCCCAGAGTGCGAACGCGCCGGCGGGCGTGCGGCTGACCGCAGCCGACGTCACGAGCGAAGAACAGGTGAGGGCCGCGCTGGCGCTCATCGACATGCAGTCGGCCCCCTTGCGTCTTGCAGTGAATTGCGCGGGCATCGCGCCAGCGCGCCGCATCATCTCGTCGAAGGGCGCGCATGAACTCGACCTCTTTCGCCGAACGATCGAGATCAACCTCATCGGCACCTTCAATGTGCTGCGCCTCGCTGCCGAGGCGATCGCGACCACGAGCCCGGATGAGAATGGCCAGCGCGGGCTGATCGTCAACACCGCGTCGGTCGCCGCCTATGAGGGCCAGATCGGCCAGATCGCTTACGCCGCCTCGAAGGGCGGTGTCGTCGGCATGACAGTGCCCGCCGCCCGTGACCTGGCTCGCTCGGGTATCCGCGTCAACACCATCGCGCCGGGAATCGTCGATACCCCGATGCTGGCCTCGCTCGGCCCCGAAGTTGGCGCCTCGCTTGCAGCCGGCATCCCCTTTCCGAAGCGCCTGGCACGGCCAGACGAATATGCGCAGCTCGTACTGATGCTCGCCGCCCACGACTACCTCAACGGCGAAACCATTCGCATGGATGGCGCGCTGCGCATGGCCCCGCAATAACATCGCGCGGCAAAACGGACCACAGCGTGCCGGCGCTCGCCGGCACGCTGACCACGCACCATCGAAAGCATCGATTCAGTACAGAAAGTAGATCTGTCATGGCAGGTTCAGTCATCGTCGCCGGCGCGCGTACGCCCATCGGAAAGCTGATGGGCGGCCTCTCGTCGTTCTCGGCCGCCGAACTCGGCGGGTTCGCGATCAAGGCCGCTCTCGATCGATCGGGTGTGTCGGCCGATGACGTCGAGTACGTCATCATGGGCCAGGTGCTCACCGCCGGGAACGGGCAGCTTCCTGCCCGCCAGGCCGCCGTCGCCGGGGGCATCAGCATGTCGGTTCCGTCGACGACCATCAGCAAGGTCTGTCTGTCGGGGGTGCAGGCGGTGATTCTTGCCGATCAGTTCATTCGCAACGGCGACCTCGGCGTGATCGTCGCCGGTGGTCAAGAGTCGATGAGCAACGCGCCGCACTTGCTGCTGGGGTCGCGCACCGGCTACAAGTTCGGGCCGGTCACCATGGCTGATCACATGGCGCTCGACGGTCTCGAAGACGCCTTCACCGCTGAGGCGATGGGCCTGCTCACCGAGACCAAGAACGACGACGAGCCGCTCAGCCGTCTTTCGCAAGACGAATTCAGCGCGCGGTCGCATCGGCTCGCCGCGGCCGCTTGGAAAGACGGTGCCTTTGCCGACGAGGTCGTGTCCGTCGAGGTGCCGCAACGCAAAGGGCCGGCAAAGATCGTCTCAGAAGACGAAGGGATTCGCCCGGAGACCACCGTCGACTCGCTCGCGCCCTTGAAGCCGGCCTTCCGGCCCGACGGCACGATCACGGCAGGCAATGCCTCGCCGATCTCAGACGGCGCCTGTGCCATGATCGTCATGGATAGAGACCTGGCCGAGGCGCGCGGCATCACCTGGCTCGCCGAGATCGGCAGCCACGGAATGGTCGCGGGGCCCGATACCTCGTTGCAGTCGCAGCCGGCCAACGCCATTGCGCTCGCCTGCAAGCGGGAGGGAATCACACCGGCCGATCTCGACCTCATCGAGATCAACGAGGCCTTCGCGGCCGTCCCCTTGGTCACCACGCTGGAGCTCGCCGACGGCGAGGCGACCGCGGCCGAGAAGCTGCGCGAACGGGTGAACGTCAACGGGGGGGCCATCGCCATCGGCCATCCCACCGGTGCCTCCGGCGCCCGCATGATCATGACGCTGACCAACGAACTCACCCGCCGGGGTGGCGGCTATGGGCTGGTGACCATCTGCGGCGGCATCGGCGAGGCGGAGTCGGTGATCGTGCGCGTCGGCTGAAGCCGCCGACGCCGCGGGCGACGACCGCAGACGGCTACTGTGCCGTGAAACCGCCGTCGATCACGAGTTCGGTGCCGGTGATGTACGACGACTCCGACGACGCCAGGAAGAGTATGCCGTACGCGATCTCCACCGGCGCCGCGTTGCGGCCGAGTGGGGTGCGCTCGAGCATGTACTCCTTCTTCCAGTCCGTCTGGTCGGCCACCATCTCGGTGTCGACGCGACCGGGATGCACGGAGTTCACGCGGATGCCGTCCTTGGCCAGCTCGACGGCCGCGAACTTGGTCATCAGGCGCACCGCACCCTTGGCGCCCGAGTAAGCGATGGACGAGCCGGGCGTCGCGATCAGTCCCGCGATCGACGACAGATTCACGATCGAGCCGCCCCCGGCTGCCTTGATGGCAGGCGCGCAATGCTTCAGGCCAAGCATGACGCCCCACTGATCGATGGCGACCATCCGGTTCCACGACTCGGCGGTGGTCTCGGCGATGCCGCGCGTGTCGGTGATGCCGGCATTGTTGACGAGCACGTCGAGGTGTCCGAGCTCGGCGACCGTCGACTCCACGACCGCCGCCCAGGAGCGCTCGTCGGTCACATCCAGGCGCCGAAAGACCGCGCTCCCGCCGGACGCCACGATGTCGTCGGCAACGGCCTGCCCCGTCTCCGACAGGTCGGCGACCACGACGGCCCCACCCGCGGAGGCGATCAGCTTGGACGCCGCCGCCCCGATGCCGCCGGCGCCGCCCGTGACGATGACGACCTTGCCGTCCATCCGGCCCATGGGTTCCTCGTTCCTCTCCGGAGAGGCGCTCAGGCGAACATGAAGCCCGCGTAGTCCCGGGCGGCCACGTTGTCGCAGAGCTTCGCGTAGCGAGCGAACCCTCCGACGAACGGGAGAAACACGCGGGGCTTGCCCTCGATGTTGGCGCCCACATACCAGGAGTTCGCCGTCGGATACAGCGTCTTGGCCGCCTCCCGGTTGACACGCTGCACCCATTCCTCCTCGGCCTCCGACGTCGCCTCGACGCGCACCCGGCCCTTGTCGCGCATCGACGTCAGCAGGTCGGAGATCCAGTCGATGTGCTGCTCGATCGCCGTCGGCATGTTGGCGAGCACCGCTGGGCTACCCACCGAGGCCACGAGCAGCATGTTGGGAAATCCCGCGATGCCCAAACCCATGTAGGTACGGGCACCCGCGGCCCAATGATCGGCGAGTTTTGTCCCACCGGCACCAGTGACGTCGATCCGCAGCAGCGCACCGGTCATCGCGTCGAAGCCGATCGCGTAGACGATCATGTCGAGCTCGTAATCGGTCTCCGTCGTGCGCAGGCCCTTCGGCAGGATCTCGACGATCGGGTTCTTCTGAACGTTGACGAGGGTCACGTTGTCGCGGTTGTAGGTCTGGTAGTAGTTCGTGTCGGCGCAGAGCCGCTTCGTGCCGAGCGGGTGGGTGGTCGGCATGAGTTCCTTGGCGACCTCCGGGTCCTCGACGATGCGCGAGATCTTCCGGCGGACGAAGTCGGCCGCCAGCTCGTTGGCCTCGCGGTTGTCCAGCAGGTCGGCGAACGCCGCGATGAAGCCGGGGCCGCCTCCCTCCCAACGCGCCTCGAACTCCGCGTCGCGCTCCTCCGGACTCACCTGGGTGGCGCTGCGCGGGTTCGGGAAGCGGAGCATGGCCGACGGCGTGGTCCGGGCGAGGCGTCGATGGTCGCGGTAGTCGAGCTTCCAATCGACGGCCTCCTGTGCCGTCACCGGGCGGTTGCGCGCGGGCACGCTGTAGTTGGCGGTGCGCTGAAAGACGTAGAGGTGGTCGGCGGTCTGGGCGACCACGGGAATCGCCTGGACGCCCGAGGAGCCCGTGCCCACGATGCCGACCCGCTTGCCCCGGAACTCGACCGGGTGCCGGGGCCACATCGAGGTCCGGTACCACTCCCCCTCGAACGACGAGAGGCCTGGGAAGTCGGGCATGCGCGCCGCCGACAGACAGCCGGCGGCCATGACGCAGAAGCGGGTCCGCACGGACTCGCCTCCATCGGTGGTCACCAACCAGGTGTTCGACGCGTCGTCGAACGTCGCTGCCACCACCCTGGTCTCGAGCTGGATGTCCCGACGCAGGTCGAACCGGTCTGCCACGAAGTTCAGGTAGGCGAGGATCTCGGGCTGAGCGGCGTACCGCTCCGACCAGGTCCAGTCCTGCTGCAACTCCTCCGAGAAGGAGTAGGAGTAGTCCATGCTCTCGACGTCACACCGGGCGCCCGGGTAGCGGTTCCAGTACCACGTGCCGCCGACGCCGTCACCGGCCTCGTAGACGTGGGCGGAGAACCCGAGCCGGCGCATCTCGTGCAACGCGTAGAGCCCGGCGAAGCCGGCCCCGACGATCACCACCTCGTAGTCGATGTCCTGTGCCTCCGACACCGGGTCCGTCCCCACCTCAATCTCCCAGCATGCCGACGGATCGGCTTTCGTTGTCAGAGAGCAGGGCCCTGATTTCGGCCGAGATCTCCTGCATCCCGGGCGACTGCAGGTGCTCGATGGTCCGTGGCCGCGGCAGGGGCACCCGATAGGTCTTCAGGATCCTGCCGGGACGGGTCCCGAGAACGATGATCTGGTCGGAGAGCAGGACGGACTCGGGGATGCTGTGCGTCACGAACAGGATCGTCTTGCCCGACTGCTGGTGGATCCGCTGCAGCTCGAAGCCCATGTCCTCGCGTGTCAGCGCGTCGAGGGCGCCGAACGGCTCGTCCATGAGCAGCACAGCCGGATCGTGGAGAAGCCCCCGCGCAATGGAGACGCGCTGCTGCTGACCTCCGGAGAGCTGCTGCGGCAGGCGCGACTCCTTGCCTTCGAGACCGACCAGCTTGAGCAACTCCAACGCGCGGCTTCGGGCCTCGCGCTTGTCGAGGTGCAGCACGTCGGCGGGGTACGTGATGTTCCGCATCACCGTGCGCCACGGCATCAGCGCTGCGGTCTGGAACACCATCCCCATGTCACCCGGCGGGATCGGCCGGCGTGCGCCCCGGTAGGAGATCGAGCCGGTCGACAGGGAGATCAGACCGGCGCACATCTTGAGCAGGGTGGTCTTTCCGCAGCCGCTTGGCCCGACGAAGCTGACGAAGCTGCCGGCCTCGACGTCGAAGGAGATGTCGCGAAGTGCCACTGTTCGGTCCGCCGCGCCCACGAAGGTCTTACCGACGCCTTCGATCCTGATCAGGGGCTCTGCCCCGCTTGGCGGGCCCTTGGTCACGGACGACACGTCTTGCGTCACGGGAGCCTCTCTTCGGGACACTTCGGCGGGAATGCCCGGACCTCAAACCGACATGTGGAACTTGTTTCTATATTGTGCCCTGGGTGCGTGTCAAGCGTCACAAGTCGGCCCGCACGGGCGGCGACACTCAGGCGCTGTAGCCGGCCTTCCGCCCTGCGGGTCATCCGCACGCGCCCCGTCGATCGAGCCGGCGGAGGCCTAGGCCGGCGATGGCTGCGCGAGCAGTGGATCCACGCTCGTCGACTGGAGGGTCACGCGGCGCCAGAAGGCGCGCCAGCCGTCGTCCGTCCGCCGGACGTGCTCCTCGTACAGGAGACTGCGGCACCGCCCGTCGTGGTGAACCGCGATGCCCTTCCAGGTGATTTGCGCGGTCTCGTCGTCCTGGGGGTCGATCAGGACGTTCGTCGCGTGATGACCAGAGGGATGCGGGAACTCCGGTGCGCTCCAGCGCTCGATGAGCTCGCCGAGCGAGGTCGTGGAGAGCAGGTCCTCCTGCCACGGCACCATCACGACGTCGTCCGTGAACAGCTCACCGAGCCGGCTCCACTCCTGCGCGTCGACGATGTGACCGTAGAGGGCGACGATCCGCTCGAGTGCCCTCAGGTCGTCGGTCGACATGCCACTCACGGGCTCTCCTCTTGCAGAGATCAGACGTTCAGCGTGGTGACCTCGCGGCTCCAGTACACGACGCGTCGCTCGATGAACGACATGATCTCGTTGAGCGCGACCCCGAAGACCATGAGAACGAGCAGCGTGGCGAAGGTACCCGGCACGTTGAGGCTCGCGCGCTGCTGCAGCATCAGCACGCCCAGGCCCTCCGACGAGCCGACGAACTCGGCCGTGATCGCACCGAGGAGCGAGAACACCGCCGCGAGACGGAGCCCGGCGAACACGTAGGGCAGCGACGCGGGGAAGCGGACCCACCGCGCGATCTGCCACGCGCTTGCCCCGAGCGACTTCGAGAGCTCGTACTGCTCGCGGTCTCGGAGGCGCAGGCCCTGAAGGCTGTTGACCAGCACCGGGAAGATCGCGACCAGCACGACGACGAGGATCTGCGAGGAGATGCCGAACCCGACCCAGATCACGATCAGCGGCGCGATCGCCACCTTCGGAAGTGACTGGAACGCGACGACCAGCGGGAAGATGATGCCCTCGAACCGGCCCGACATCGCCATGAGGACCGCGAGGAGGTTCCCCGCCACGGCCGCGATCACGAATCCGACGAGCGTGGACACCAATGTCCGGTTGATCGCGTGCAGGTAGATGCCGTTGCTGAAGCCCTGCTTCAGCTCGACCCAGACGCTGGTGGGGCTCGCGACCATCAGCTTCGAGACCCAGCCATGGTCGACCGCCAGTTGGCCGAGCACCAGCAGACCGACCACGATGAGCGTGGTGTAGACCCAGTCCGGGACGCGGAACCGGCGTCGCACTGCAGGCCCTTCCCCGATGACGGCGTGGCCGGGCGACAACAGGCCGGTCGCGTCCAATTCCTCGGAACTCGGCCTGGTCAACTGCTCTGACATGGTCCTAGCTGCCTTCCGCTCGCACGGCGCTCAGCGCCAGATGATGTCGATCGAGCCGTAAGGTGAAGATGTATTCCACATCATGGCTACGGCCCTTCGTGCGTGTCAAGGCGGTCGCGTGAGGGCAGCGGTCGACCGGAAGTCCGGCCGGAACCCGACCGCGGACCAGCTCGCCGCCGGCAGCAGGCGCGCGGCCTGCAGACCGGTGATTCGACCCGCAAACATCTCCGACGTGTCGAGGCAGTCGGCCTATCCGGCCTCGCGGACGGCGACAGCGCTGGCCAGCATGGGCGGACCCGTGCGCTGCCCCGCCCTCTTCAGCACGCGATCGGCATAGACGAACGAGTTGTGCCCGACGAACTCGCCCAGATCAGTGGGTGCCGCCAACCGGTGGCGCTCGACCACCTGCGCCCAGTCGTCGGAGCGGGGCTCGACGTCGCGGACGAACGACATCGGACGGTGCTCCCCGACCTCCATCCCCATGGCCCGAGCGATCGCGGTCCAGACATCCTCCCCGACGAAGAGGCCGCCGTTGGTCAGGTTGAACGCCCGGCCCCACGAGTGAGGGCTCTCGATCGTCCACTCCATGGCACGCGCAACCAGGGAGGCATCGACGGCCTTGGGGTACTTGAGCGGCCGGTTCGCCTCGCACGGCCGGTAGAGCGGCTCGCCGCTCTTCTTCAACAGCGAGGCGAGTACGAGAACCGGCAACAGCGGGTTCATGTTGCTGCCCTGAGCAATTCCGTAGTCCACCGTCGGCCGGAACAGAGTAACGCCCCAGCCGGCGCGGTCGTGGCCGTCGCGCACCAGCTCCTCCTGGTCGAAGTAGAAGTTGCGGTGCGGTATCCGGGGCGCCGACTCGCACAGCGGAAGCATGTCGGCGGTGATCGCTCGTCCGGGGGATGTGGACGCCGTGGCCTTGGTGCCCTGCAGCAGCGAGATGTGCTGGACTCGAGGCGCCAGCCGCTCGGCGGCGTCGAGCAGGTTCTGCAGCATGCGCACGTTGGCGCCGACGGTCTCCTCGTCGAACCAAGCCGCTCAGCCCCTCGCGCTCCGCGACGGCGGCGAAGACTCGAGTTCAGGGCAACGGCGGCGCCGGCTCCGCGTAGCTCCCGCCCGTCACCGGCGTCAGGGAGCTACGCGGAGCCGCGATACCCGGTCCGGTTCAGCCCGCTGCCTTTGCCTTCTTCTGCACCGAGGCGTGATCGAAGTTGTTGGCGTCCGCGATCAGCTTGTCGGTCCAGAGTTTGTCGACCGGAGCCGTGCCTTGCACGACGCCCGCCTGCTTGTACGCGTCCTCGGTGTACTGCACCACGTCCTTGCCCTCGGATCCCCACTGACCGTCCGTGTAGGGAGCCGCGTCCTTCAGCGCGCCCGTGATGACGTTGACGCCCCCCTGCACGGCCTGGGCCTGGGCCAAGTTGGCCGGCTTCATCGTCGGGTTGTCCTTGAGCCACTGCTCGGCCGCCGCCTTGGGGTTCGCCTTGGCGAACTCGTAGGTTTCGGCGATACCACGCAGCAATTTCACGATCGCGTCGTGCTTGCTGGCGATCGTCCCGGGCTTGGCGATGAGGGTAAAGGAGAAGCCGAGCTTCCCGAGCTGCGGAGCCTGCAGGCTGCGCATCGGCATGCCCAGCGTCTTCATGTTGGCATAGGCGCCGGTGTACATGGCGAGTGCCTGAATCCGACCGCTCTTGAGGGCTTCGAGGGCTGGAGCACCCTGGTCGATGGCGACGAACTGCACCTTGCTCGGGTCACCGCCGGCAGCCGCGACGGAGGCCTTCGTGAGCTGGATCGCGCTCGTGGCCTGCAGGCTCAGCGCCGCGACGGTCTTGCCCTCCAGGTCCTTCGCCGACTTGATGTTGCTGTTCTCCGGCGCGGCGGGATAGCTGAACGACCTCGGGTAGATCGTGTAGATCGACTGGATGTCCGTGCCCTTGGCGACCGCGTCGATCACGTTTGGCGTAGGTGCGATGCCCACGTCGTCCTTGCCGAGCGCTACCGCGTTGATCACGTCCACGCCGTTCATCAGGTCGTGCTTGACGTCCAGGCCGTTCCAGAACCCAAGGCTCTCGGGGGTCGAGAAGTAGAGCGACGTGTCGGCGCTGACGACCGGCGACGGGTGAGCCAAGCTCAAGGTGGTCGTCGTACCGGAACCGCCGGACCCAGAGCTAGCCGAGGCTGCGGAATCGTTCGAACCGCTGCCGCACGCGGCCAACGTCCCCAGCGCTAGCGCCGTAACCGCACCGACGACAACCGCAAGTCTTCCTGAGCGCATTTTCCCTCCATCGTGAGCCCGTTATGACGAGTATCACGACGAGCTTCGGCGGTGTCAATACGATGCGGACACAGGCACCACAATGTGGATTGGCTGCACGCGCCGCCGAATCGCGTCAGGCACGGGTCTCGGTGGCCTGCACGAGGGCTGCGTTGTTCGCGCCCCCGTCGACGTGGAAGAGCCCTCCGGTGATCCAGGTGGACCCCGGATCGAGCAGCAGCTCGACGAGTGCGACGCAGTCCCGGGTGGCGCCGAGCCGGCCGACCGGC
Source organism: Subtercola sp. (assembly GCA_025463765.1). Classification (GTDB taxonomy): domain Bacteria; phylum Actinomycetota; class Actinomycetes; order Actinomycetales; family Microbacteriaceae; genus Subtercola. Next base: position 20,308 of record JAODBC010000068.1, on the reverse strand, counting down.
ACGCGACGCCGCCGAGCCTCGACACCGTCGTCGCTCACCGCGAGCTTGGCGAAGCCCGACGTCATGACCGGCCCGAGGGTCACGGTGTTCACGGTGACGCCATGGGCCGCCGTCTCGACGGCGAGAGTGCGCGTCATGGCATTGACGCCGCCCTTGGCGGCCGCGTAGGCGCCGGTGCCAGGGATTCCGCGCTCGGCGGAGCCGGAGGACATGTTGATGACGCGGCCGTACGCGGCCTCGATCATGCTGCGCACCGCCACCTGGGAGCAGAGGAAGTAGCCCGTCAGCGACACGTCGATGCAACGTCGCCACTCGGCGACCGAGAGGTCGACTATCCTGCGGTTGTCCGCGTACAGCGCGTTGTTGATCAGCCCCGTGATGGGGCCGAGCTGCTCGCTGAGCTTGCGATAGGCCCGCTCGACCTCGGCTTCATCAGCGATGTCGCCGTAGACCGCAGCGATCGTGCCGTTCGTCTCGCCCGGCAGACTTGCCAGGCCGTCGCGATCGATGTCGCAAACGCCGACCGGCCATCCCTTGTCAGCCAACGCGATGGCGAGCTCGCGGCCGACGCCGCCCGCTCCGCCAGTGATCCAGACCGGGCCCTTGTCAGCCACGTCCTCCCCTCCTCGTCTGGGGACCAAACCCCGCACGTTGTGGAAGCAACGTCTACAAGGTGGAAGCTATCACCGCGCTTGAGCGTGTCAAGCGTCATCCGACGCGACGCAGCCCACGAGTGAAGTCAGTGAGGCTTCCCGTTGTGCAGCCCGTGGTCGGTGCTTCCGAGATGCTCGCCGAGCAGAGCCACGGTCTCCATGAGCGCCGGCAGCGCGGCGTGCATGGCATCCAGCGTCCACCGGGTGGCCGGGCCGGCGATGTTAATGGCGGCGACCACACCGTCCGCGCCGTACACCGGCGCTGCCAGCGCGCTCGCCGATGCCGTCGTCTCGGCCACGCTGGTGGCGTAGCCCACCTCGCGCGCCTCAGCGATTTCGCGACGCAGCTGGTCGATGTCGATGATCGTGTTGGGCGTGAGCTTGCTGAGCTGCTCCAACGCGAGCATCTCCTCGCACCTCTCCGGCGCGAGGCCCGAGAGCAGCGCCTTCCCGGCGGCCCCCGCGTAGAGGGGATAGACGCACCCGATGCCGCTCGCCATGCGGACGATGTGGTGGCTCGGGAACTCGGCGACGCAGACTCGGTCGCGACCGATGATCGTGTGGATGCCAGCCGTCTCCCCGGTGAGGTCGCGGAGTCGCTCCAGGTGCGGGATCGCGAGCGTCGCGACCTGGCTCTGCTCGCTACGTCGCAGCATCACTTGAGCCAGTCGCATCACCGACGAGCCGAGAGAGTAGTAGCCCGTAATCGGGTCGTGCGTGATGTACCCGCGCGACTGCAGGGCACGCACCATACGATGAGCGGTCGGGACCGTGAGTCCGGCGTAGTCGGTAATCTCGGTCAGCGTGAGCGACGGGCGCACCGAGCTGAACGCCTCCAGGACGGTCATCGCTCGGTGGATCGCTTGCGCGCCGCGCTCGCCGGACGCCTCGGCGGCGGGAGCAAGACGGGCGGTCGAGCGGCGGGCCAAGTCGTCCCCTCGATTCTGATGGCTGGCGGCGCGACACAGGGACACCACAGTATCGTAGCTATTTCCACATTGCGACAATCGACGCCACCTGCTCGCTTCGTGGTCGCGGACCGGCGAATCACATGGCGGGCTCGCGCAGCGATCTCGCGCCAACTGCGGTCAAGGACCACGCCGCTCCGACCCGGAGGCGACGGGCAACCACACCGGGGTCGCCCAGTGGCGCGAGGTAGAGGTCGAGCGCCTCGTCGAAGCCGATCCGCCCGTCGGGACCGAGGATCGCACCGCCGTCGGTGAGGCGCGTCATCGCCGCCGTGATCACGACCCATGGATCCAGAGGACCGTAAGGCGCGTCACTGGAGAGCGCCACGTGACAGCCACGGCGGAGCCAGGAGCCGCAGCGGTAGAGGTCGCCATGGACGTGCTCGGCAGCTCACGAGCCAACATCGCCACGATCGGCGAGGAATCCCGGTTGGGTGACGATCGTGATGCCCTCCGCCGCGAGTTCGTCCAGCACGTAGGCCGGCAACAGCGCCCCATGCTCGAACCGGTCCCCAGGGCGGACTCCGGCCTCGCGCCAGGCTGCGCCGGCGAGAAGGTAGGCCTCCTCGCTGACGCAGTGGATCGACACGCTTCGGTTGACGGCGTGGTGCGATGCGATCGCGTCGACGAGAGGGCCGAGCTCGGGCAGGTCGGACTCCGGGATCAGAATCTTGGCTGGGCCGTGACTCAGACCGGGCCCGGGCGGAATAGCCTCCGCCGCTCCCAGGAGGCAGACGCCGACCGGCGGCGCGCCGGTGGCGACACTGCGCCTGACGTGTTCGACGTAGTCCCGGCCGACCTGCGGCGTGGCGTCGGTGACGGCGGTGATCCCGTGCTGCGAGAGTGCCCCGCCGAGCTCGTCGAGGCGAGGCGGGGAGCCGGGCACGGCGCTGCGCACGAAGTCGTCGGCTCGCCACAGCCGCCCGGATCGTCCCGTCCCGGTCTCGCTCGATCGACGTCGAGTCGTTGGCCTACTCGACGCTGCTCACCGGTGAGGAGCACCGCCGCTGGCTGGCGGCCCGAACCGGGGCGCCCACGGCCGGCCCGGACAGCGGGGAGGCCGTGAGGGTCGAGCGCGAGGGGGAGGAGCAGCTGACGATCACGCTGAACCTCCCCGAGCGACGCAACGCCTACGGACGCCGCCTGCGAGACGACCTCGTGTCCGCCCTGTCGATAGCGCAGATCGACCAGCGGATCGCGACAGTTCTCCTGCAAGGCCACGGTCCGTCCTTCTGCTCGGGTGGCGACCTGGCCGAGTTCGGGCTGAGTACCGACGCCGCCCTCGCCCATCTCGTGCGGACCACCGCTGGAGCAGCCCACGCTCTCGCGAACGTCGCCGATCGTCTGACCGTGCGCGCGCACGGCCCGGTCGTCGGCGCCGGCGTCGAACTGATGGCGTTCGGGGCGCGAGTCGAGGCTCGACGCGATACGACGTTTCGGCTGCCGGAACTGTCGATGGGCCTGATCCCCGGCGCCGGCGGCACCGAGAGCATCACCCGTCGGATCGGCCGCTGGCGCACCGGCTTCCTGGCAGGCTCCGGCGCGGGTATCGACAGCGCTCTCGCCCTCGACTGGAGGCTAGTCGACGCGATCGTCGACTAACGGGGGCTTACCGGGCCTCCGGTGTTCTGGCAGGCGTCGACTTAAGACGATCGGATAGATCGGCTCCAGCGGGCGGCCCTGCCAGGCCTTGACCTCCTCGGCGACCGCGTCGGTGATCTTGGAGATCGTCTCGTCGGACAGCTCGGTGCCGATCGTGCGCGCCAGATGGTGTTGGATGTTGCGCACCGTCATCCCGCCGGCGTAAAGCGAGATGATCATGTCGTCCAGGCCGGCCAGCCGCCGCTCGCCCTTGGGCACCAGCCGCGGCTCGAAGCTGCTGGCCCGGTCCCGCGGCACGTCCGGCGGCAGCGGCCCGACCTCGGACTGAACCGTCTTCGGGGTGGTTGCCGTTACGGGAGTTCGGGGACCCCCGGCCGGCCGGGTCGCCGCGTTCGTAGCCCAGATGATCGGTCAGCTCGCATCCAGGCCGCGCTCGAGGACGGCCTTGACCAGCTCGGGCAGGAACCCGCCCTCGCCGGTCAGCTGCACCCCGGACTGCCCGGCCCGGTCGATCAGCTCAGCGAGCCAGCCCTCATCGGCCAGCTGCTCACGCAGCTGCCGGCCGGTCAACCGACCCGGCGGACCCAGCCCTCGCCGCCGCCGGGCCGGTCGTCGGTCATCGTCACAGCGTGCTCCCTCGCGAGGCTCCCGCCCCAGGCTCGCACCACGAGCTCTCACACAGACCATCTGACACGCCCGACCGAGGCGTTGACCGGCCGGTTCACCGACCATTACGCGTTCCTGCTGGCCCAGATGCTGCATCGCATCGACGCCATCACCGGCGACATCGCCACGGTGCAGGCCCGCATCGACTCCCAGCTGGGCGACCTCGGGCCAGCGGTGGCCAAGCTCGACGCAGTCCCCGGGATCGGTCCTCTCACCGCACAGCTGATCCTCGCCGAGATCGGCCTGGACATGACCCGCTTCCCGACTCCGGCGCACCTGGCCTCCTGGGCGCGATTCGCGCCGGGGGTCGGTGAGTCTGCCGGCCGCAAGAAGGGCCGCGCCGGCACCGGGCACGGCAACCCCTACATCGCTCGATGTGCTTAGCGAGGCCGCGGTCAGCGCCGCCCGCACCGACACCTTCCTCGGCGAGCGCTACCGGCGCATAGCTCGACGACGCGGCAAGAAGCGGCGATCGTCGCGATCGGGCGTTCGGGACTGCCCGGCGTCACCCCTCGCTCGTCGTTCGTGCGCTAACCGCGGATCAAAGGGCACGGAAGTCACAAGATCATGAGCCGACACACCTGTTGCATCCAGAACCATCGTTCCGTCGTGACGCATCGGGGTGACATCGAAGGGGACGTTCACCCGGACCATCCCTGGCATGAGCAGACGACGCAGCGCATCTCGTCGGTCCCCGAGGCGGGGCGTCGCACCAAGGCACGAGTCTCCGCCGCGGCCGAGCGCTTCCTCGTCGGGTGACACGGGTGCAGGTTCGGCGTCGCCGGTCGACTTCCCCGCCCAGGCCCGGAGGCTGGCCGCGTCGACGTGCGGGTGGTGCGGCGGGCCGATCACCGTCAAGGCGACGGGTCGACTCCCGAAGTGGTGTTCGCCCGCATGCCGACAGCGGGCCTGGGAGCAGTCCCGGGCGGCCGCTTCGGGCCGGTCCGCCGTCCAGATCGTGGAGCGACGAGTGGAGGTACCGATCCCGGCGGCTCCCAGGCGGCAGGACTGGCCGCGGTTGCTCGGCGACCTCGCACGCCAACTCGAGGACGGCCGGATCTACGGCCGCGATCTGCTCTCCCTCTCCGTCGCGCTCAACGGCGTCCTCGAGGCCTTCACCCGCCGCAGCCGTCTCACCACCATCGGCAGGGGTGACGTCCCTCCCGCCGGGGGTGACACGTCCTGAGCTGGGGTGACGGTGGTCCGCATCTCGGAGCCGCTCGAAGAAGTCTCGCCGCTGCTGTCACCAATCGGCCCAGATTGGCGCCTTCTCATGCGAAGGCTACGGGACGGCCGTTGTGGAACGGGCAGGAACGCATAACGAGGAGAGCGAGATGGGCGACGTCGAGCGGCTTCACGGAGTGGTGGCCAACGACTCGCTGCTGCTTACTCCGGAGGAGGCCGCCACGGTTCTCCGTGTCGGTCGCACCACCGTCTACGCGCTCATGAAGGCCGGCGACCTGCGGCCGGTCCACATCGGCCGCAGCACCCGCCTCTCTCGCGCAGAGCTCGAGCGGTTCGTCGGCCGGCTCGACGCTCCGCCGCCGTCCGTTCCTCGTCGTTCGCCTGCACGGCGGGGGTTCTCGACGGATCAGGGCGGCCTGTTCGAGCTCGGCCCGACCTCGCCGGACGTCGCATGAGTCCACAGCCGACCTGTCCGTGTCAGAACGCTCCGAGAGACTGAGCCTCCGGGCCACGAGCACCAAGGGGCAGTCGATGGCGGGACGCGCGTCGAACGGGGAGTCGACGATCTACAAGGGTGCCGACGGACGCTGGCACGGCTACGTCTCGGTCGGCTACAAGCTCAACGGCAGGCTCGACCGCCGGCACGTCACCGGCCAGAGCCGCGGCGTCGTCGTCGACAAGGTCCGCGAGCTCGAACGCAAACGCGACTCCGGAACCGTCACCGAGACCTCGACGCCGACGGTCGGCGCCTGGCTCGAGCACTGGCTGGCCACCATCGCCCCGCGCCGGGTTCGCCAGCGGACCGTCGAGAGCTACGAGTCCAGCGTGCGCAAGCACCTCATCCCAGTGATCGGCCGGCACCGGCTCGACCGGCTACGCCCCGAGCACCTCGACCAGCTCTACACGCAACTGCTCGACGCCGGCTACTCCCCCGCCACCGTGCTGCGCGATCACCGGATCCTGTCCCGCGCCCTGACCGTCGCGATGCAGCGGGGTCACATCGCGCGCAACGTCGCCACCCTTGTCGACCCGCCCCGCCAGGAGGCGAGTGACATCGCCACCCCCCTGACCCTCGACGAGGCCCGCGCCGTCATCGACGCTGCGGGCGGCGTCCGCAACTCCGCCCGCTGGACCGTCGCCCTCGCCCTCGGACTACGCCAGTCCGAGGCGCTCGCGCTGCAGTGGAAGGACATCGACCTGCTCGCCAACACCCTCACCGTGCGGCGCAGCATCCACCGCGTCCGCGGCGGGCTGATCTACGAGGAGCCGAAGAGCCGCCGCTCCTTGCGCACGCTCTGGCTGCCCCTGCCGCTCGTCGCCGCACTGCACGAGCACAAGGCCGCGCAGACCGGAGAGCGGATGCTGGCAGGCTCCGAGTGGCACGACGAGGACCTGGTCTTTGCCCAGCCGAACGGCCGCCCGATGGACAAGAAGACCGACTACGACGACTGGACGGCCCTGCTGAAAGCAGCCGGCGTCCGGCACGTCCGACTCCACGACGGTCGGCACACCGCCGCCACCCTGCTGCTGAGCGAGAACGTTCATCCGCGGGTCGTCATGGAGCTGCTCGGCCACAGCCAGATGCGCACGACCACGGACATCTACAGCCACGTCATGCCGGCGCTGGCCCGCGAGGCGGCCGACCGGATGGGCACGCTGCTTCTCGGCGGCGCGAGTAAGGGTGGGCTAACTGCAACCACAACTGCAACCACGCATGAAGTGGTCGAAGGGCAAGCAGAAGAAAGCCCTGCTCAGAGGGGTGGAGCTGAGGGGACTCGAACCCCTGACCCCCACACTGCCAGGCCGTCATGATCGCGTTCGTGCCGGTTCGCTAGCGTTCCATAAGCCGTTTGACGTGTGGATACGCACGACGGCGGACATGGGGGTACGAGCGCGAACGCCGCCAACTGCAAGCACAACTGCAACCAGGCGCGGAGCCTCGCGCGGTGAATCGCGCCGTGAGAGCCCCGACTCGAGGTGTCCCTGTGGCAGGTCCGCCCTGACGACGCCGAACGTTGAGGGGTCCGGCCTCCGTTTGTGGAGACCGGACCCCTCAGAACCGTATTCTCGATGGGCTACCAGGCGCGGTTGTAGACGTTCACCCGCCGGTACTGGTCGTACTGGCTGACCGCAGGGTTGTAGCTCCCGTTCTCCTGGTAGGTGTACCAGTAGCGGCAGCCCGTCCCCCAGTAGGTGCAGCTGTACACGTTGACGAAGCGGTTGGGCGCGATGGAGGCGCTGGCCGGTGCAGCGACTCCGAGGGCTGCGACGCTGATTCCGACGACAGCGCCGATCTTGGCGAGGGTCCTGCGAGGGTTGGTCATGGAAAGCGCCTTCCGTGGCCGACCGGAATCCGCCGTCCCGGCGCCGTTGAGCATGGGGCATGTGAGGGCCCAGTGGCCAGAGTCACAACTGAAACACTGTGACGAAACGGTCCCACTCGGCTTGGCAGAAGTTGGCCGTCGTCGGACTTGATCCGCCGATCTCGAAGGTCGACTGGTGGATCGCCGCGGCGTCACACGCGCATGTCTTGCGCGGCTCCACCTGGCATCCCCCGATCGCCGCTGAGGGCGCTGGCCCCGGGGCAGATCCGTTCATGCGAGAAAACCGCCGTCTTTCAGCGCGCAGGGCCAACCTAGGGCGCTCCGCGGGCGCCGCCTCGACAGGACCTCGGTCAGGTCGAGGATCGCCACTACGTCCTCGGGGCCGAAGCGCACCACGCCGCGGGTGAACCGGCGGTGCGGCCACTCGTGCCCTCAATGCGTGCCGTAGGGAGAGTCTGACGTGACCGATGCCCCTCAGGCATGGGGCGGCTGTTCTCGTGTGTCTGCCTGAGTTCCGCTGTGGGGGTTGGCCGACCTACGGAACGGCGGCGGACGCACTGGAACTTCCCCGAACGGCACCCCATGGTGGTCCAAAGGGTAGTCAAGAAGACGGAGGCCAGCCCCGCACATGCTCCCGCGGAGCCCACCATCGCTCGTCGCACAAGATGACGATGTCGGGCCAGCCGAAATCATCGGCCCTTTCCACCACCGTCCACATCCTCCTTGCGCAGACGGCGGAGGAGGCGCTCCATGACCGGGGTCATGTCACGGGGCTCGATTGGGACTGCCAGTCGACCCTCGTAGACGGCGTGGTGGCCCCTAGCCGTGATTTTCCAGGTACCGCTCAACTCCGTGAGGCCGTCCTCGTCCACCACGAGGGCTAAATCGTCCTTGTGAGTCCGGAATACCTGCCGCGGTCTCAGGTCACCGACATGCACTTGGATATTGACCGAGCCGCCGTTCCGAAAATTGACAGTCGGAAGAGTCGGCACAGTGGGCGCGTACTGGTAGCTGCTGCTCCCGAAGTTGGGCACGCTGAACATCGACCTGTCGACCCAGGGCCCCCAGATTCTCGGCGGGCTAGGCAGCAGGTCGTACTGAGCAAAGCGCTTGCGGCTGACCGGGCGTAGACCCCTGACGGGCCCCTCGAGGTGGATCTCTACCTCCACGTCCTCCAGGAAGGACTGCTCCCGGTTCGCGATCGTCATCGTCGTCGGCGCAGTAAGCATGGCTGCCACAGCGTCCACGGCTGTCGGCCAGCTCGTCGCGCATGCGGTCGTCCATGACTCGATCTCGTGCCGGTACTCGTCCTCACTCCGCTTCTCTTCTCGCTGGCCCATGGATGCCATCAGCGCGACCGACGACATGCCGAAAGGATTCTTGAGCGAGGCGGTCCTCAGCGCCGCGAGGAGGCGAGCGCTCTCTCGGTCGATGTGCTCCTCGAGCACACCCTGATTACAGCTGTACAACACGGCTCTGCCTTCGACGACGACTGCAAGGTCCACGTCAGGGCGGTCCTGCCTGCCTCGATGCTGGAGCTGGAGAACCTCCTCACCCGTCGCCTGCCGTGTCTCTCCGTCGGCTCGGATGATGATCTGCCCGTTGTGCAGACCCGGGCCGTCTTTGAAGCACGGAAAGGGCGGCTGCCCCATCTTTGGTGGGTCGACGAGGATAAGCAGCACTTCGCGGCCGGCATCCACCGGGACCCGCTGCAGATCCCACCGTGGGCCGTTCACGGACAAGTACGGGCGAATACCACGCTCGATGTCAAGGGCCTCGACCGATTCGATCCCTGACGTCGAGCCGGCGCCTACGCCCAGCACCATGACGGCATGGCCCTCGAAGTAGCGCGCGGCGACATCCGGCATGCGGTTGGCGGCGCCGAGGATGAACTTGGCGATCTTCGCTAGGCCTTCCTTGCTCCTCACATCGATGGAGCTCTTAAGTTCTAGATAGTGGCGCTCAGCCCTGTCGTCCGTCTGAGACAGTGCCGCGATCAGTGCACGAGCGGCTAGCTGGCTAGCTCGCCCCGCGGCGCGCGAACCAGGTCGATCTCCAACTGCTCCCCCACTCCACCCCTACGCCGGGCGCTGGCTGTCGTCGTGACCACCATGGTTGCTGTGTCCGACACTTCGACACGTCGAACGGTCTCAGGGGGGTCAAGCAGATGCCTGGTGTCGAGCCGAGGACACCCGTCAACCCCCGGTGCCGCAGGATGACTCTTAAGTCGATTGCGGTCGCTAACCCACCCGAAAACGAGCGAGCACCTTTTCCCAAATATCGACGATCTCCATGGGCACCGCCACGTGCTGCGCGAAGTGCTCGCCGGTCCTTGGCTTGCTGCCATGACCGGCCGCCTTTGCCCGCTGCCACGAATCAGCATCGACCTTGCCGAGGAATGCTTCAAACTCGCCCTTCTCTCGGTCCTCCCCAGTTCCGAAAAGCTGGGCAACCGTGTGCACGCCGCGGCTAGCCCAGTACTCCTTTGCGGCTGAGAAGTTATGTCGGGGCGCTTTCGGGTCGTAGTTCTGTAGCCTCGTCTGAAATGCGGGGCCGTCGGCCAGGGCGGCCCACGGCACGCCAAGCGCGTCTAACACCCTCATGTAGGAAACGAGCGCCGAGTCGCCGCCGACATCCAGGAGAAGCACACCAGCGTCTTCGAGCGTTGGTTTAGCCTGTGCCAACCAGACCCGCAGAGCGGCTGCTTCTGTCTCACCCTCCGTGAGCAGAACTCCTGACGCGAATAGAGCTTCTCGCACGGGTGTGTTACGGATCAGATCTGCGTTCTTTTGGAGGATTTCTTGGTCGCCGAGACGAGTTACGGAAGTCCCACTTTCCGTCGGGCTCAGTCGTACGATCTCAGTCAGATCTGTCGGGACCATAGGGCTGCTATGCGTGATCAACACTGTCTGGCTTCCGTAGCTGGTGCGCTCGCCGAGGGCAGACACGACCCGACGTTGCGCTGTTGAGCTGAGGTTCGTCGCAGGCTCGTCGAGAACCAAGACGGAGAACCTACGCGCCAATAGTGTCGCGAGGTGCGCAGCTTCGGATCGGCCGGCTCCCGACAGATGTAGCGGCAAGTCACCTTGTGCGCTGACGAGCGTGGGCGTCAGCAGCAGACCTTGGCCGTCGTCCACTGCCGCCGCTTCGCGTGACACGGAAACATCAAGTGGCGACTCGCTCCCCATCAGGCTTGCAAAGACCTTCTGAGTTTCTCCGAATTGCGCCCGCGCGCTGAAGTCACCGTTCTTGTCCTGAAAGAGCGCGAGCGCCAGACCCTCACTTGTCGCCAGATCGGGCCTCGAGTCTAGTTCGCTGACCTTCCATAATCTGCGGGGCTGACGGCGCACGTTGTCGGTTACCAACAAATTGGAACCGAAGATGTGTGCGGCGACCTGGGCGAAACCGACGAGCCTTTGGGCAGTCATGGTATCGACGCCGAGGACGTCGAGGATTGTACGGATGGGCATCGGCTCGATGTCAATTCCAAGCTGTCGTAGCGCCAGCTCGATACCTCCAGTTCGCGCCATATCTACGACCGACGGTATCCTCAGGCCAGCCGGAATCGCCTGCGCGATCCCTCTGGCCATCTCCGCGTCTTCTTGCGACTGCAGAATCAGGTTGCGCAGGGACTCGAGATATGACGGACGCGTCTCCGCAACGCCCACTTGAAGTGCAAAGTTGCGATCCATCCTCAATCGAACACGCTCACCGGTAGGGATCGCGCCGAACCAACTAAGAGCCCACGGGTTGCGGGCGCGAGCGTCGAACGCAACTTCGAATGAGCCACGGCTGAACAGCTCAGCAGCTCCGATGTCATCGGTCTCGAGGATTAGAGCCTGCAGCCGTAACGTCTCTGAGTCGTTGTTCTGGCCCACTAGGTACAGCAGGCATCCTCGAAGCCACAGCTCCAACAGCTCGATCTCTGAGGCATTCAGCTCGACATCGATCATGACGTGCCACTGCTGAGCGCCAAAACGTCCGGCGCCGCCGTACAGGGCGTTCAAGTCCGCCCAGTGTCCTGTCCACTGGGCGTGTAAAGCGCGTCCTGTTAGGTCCACGGCTCGCGCAAGGCTCGTCTTTCCGGATCCGTTCGGCCCGGTGATCGCAGTCAAGCCGTCGTTGAGAACAAGGTCAACATCGGCGAACGACAGGAACTCGCTCGCGGCGATACGTGTCAGCTTCATGTTCGATAGATGGTCCCAGAGCCGGGCAGCGTCGCTGGGTTGCCGTCCCAGGCGCCACGTGTCGCTGGGCGCAGGACTGCTTGGGAGCCGTGACACAGGATCGTCAGGCCGATGGCGGGACACCGGCGCATCGAACTGACGCCCCCGAGGCGATGTGCTCGGCCCCCGCTCTGTGCCGTTGGCGAGGTACTGCTGACATGGGACTGACATCCCCGAGGCGATGTGTTCAGCTCCTGCTCCGTGTCGGGGGACACAACTAGGGTCCGGGCATGCTTCGCCGACTCGATGTAAAGGGCCCATGGCGATCGTTGGACAAGGGCTTCTGGCCTGACAACCTGCCCGCGGGCTGCCGCACCGTCGTCTACGGCCACAACGGAAGCGGCAAATCCACGCTGTCTGAGCTTCTGCTCGGTCTCGCCGAAGGCGCATGCGCCACGGGTGTGGCTTGGGAGCACGAGGACAAACAGCGAAGCAACGTCGGCACGGGCGGAGTGAGCCCCTCGCCATCGATGGCGGTCTTCACGCGCAAGTGGGTTGAGGCGAACCTTTCCCAGTTTCTAGACGGCGATAGCGCCTCGGCCATCGTGACTCTTGGGCGCGAGGCCATCGACGCCAAGGACGAAGAGTTGCGGCTCGAGGAGGAGATCAAACGGCTACGAGCGGACGCAAACGAGGCTAAGAAGCACGAAAAGGTCGCCGACGGCAAGGTCGAGAAGCTGACCCGAGAAGTCCAGGGCCGGATCATCTCGGAGCTCAAAGAGTTCGACTACAACCACTTCACGAAGAACCGTTACTCCATTCCGAAAGTCCAAGATGAACTACGCTCGTACAAGGGCGAGTTTCCCGACAGCAACGCGCACGCGGAGGCGTTGAAGCGCCTGGGAGAGGGTGCACCCGCCCCCGTCGCAGACGTGACTCCGCCGCCCGCAGGGATTGCTGGACGTCTGGCAGGGCTCTCTGCCCTACTGGCCGAGACCCCGACCCGAGTCGCCCTCGAGGCCCTTGAAGGCAACCCGACCACTCAGGCCTGGGTCGAGCAAGGACTCGCGTTGCATGAGGAGCTTGACCACTGTCTGTTCTGCGCGGGAGATATCAGCAGGGACCGGCGCGATCAGCTTGCTCGGCACTTTGACGAGAGCTGGCTTCGGATCCGTGGCCAGGCAAAAGCCCTGCTTGCCGAAGTTTCCCGTGAGCAGCAAGCGCTCGCGACCTGGCATGCCGCACTGCCGGCCTCCGCCGGTCTCGCCAGCGAACTGCAGTCGGTTTACGAGGACGCGGTGAAGCGAGCGAAGAGTGAAGTCGAGGAGCGTGTCGCCACGCTTGGAGAAGTCGAGAGCGCACTCAACGACAAGGTTTCTGACCCCAGCGCAACGCCCGAAGCCCCGGCTTGGTCGGTGTTGAGCAGCCCACCGTCCATCACGGTGCTCGCGCAGGCGGTCAAGGATCACAATGACCAAGCTCGTCGCCACAAGGAAGTGACCGCTGGGCGGAAGCGGACTGTCCTCGACCACCTGGTGGGGTCACAGAGCTCGATTTTCCGCGAACTCGAAGGGCAGGCAAAAGACAGTGCCTCGAAAAGTTCGACATCCAGGAAGGCCGCGGAGCTCGCGGAGCGGCGACTCGATGCGGTGCGGCAGGCACAGTTCACGACTAAGGACATGGCCGACACCCTGACGCGCGACCTAGCGCGGGTCTACGGCAAGGACCATCTCAGCGTTGCCGTCACCGCGGACGGGAAGTCGTATGCATGTCGACGAGGTGACAAGCCAGGCACAGATCTCAGCCACGGAGAACGAACCACCCTCTCCCTCCTCTACTTCCTCAGGAAGCTCGAGGACGAGCAGGTGCCGGGTGGCGACCCCTCGAAGCGGGTCGTGGTTATCGACGACCCGTCAAGCTCGCTCGATCGGGAAGCGCTCTTTGCGACCCACCAGTGGCTCATCGACACACTGCAGGGCTTCGGCCAATACATCATCCTGACCCACGACTTCAGCCTGTTGCGGCTCTTCATCAAGTCCCACAAGAACGCCTGGGGCAAATCGATGAAGCGAATCGCCCAGGACCATGCCGACGAGATTCGCTTTCCGAAGGTTTCATTTCTGGAGATGTATGCGGCGACAGTCGGCGGCGAGCGCCGGTCGAAGGTTGGCAAGCTTCCGCGCCTCCTGCTCAACAACACCTCGGAGTACGCCTACCTCTTCTCGATGGTCATGGCCGGGATCGCTGACTCCGAGGACCATGAGCGCCTCTTCCTTCTGCCCAACGCAGCTCGCCGGATCCTTGAGGTCTTCGCCAGCTACAAGGCGCCGCATAGAACCGACTTCCTCCAGCAACTCGAGGTCCTCGTACAAGCCCAGGACGGTGAACCGTTCCGAGACGTGTACGACTTCTGCAACAGGTTCTCCCACGGCGAGGGCAACGAAAGCGTGGATGTACTCGACGCGCGTGCGGTCCACGGACAAATCCGGCGATGCATGGCGTTCCTACGAGCGGTCGACAGCGAGCACTTTGAGCGAATGTGCGCGGGGACCGAAATGGATCCGGCGATACTCCCGTAGTCATTGAAGTTCGACCGGCTGCCCCCGAGCGGAGGTTGACGTCCGCACCGCTAACGCCGCTGACGCCGCGACGGGGGCACCACCGATGCGCAGGGCGGCGCAGAGGCGCCTCCAAGGCGCCGCCTTTGGAAGCCACCGCCAAGCTCCCACTCCGGAACTTGACTCGTGCCGCCTGATCCGTGGGCCCTCGTTGCCAGCTATAGATTTCAAGATCAACGACCGTCACACGTCTTGCACTTCGGAGCGCGCAGTTCGTTGTGACGGGTATCAGCGCCGTCTGGGTATGCCCTTGACGATCAGGCGACGGCAGCGCGTCCGGGGCTGTTCGCCGGCATGCATCCTGCAAAGGGCGGGCGTCCTACGGAGCGATGGCGAACGACAGGGGACCGCGCCGTATGGGGAAAGATCGTGGTCAAAATGGTGGTCAAGAAGTTGCTGGGCCACATCTGGAACGTCGTACCGGCCCCGACGACGATCTACGAGTTCGACGGCCGCAACTACTTCCCGACCTTCCGGCTTCCCTGAGCACCGGGGCGCTGGGAGGAAGGGGCGGGTTCCGCCGGCCGTCGTCCTGACCCGGGCGAGGTCACTCCATCTCGGGCAGGTCGATGACGCGCCGGTACTCCGGCCCCAGGTCGTCGACCGCGCGAATCATGAAAATGTTGGTGTCATCTGGACTGCTGAACGTCGCAACCGCGTCGGCCGCGTCGTCCTCGGCGAGGGCCTCCAGTTCGGCGCGGTTGCGCAGCACGACGTTCGACGCCCAGAACGCCAGCCCCGGCACGTCGTAGCGAGTGCCGTCCAGGGTCACCTTGACGCTTTCGGGGGCGCCGTAGAGAACACCGGGCCCCTGGGGCACCGACTGCAGGAACGTCCCGATGGTGCCTGGGCGCAGGGGCACGCTCAGGCCGGTGAACGGCAGACGGGCTGGCGTGCCGGTCAGCGCCAGCGCCATCGCCATGAGCTCCCGGGCGTCGGCGTCCTCCATCGGCTCGGCCGGAATGGGCAGCAGGGTGCCAAGGTGGGCCTGCAGCACCTCCAGGGCGGCGACCAGCCGGAACAGGTCTGCTACACCCTCTGCCGCCGCGTCGGCGCTGAAGGACAGGGAGGTCACCGGGCCGATGCGGAAGTGCAGGCTGTCGCCGGGCTGACAAGCCGCCAGCAGCCGCACGGCGGGCAGCGCGTCATGGGGGTACCTGCCGGCCAGCGGCTGGAGGCTTAGCTCGAGGCGGCCGGCCGGGGAGTCCATGCCCTGGATCTCCAGCTGACCCGCCAGCAGTCCACTGGGATCGGTGCCCGTCAGCGTGCGCCCCTCGGTGCCGCCTACGCGCTCGGTGAAGGTGAACGGCAGCGACAAGCCCTCCTTGCCGTTCTGACGTTCCAGGACCAGGGAGCCCCGCAGGGGCAGCCCGGTCGTGTCCGGGATGCTGATCAAACGCAGTGAGCTCACCTGCTGGGTTGGCTCACCCAGCAGGCGCTGGGTCGCCTCGGATGCGGCAGAGACCCGCAGTTCCTGAACGAAGCGCCCAGGAATTTCCACCTCGCCGCCCAGGCGTAGGACCCGCTGGAGGCGGTCGGCGGTCTCCTGAGCCTCGGAGTCGTCAGCGGGGAACGAAAACAGCGGCGTCAGGTTGATCGGATCCTCGTACGCTGCCTCCGGCCGCTGCGGGGTCAGGACCTGAGCCTCGCCCCAGGGGGTGCTTCCGAAGTTCCACTTCCAGTACGGCGAGATGGTCTCCCCGAGGCGACGTAGGTCGTTCATCCGCTGAACCAGGTCCGCGCCCGAGGTGAGCGCCTCGCGCTCCATCCCGTGCTGTTTCGCCCTCCGCAGGAGCGTGTACTGGGCGCCCTCGATGTAGCTGAGCAGGCTCTCTCGGCCCGCGATCTTGCCGTCGAGCCAGTCCCGGCCAAACCACTCCAGCTCCACGCCGGGGAACTTGCCGCGGAGCTGCTGGAACCATGCGTGCTCTCCCGGGGTCGGGTTGAGCGGGATGACCAGCACCCAGCGGTAGGGGGCGTGCAGCTTCACCGCGCGCGACAGCGAGTCAGTGATCTGGCGCTTCTGGCTGTTGGCGAGGCGCTTGGTGAACGACTTGACTTCGAAGATGGTCAGCCCCGCCGGGCCGTCGTGTCGCAGGTCCTGGGCGAGGTCGCCACCAGCGCCGTCGATGCTCGTGGCACCGCAGGCCTCACGAACGAGCAGCTGCGCGACCCGCTCCGCCTTGTCGGGATCGAACTCAGCCCAGTCCAGCACAGTCCGAGTATCGACGGCGGCACCGACAGCGTCGCCTCCTCAGACAGGTCCGCCGGGAGTGCCGTCAGACCTCAGGGCATGGCTGCGCACACGAATGCCGCGACCCGCGGCTGCGGTGACGAGCCGTACCAGTACCGCAAGATGACCTCGACGTCGTCGAGGACACGGGAGTTCACATGGCGCAGCGGTTCCTGACACCGCCGAACTGGCCCACACCGCCGGAAGGCTGGACGCCACCAGAAGGCTGGCAGCCGGACGCCGCGTGGGGACCGGCGCCGGCCGGATGGCAGTTCTGGGCAACCGAAGCCCCCGCACCAGCAGTCCCCCCGACGATTCCGACACCGCCGCCGGCTGCGGCACCGACACAGGCCGCCGAGGGCGACGACAAGGTCTCGATCTTCCGCGCCCGCGGACGCGTGCGGGAGCTGGCGACCGAGGTCGAGGCGCTGCGCGATCAGCTAGGCAGGCTTGGCGCGCTCACCGTTGCCGACCTCGAAGCCCAGGCCTCGGCCTTGCGCGAACAGCTCGCGCAGCTTCAGGCGGGCCTGCGGGCCGAGCGGGACCAGCACGCTGCCACGCTGGCCCGGCAGGCCGCCGACGCCCGCCTGCGGACCGAGCATGAGCTGCAGCAGCTCACTCGGCAGCGGGACGAGACACAAAGCCAGCTGACCCAACTGCAGCACGAGGTCGTCATGACCCAGGAGGAGGCGCTGCTGCAGGAGGTCGGGGTGTACCAGTACCGGCATCCACTGACCGAGGCGATGGCCTACCAGGGCGAGCTGGCTCGACTGCAGGACCAGATCAAGACCATGACGAAGAAGGACGGCGGGGCCGTCACCGCCTCCACGAACTGGACAGTCAACGGCTCACTGGCGCAGGGCCGCACGATGGTGCGGGACTTCTCCAAGCTGCTGCTGCGGGCCTACAACGCCGAGGCCGACAACCTGGTGCGAGGGCTCAAGCCGTACAAGCTGGACGCGGCAATCGAGCGGCTGACCAAAGTCGCGACCACCATCATGCGGCTCGGCAAGACCATGGACATCCGCATCTCCGACGGCTACCACCGGCTGCGCATTCGCGAGCTGGAGCTGACGTCGGACTACCTGGCCAAGGTCGCCGAGGAGAAAGAGCGCGAGCGCGAAGAGAAGGGCCGCCTCCGCGAGGAACGCGCGGCCCAACTGGAGATGGAGCGGGAGAAGGCGCGGCTGGAGAAGGAGCGTCAGCACTACGCGAACGCCCGGCAGGCGCTGCTGGACAAGGGCGATGCCGAGGGCGCGGCCCGTCTGCAGGAGAAGCTGGACGAAGTTGGCAGGGCCATCGAGGACGTTGATTATCGGGCGGCCAACATCCGCGCCGGCTACGTTTACGTCATCTCCAACATTGGCGCGTTCGGCGAGGCGATGGTCAAGGTCGGCATGACCCGCCGACTGGACCCGCTGGACCGCGTCCGCGAACTCGGCGACGCGTCCGTCCCCTTCCGGTACGACGTCCACGCCCTTTTCTTCTCACCTGACGCTGTCGGTATCGAGACCACGCTGCACCAACGGCTGGCTGGCAAGCGGGTCAACCTGGTCAATCCGCGGCGGGAGTTCTTCCACGCCACCCCCGACGAGGTGAAGGCGCTGCTGGCCGAGTTGGCCGGAGACCTCCTGCACTTCGAGGACTTCCCCGAGGCACTGGAGTACCGGCAGAGCCTCGCCCAGCGGACGAAGGGCTGACCGCGGTGCACTACCGCCTAACAATCGCCGGTGCCGGCTGCCCGGCTTCGCCCGGCACGCGGCAGGCGTCAGGTGCCCGAAGGCCCCGGTGGGGCCGCCCGCACCTGCCTGGAGAAGGCAAGATCACCAGCCGACACACCTCATGCACCTCAGGTTCCGCGGTTCCGTCGTGACGCATCGGGGTGACGTCGGCGGGGACGTTGATCCGGACCATGGCTGGCATGGACAGAGCCCGCCGTGCATCACGACGATCCCGTTCGCGAGGCCGGGCAACGAAGCCCCAGCCACCACGGCAACGGAGCGCTCCCCCGTTCGCTGACCCGGATGCAGGTTCGCGGCCGACAGAGTCCGCCGCGCAGGTCCGGAGGTCGGCCGAGTCGACGTGCGGCTGGTGCGGCCGTCCCATCACCGTGAAGGCGACGGGACGACTCCCGAAATGGTGTTCGTCGTCCTGCCGCCAGCGAGCCTGGGAGCAGGCCCGGGCGGCAGCCTCCGGCTTGTCGGCGGTCCGGGTCGTCGAACGGCGGGTGGAGGTCGCGAAGCCGGCCGCCGCAGGGCGCAAGGACTGGCCGCGATTGCTCGGCGAGCTCGCACGCCAACTCGACGACGGCCGGATTTACGACCGCGACCTGCTGGCGCTTTCGGTTGGGCTCAATGCCGTCCACGGGGCGTTCGGCCGCCGAATCGGCGCCGGCCGGGGCCAGCCCACACAGGCGCTATGGCCCCACCGACAGGGGTGACGTCCCTGGCGATGGGGGTGACAGGGCCCGGCCAACGTCACCCCCGCGGAGCGTCCGAACCAGGCCACCGGCCGCCGAAGTGAGCCAGGCGAAAACTTCAAGTTGTCACGCCGCGACTGTCACCAACCGGCCGAAATTGGCGCCTTCTCCCATGGACGTTCCGCGCCGGCCGTCGGCGTCCGGACGGCGACGAGGTGTGAGGCGAAGAGATGACCACAGCGGACGAGCTCCGACCGGCAGGGCCCAACGAGTCGCTGCTACTCACTCCTGAGGAGGCCGCCCGGCTGCTGCGTATCGGCCGCACCACTGTCTACGCCCTGATGAAGGCCGGCGAACTCCACCCGGTTCACATCGGACGCAGCTGCCGACTGTCCCGTGCCGATCTCGAACGTTACGTCCGCCAGCTGGAGAGTCCCCCGCCGACCACCCCGATCAGACCGCGGCACCGGGGACGGACGACCACGAACCAGCGGGGTCTGTTCGAACTCAGCTCGGACCCGGTGGACCCAGCCTGACCTGTGCACTGTCGCGGCCGGATGTCAGAGCGGAGCGCCACACTGGACGCCGGGCGAGGACCACTGCGAGGAGCGGTCAATGACGAACCCCGATGAACCCGAGGGCAGACCTGCGCAGCGGCGTCGGAGCCCGACAGCTACCAAGCGGTCCAGCGGTGAATCGTCGATCTACCAGGACGAGGACGGTCGCTGGCATGGGTTCGTCTCGATGGGCAAGAAGGAGAACGGGCGTCGCGACCGTCGCCACGTGTCCGCAACGAAACGCGCCGACGTCGTGGCGAAGGTGCGAGCAATCGAGGCGAAGCGGGACGCCGGAATGGTCGAATCGGCCGGCCGGGCGCCGACGGTCGGTGACTGGCTGGATCACTGGCTCGACAACATCGCGTCACGGAAGGTCCGCGCCCGGACGCTGGAGAGCTACCGCAGCACCGTCCGGCTCCACCTCCGCCCCGGCGTCGGTCACCAGAGGCTCGACCGCCTGCAGCCGGAGCACCTGGAGAGGCTTTACGCGGCCCTCGCCGACAAGGGTCTCAGCCCGGCATCGATCCTGCGTGCCCACCGGGTGCTCTCCCGGGCGTTGAAGGTGGCCTCTCAGCGCGGCAAGGTCGCCCGCAACGTGGCGACCCTGGTCGACCCTCCGGTGGTCAAGCGACCGGAGACCGCCCTGCCGTTGAGCGCGCAGGAGGTCAGAAGAGTGATGGCCGCGGCTCAGGCCCATCGCAACGCGGCCCGATGGACTGTGGCGATGGCCGTCGGCCTCCGGCAGTCCGAGGCGCTCGCACTCCGCTGGGCAGACGTCTCCCTCGAGCAGGGAACGCTCACGGTTCGCCGTGGGGTCCATCGGGTCCGCGGGCAGGGCCTCGTCTACGAGGAGCCCAAGGCCGATCGCAGCCGCCGCACCCTCGCGCTGCCGGGACCGCTGGTCGAGGCGCTCAGAG
>JAODBC010000106.1 GCA_025463765.1 Subtercola sp. | reverse complement strand
CGACCTGGCTTTAAGCCTGGACTACGTTAACAATAATTAAACTATTAATGAACCGCGAAGCGCCCCTCGCATCTTGGAAAATGAAATGGCGCGACGCATAAACCATGCTCAAACAAATGTACAATTTTTACTCCAAAAAATTGGTGCGGCCGCCTGGCCGTGCTTTTAATATCCTGTTGATTATGAAGCTAACTACCGTCATTTTAGTCACAGCTATTCTTCAGGTAAGTGCAAGCGCTTATTCTCAAAAGATCAGTTTATCTGAAAGGAATGCTCCGTTAAATAAAATCTTTGAAAAGATCAGTGATCAGACGGGATATGATTTCCTGGTGTCTACGGACAATTTAAAACAGTCAAAGCCAGTAACTATCCGCATTCAAAATGAAGAACTTAAAGTGGTACTCGACCGGATTTTTGCCGGTCAGCCATTAACGTTTGTTATCCAGGAGAAAATGGTTGTCGTTTCAAAAAAGGAGCAAGCTGCTTTAGATCAATCCAATGTGCCTGCTGCTATCCCTGTAACCATTACAGGCAAGGTTACCGACACTACCGGCTCCCCGTTGCCGGGAGCTACTGTAAAAATAAAGGGCAGTAATAAATCAATGCTGACTGACATAGAAGGCGGATTCAACATGAAGGTCCAGGAGGGGGACGAAATCCAAATCTCATTTGTGGGATACCTTACCTTTTCCTTAATCGCAAAGGCTGGACAGGGTTTCCAACAAGTGGTTTTGCATACCTCGTCCTCCAGGTTAAACGAAGTTACAGTTGTTTCTAACGGCTACCAGACTTTGCCAAAAGACAGGGCCACGGGCAGTTTTTCGCAACCTATAAAAGCTATGTATGAGGACCGGATTTCTACAGATGTCTTGTCAAGACTGGACGGCATTACAAGTGGAGTATTGTTTAACGCGAATACATCAGTGTCGCAAAACGGCTTTGACATCAGTGTCCGGGGACGAAGCACCATTTTTGCAAGCGATCAACCGCTTATTGTAGTAGATAACTTTCCATATAGTGGAAACATCAACAACATTAACCCGAATGATGTTGAAAGTATAACACTTTTGAAGGATGCGGCATCCGCAAGTATTTGGGGAGTTCGGGCCGGGAACGGAGTTATTGTCATTACCACAAAAAGAGGGGCGATCAATAAGCCATTAAAAATTGGTTTCAACGCTAATTTAACTCTTTACAATAAACCCGATTTAAATTATAACCCTAACCAGCTTAGTTCATCGTCATATATACAGTTGGAACGATACCTGTTTAATCAAGGGTACTATGATGCAAACTTAACTGATGTAACAAATTACCCGGTGATTTCTCCTGCCGTAAGCCTGCTGGCTGCGCAACGTGCCGGGAGCATCACATCAGGGGATCTTGCAGCACAACTCAATGCCTTGAGTAAAACAAATGTAAATGGTCAATTGAGTAAATATTTTTACCGGAAAGCAACCAATCAGCAATATGCTATAAATTTTTCCGGTGGGTCCAGCAAAGCCATATATTATTTCTCAGCGGGATATGATGAAGACCTGGCTAGCTTAAAGAACAATGCTAATCAACGGATAACAATTAATACACAAAATGCTTTTTACCCGGTAAAAAACCTGGAAATAAGTGTTGGCTTAAACGCTGTGCAAACTAATAGTATGATTGACAATACATACGCTATAACAAGGGGATCGATTTTTCCATATACAAAAATTGCAGATGACAAAGGACAGCCGTTAACGATACCGTTTGGATACAATCAGTCTTATGTTCAAAGTGCTCCTAGCAATGGCTTCCTGGATTGGTCTTATGCACCTCTCAAACAACTGGGCGAACCGGATAATCGGTCAAGAACGAATGACATCCGGCTTTCGACAGGTATAAAGTACACACTGTTAAAAGGATTAAGCGCCGAGTTGAGGTACCAATACGAAAATTCAAATTTACAAAACCGAGATTTTGAAAGCCAGGACACCTATTTCACCCGTAACCTAATTAATGAGTTTGCGATAACAAATAACGGACAAGTTACCGGTAATAATATTCCATTAGGCGGTGTTTTAGAGTTAGCCAATTCGACTGTTGTCGCCAACGATGTCAGAGCCCAGTTAAACTATAATCTGAACTGGACGAATAATAGTTTAACAGCATTGGCAGGATATGAACTCTCCCAAACGGTAGGGGATAACAACAGCTCTTATATGTATGGTTATAATAATGATAACGCCACTTTTACCAATGTCAATGCTGTGACATCCTTTGCTACCAATCCTTCGGGCAGTCCATCCGCGATAAACAGTGGACTGGGAGCCGGCGAAACAACCGACCGGTTCAGGTCGGCATTTGGCAATGTCGCCTATACTTATAAGGATCGCTATACGGTTTCCGGCAGTGCGAGGGTTGACGGATCAAATTACTTTGGTGTAGCCACCAACCAAAAAAGTGTGCCGCTTTGGTCAACAGGTGTAAAATGGGACATCACCAGGGAATCCTTTTACAAATTATCGTGGTTGCCAAAATTAAGTTTTAGGGCTACCTATGGATATAACGGCAACCTTGACAGATCTGTTACCGGCGTAACCACCTTTTTATATAATAATAATGCACCTGTTACTAATCTTCCATATGCATTTATTTCAAATATTGGGAATCCGGATTTAAGATGGGAAAAAACTGGCATCGCGAATTTCGGAGTAGATTTTGGTGCCACAAATAATATTGTTTCAGGAAGCCTGGAATATTATCTTAAAAAGGAGACCGACCTTTTAGGTTTTAAAAATTTCCCTACCAATACAGGTATAACTTTATTGGAAGGAAACTATTCCGACATGAGAGGCCAGGGCTTTGATCTATCGGTAACGACCAAAAATTTAACAGGCTTGTTTAAATGGACGACCACCGTGCTCTTTAGCCACGCAGCGGATAAAGTCACACGCTATGACGTTGTTCCGAACGCAATTACACTTGCTGGAAGCGATGGCAACGGGAGTTTGGCGGAGCCGAACCTGGGTAAACCAGTTTTTGGCGTTTATAGCTACAAATGGGGTGGACTCAATCCAACGAATGGTAACCCGACGGGCTTTCTGAATGGAGCAAAAAGTGAAGATTATGCTAATATAATTCAAAATACACCTGTTAGTAGTTTGATTTATAATGGTCCGGCGAGGCCTACTTATTTTGGCGGTTTAAATAATAGGTTCTCCTATAAGGGATTAAGCCTTGCCGTTCAAATTAATTATAAGCTGGGTTATTATTTCAGAAAGCCAACCATCAACTATAACCAGATTACATCATCGGGATCATCATTTCTCGTGGTTAACAATGACTTTGATAAACGCTGGCAGGCGCCGGGGGATGAAAAGACGACAAATGTTCCGTCCCTGGTTTATCCATTTTCTCAATTCCGTGATCAGTTCTATCAATATTCGCAGGTCAACGTTGAAAATGGAGATAATATCCGTTTGCAGGATATCAGCTTAAGCTATCAATTTAACAGATCTGACTATCCTCATTTACCTTTCAGCAACCTGCAGCTTTTTTTTTATGGCAATAACATTTACCTTATTTGGAAGGCTAACCATGTAGGGCTAGATCCTGATGCAGTGCCTGGCCAGGGGGATTATAGTATATCACCTAACCCAAGATCTGTTTCTTTTGGATTTAAAGGCACCTTTTAACCAATCCGACACAAAAAAAGAAAATCTGAAATCAACAAAAAAACTTCAGCAAATGACAAAGATAAAATATTATAGCCTGGCAGTTCTATTCTTAATACTTACGGTTATCACAGCATGTAAGAAAGACTGGTTAAATGTCAAACCCAATAAATCTCTGGTAATACCGACAACAGCTGCGGATTTCCAGGCGCTGCTTGACAACATTACTTCCGTTTTTAATATAAACCAGCCAAGCCTCAGCCTTGTAAGTGACTGTGATTTTTATGTGGCAGATGCGAGATATCCTGGACTGTCCCAAACTGAAAGAAGCGCTTACGTGTGGGCTGCAACCTCCGATAATTTTTATAGTGCAACGACTGTAGATGACTGGACTCTTTCTTATCAAAGGATTTTAAATGCAAACGTGGCACTTACCGGTTTACAATCGATCTCCGTGAATCCGGGCGAAGGATCTGCATATAATAATGTTAAAGGCTCTGCCTTATTTTATAGGAGCTATGATTATTACAACATGGCGCAGTTATTCTGCAAACCCTATGTTTCATCGTCGGCAAATTCGGACCTGGGTTTACCATTAAGAACTTCTCCCAATATTAATATAACACTGGGACGATCCAGTGTTCAACAGACTTACAATCAAATTATCAATGACCTGGTGACCGCAGCGCCATTGCTGACAAGCACCCCCTTATTCCCCACACGGCCTTCAAAGCAGGCGGTTTTTGGTTTATTAGCCAGAGTGTACCTGTCACAACGAAACTATGCTAAGGCATATGTCTATGCGGATTCATGTTTGCGATTACAAAGCGATTTGATAGATTATAACCAGCTCAACACCGCCGACTCTTATCCCGTACCGCACTTTAACAAGGAGGTAATCTTTAATTCTACTTTAATTACCTACCTGTCATTTTTACCCAGCCGTATGATTGTTGATTCCACATTGTACAAGTCGTATGCCTCAAATGATTTGAGGGCTAATATATATTTTACAATTTTAAGAGGGAACCCATCCTACAAAGGGAGTTACGATGGAAGCTTTAATTTTTTCGGCGGTTTGGCCACCGATGAAATTTACCTTATACGTGCAGAATGTGCTGCCCGCGCCGGTGACGCCACTTCGGCCACCAATGATTTCAACACGTTGATGAAAAACAGGTTCATTACTGGAACTTATATCCCATTAACAGGCCTTACTCCGGAAAATGTATTAAGCATTATTCTTGCTGAACGGCGCAAAGAGCTTTGTTTCAGAGCCCTCAGATGGACGGACTTGAGAAGGCTCAATACGGAAACCCGCTTTCAAACCAACTTGCTGAGAATCATCAGCGGGACTAATTACACACTATTGCCAAACTCTACAAGATATGTCCTGCCATTAGACAATAACGAAATTTCTGTTGGCGGGCTGCCTCAAAACCCAAGATAAACTCATCAATATTTAACGCAAATGAAAAACTTAAAAAATAGCTTAAGGTATATATGTGGTTTCTGCATTTTTTTACTTCTTTATTCCGGTTTTGCAAAAGCGCAGACCAAAGCATCAGAGATATTAATTGGCCATCAGATACCTGATGTTACGATAAATAAGGTGATTAATTATAAATCATCCGGCATGAAGCTTAGTGATTTTAAAGGCAAATTGTTGATCCTGGATTTCTGGGCAACATATTGTGCGCCATGTGTAGGAATGTTTCCCAAAACCGACTCCCTGCAAAAAGCTTTCACAGGCCAAGTTCAGTTTTTACCAGTCACTAAAGAGCAAGCACAAAAGGTAACAGCATTTACTAATAATATGTATAATGTAAGGCATATCAGGCCAGTTTCAATTGTTCAGGACACCGTATTAAGTTCTTATTTCTCCTATTCAGCCATACCTTACTACGTTTGGATCGATGCAACAGGAAAAGTGATTGCCACAACGGGCTCTGAAGAAATTACTGCCAGGAACATTTCGGCGATACTCTCGGGAAAGCCTGCGGCATTCGAAAACAGAAGAGATATCAGGTACAAACAACTGGACTACACTAAGTCGCTTTTCGTCATCAGCAATAATTTTGAGATGAAGGATTCGCTGACAAGGAGAGATGAACTGTCCAAAGACGAAATTTTATCCTATTCCATCGCAACCAAATATGTTCCTAATTCAAAAGGCAGTTTGTATTTCGATGCTATACATTTCGCAGTATATAATATTTCACCGGACTTTCTTTACCGGTGGTATTATGAAGCCTTTTATTATGGTGTACCTGTTCGCGGAGCTTTCACACCCGCAAATAATCATGTTTTTGAAATAACAGACCAGAAACTAATGCATACGATCACCATTAAAAAAGGGACTATAAAGGCCGGAACCAAAGAGATGGCTGATTGGATAAAAGACAATGCGGTATCTTATGAAATAGTTTATCCCCGTAATTTAACATGGAAAGAAAAAGGGCAGTTGGTTAAGGAAGACCTCGACCGGTATTTTGGGAAGCCTATGGGTTTCAGCACACAGGTTGAAAAGAGAATTGACACGGGAATTTCGGTTTTAAAACGTATCAATAACGCGGTACTTACCACTGTTTATAAAAAATCTGAAGAACATTATGACCGTTATAGTTATATGCAAAGAGATTTGCCTTTGGGGCATTTTATTAATATTTTGAATAGTTATTTTTTTCAAAGTGACAATGTTTCATTCATAGACCAAAGCAATATTCCCGACCCGGTTGACCTTGCACTTAATTGTGATATGACAAATTTGAATTCAATTAATACAGCGCTCAAAGCTTATGGCCTAAAATTAGTAAAGGAACCGGTTGCTCACGACGTATTGGTGTTTAAGCAGAATATCGGAAATTAAAAAGCGGTAGGTTTTAAGCCTACCGCATTTTTACAATTAATGGCCGTTATAATCACCGGCGCTGGCATTACCTAACAGCACGGGCGAACCAGCCTGGGTTGGCGTCTCGCCGGCGGTAGGAACATTCGTAGTGCTCCATTGTGCAGTACATTGATCTGTCGGATTGGAAATACAATCATCTTCCAAACCATCAACGTATTTAAAATCGGCAGGGTTACTACTTGCAATACCGGTTACATTATAGTAACGATTGGTTGTAGAAACCACCCTTTTCGAGGCATTTGTAAAAGAACTAAATCCAATTGCCAATGCACATACTAAGATGCCAAAGGCTATTTGTTTAAAATTTTTCATTTTTTGTGTTTTTAAAAGATGTATTTAATTTAGTTAGCCAGAGGGCAAATATGGCCAATGATATAAATGCGAGATTAAACCATATATGCTGCGACCAGCTTAGTTTCTCGATGGCACCACCGCAATGACATGGAAGTTTTTTTTCCCAAATCATCGCGCTGATAATATAAACAGTAAAAATGGCCATGACGGTTGTGAAACAATATAAGCCAACCTTTGCTGTTTGTGGGATAAGCAATAACAAAACAATAATAATTTCTACTACTGGAACCAAAAAGGAAATAGTTACCGCAAAGCCATTGATGAGATGCACTCTTGTCAGACCCTTTAGAAAGCGATCATGATCGGCTATTTTGGCGTGTGCTGTATAAGCAAACAAAGCCATACAAACGAAACGTAAGGCAATAATCACTCTTTCTTTTATAAGTTCATTAAATTGAAATTCCCACTTTTTTGTTAATACACTTTCCATAAAACATTAGTTGTGTCCATCTTTAATTGGTTTGGTAACTTCAGTTACCGCAGGTGTATAACCTGCAATTTAATTTAGACTGTTTGTCACTGCGCTCCTTCCTTTTTGTATTACTCAAATTTTACGTTCAAGTAAGATGTAAACGATGAAAATTAGACGGTTAATTGGGGCAATCGATCACATATCAAATGTAATTTCCCTTTAGTGCTTTTGGTTGTGCCAAATGGTTCAAAATGATGGCCCATTTGTTACAAAGTGATGAACCAAATGTTGCATTTTAATGTCTCATTTGGTTCAAATCGACCTTTTTAGATTAGAGAAGGGTGTTTTTAGAAAATGCTTAAATAATAACGAGAGTTAAGCTGGCTGCGTAAAATTACAGGATACGCAAATTATCTTTGCGTATCCTGCCTAAGTGTGTTCGTGACACATGAAGATAGGCCACAAGGTCAGCAATTGATAAACGGGAAGTATTGAAAGTTTTACTAAATGCGACAAATCGCTCTTCGGCTTTTAAGCTTAGGAGATTGGCTCTAAGATCACTTTTCTGTTTATAACCTAAAATTATTTCCCTGGCTACTTCTTGAACTTCAGGAAACAGCCGGTAGCATTCTTCAAATTGGTCTTTTGTAATAGCATAAACAGTGCAGTCCTCTATTGGCTCAATATAATATTTGCCCATTTCACGGCCAAAAAAACTATCCACGATATTTAGCGTATCTTGCTCTTGTAAAAAACAGGTTATAATTTCCCTCTCGATGATGATATCTTTATTCTTTTTATCATGCTCGTATATATAGTGATAAATCTTTGCAATGCCCTTTTTTATATACCATGATTTGTTATTGGGCTCTCCAGGAGTTAAAATATTTTTTCCTTTGGGATAGTGTTCAAGATGGGCGATTTGTTTTAAGTGATTTAGAAAACCATCTGAAAAACGAGTAGTATCGGGATAAAACATAGAATTGATATTAAATGTGATGGTTTAGATCAGAAAATACTTTGCTAAGTTTATCAAAAGGGTTAGCCGGTTTATTAACAGGCGAAAACTTGCGTCCTGTTTTTCTCAACCAAAAATATTTATAGAAGTCTTCGCGGCATCTTTACTAAAAATATCTTTAACAGTTCGATTATTCCTTGGGGATAATACAAAGTTAGGTGCCTTATACCTGCAGAACAAACTTCTATAACCCGAAAATTTACTGTTCTGTCCCGAATTTCAAACTTTTGTATAATTGATTTGGTTAAATGGAATTAAAGTTTCTCCTTTCTTACAAATCATCTGCCTTATAGCCAATCCTTTTTCTTGGTACAAAAGCTTGGTTTTTCATTATCATTTCATCGAGATAACGAAAAACTATTTCCAAATTTTCTCCGTGCTTTTCAACTTTAGCCTTTATTTTTTCGATTTCTAATTTGAGTTCGGAACTATCTAAGATCGTGTGACGTATTCGCGTAAAAATGCGCATAATCTGAATGTTAACCAGTATAGCCTGTTTACTGTTGAGTACGCTTGAAAGCATCAGCACACCATGCTCTGTATAAACCTGAGGTAATTTTCGTCTACCTCCCCAACTTGAAGTCGAAAATTGCGACTTCAAGTTATTAAATTCATCTTCCGTTAATCTGAACATAAAATCTTCGGGGAAACGGTCAATGTTACGAGCAACCTGCTCATTTAGTCGCTTGGTGGGAACACCGTATAATTCGGCTAGGTCTTCATCGACCATTACTTTTTGGTTCCTAATATAATATATCTTTTTGATCAGGATTTCATCCTGTAATATTTGCTCTGTCATATTGTAATTCATTTAAGGTTCTCTGCTGCTGCTTAATTCTCTGCTGCTGCTTAACTTGAAGTCGCAATTTGCGACTTCAAGTTAATGAAGAAATTCAGCCTCTTGCATATTTCTGTTTTAATAAAGCCATATCTTGGCTTACTTTCAAATCCAGAATTTTAGCATAATGCTGTGTGGTTTTAATGTTAATGTGCCCAAGCATTTTGCTGACAGTTTCAATAGGTACATTATTGGATAAGGTTACCGTGGTTGCAAATGTATGACGTGATAGATGAAAGGTTAGATGTTTGGTGATATCACACAGGTCGGCTATTTCCTGAAGATAGGCGTTCATCTTCTGGTTAGTTAATACCGGGAGAATAAGGTCTTTATTTTCACATTTCGGATTATCATGATATCGATCTAATATATTTAAAGCAACTGGTAGTAGCGGGATTCTTGACGAGGTATCCGTTTTCTGCCTGCTGGTAAAAATCCATTTGTCACCGTCTATTCCTACTCCTATTTCACTACGTTTAAGTTTTTTAACATCGGCATAAGATAAACCGGTGTAGCAACAGAAAATGAATATATCTCTTACCTGCCTTAAACGATCGACGGATAGCTTTTTATCGGTCATTACATCAAGTTCATGCTGTGTCAGGAATAAACGTTCCTTTGCCTTTGCTGAATTTTTGTAATTGATAAAGGGATTGCTTTTTAACCAACTGTTAGCTACACAAAAATTTACAATTTTTTTCAGGTTCTTAATATACTTCGCGGCTGTTACACCGCTGCAACTACAGGTTGACTTTAAATAAAACTCAAATCCGGTAACGAACGCATGGTTCAAAAGCGTGATTTCAATATCTGCTTTTTTATACTGTTTTTGCAGGTATCCTTCGAGGTGAGTTTTAGTTGTCTTATAGCCTTTTAAAGTATTGGCCTCAAACCCGTTCCCGATCAATGCTTCAACATTTGCATTGTGTTCATCAAATAGCTTCATGAGGTAGCGGCATTTTTCTTCTTTACCCATAAACTGATCTCTAAGGCTTCCAGCTGTTATCAGTTTGCCCGCATCGATTAACCTTTGATGCGCAGTTTTAACTTTGGCCTGTAGGCTTTCAAGGTAAGTGTTTAAGGTTCTGGTATCCTCTTTAGTGCCAATGCCTCTACCTGCGCGGGCGTTCCATCGGCGAGGTTCGCATTCTCTTCCGGCGGAAAATTCAGCACGCTTGCCATTGACGGTAATACGCATGTAGATAGCGGCTGGGCCGTCCTGATAGTTTTTTTGCTTCTTTAGATAAAAGAGCAAATGGAAGTTAATTTTCATAATAACAAGCTTTAAAAAGTGAAACAAAATTAAGCTTGCTAGCATCTTCTGTCAAGATGTTTAATTTTTGAATGAGTTGACAGTCAATTAATTAAGACATATTCGGTGAGTAATTGTTTTCCATTTTAGTACTCACCGAATTACTCACTTTTTTGTAGTGAATTGGTGTATAAAATGGTGTTTTGAGCACAAAAAAAATCCCTGCAAATATTTGATTTGCAGGGATTTAACTTCTTTTGTTATCGATTTTAGTAGCCCGTAGGGGAATCGAACCCCTGTTTCTAGAATGAAAATCTAACGTCCTAACCCCTAGACGAACGGGC
>JAODBC010000058.1 GCA_025463765.1 Subtercola sp. | reverse complement strand
TCAGTACAGCCGGCCCACCGACGCGAGCGCCGCGCGAAGCAGAGCGCCGCGACCGCCCTCCATCTCGGCGTGGATGCTGTCGCTCACGGCCTCCTGCGGCGTCATCCAGGTGAGTTCGAGTGCGTCTTGGCGGGGGTCGCAGGTACCCGTGACCGGAATGACGTAGGCCAGCGAGACTGCGTGCTGCCGATCATCCGTGAAGGAACTGACACCGGGCAGCGGAAAGTACTCCGCCACCGAGAACGGAATCGGGCTGGTCGGCAGCTGCGGAAAAGCCATCGGCCCTAGGTCTTTCTCGAGGTGCCGGAACAGGGCATCGCGCAGCGTCTCGCCGTACATCACACGGCCCGACACGATAGTGCGCGTCATCGAGCCGCTGGGCGAAACCCGCAGCAGCACACCCACCTCGGTGACCTGGCCGAGACCGTCGACCCGCACCGGCACCGCCTCTACGTAGAGCAGCGGCAGGCGCCTCCTGATTTCGTCAAGCTCCTGGTCACTCAGCCAGCCGGGGTTCGGGTCAGGGGTGCGAACGCTCATGCTTCATTCTTACCTACCACCGCACCAGTTGTGTCCAGGGGGAGGCGGTGTCGGTGGTATGGGTGAGGATGGATGAATCGAAACAGATGTTCTGACCAAATTCTCTCCCGCCACCCGCGAATGGTTCGGCGGGGCCTTCGCCGCGCCCACCGAGGCCCAGCTCGGCGCCTGGCAGGCCGTTTCTGAGGGGTCGCACGCTCTCGTGGTCGCGCCGACCGGCTCAGGCAAGACGCTCGCCGCGTTTCTCTGGGCCATCGATCAGCTGATCACGGCGCCGAAGCCCACGCCCAAGAAAGACGAGAACGGTAAAGACCGGCCTGTCGGCACTCGTGTGCTTTACATCTCTCCGTTGAAGGCCCTCGCCGTCGATGTCGAGCGCAACCTGCGTGCCCCGCTCGTCGGCGTCACACAGACAGCCAAGCGGCTCGGCACAATTCCGCCGAACATCAGCGTGGGTGTGCGCTCGGGCGACACCACGCAGACCGACCGCCGCACCATGATCAAGAACCCACCCGACATTCTCATCACCACGCCCGAGTCGCTGTTCTTGATGCTCACCTCCGCCGCCCGCGAAACGCTCACGTCGGTGCAGACCGTCATCATTGACGAGGTGCACGCCGTCGCTGCGACCAAGCGCGGCGCGCACCTGGCGGTGAGCCTCGAACGACTGGATGCCCTGCTCGAGACCCCGGCGCAACGAATCGGCCTCTCGGCCACCGTGCGCCCACCCGAAGAGGTGGCCCGGTTTCTGGCTGGCGGGGCGGCCGTCACCATCGTGGCTCCCGTTTCGACGAAGAAGTTCGACCTGCGGGTGGTCGTTCCCATCGAAGACATGGCCGATCTGGGGGCTGCTCCCCCGCTTGAAGGGTCTGCTGCCGCAGCGACGCCGCAGCAGGGCTCGATCTGGCCGCACGTCGAAGAAAGCATTGTCGACCGAATACTGCAGCACCGGTCATCCATTGTGTTCGCGAACTCGCGGCGGCTGGCCGAGCGGCTGACGGCGCGGCTCAACGAGATCTACGCCGAGCGACTGCTCGCCGAAGCGGGTGCAGAGTTCGACGCCGCGGAGAAGTCGCTGGCGCACGCCGTGCGGCTCGCGGGTAGCGACCGCAGTCGGCTGGGCGAGGTGCGGGGCGGCTCGGGTGCCGCCGCGCCAAGTGGCAGCGCCGCAGGTAGCAGCCGTTCCGAGGGCGGGCGCGGGCGACCCCCGGCGCAGCTGATGGCGCAGAGCGGCCAGACCGAGGGCGCCGAGCCGCTGCTGGCCCGGGCTCACCACGGTTCGGTGAGCAAAGAGCAGCGCGCCATCATCGAAGACGACCTCAAGACGGGCAAGCTGCGCTGCGTCGTGGCCACGTCGAGCCTCGAACTCGGCATCGACATGGGTGCGGTCGACCTGGTCGTGCAGGTCGAGTCCCCGCCGTCGGTGGCGAGCGGGCTGCAGCGCGTCGGGCGCGCCGGGCATCAGGTGGGCGAGGTGTCGCGCGGGGTCATCTATCCCAAGCACAGGGCCGACCTCATCCACTCGGCCGTGGCCGCCCAGCGCATGACCGACGGGCTCATCGAGGCACTGGCCGTGCCTAAGAATCCGCTCGACATTCTTGCGCAGCAGACAGTAGCAGCGTGCGCGCTCGAGGCGATCGACGTCGAAGAATGGTTCGATACCGTCAAGCGCAGCGCGCCGTTCTCGAGCATGCCTCGATCGGCATATGAGGCGACGCTCGACCTGCTCGCCGGGCGGTACCCGTCCGACGAGTTCGCCGAACTGCGCCCGCGCATCGTGTGGGATCGTGACGCCGGCACCATCACCGGGCGTCCCGGCGCTCAGCGCCTGGCCGTCACGAGCGGGGGGACCATTCCCGACCGCGGGCTGTTCGGTGTGTTCATGGTCGGCGAGAAGGCCTCGCGCGTCGGTGAGCTCGACGAAGAGATGGTCTACGAATCGCGCGTCGGCGATGTGTTCGCGCTCGGCGCCACGAGCTGGCGCATCCAAGAGATCACGCACGATCAGGTGCGAGTCACTCCTGCGTTCGGCGAGCCCGGGCGCCTGCCGTTCTGGCGCGGCGACGGGCTGGGGCGACCGGCCGAGTTGGGGCGAGCGATCGGTGCCTTCACGAGGCAGATCGGTGGGGCATCCGCTGCCCGTGCGCTGGAGATGACTGAGCGCGCGGGTCTCGACGAGAACGCCAGCAGCAACCTCATCACGTTCGTCGGAGAGCAGCGCGAGGCGACGGGGCACGTGCCGAGCGACCAGACGCTCGTGGTCGAGCGCTTTCGCGACGAGCTCGGCGACTGGCGGGTCATCTTGCATTCCCCGTACGGCATGCAAGTGCATTCGCCGTGGGCGCTGGCCATCGGGGCTCGCATTCGCGAGCGCTTCGGGGTCGACGGAGGTGTGGTTGCCAGCGATGACGGCATCGTGGTGCGCTTGCCCGATACCGAGAGCGACCCGCCCGGAGCCGAGCTGTTCGTGTTCAGCGCCGACGAGCTCGAGATCATCGTGACAACCGAGGTGGGAGGGTCGGCGCTGTTCGCGTCGCGCTTTCGCGAGAACGCGGCTCGGGCTTTGCTGCTGCCGCGGCAGAATCCGGGCAAACGGTCGCCGCTCTGGCAGCAGCGGCAGCGCTCGGCGCAGCTGCTCGAGGTCGCGCGGCGGTATCCCACGTTTCCGATCATTCTCGAGACGGTTCGGGAGTGTCTGCAAGACGTCTACGACCTGCCGTCACTCAAGGCGCTGGCCGGCGAGATCGAGAGCCGGCGCATCCGCATCGTCGAGACCGAGACGCCCGAGCCGTCTCCGTTCGCGCGCTCGCTGCTGTTCGGCTACGTCGCGTCGTTCGTCTACGAGGGCGACAGCCCGCTCGCCGAACGGCGGGCAGCCGCGCTCTCACTCGACCCGACGCTGCTGGCCGAGCTGCTCGGCCGCGCAGAACTGCGTGAACTGCTCGACCCCGGCGTCATCGCCCAGACCGAACGCGAACTGCAGCGCCTCGCCCCGGGCCGCCAGGCCCACGGTCTCGAAGGTGTCGCCGACCTGGTTCGGATGCTCGGCCCGCTGTCGGTCGGCGAAGTGGCCGAGCGCCTCGTCGACGGTGGTGCGGCGGGCGCCGG
This sequence comes from Subtercola sp., assembly GCA_025463765.1. GTDB lineage: Bacteria > Actinomycetota > Actinomycetes > Actinomycetales > Microbacteriaceae > Subtercola. The sequence goes on along the minus strand of JAODBC010000058.1, from coordinate 6,673 downwards.
GTCGGCTGCGGGGGCGGTGGCTGGCGCGGATGCGGCGGGCTCGCCGTCGGCGGCCACCACTACCGCGGCCGCGCCCCGCCTCGATCTGACGACTTCACAATGGGCGGCAAATCCAGCCACTACGGGTGCCGCCGCCTACCTCGACGAGCTGTTGCGCGCGAAGCGAGTGCTCGCGGTCACGATCGCGGGCGAGCCGCGCTGGGCCGCCATCGAAGACGCGGCACGGCTGCGTGACGCGCTCGGCGTGCCGATTCCGTTCGGCGTGCCTGACGCCTTCATCGAGCCCGTCGACGATCCGCTAGGCGATCTCGTGGGGCGCTATGCCCGCACGCACGGCCCGTTCACTTCAGCCGAGGTCGGCGTGCGTCTGGGTCTCGGCACCGCCGTCGTACACGAAACGCTCAAGCGACTCGAGCGCACGCGGCGCGTCGTCGAGGGCGAGTTCCGTCCGACCGGCGACGCCTCGCCCTTCGACCACGCCGCCGCGGCCAGTGAGTGGTGCGACACCGAAGTGCTGCGTCGGCTGCGCGCTCGTTCGCTCGCTGCGCTGCGTCACGAGGTCGAGCCTGTCGACCAGGCCGCCTTCGCCCGCTTCTTGCCGGTCTGGCAGCACGTGGACGGTCAGCTGCGCGGTGTCGACGGTGTTTTGACCGTGATCGAGCAGCTCGCCGGAGTGCCGGCCCCGGCCTCGGCATGGGAGACGCTGGTGCTGCCCTCTCGCGTGCGCGACTACAGCCCGGCCATGCTCGACGAGCTCACAGCCTCGGGCGAGATCGTCTGGTCGGGCAACGGTTCGCTGCCCGGCAGCGATGGCTGGGTGGCGCTTCACCTCGCCGACACGGTGCGCGTCACGCTTCCCGAGCAGGTCGAGCTCGAGCCGACAGCTCTGCAGGCGGCCGTGCTCGATGCGTTGGCCGGCGGGGGCGCGTACTTCTTTCGCAATCTGGCCGACACGGTGGGCGAGCGGATGCACGCTTCCGCGATCGCGGCACTGGCGAGCAACACGGCCGACGACGACCGGTCACGGGCGAACGGTTCGGGTGGCGATAGCCGGGCATCCGCACCGCCCGCCAGCACGACCGGGGCGGCCAGCACGCCAGCGAGCCGCAGCGCAAACGGCACCGTTGGCACGATGGGCAACATCGACGACACCGGGTTCTTCACGGACGAGCAGCTCGTCACAGCGCTGTGGGATCTGGTGTGGGCCGGCCGCATCACGAACGACACCCTCGCGCCACTTCGCACGCTGACGGGCGGCGGCAGCGGGCACGCAGCGCACTCGGCGAAGCGGCAGGCGCCGCGATCCCGCCTTTACCGTGGCCGAGCATACTCACGACCCACCATGGCCACGCGGGTCGGGCCGCCGACCGTCGGCGGGCGCTGGTCGTTGCTTCCGCGCGCGGAATCCGACCCGACGTTGCGCGCGCACGCGATGGCCGAGTTCTTGCTCGACCGGTACGGCGTCGTCACCCGCGGATCGGTCGTCAGCGAACACCAGCCCGGCGGGTTCGCGCTCGCGTACCGAGTTCTGAGCCAGTTCGAAGAGACCGGGCGTTGTCGGCGCGGGTACTTCATCGACGGGCTCGGTGCTGCCCAGTTCGCGACGGGCGGCACCGTCGATCGGCTGCGCTCCTTCGCCGCCGACATTCTCGACGATGGGACGGGAAGCAGCGTGGGCCTCGCCTCGAGCCGCGGCAACAGCAGTGGCACCGCCCGCGACAGCGGCGCCGGGAACGTCGGGCGCGACGCTCGTGCGCGCACGCTGACCCTTGCCGCCAGCGACCCGGCGAATCCGTTCGGCGCCGCGCTGCCCTGGCCGCAGGGTGAGGGGCATCGTCCGGGGCGCAAAGCCGGGGCGCTGGTCGTGCTCGTCGATGGGCATCTCGTGCTGTACGTCGAACGCGGCGGAAAGACCGTGCTGTCGTTCAGCTCCGACGACGAGGTGCTGCGGGCGGCAGCGGCATCCCTCGCCCACGCCGTGACGAGTGCACAGGTCGACCGGCTCACCATCGAGAAGATCGACGGCGAGTTCTCGGTAGGCACGCCGGTGGGGCGGATGCTCGAAGACGCTGGGTTCTCGAACACTCCGCGGGGGCTGAGGTTGCGCAGTGGCTAGCGCCGGGTGCCGTCGAGCGCCGGGCGACATCGTCAACGGGGCCACGGAGGTGCGCGGTGCCTGAAGGCGACACCGTCTACCGCACGGCCGAGCACCTCAACGCCGTGCTCGCCGGGCGGGAGCTGTCGGGGTGCGACATTCGTGTGCCGAAGTTCGCGACGGTCGACCTCACCGGCGAGACCGTCGATGACGTGGTGAGCCGCGGCAAGCACATTCTGATGCGCGTTGGCGAGTTCAGCATCCATTCGCACCTCAAAATGGAAGGGACCTGGCACATCTACAAGCCCGCTACCCGCTGGCGCAAGCCGGCCTGGCAGGCACGCGCGGTGCTGAAGACGCAGGAGCACACGGCCGTCGGGTTCGAGCTCGGCCTGCTCGAGGTTCTGCGGCGCGACGAAGAAGACGATGTCGTCGGGTATCTCGGGCCCGACCTGCTCGGCTCCGGCTGGGGGCCCGAAGCCGCCGCGGAGGTCGAGCGCCGGCTCGCCGCAGACCCGGCCCGCGAGATCGACGTCGCGCTGCTCGACCAGCGCAACCTCGCGGGGCTCGGCAACGTCTTCGTCAACGAACTGTGCTTTCTGCGGGGTGTGCGCCCCGACAGGCCCGTGGGCGATGTCGGCCAGCTCGACAAGGTCGTGGCTCTTGCGCACCGCCTCATCACGGCGAATCGCGATCGCGTCGAACGCACCACCACCGGCGACACACGCCCCGGCAAGCAGGTCTGGGTGTACAACCGTGCCGGGCAGCCCTGCCGCCGGTGCGGAACGCGCATCGAGAGCGGAAAGCTCGGCGCGAACGAGCTGTCGCTGCGCGACACGTACTGGTGCCCACACTGCCAGACCTGAGTGGATGCCGGGGGCTGCCGAGCATCCCCTCACTCCGCGGCTCACCCTGGGAGCCAGATACCCCCGCCGGGTATGCCGAGCACGCGTATTCTTGACCTGTGATCGATGACATCAAGAAGCGTGCCCTGCACCGCACCCGCATTCTCGAAGGCCAGCTGCGGGGGCTTGAGAAGGCCATCGAGAACGAGGACTACTGCATCGACATCATTACCCAGAGCCTCGCCATTCAGAAGTCGCTCGGGTCGCTGAACAAGCTCATGGTCGAGAACCACCTCAAGACGCACGTCACCGAGATGTTCGACGCCGGCGGCGAGCAGCGCGACCAGGCGATCGACGAGCTGGTGCGCATCTACGAGCTGAGCCGCAACCGCGGCGAGTGAGCGCCGCCGCAACCACCACCGCGGGGAGTGAGCGCCACCGCAACCGCCACCGCCACCGCCGATCCGCGACGCACATCACACCCGCCACAGATAGACTCGCCCCGTGACTGATACACCCCGACGCGCAGCCATCAACGACGCAGCGGTCGTCTGGTCGGTGCCCACCGAAGAGCTCGCCGCGAAACTGCCCGTGAGTCCGCTGATCATCATCATGCACGGCTACGGATCGCACGAGAACGATCTCATCTCGCTGGCTCCCCTGCTTCCTGAGGGCACGGTCGCCGCATCGCTTCGCGCGCCCCTTCTGGCGCCGTACCCCATCGAGAACGGGTTCTCCTGGTTCACCATCACCGAGCCCGGCAACCCGCGCATCTCCGGGCTCGACGACGCGGCGGCGTCGGTCATCGACTGGCTCGACCGGGTCGAGCAGACCTACGGCACTCCCCCGAGCGTCAGCGGCCTGGGCTTCTCGCAGGGCGGCGCCATGGCGGTGCACCTGATGCGCACCGCCCCCGAACGCTTCGCCACCGCCGTCAACCTGTCGGGGTTCATCGTTTCAGGTCAAGTGCACGGCGATCGGGCGATGGCCGAGCTGCGGCGTCCGGTCTTCTGGGGTCGGGATGTCGCAGACCCGATCATCACGAGCGACGCCGTCGAACGCACACAAGAGTGGCTGCCCTCACACTCCGATCTCACGGCGAAGTTGTACCCGGGCATCCATCACGGAGTCTCGCAAGAAGAGATCACCGACGTGGCCGCGTTCTTGAGTGAGCATCTTTTCGGGCGTGTCTCGCCCGTCTCGACGACCGACGACTGACTGCCGACGACTGACGGCTGACTGCTGACTGCGCGAAACCATGGCGAAGGCATCGAAGACGGCCGGCCCGACCACGGCGGCGACGGTTGCGCTGACACGGGCCGGAATCGTCTTCACGCCCCACGCCTACCACCACGACGAGGCCTCCACCGACTTCGGCGACGAGGCAGCGCGGGCGCTCGGCATCGAGCCCGAGCGCGTGTTCAAGACGCTGATGGTCGAGACCGATGCCGGCCTGGTGGTGGCGATCGTCGCCGTCGCCTCGATGCTCGACGTGAAGGCCGTCGCCTCGGCCCACGGGGCGAAACAGGCAGTGATGGCAGACAAAGCTGTCGCCGAACGAAAGAGCGGCTATGTGGTGGGCGGCATCAGTCCGTTCGGGCAGAAGACGCCGCTGCCGACGCTGCTCGATGACCGTGCCCTCGACTTCACCACCATCTTCGTTTCGGGTGGCCGGCGCGGGTTCGACATCGAGGTGGCTCCCGCCGATCTGGTGAACGTGACGGGCGCCACTGTTGCGACCATCCGTCGCACCTGACGGGTGCGCTTCGCGATGGATGCCCGGCTGCCGCCCGACGAAGGCGCGCGTCTGCCGGCGGGGTTCGATGGTCGGCTGCCGCCGATACCGGGTTCACCGCGCGTATCGTGTTGCACCAGGGCACCTCGTGGGCGTCCGCAGAAATAGCGGAGATTTCGACTCAGTAAGGCCTATAGGGCCCTACCACTTGCAAATCTCCTGCGTTTTCGCGGAACACCGCGAGGGGCGAGGCAGGGCGCATTCGGCCCGCGCGCGTGCTAGTAACGTGGATTCATGAGCCCGCAAACGTCGCCCGTCGCCCGAACGATCATCCAGGGCGCGTACATCGCGACCATCGACGGGGCCGGCAGCGAGTATGCCGAGGGGCACGTCGTGGTCGACGACGACACGATCGTGGCGGTGGGGGCCGGTGCCGCCCCACGTTGGGCGCTCGAGGGCCACTCCAGCGGCGGGGCGGGTGGCGACAGTGGCGGGGTAGACAGCGCCAGCGGGGGCGCCCGTGCGATCCGAGGCGCCAGCGCGACGGCCCCCGTCGGCGCAGCCGCAAACACGGCCCAAGGCCGACCCCGGGCATCCGTCACCCTCGTCGACGGTCGCGGGCACCTGCTGACGCCGGGGCTCATCAACACCCACCACCACCTCTACCAGTGGCTCACCAGGGGCTACGCGCAAGACGCCATTCTGTTCGACTGGCTGACGGCGCTGTACCCGCTGTGGTCGCGCATCGATGCCGACCTCGTAGAGCAGGGCGCACTCGGAGCCATGGCGGTTGCGGCGAAATCGGGATGCGCGACCGTCGGTGATCACCACTATGTGTTCCCCGCAGGATCCGGCGACATTCTCGGCGGAATCGTGCGAGCTGCGGGGCAGTTGGGCGTGCGCATCCACGCCACCCGCGGCTCGATGGATCTCGGCCAGAGCGACGGCGGCCTGCCGCCCGACTTCGCGGTGGAGTCGATCGACGCGATTCTGGCGGCGAGCGTCGACGCCATCGACCGGTATCACGACCCCTCGCGCGGCGCCATGGCGCAGATCGCGCTCGCCCCGTGTTCGCCGTTCTCGGTGACGGCCGACCTGCTGCGCGAATCGGCCGCCCTCGGCCGGTCGAGGGGGGTTCGGCTGCACACGCACGGCTCCGAAACCGTCGAAGAAGACGCCTTCTGCCTGTCGAAGTTCGGCAAGACGCCCACCCAGTACCTCGAAGACCTCGACTGGCTGGGCGATGACGTGTGGATGGCGCACTGCGTTCACCTCGACGACCACGCCATCGCCCGCTTCGCCGCCACGGGCACGGCGGTCGCACACTGCCCGTCGTCGAACGCCCGGCTCGCTGCCGGCATCGCGCGCGTGCCCGCCATGCTCGACGCCGGCATCACCGTAGGCCTCGGGGTCGACGGCGCCGCATCGAACGAATCGGGGCAGCTGGGCACCGAGATCCGCATGGCGGTGCTGATGAACCGGCTGGGCTCGGGGGCCGACCGGATGCCCGGGCGGGCTGCCCTGCGCATGGCGACCATGGGCGGAGCAGCCACGCTGGGTCGCGCCGCCGAGTTCGGCTCGCTCGAGGTCGGCAAGCTCGCCGATCTGGCGCTCTGGAAGATCGACGGCGTCGAGCACGCCGGCATCCTCGACCCGGTCGCCGCGCTCACCCTGGGCGCACAGCCGCCGCTCGCGCTGCTCCTCGTCAACGGTGCCGAGGTCGTTCGCGACGGTCACCTGACCCGCGTCGACGAGGGCGCCGTCGCCTCGGCTGTCGCCCGGGCATCCGTCGCCCTCGCCGCCCGCTGAGCCGCCCGATCGCGGGTGCGGCCAGCGGGCCGGCAATCGCTAGCGGGCGCGACCGGCCACCATCTCGGTGAGGCCGAGGCGCACGGTGGGCCACTCCGACTCGATGATCGAGAAGACCACAGTGTCGCGCAAGGTGCCGTCGCGCCAGATGTCGTTGTTGCGCAGAACGCCGTCTTGTTTGGCGCCGAG
>JAODBC010000050.1 GCA_025463765.1 Subtercola sp. | reverse complement strand
GCAGGCGCCACCAGCAGGCGCTACTGCACCGTCGCGATGGTGACCTCGATGTTGCCGCGCGTCGCGTTCGAGTACGGGCACACCAGGTGGGCTGCATCTGCAGCCTGCTGCGCCTGCTCGGGCGTGGCGTTCGGCAGGTAGACATCGAGCTCGACCGCCAGGCCGTAACCGCCCTCGCCGTTGCTGCCGATGCTGACGCTCGCCGAGACCTCGCCGCCCGTCGTATCGACGCCGAGGCCCTTGCCCACGGCGTGCAGCGCGCTCAAGAAGCACGCCGAGTAGCCGGCAGCGAACAGCTGCTCGGGGTTCGTTCCTTCGCCGGTTCCGCCCATTTCTTTGGGCGGGCGGGTGTCGAGGTCGAGTCTGTCGTCTTCGCTGCGAACGTGTCCGTCGCGGCCTCCGCCTGAGGCGTGGGCGATTGCGGTGTAGAGAGCTTCCATGACTTCAGTCCATCACAGTTTTCGCCCACAGACGCCCGTCTACGTGTGCCACGATGGAGCCATGGGCAACGTCGCCATCTTCCACCAGGCCGCCACCGCTTTTGTCGAGCTGGTGGGGCGCATCCGTGACGACCAGTGGAGCGATCCCGGCCTCGGCTCGTGGGATGTACGCGCTCTCGTCGGCCACACCACCCGCGCGATTCTCACCGTGGAAACCTACCTCGGCCACGACGAGGTGTCGCGGGTCGGGCTGCCCACCGCCGAAGACTATTACGCCCTCGTGTACCGCGACTTCGCCGACCCCGAATCGGTGGCGGCGCGGGGTGTCGAGGCCGGCGTCTGGCTGGGCGAGAATCCGGTCGAGAAGATAACGGATGCTCTGCAGCGCGCGAGCGACGCCATAGCTTCGGCGCCCGCGGGCCGTGTGGTCTCGGTGGGCGGGCACGGCATCGAGCTTTCGCAATACTTGCGCACGAGGATCTTCGAGCTCGTGGTGCACTCCATCGACATCGGGCGAGCCGTCGGGCAACCACACGGCCAATCGGTGGAGTGTGTGACCGACGCGACCTCGCTCGCGGCCCGCATCGGTTCTCGGGCGGGGTACGGCGAAGAGATCCTGCTGGCGCTGACCGGCCGGGCGGCGCTCACCCCCGGGTTCACCGTCGTCTGACACGCTGCCTCTCGCACTGTGCCAGGCACCCTCGCGCCCGCCCGCGCCCGCGCCACCCCTGCCCTGCCCTGCCCTGCCCGACCCTGCCCTGCCCGACCCTGCCCTGCCCGGCCGTCGAGAGCAGCACTTCCGGACGAGAGATGCCGGTGGAACACACTCTCTCGTCCGCAAACACCGCTCTCGCGGGTGCGACGCCGACGAACGGGGCGCGGGGCGGCGGCGCGGCGGCGCGGGACAACGCATGCGCAGCTGCCCACGGGTACCGTGGCGGTATGACTGTGACGGTGCGGCGGATGCCCGACGACGAACTCGGCGGCTGGCTCGACACGAGCGACTCGTTGTATGAGGCCGAGCGGCTGGCGAACGGGGACTCGCCCGAGCAGGCCGCCGCGAAGGCGCGGGAATCACGCGCCCGGTACTTTCCCGATGGCCGGATGGTTGAGCCGCACGTCGTGTTGCAGGTGATGGCTGACGGCGCGCCGGTCGGGGTGCTGTGGATCGGCCCGCTCGACGACGAGCGACCGCAGGAGTGGTGGGTCTTCGACGTCGACATCGACCAGAAGCACCGCGGCAAGGGATACGGCCGCGCCGCCATGCAGCTCGCCGAAGTTGTGGCTCGCGAGCGCGGAGCCGTCAAGCTCGGGCTGAACGTGTTCGGCACCAACACGGTCGCGCAGCAGCTTTACCGCTCGCTCGATTACACCACTACGGCCATCACGATGTGGAAGCCGCTCACTCTGTGAGCGCCGCAGAGCCGCGTGCCCCACAGCCCAGCGCCGCAGAGCCCGCCGCCCCAGCCGGCGCGGCAGCCGGGCCGACCACCCCCGCGGCGAAACCGCGCCGCCAGCCCCTGCCCTACCAGTCCCTCGGCGTGATCGTCGTCGGCATGAGCCTCGCCGTGTGGTGGCCGGCCTTCACGCTCGGCGCCTGGGGCGAGATCTTCTTCGACACGCTGCTGCGCGTCTGGGTTGCAGCGACGGCGGCATTCTTCGTGGTCATGCTGGTTCCGGCGGCGCGAAAGCGCATCGGCTGGACGGTTCTCACCCTGCTGCTTCCGACGCTCTGGCTCGTGCTGACCATCGCGGTGCCCGACGACACGAGCAACTTCTGGGCCGCAATCGTCGGCCTTGCCGGGCTGCTGCTCGTGATCATCGGAATCCCCGCCATGATCTGGGTTCTGGCCCGAGTGATCTGGCCCGACATCAGCGACCAGGTTCCGCGACGCGGCAAGGTGCTGGTCTTATTGACCGTGCTCGTCATCGCCGTCGCGTCGTACGTTCTCGGCGCCAACCAGGCGCGCTTTCTCACGTGTGAAGACTTCTCGATCAGCGGAAACTCCGAGCCTCCGGGGTGCGTGCACGAGACGCCTGCGCCCCTGATCGCGCCCTGAGCCCGCCTTGAGCCCGCTTTGAGCCCGCGGTGACCCCGCCACGGGCATCCGCCCGCCACAAGCCCGCACTCACCAGCGCCCAAGCCCCCCACGAGCATGCACTCACCAGCGCCCGAGCCCGACACGGGCATCCGCCCACCAGCGCCCGAGCCCCCCACGGGCATCCGCCCGCCACAAGCACGCACTCGCCAGCGCCCAAGCCGCCCACGGGCATCCACTCACCAGCGCCCGAGCCGCCCACGGGCATCCGCTCGCCACCGCAAGCACGCTCAGACTCCCGCCTGCACCCTACTCGGGCGGAAACACCACCGACGGCTTCACCCCGAGCTCGGCCGCGTACTGCTCGTTCAGCTCCCGCCAGCCGTACTGCAGGGCGTTGGCGCCGCGGCGCGGGGCCTCCGGATGCCCGGCCAGCACCGTCTCGAGCACGTCGAAGCACAGCTGCCACCCTGCAGCTACCGCCGACACCATCGCCGGGTCGCCCACGGTGTGCCGCAGCACCAGCACGCAGCCGGACTCGGCATCTTCGCCCCCACCGGGATTCACATCGCCCAGCAGCACTTCGAGCCCCTCACTCGTCACATCGGCGGTGACCTCCCAGCGCAGCACATCGGGGCCCCAGGTGTATTTGAGCAGGTGCGGCGGCTTCGCTACGAGCACCTGCACGTCGACGTTCTGGTCGTCGCCGTTGCCGTCGGCCAGCATGGTGAGCGTCACAGGGCCTGTCGTATCGAGCGCGTGCTCGGCGGTATGCGGCGCCCAGAGCCGCAGCAGGGCCGGGTCGACGAGAGCCTGCCAGACCACGTCGGGGGTCGCCTCGAAGTCACGCTCGATTCTGACGGTGGTCTGAGCATCCACACCCGTTGAAATGCTCACACGCTGAAGTTCGCTTGTCATGGAGCCAGAGTACGTCAACCCCTGCCGCTCACGACCGCAGCGCCGTAGACCTGAAGCATGAGAGCACTCACTTTTCAAGGAACCCAGAACGTGTCGGTCGAAACCGTACCCGACCCGACCATCGTCGAACCGACCGACGCGATCGTCAAGATCACCTCGAGCGCCATCTGCGGCTCAGACCTGCACCTCTACGACGTGCTCGGCGCGTTCATCAACACGGGCGACATTCTCGGTCACGAGCCGATGGGAATCGTCGTCGAAGTCGGCAGCGACGTGAAGAATCTCGCGGTCGGCGACCGGGTCGTGATTCCGTTCGTGATCGCGTGCGGGCACTGCTACATGTGTGAGCGCGGGCTGCACAGCCAGTGCGAGACCACGCAGAATCGGCAGAGCGAAAGCGGCGCCTCGCTGTACGGCTATACCGAGCTGTACGGCGACGTTCCCGGTGGCCAGGCCGAGTTCTTGCGCGTACGGCTGGCCGACTTCAACGCGCTCAAGGTGGGCAGCGAGCTGCCGGATGAGCGGTATCTGTTCTTGAGCGACATTCTTCCCACGGCGTGGCAGGGCGTTCAGTACGCGAATGTTCCCGAAGGCGGCACCCTCGCCGTGCTGGGGCTCGGCCCCGTCGGACAGTTCGCCAGCCGCATCGGAACCTACCTCGGCTACCGAGTGCTGGGCGTCGACCCCGTGCCCGAGCGGCGGGCGATGGCCGAGCGGCACGGTGTCGAGACGCTCGACCTCACCGACGACGTGCTGGCGCAGTTGCGCGACACGACGGAGGGCCGCGGGCCGCATTCCGTGGTCGACGCCGTCGGTATGGAGGCCCACGGCAACCCCGGCGCGGCCTTCGCTCAGAAGGCGGCGGGGCTGCTGCCCGACGCCGTGGCGAAGAAAGTCATGACGACGGCCGGAGTGGATCGCCTCGCGGCACTGCACCTGGCGCTCGACGCCGTGCGACGCGGCGGAACGGTGTCATTGAGCGGCGTGTACGCGGGAGCCGGCGACCCCATGCCGATGATCCACATGTTCGACAAGGGCATCACGCTCAAGATGGGTCAGTGCAACGTGCAGAAGTGGCGCGACGAGCTGGTACCCCTCGTCGAAGACCCCGCCGACCCGCTGGGCACGATGGATCTGACGACGCACGCTGTGCCACTGGAGCAGGCGCCCGAGATGTACAAGATCTTCAAGGAGAAAGAAGACGGCTGCATCAAGGTGGTGCTGAAGCCATAAGCAGGCGCGGCGGGCGCCCTGAGCAGGCGCTCGCCCACAATGCAGCGCGTTGGGCGCAGGCGGGCCCCCTGAATAGGCGCTCGCCCTCAACGTTGCACGTCGGGCGCGGGCGGGCGCCCTGTGTCCTCAGCGCAGCGCGTCGGACGCTTCGGGCGGATGCCCAGGGCGACCCGGCACGGGTGGCGCAGGGCGGGCGTGAGTTGTAGCGTGGCGACATGATCGGAGACGGCGCCGGTGCGCTGCACGTAGAGCTCGAGCGCGGCGAGCCGCTGCCCGGCACCGAGGAGCAGTTCGAGAGCGCCCTGCGCGACGCCACCGTCGGCCGGCTGAGCCTGAAGACGACCGTGCGGGCCGACGTCGTGCTGCCTTACGCGCTCGAGGTTCGAGTCGTCGACCCCGTCGACCCCGTCCAACCCGGCGGCGAATCCGCACCCGCACCCGCACCGGAGCCCGGGGTACCGGGGCGTCCTCGCGAGTTGGCCGTCATCGTGCGGAACGACCCGGATGCTCCGGCGCCCTACCTGCGCGTCGCCATCAGCTCGGTCACGCCTGCGCACCGGCTGCCGACGGCCGACGACGACCTGGCCCTCGAACTACACCCGGGCGAGTACTTCGTCGAGCTGCGGCGTGGTGCGTCGTGGGCTGAGGTCGAGCATCCGGTGCCCCTGAACCGCGTGTCGTACTTCACCGAGCGCCAGGCGGCGGGGCGAGTGGAAGATCGGGGCCGGTAGTTCGATCCCAGGCGACCGGGCGGGCCAGATGACCGGGGGCGTTAGCTCAAACCCGGGGCGACGGGGCGGGCCGGATGATCGGGGACGGTAGTTCGAACCCAGGCGACCGGCTGCTCGTGCCGTCTTGCCACCGAAGCCGCCCGACCCGCCGTAGCGCTACTTGCTTTCGCCGTCGATACGGTTCAGCAGGTCTTTCGCGGCCTTGGCGATGTCGTCGTGGTCGTTCTGGGCGGCGCGGCTCTCGAGCGAGATGACTCCCCCGCGGCGAACCTTCGTGAAGTCGCCGAAAGGAAAACTGTAGTGGCCCTTGGTGTCGTCGGGCTTGTCGTCGTCGACTCCGAGGTGCCAGTTCGAGTATTCGGTGTAGCCGTGCTTGTCGATGAAGGCGTTCTCTTGTTCGGTGCTCGGTGCGGCCTCGCTCCAGTCGTCGCGTTCGTCGTGCACGACCTTGCCGTCAGTGATCAGTTTCTTAGCGAAGGCGAAGGCCTTCTTGTTCAGTTTCACGCTCATGCGGCGATCTTATTTCGCGATTCTTGGTCGAGATAGACCCTGCGCACACCGAGCGCGATGGCTATCATGCCGAACAGCGCGAAGTAGGCGAACACGTAGTACTGAAAGAGCTGCTGCTGTTCGAAGGCGGCGTCTTTCGAGGTGAGACGCAGCACTGTCACGAAGAGGCTCGCCGCGGTCACCGACGGCAGGATGCCCCGCAACACTACGATTTCGATCTCTTTGAGCACGAACATGCCGAAACTCGAGATCTCGACGGTCGCGGCGTCGCCGAGGTGGTTGCGGTAAGCCTCAACGGAACGGTAGCGGCGCAGCACGATCAGCTCGATGGCGAAGAGCACCAGCGAGAAGAGCACGAGCGAGCCGAGGGCGACGAACACGGCGGTGCCGAAGTCCGCGATGATCTCGTCTCGGGCGAAGGCCGTGGCGATGAGCACCGGCCCTGTGGCGAGCACGATGAGGCACACCGAGTACGAGATAGCACTTGTCAGGCGCGTGCGGCGGTAGCTCAGCAGTTCGGCGTCGGTGAGCTCGGCCACGGGGCGCCCTCCGAAGGTCTGTGCGATGGGCGCGGGCCCGGGCGCGTCAGTAGACAAGTTCGGCGGGCTCGAAGCGCGCCACCGCGTCGCCCACGAGCGTTTCGTCGCGCGGATTCAGCGAGAGCACCGTATCGCCGTCTTTGAGATCGTCGAGCGACACCCAGAACAGGCTCGGGCTGCGGGTCGACATGAAGTAGTACGTGCCGTTCGTGAGGTCTGCTCCCGCCTCCCACCAGGTCGGGTAGACGCCGCCGTCTTGGTACGGTGCTCCGTACGGCACGGCCACGTTCTCAATGAGCTGGAACACCCCGGCAACGGCCTGCTGCACATTTTCGGGCTCGGGCAGGTAGTGCAGAAAGTAGCTGGCGCGAACGAACCGGTCGAGCGAGGTGATGTCGCCGGGCGGCGGCAGCTCTCCTCCGAATGGCTTGTAGTTGGCGAGGTTGGCCAGCTGGGCATCCATCGTCGGCGAATTCGCCATGACCTGAAACTCGGGGCCGTGATGCACCACCAGCTGACCGGCGATCGGCTCGATGATGGCCGAGTCTCCGCTCGCGTCTTCGATGGCGATGTGCACCCCCATCTGCTGGCCGCGCAACAGGCGCGACGAGATGCGCACCTCCTCGATCGCGGCAATGGCCTCGGCTACGGAGGCGAAGTTGTCGAGCAGGTACTGCACCCACAACGCGTTGGCGACGGATGCCCGGCCATCGTCGGCCGCATACATCTCCGGGGTCGGGTCGAGGTACAGCGCGTGCGCGGCCAGGCCCTTCTCGTTCATCCCGTCGACTGTTCCGAGCCGCCACATGCTGAGCACCACGCTCGAGTACGACGACACCCACGAGTGGTTGCGCTGGGCGTCGTCTGCGCCGCCGGTGCGTGCCGTACCGCGCGGAACGAACCAGAGGTCGGGCTCGTCGCTCACCGCCCAATCCATGCAGCGGCTCACGGTTTTGGCCACGTGGTTGTCGTTCCAGAAGATGCGCGTGCACATGCTCGCTACGCTACCGGATGCCCGCTGCGTCCCATCGCGCGACCTCCCTCGCCGGGCGACCGCTCGCGACCCCGCCCAGACCTCTGGCCGGCTCGCGACCTCGTGCCGCTGCGGCGCGGCGTTTCGGCGCAACCGCGCCCGTTCGAAGCGCCGAAGGCGTGTGCCGGGCACGAGTGCGGCCTGCTACTTCTTCTTCTTCAGGGCGGCAGGCTTGTGCACGGCCTCGCCGCCGCTCTTCTCGCTCTTCACGAGGTATTGGGGGTCATCCGGCGACGCCTTGACGTCGCGCTTGGCCGCGTGTGTGTCTCGGCTGATCTTCTTCTCGACCGCACCCTCCGCCGTACCGCCGTGCGACTGCCATGTGACCTTGTCGCCCTTTTTCAGTTCGCTCATGCGCCGACGCTAACTCCGGCGGCCCCTACGCGACCACCCCTTGCGCACGGAGAATCGCGCCCGTACGGAGCGGAGCGGGCTCGGGTGCTCACACACCTTTTGGGAGCATCCGCGCACCTTTTGGAGCACCCGCGCACCTTTTGGAGCATCCGCGCCCGCTCGAGCAGGCGCGGATGCTCCAAAGTGCGCGCCGATCTCCACGCGCCCACCTCCGGTGACCAGCTCACTCGAGCGCGGCGTCGCGCGCTCCGCGACGTCACACGCTGAGGGGCGCCGTCAGGCGCTCAGCGCCGCCGCCCCAGCTCAGCCCCACCGCCCCAGCTCAGCACCACCGCCGCAGCTCAGCACCACCGCCCGCTCAGTGACCTCGGGCGCTCCGCGACCTCGGCCGCTATGCGGCGTCGGGGGCACCCAGCAGGTCGTGCCGCACGACGATGGCCTCGCGACCCGGGCCTACGCCGATGGCCGAGATGCGCGCACCACTCATGGCTTCGACGGCGAGCACGTAGTTCTGCGCGTTGACGGGCAGATCTG
>JAODBC010000026.1 GCA_025463765.1 Subtercola sp. | reverse complement strand
GCACCCAGCAGGTCGTGCCGCACGACGATGGCCTCGCGACCCGGGCCTACGCCGATGGCCGAGATGCGCGCACCACTCATGGCTTCGACGGCGAGCACGTAGTTCTGCGCGTTGACGGGCAGATCTGAGAACGAACGCGCACCCGTGATGTCTTCGCTCCAGCCCGGAAACTCTTCGTAGATCGGCACGGCGTGGTGAAAGTCGCTCTGCGAGACGGGAACCTCGTCGACCCGCACACCGTCGACGTCGTACGCGACACACACCGGAATCGTTGAAAGGCCGGTCAGAACATCCAGTTTCGTGAGCACGAAGTCGGTCACACCGTTGATGCGCGCCGAGTACCGTGCCACGGGGGCGTCGTACCAGCCGCAGCGCCGCGGGCGGCCCGTGGTGGTGCCGAATTCGAAGCCGTTGGCGCGCAAGAACTCACCCGACTCGTCGAACAGTTCGGTGGGAAACGGACCAGCACCCACTCGCGTCGTGTACGCCTTGACGATGCCGATGACCCGGTCGATGCGGTTCGGCGCCACGCCGGAACCCGTGGATGCTCCCCCAGACGTCGCGTTCGACGACGTCACGAACGGGTAGGTGCCGTGATCCACGTCGAGCATCGTGGCCTGGCCACCCTCGAACAAGACGGTCTTGCCTTCGTCGAGCGCGCGGTTCAGCACGAGCGACGTGTCAGCGACCATCGGACGCAGCCGCTCTGCGTACGAGAGCAGGTCGTCGACGACTTCGTCGATGGCAATGGCCCGGCGGTTGTACACCTTCACCAGCAGATGGTTCTTCTGCTCGAGCGCGCCCTCGACCTTCTGGCGCAAGATGTTCGCGTCGAAGAGGTCTTGAATGCGAATGCCGACGCGGTTGATCTTGTCGGCGTAGGCCGGGCCGATTCCGCGGCCGGTGGTGCCGATCTGGCGTTTGCCCAAGAACCGCTCTGTGACCTTGTCGAGCGTGCGGTGGTAGGCGGTGATGACGTGAGCGTTCGCGCTGATGAGGAGCCGCGAGACATCCACTCCCCGCGAGGTGAGGGCTTCGAGTTCGTGAAAGAGCACCTCGATGTCGACCACCACGCCGTTGGTGATGACCGGCGTCACGTTCGGGGTCAGGATGCCCGACGGCAGCAGGTGCAGGGCGTACTTCTGGGTGCCGATCACCACGGTGTGGCCGGCATTGTTGCCGCCGTTGAACTTGACGACGTAATCTACCCGGCTGCCG
The DNA here is from genome assembly GCA_025463765.1 of Subtercola sp. GTDB lineage: Bacteria > Actinomycetota > Actinomycetes > Actinomycetales > Microbacteriaceae > Subtercola. The sequence goes on along the minus strand of JAODBC010000026.1, from coordinate 32,558 downwards.
AGCAGGTCGGTCGCTTTGCCTTTACCCTCGTCGCCCCACTGGGCACCGATCAAGACGATTGCAGGCATGTGTTCAGAGCCCTTCCGTGGCTTCAGAGCTGGCTTCAGAGATGGGTTCAGAGCTGCGTTCAGCGGCGCGTTCAGCGGCGCGGGGTGCAGCGTGCGTCTCGGCCTCGATGGCGGCGACGGCACCCGGGTCTGACATCTGCAGAAAATCGCCGAGCCGCGTCACCTCGTCGGCCTCGCCGATGGCCTCAGCCGCGCGACGCAGCGCGTAGAGCGAGCGCAGCACGCCCCGGTTCGGTTCGTGCGACCACGGCACGGGGCCCTGGCCGCGCCAGCCGCCCTTGCGCAGGGCGTCGAGGCCGCGGTGGTAGCCGACTCGGGCGTACGCGTACGACGGAATCACCTGGCCGGCGGCGAACGCCTCGTCAGAGAGCAGTGCCCACACGAGCGAGGAGGTGGGAAAGCTGCGGACGATCACCTCGAGCCGCTCGCGAGCGCTGTTCGAATCGGCACCAAGTGGTTCGGCTCCGAGTGAATCGGCTCCGAGTGGTTCGGCGGCGAGCGCCTCAGCCACTCCGTCCTCGGGGTTCAGCAGGGTCGGGGGCACGCCAAGAAGGTTTTCGCCGGTCACACTCGATCCTATCAAAGCGGCGGTGGGCATTCGGATGCCGGGGGCGGCGCTTACGCGAGCACAGGTTCGAGCATCCGGATGCCCGGGGCGGCGCTTGCGCAAGTACAGGTTCAGGCATCCGGATGCTCACGGAAAGCCTGCGCAGGCACCGACTGCGGGCATCCGCGGCCGAAATCCAGCTTGTCACGCACCTGTCACGTCGCAGTCACGCCCCCGTCACACCCCCCGTACGAGAATCACTCGAACGAGGGGTACACGTTCGTTTGAAGGGGCGCTCATGAAGAGCACAGCACATCGCACCACAGCAGGCACATCGGGCCGATCGGCCTCGAGCGTGAAGCCGCAGCATCATCGGCGCAGTCGCGTGACGTTCGCTTCGGTGGTCGCTGTCGCCACCGCTTCGCTCTTCGTCGCCTTCGTCGCCCTCAGCGTGAGCACGCTGGGGGTCGGCCAGAGCGCGTCGGCCGCCACGCCGCAATCGGTGACGCAGTGCAACGGAACGGATGCCGGAAACCCGAACTTCGCCGCGTACGCCACGGGCGGGGCCGGAATCACGTGCGCCATCACCGTCGAGAACGAGTTCAACCTCGCCACCGGCACCACCTCGTCGACGCTCACCCTGAAGGAATGCGTTGGAGCGGCCGATGCGAACACAGCGTGCGACACCTCGGTGACCCCGTCGTCGACGCTGATCGGATCGATCGACCAGTGCGCCGGAGTCGGCAACGCAGGCGGCTCCAAGATCGTTTGCTCGATCGACATCGTGAACAACATCGTCGGCGGTGCGCCTGCGGGTGCAGCGACCGTCAATCAGTGCATCGGATCGGGTGCGGGTGCGATTTTTCCGACCGTCGATTGCACACCCGGCGGTAACACGACGAATGCAACGGTGACTCAGTGCAACGGGTCGGGCAACGGCCTTACATTGGTTCGGCTGGAGTGCTCCTCTGATGCCACCATCAGCGCGAGCCTGCCGTACTCCATCACTCAGTGCAACGGAACCGGCAACGGCGGCGGCGCATACGTCGACTGCGAGGTGACGGTGACGAATGTGATCACCGCAGCCGATTCGGGCAGCCCCTCGGGTTCACCTACGGGTACGGGCGTTCCGACGGACTCCCCGACTTCGACGCCGACCGACACGCCGACCTCGACACCCACCGACACACCGACCTCGACACCCACCGATACACCCACGTCGACACCCACCGACACTCCCACGTCGACTCCCACCGACACCCCCACGTCGACACCCACCGACACCCCCACCTCTACACCCACCGACACACCCACCTCCACACCCACCGACACACCCACGTCGACACCCACCGACACACCCACGTCAACACCAACCGACACCCCAACGTCAACACCAACCGACACCCCGACCTCGACACCCACCGAAACACCGACGAGCACCCCCAGCGCTACTCCGACCCCGACTGAAACGGCCGGCGGTGGCACAGGCGCCGGCAGCGGAACCGGCACAGGTACCGGCGGAGTGATCGTCACCACCACCACCACGTCGACCGCGACAGAGACGGCCTCCGCCTCGGCAGCAGCTGCCGGCGCAGGCGGCTCGGGTGGAGGTTCAGCAACAGGCGGCACGGGCAGCCTGGCCGAGACGGGCATGGTGCTGGCTCCGACCATCGGCATCGCCGGCGGGATCCTTCTCTTCGGAATCCTGGCCCTCACGGCAGTGACCGCATTGCGTCGCAGAAACTCGCAGCGACCGTAGACAGCGAAGGCAGCAAACCGCCCGGCACACGCCGAGGTATCGACGACGAGGTTCGTGCTTATAGCACGAACCTCGTCATCAGTACAGGCAGCGCGCAAGAACCGCCCCTCAGCGATGCTGTACTACTGCGCGGGTAGAGTGTTAAACAGCTCCCAGACCCCGGGCTGGGATCGGCTGCGAACTCGGCCGATCACTGGACAACGCGGTTCAGCTCCGTCACAGATTGAAACCGCGCTTTGGGAAGGCGGTGCAATTATGTCGACACTCGCACACTCATCCGTCGCGCGGCGGTCTGCCTCATGAGCGCCGAGTTGAGCGTTCTCGGCGGCTTCACCGTGACCGACAGTTCACTCGCTGTGATAAATGTCTCGTCGACCACCCGCCGCCTGCTCGCCTACCTCGCTCTCAACGCCCGTGAGGTCGGGCGCATCAGCCTGGCCGGAATCATGTGGCCCGACGCCACGGAGAGCCGTGCAGCCATGAGTCTGCGTACGGCGCTGGCCCGAATGGATGCTCCCGCGCGTGATCTGGTGCATGTGGCTTCGGCGAGCATTCGCCTGGCCGACAAGGTGACGGTCGACCTGCGATCATCCCATGCCCTGGCGCTTCGCCTGCTGCCCGTGGGCGGCGGCGTCGCAGCCGAAGACATCGCGCCGGCGGCCGTTGCGGCGCTGTCAGAAGAGCTGCTGCCCGACTGGTACGACGACTGGGTGCTCGCCGCCGCAGAAGATTGGCGCGCACTGCGGCTCAACGGGCTGGAAGCGCAGTCGAGGCACCTCGTGCTCGGCGGCCGGTTGCCCGAAGCGGGGGTAGCCGCGCGGGCGGCGATCGCGGCCGAGCCGCTGCGCGAGAGCGGGCAGGCAGCACTGATGAAGGTGCACATCGCAGAAGGCAACCAGTCTGAGGCGCTTCGTGTCTTCGACCGGTACTCGAATCTGCTGTTCTCGTCGCTGGGCCTCGCCCCCACGCCCATGCTCTCGGTGCTGGTGCGCGACATCTCGGCGTGATCGCGGAGCGCGATCGGCGACTCTCCCCCGCGGTTCGCCGCGGATGTCAGAGGCCGGGCGCACAATGGCAGCATGCAAACATCAGCGAGCCACACACACGAAGAATGCGAGCGCTGCGAAGGCTCTGGGGCCGATCCCCTGCAGCCTTTCGTTGTGGTCGACGAGGTCGAGTCCGACGTTCGACTCTGCGCCGAATGCTTCGGCGAGGGGTGGGTCGAGGTCTTCGAGTTCCGCTTGCCCGCGCGCCTCTCGGCGTAAGACCGCCGTTCGCAACGCCGCGCAGGCACCCTGCCCATAACTTGCACAGCGATGTGCAAGTTATTATGCTGGAGGGGTGCACACACTCAACCCCACAAAGCCGCCACGGCGCGATGCCACCGAGAACCGCCTCGCGATTCTCGACTCCGCGCGGGTACTGCTGAACCGTGACCCTGAGGCGTCGCTCGAAGCAATTGCAGCAGGCGCGGGCCTTTCGCGGCGCTCGATCTATGGGCACTTCGCGACGCGCGACGAACTGATCGGTGAGATTCAGACCCTGGGCGGGCGGCGGGTCACTGCCGCGTTAGCCCACATCGACCACGCCGACTCGCGCGTGGCGATCGCCCTGATCGGCGCGCGGCTCTGGAGCGAGGTCGAGAATGTGCGTGTGATGGCGCAATTGGCGGTGCGCGGCCCGCAGCGAGCCGTCTTCGCCGAAACGCTGCGACCGGTGCGGGCGAAGCTGCTCGACATCGTGCGGCGCGGCATCGCAGCTCACGAGCTGCGGGGCGACATGGATGCCCTCACCCTCGCCAATCTCATCGAAGGCGCCGCGCTGTCGGTGCTCGACGAGGCCATTCGGGCGAATCTCTCGAACGCCGACGGTCATCGTCTTGTGATGCTCGCGACTCTCTCAACGGCCGGGCTCTCGTGGCACGAGGCCTCCGCGGTCATCACGCAGCATCCCGAACTTCAGTTCAGCGCGTCATCAGCGCCCGCCGGCACCGAATCGAGCGAGTCATGAAGGTCATCCTGAACCGCGTTTCCAAGGGGCACGACGGCGAGAACCTGCCGCCCGCTTCGCTCAGCTACGAGAGCGGCGCCGTCACCCTCGAAGTCGTCGAGACCGCCCGTCGCCCGACCGTGCTGTCGCTCATCGCCACAGGGCGCATGGCTCCCGATGCGGGAACGGTCACGGTCGACGACGAGTTCGACCCGACGGCGCTGCGCACGGCGACCGCGATCGTCGATGCGCCCGATGTCAGCGAGCCCGTTGCCGACCTCAAGCTGACCACCGTCGTGCGTGAGGAGCTGATGTTCGCCGAACGACCGAACTCGCGCCGCGCCGCGCTCGACGCCCTCGACGAGCTGAATGCCGGAGAATATGCCGACTACGAGACGCAGAATGTTCCGCCGATGGTCAGGCTGCGCATTCTCGCCGAACTTGCCGCCTCACGCCCGGGCATCGAGGGCGTTGTTCTCACCTCACCCGATCGTCACGGCGGCGATCCGTTCGACTGGTGGGCGGTCGCGAGCGATCTCGCCCTGCGCGGGCTCGCTGTGCTCGTCATCGCGAGCGAGGCCTCCGTCTCGGTCGTGCGCGATGTCGCCGCCCAGTTCGAAACCGACCGCCTCGCAGAGCTCGAGCGCCAGGCCGCCGCTCGCCGCCGGGCCGAAGACGATGCCCGGCTCGCCGCCGAGCGCGACGAAACTGCCGAGCCCGCAGAACCCACCACCCCCTCGCCGGCCACCGCCGCCGAACCCGCGGCGACCGCTCGGGCCACCACGACCATCACCACCCCCACCCCGACCACCACCCCCAGCCACACCAGCGCAGCCAGCGACGCCCGCGCCACCTCAGCGCACCAGAAGGACCTCGCATGAAAGTCGTGACCCTCGTCACCGGTGAATTCCGGCGCCTCACCGCCACCAGCCTCGCCAGGCTGGCCCTTGTCGCCCTGATGCTCGTACCCGTCATCTACGCGGGCCTGTACCTCTGGGCCAACAGCGACCCGTACGGCAACGTGAAGAACATCCCCGTCGCGCTGGTCGTGCAAGACACGGGTGCCACCGTCAACGGTAAAGAAGTCAACTACGGCCAGCAGGTGCATGACCAGCTGGTGAGCGACGGCAGCGTCAAATGGATGGACGCGACCCCCGATCAAGCGGCAGCCGGCATCACAGACGGCACCTACGACTTCACTCTGACGCTCGGCCCCGACTTCTCGAAGCTGCTCACCTCGGCCGGCACGGCCACCCCGCAGCAGGCGGTCGTCCAGCTCACCACGAACGACACCAACAGCTTTCTCGCCAGTACCATCGCCGCAACCGTGGCCGAAAAGGTGCGGCTCAGCATCTCGCAGCAGGTCGGCGAGGCCGCCGCGCTGCAATTCTTGAATGGATTTTCGACGATCCACAGCAACGTCAGCACCGCCGTCGACGGAGCGAACCAGTTCGCCGGAGGCGCCGCGCAGGCTCAGGCCGGGGCATCCAGCCTGGCCAGCGGAGCAGCACAGGTGAACGCGGGCACTGCCGATCTGGCCTCGGGGGCCGGCACGGCGGCAAGCGGAGCATCCACTCTCTCGAGCGCAGCGGCTCAGGCGGCGGCGGGCGCCTCGACCCTCGCCAGCGGCGCGGCCCAAACCAACACGGGCGCTCAGCAACTGAGCAGCGGGCTCAGCACGCTGAACAGCCAGTCGTCGAGCCTGCCCAGCCAGACCGCCACGCTCAACTCGGGCGCGCAGCAGGTCGCCGATGGCAACAAACAGCTCGCCGACGGTGCCGCTCCCGTTGCCGCAGCCGTGCAAGACGCCGCGAACGAGGTTCCGACCGCTCGGGCCGACATCGTGGCGCAGCTCGACAAGACGACCCTGACCACCGAGCAGAAAGACGCCATTCTCGCCCAACTCGACAAGGTGGGCACCGCCATCGTCTCGGGCAATACCCAGGTGCAGACGCTGAACGGCCAGATCTCCCAGCTGTCGTCGGGGGCGGCCCAGGTGGCGGCGGGTACGCAGCAACTGGCGGATGCCGCGCCGGCCCTGAGCGCAGGCATCAGTTCGGCCAGCAGTGGTGCCGCGCAGGTCGCGGCGGGTACGCAGCAGGTCTCTGACGGGGCGGCATCACTCGCCGACGGAACGCAGCAAGTCGCCGACGGGGCAGCATCGCTCGCCGCCGGAACCCAGCAGCTCTCTGACGGAGCCGCGACTCTGAAGACCGGCACACAACGGCTCGCCGACGGCAGCGCAACTCTTGCTACCGGCACTGCGAGCCTGAACACCGGCGTCGACCAGTTGCGTGACGGGCTCACGTCGGGGCTGGCGCAGATTCCGAACTACACCGGAGACCAGGCGCAGACGGCGGCGGCGGTCATCGCGACCCCGGCACGCGTCGACACCGACACGGTGACCAAGGCGACGACGTACGGCGCCGGCATGGCACCGTTCTTCATCAGCCTCGCGGCGTGGATCGGCATCTACGCGCTGTTCCTCATCATCAAGCCACTGTCGAAACGGGCGCTCACGGCGCTTCGCGCGCCGCTCAAGGTCGCGCTGGCCGGCTGGCTCGCGCCGGCCGCGCTCGGAGCCCTGCAGATGGTTGCGGTCTACCTCGTGGTGACGTTGGCGCTCGGCTTCGGGGTCGCTAATGCGCCCGGGATGCTCGCCTTCATGATTCTCACGTCGATAACGTTCGCAGCGATCATCCTGGCGCTGAATGTGTGGCTCGGCAGCGTGGGGCAGTTCATCGGGCTCGTGCTGATGGTCGTGCAGCTGGTGACGGCGGGCGGAACGTTCCCGTGGCAGACGCTGCCCGGGCCGCTCGCGGCGCTGCACCATGCGCTGCCGATGAGTTATGCCGTCGACGGCATGCGTCAGCTGATGTACGGCGGCGACATGATGCTGGCGCTGAACGACGCCGGAGTGCTCGCGATCTGGCTGCTCGCAGCAGGGGCGCTCACCTACTTGCTCGCCAGTCGCGCGACCCGCTCGCGCACCCTGCGCGACCTGCGCCCCTCCCTCATCGGCTGAGCGCCTCGCGGCTTACTGAACGGTGAGCTGGATGGTGTGGTAGCCGGTCGAGCCGTTGGGAGCGGGCGGGGCCTCGTCGGGCGTCTGGGTGTAGCCCGAGGCATCCGTCGCCCGTACGGCGATCGTGTGATCGCCCGACGTGGCCTGCCATGGCAGCACCCATTGCCGCCAGGTGTCGGCCGAGATGGCGTCGGCGAGGGTCGCCTCGGCCCAGCTTCCGCCGTCGATCTGCACCTCCACCTTGGCGATGCCGGTGTGCTGCGCCCAGGCGACGCCGGCGATGGGGATCGTTCCGGCGCTCTGGCCGGAGGCGTTTTTCGGGGTGTCGATGCGCGACGAGGTCTTGATGGGGCCGAGGGCGCTCCAGCCGCGCGGAGTCCAGTAGCCCATGTCTTCGGCAAACGTAGTCACCTTCATCTCGACCACCCACTTCGTGGCCGAAACGTACCCGTAGAGCCCCGGCACAACGAGTCGAGCCGGAAAACCGTGTTCGACGGGGAGGGGCGCCCCGTTCATGCCGACCGCGAGCATCGACTGCCGGTTGGCGTCTTGCAACACTTCGAGGGGCGAGCCCGCCGTGAAGCCGTCAGAGCTCTTCGAGAGCACCATGTCGGCCCCGGCGGTCGGCTTGGCGCGCGCGAGCAGGTCGCGCAACGGGTATCCGAGCCAGGTCGCGTTGCCGATCAGGTCGCCGCCGACCTCGTTCGACACGCACGTCAGGGTGACCGTATCTTCGATGAGCGGCAAAGCGAGCACGTCGGCGAACGACAGCGTCACCTCGTTCTCGACCATGCCGTAGATGCGCAGGCTCCAGGTGTCGGGGTTGAGCTGGGGTACCTGCAGCGCGGTGTCGATGCGATAGAAGTCGGCCGCCGGAGTGATGACCGGGCTCAGCCCGGTGATGCCGAGCTCCGCACCTGACGCGATGACCGGGGCCGGCGTCGCGGGCGCCGGAAGAACGAGGGCGTTTCGAGCCGACGTCACCGCGGCCGCCGTGGCGTTCATGAGGCGCGAACCGAGCCCGACGATGGCCGAGCCGGCAGCTGCCACGATGAAGAAGGTCAGAAACTGCCGACGTTCGTAGGAGGCGGGCCCGGTGCGCACGCCGGGGGTGACCCTCGGCTCGGCCGGTGACGCGGTGCGAGCGACCTCGGCAGCGACCGGAACGCCGACCCCGCTCGCGATGACGGCAGCCGCAGCTGCAGCGCGCTTGCGCGTGCCCTCCTCGCGTGACTCCCAGCGCTTCAGCCGTTGCTGTAACGCCCGCAAGACGAGCACTCCGACGAACATACCCACGACCGTGGGTACGGCGGCGAAACCGGATGCCCCCTCCCGAGTCGTGACAGCGACCACCGCGATGGCAGAGAAGGCGATCAGTACCACGATGCCCCACGGCGGGCGACGATACTGCAGCAGCCCGGCGGCGCAGGCCCCGATCACGATGACAATCGCCAGCAGCGTGAGCAGCGCGGCCTTGTCGCCGGTGCCGAACAGCGAGATCATCAGGTCTTTGACGCCCGGCGGCGCGAGGTCGATCATCAGCGAGCCGACCGCGAAGAGCGGGCTGCTCTCAGCGCTCAGAAACACCGCGACGAGTTCGGCCGACGCGAGAACGGCCGCTGCCGCGACGACACCCGTCAGGGCAGCCCACACGTTGCGTCGCATAGGTTCACATTAGGCGCGCTTGCCTGTATGCCAGCCCGAAGCCGCTGCCCCTTGCCTCGCGCCGGCGGGTTACGGGGCGGGCCAGATGAGGTCGGTGCCGTTGTAGATCGCCTTGACGAAGGAGGAGTCCGTGGCCTTCGCGGGGTCGGGAGCGGTCGGCAGAACGCCGCTCGACACCAGGAACGTGATCTCTTTCGCCATGAGGTCGGGGTTGAGCGACCCGACGGGCGTTCCGGCGGGCTGTGACTTCGTGACGAGACCCGTCTCCGTCTGCCAGACCTGCACGTTGTGGTCGACGTCGTAGCCCGCACCCGAGAGGGCGCCGGCGTAGCCGACGCACTCTGCAGCGTTCGTGAGGCAGTAGTCGTAGGCGTGCAAGGATGCCCGCAAGAAGTCCTCGGTCGCCGTCGGGTTGGCCTCGATGAACGCCGGGTTGGCCGCGACCGTACCGAAGGTGCCGGGAATGCCGTAATCCTCCGGGTTCCATTGCGTGACGTTCGTGCCGTCGGCCTTCAACGTCAGCGGTTCGTTCGACTTGTATCCGGTCAGCGACTGCACCTGACCACGCGGCAGGATGGTCGGGTCATAGCCCACGACCACCTGAGTGATGGAGCCGAGGTCGACCCCGGCATCCACCAGCATCGTCTGAATCTCGGGGGGAAGCTGCCCCTTCTGACCGAGCGTGGTGCCGTCGAGCTGTTTGAGGTCGGTGATGCTCGGCATGGTCATGAGGGTCGCGATGGGCACCTGGCCGTAGGTCGCGATGCCCGTCACGTCGACGCCGTTCGCCCGCGATCGCAGCAGGTCGGCGTCGCCGCCGAGGTCGGTGAGCTGCGCGGTTCCGGCCGCAACGAGCTGCGCGTTCGCGGCCGTGTCGCCAGTGCCCGGCTGAATCTTCACGTCGAGGCAGAGGGCGTCGAAGTAGCCGAGCTGCTTGGCCGCGAGCACGTCGAGAATGCTCGCCGAGGCCTGGTACTGGTAGCCGGTGATGTAGTTGATGGTGCCGGCGGCCTTGTTCTGCGCGCAGCGCTCGGCCGAGATGGCGGAGCCGGAGGCGGGCGCCGAAGAGTTGACGGGGCCAGAGGCGGAGGACGAGCATCCGCTCAGCACGAGGGCCGAAGCCGCCAGCACGGCGGCGGCAGCGGCCAGAAGTCGGGTGCGAGGGCGACCGGCGGGCAGGCCGGGGCGGCGGAGTCGGGTCGGCATGGGGTCCGTTCTGTCGGGAGTCAAGTCTTTCACGCCCGCAGGGTCTTCACGCCCGCAGGGTCTTTCACGCCCGCCGCGACAGCTGCGACTCGTGCCAGCGCAGCACGCGTCGCTCGACGACGATCACCACGAGCAGCAACAGCGATCCCATCGCCGCCAGACACGCGATGGCGGCGTACACCACGGCGAGCCGGGAGTTCGCCGACGCCACGCTGATCACCGTGCCGAGCCCTTTGCCCGCACCGGGTGCGGAGAACTCGGCGACGACGGCTCCGACGAGCGACAGCGGAAACACGACTCGAAGGGCGGCGAACAGGTAGGGCAGGCTGCCGGGCAACCGCAACCGCCCCAGAATCTCGAGCCGCGACGCGTGCAGGGTTTCGAAGACCTGCAGCACGGGCACCGACGCCGAATTGAGCCCGGTGATCAGGTTCATCAGAATGGGAAAGAACGTGATGAGCGCGGTGACAATGAGTTTGGGCGCGGGCCCGAAGCCGAACGCCACCACGAGCGCCGGGGCAATGGCCACAACCGGCGTCACATTCAGGATGATCGCCAGCGGCATGATCGCCCGCCTGAGCAGCCCCGATTCCGTGACGAGAACGGCCACGATGAACGCCGATACCAGCCCGATGGCGAGACCGATGAGCGCTTCGCTCAGCGTTGCGGCCGCGTTCTCGAGGTAGAACGGCGTCTCGGTGACCAGTTGCAGGCCGACCTGGCCGAGCCGCGGCAGCAGGTACGGGTTATTGATCGCCACCCACTCCCAGACGACGCCGGCCACCACCACGGCGACCACGGTCGGCAGCCAGAAGGCGGGCGACCAGCGTGAGCGGGTGACGCCCCACTCGCCGTTCTGCGTCTCGCTCACGAGAGCTCCACCCCGGCCAGGCGCAGCTTCTCGCGGATGAGATCTTCGTATTCGTGCAGCGCCGCCGACTCGGCCAGCCCGCTGCGCCGCGGCCGCGGAACGTCGATGGGCACGATCGACGCGATGTGCCCCGGCCGCGGCGACATCACGACCACCGCATCCGAGAGCACCACCGCTTCGGGAACCGAGTGCGTCACGAACACCACGGTCGACCCGACCTTCTGCCACAACGCCAACAGTTGGTCTTGCGTCGACTCGCGGGTGAATTCGTCGAGAGCAGAGAAGGGTTCGTCCATGAGCAACAGGTCGGCCTGGGTCGCGAACGCGCGCGCGATGGCCACACGCTGCTGCATTCCGCCCGAGAGCTCGTGCGGAAGAGCCTTCAACGAGTCACCGAGTCCGAGTTCGGTGAGCAGGGCCACGGGATCGGCCGCTGCGCGCGGGGTGGGCTGCGAGTACCGGGGTGCGGCGGGGGCCCCGGGCGCCGCGGCGACCGGGAGGGCGGCTTCGCGCCGGGCATCCGGTCGCCCGGCGACTGCTCGTTCGGCGGCTTCGCGCCGGGCATCCGCTCGCCGGTTCACTCGCGAGGGGAGTTTCACGTTCGCGAGCACGCTCGCCCACGGCAGCAACGCCGGGACCTGGGGCATGAACGCGATGCGTTTGGCCGCCGAGGCCTCAGCGGGGGTGCTGCCGAAGAGGCTGACGCTTCCGGTATCGGGATGCTCGAGGCCTGCCAGAAGGCGCAACAATGTCGATTTTCCGCATCCGCTCGGGCCGATGATGCTCACGAACTGGCCGCGAGTCATCTCGAAGTCGACCGCGGCGAGCGCTTCGCGGCGGGATCCGGGGCGCCCGTACGACTTCGACGCGCCCGTCACGACGAGTCGGTCGGAGTCGGATGCGGTCACCACTCGACTATACGGCCGGGCTGTTACGCCCGTTTTACGCGGCCGCGGGCGGCGGGCGGGCGGATGTTCGCTCCCGCGTTCGGGCTCAGCCGCAACGCCTCGACGGTCGAGACCAGGGTGAGGGCGCCGATGACGAGAAAGCTGAACTGAAACGCGCCGAGTCCGCCCCAAGCTGCCTCGCCGGCGCGCAGTGCTACGGCGCCTACCGCTACGCCGAAGCCGGCTGCGACCTGCTGCAGGGTCGAGGTGAGGGTGTTCGCATCGGTCATTTCGGCCTGCGGAACGTCGGCGAAGGCGATGGTGTTGTACGCCGTGAACCCGGTCGACCGTGCTACCCCGCTGAAGACGAGCAGCGCCGCGACGACCACAAACGGCGTGTCACGGGTGAGAAAAGCGCAGAGCACCATACTCAACGCTGCCCCGATTGTCGCCGCCACGATCACCGGCCGAAAGCCGAACCGTCGGAGCATCGGTGTGGTCGCCGGCTTGATCGCGAAGTTGCCGATGAACACGAAGAGCACCAGTGTTCCGGCCAGCACGGGCGAGTAGCCGAACTCGTCTTGAAAAAGCAGCGGCAGCAGGAACGGAACCGCGAACAGGGTCATTCGATACACGGCACCGCCGGCGTTCGAGACCCGGAACGTCTCGATGCGCAGCGACCGAAGGCGCAGCAACGGCGTGCTGGTGCGCAAGAAATGCGCCGTCGCGAGCGCCAGAAGGCCCAGGCCGACGACCGCGAGCACGATGAGTTCACCCGCGTTCTGCTCGGCGCCTGCCAGCAGCGAGCCGAGATACACCAGAACGCCGAGCCCGATGCTGGTGAGGCCGAGCCCGAGCCAGTCGAGCGGCGGTGGCGTCTCGCGTCGTTCGCGCGGCAGGATGCGCGCGGCTACGACGAACGCGACCAGGCCGAGAGGCACGTTGATGAGAAAGATCCAGTGCCAGCTCGCGTAGGTGCTCAGAATTCCGCCGATCAGCGGCGCTATGACAGGCGCAGCGAGTGCGGGCCAGGTCAGCAGGGCGACCGTGCGGATCAGGTCGGCCTTGCTCGTGATGCGCAACACCGCGAGCCGGCCGACCGGCACCATCAATGCGCCGCCGACGCCCTGCAGCACGCGGAAGATCGTGAGTTCGGTGAGGTTCTGGCTGAGCGCGCAGAGAATCGAGGCGAGCGTGAACACCGCAATCGCCGTCAAGAAGATGCGCCGCGCGCCGAACCGCTGGGTGAGCCAGCCGCTGAGCGGAATGAGCACCGCCAGCGTGAGGAGGTACGCGGTGATGGCGACGCCGATGCTGAGCGATGCGACCCCGAAGTCCGCGCCGATGCTCGGGGCGGCCGTGGTGAGAATGGTGCCGTCGAGGTTCTCCATGAAGAAGGTTCCGGCGACGAGCAGGGCGATGTTGCGCTGGCGGCGCGGGTGGGCGTTCGTGCTCATGTCACCGTTTGACGCCGAGCTCGAGCAGCAGCACGCCGCCGATGACGAGCGCGATACCTGCGATCTGCACCCAGCTGAGAAACTCCTTGAACACCAGCCAGCTGATGATCGTGACCAGCACGATGCCCACACCGCCCCAGACGGCGTAGGCGATTCCGAGTGGCACGCCCTTCTGCAGAGTGAGAGCGAGCATCGCAAAGCTCGCCACGTATCCGACCACGACGATGAGGTACGCCCACCACCGGTTGGCGAAGGTCGCGCCCTCACCCGACGTGAACTTCAGAAATGTCGTGGCGACGACCTCGGAGGCGATCGCCAGAGCCAGAAACAGGTACCCCACGCTCCCAGCCTAGGTCTGCGCCGTGGTTGCCGGGTCGTCGGGTGCTTTCTGGTCTTCTCCGGCCGCCTCATCGTGCGCGTCTGCGCTGGGTTGGCGCATGCGCGGTAGTTGGGCGCATGCGCGATTGTTGGGCGCATGCGCGGTAGTTCGAACAGGCGCAGCTGTGCCGAACTACTGCGCGTGACGCTGGTGCCGGCGGGGGTGGCGCCTCAGGGAGTGATGGTGATGAGGGTGCCGAGCGGCAGGGCGTTGACCGCGGTGATCGCATCGGCCGGCAGACGGACGCACCCGTGCGAGATCTGGCCGGTGTTCTCTTCTTCGAAGTGCACGCCGATGAGTCCGCCGTCAGAACCCCCGAAGGGTTCGTCGGCCGCGGCCGAGTGCAGCGACGTCAGCTGGATCGGGTACACCGACTCTCCCTGGCTCGCGTCGAGGTAGCGGGCCTGGATGTACCCCGTGACTCCCGTGGGTGTCGGAGTGTCGGGCGCACCCACACCCACCGCGAACGCCCGGTCGGGCTGCCCCGGTGTCACGATGGTGAGCGTCTGCGCGCCGAGCGAGACGTCGATGTGGCTCACCAGGTCTGCGTCTTTCGTGAGCAGGCTCGTGCGGATCCACGCCGTCGTCTGTGCTGGCGCGTTGCCGTTGTCGGCCGACGGGAGCGCCTGCCGGCTGGGCGTCAGGATGAGCGTCCACTCGCCGTCGGTCTGCACCGGCACCACAACCGTCGGATCCCCGAGAAAGTTTGACGCCGCCAGCCGCGCGACCGGGGTGATGCGGTCGGCCCCGTACAGCGGTGCATCGACGCTGAGATGGAAGGTCGCCGCCGCTGCCGCCGACGGCGTCGAAGCGGGCGTCGCGACTTCCGCCTGCCCGGCGGGCATGAGCCCGGCGATCGTGGCGTCGTACTTCGCTTCGGGCAGTGCGGCGATCGCGTCGGCCGTTGGAGCCACATAAGCCGGAGTCGGCGACAACGTGGCTGTGACGGCCGCCGCTCCCGTCGTCTGCGGCGGCGCTTGGAACATTGCGCACGAATTCAGCCCTATCGCGAGCACGGCGGCCGACCCGACGACCGAAGCCGCGCCAATCAACCGCCGCACCTGGCTGGTTTTCTGCAACATCAACCAGACACCGTCGGAAGGTGACCACCGGGGGTGGTCGGTGTCGGTGTCGGTGTCGGTGTAACCGCCGCGGGGTTTACGTGGAGCGTGTAACCCATAGTCGCCTCGGGATCGACGCCGTTCGACGCGTGCAGCGTGAACGTGAAGTCCCCGCTCTCGGTCGGCGTGCCGAGCAGCGCTCCGTCGACAAGACTGACCCCGGCCGGCAGCGAGCCCGTCACCGTGAACGTCATCGCTGAGGGGGTTCCGGTGGCGGTGAACGGAAAGTTGTAAGACGATCCCACGGTCGCTGCGCCCGGCGCGCCAGACGTGATCGTCGGACTCACGGTTGTGCCGAGAATCGAGACGGTGTTGTCCTTCTGATTCGTCACGTAGATCTCGTCGGAGGCGACAGCCACACCGGAGGGCTTGGCACCGACCGGACCGGCCTCGGTCACGGAAAACGACGTCGGGTCGATGACGGAGAGAACCGAGTCGTTGAAATTGGCGACGTACACCGTGCCATCAATCGGGTCAATCGCAAGCGCGTTCGGATTCGCGCTCACCGCGACCGGCGACCCCGAGATCTCACTGCTCGTCGCGAGGTCGAAAACGCTCACCGTGTCGTTGTCGTAATTCGCGATGTACGCCCGGCCGCGGCTCGAATCGACCGCGACAGCGTTCGGGCTGGCGAACGCGCCGACCAGCTTCACGTACGTGGCTGGGTTGGCCGCGTCGTAGACGAACACCGCATCGTCGCCTTGCGCGGCGACAACCACCTTGCCTGCTACGGGGTCGACCGCGATACCCTCCGGCATGCTGGTTGTTCCTCCAGTGCCAATCTGAACCGGAAGACCGACTGGCGCCCCAGACGCGGCGTCGAAGATTGTCATGGTTCCGTCGCCGTAATTCGCAACGTAGACGCGGTCATTAGATGAATCCCACGCGAGCGCGTCTGGATGCATGCCGACACCCACCCCACTCAGCACCCGATGGGTGGCGCCCTCAATCACAACCACCTTATTTGCATCGTATTCGGCGACAAACACGAGGTCGTCTGCCTGGTCCACCGTGATGGCATTCGGCGTTGCGGCCGGCGTGGGCATGGAAACGGTGTCGATCACGAGGTGCGTCGTCGCATCGATCACACTCACCGAATTAGCGCCCGCGTTCGCGACGAACACCTGCTTATGACCCGTGGCCGGATTCACGTTGTTGTCGAACGCAACGGCCTCTGGCTTTCCGCCGACCGCGACAGGTGCAGCGATCGGGCCGAATTGTGTGGTGGCGGCAGTCGCTGAAGCAGCGAGCCCAAAGGCCGACAGGCCGACGACTGTTGCGATGCAGGCTGTGCGCGCGACACCGCGCGAGAAAGAGTGAGAATGTTTCAGCGACATGCCATGAGGTTAGCTGATCAAAGTTCACTTAAGCAAGCCGAGTGCTAGGGAGCATCCGACGTAGCACGAGGGCAAACCGTGGGGCGCTAGAACGTCACGTGCTGCAGCACCCAGGCGTGCATCGCCACAGCCGCCGCCGCCGACGCGTTCATCGAGCGGGTCGAGCCGAACTGGCTGATTTCGACGACAGCCGACGCGGCCGCGACGGCGTCAGCCGTGAGACCTGGCCCTTCTTGCCCGAACAGCAGCACGCACCGGGCCGGAAACGCGAACGTCTCGATGAGTACCGAACCCGCAACGTTGTCGATCGCGATGATGGGCAGAGCATCCTGAGCCGCCCACGCCACGAACGCCTCGACCGTCTCGTGATGCTGAATGTGCTGATAGCGGTCGGTGACCATGGCACCGCGCCTGTTCCAGCGCTTGCGCCCGATCACATGAACGGTGTCGGCAGCGAATGCGTTGGCACTGCGCACGATCGAGCCGATGTTCATGTCGTGCTGCCAGTTCTCGATGGCGACGTGAAACGGATGCCGGTGCTGGTCGAGATCGGCGACGATGGCCTCCATCGTCCAGTACCGGTAGCGGTCGATCACGTTGCGCGAGTCCCCCCGCGCGAGCAGCTCGGGGTCGTAGAACGATTCCGTCGGAAGCTCTCCGCGCCACGGCCCCACACCGTTCGTCGAGAGCTCGATCGAGGGGTTGTCTACCGGGAGATAACGAGGCGCGTCTGACACAGCCCCAAGGTAGTCGATGGCTGGCGAACATTCAGAATCGAGGCAACGCCGCCGAATGTTAGACGCATCTAACATATCGTGTCATACTCGGGGAATGGCGCTGGAACAGCGAACGCAAACGGCAGGGCCATCCGGTTCGAGCCCCGCAGAAACAAGCCCTGCAAGCGCCGCAAGCGCCTCACCCGCCGCAAGCTCTGCAAGCGCCTCACGCCCGGCAGCGCGCCCCAGCAAGCGACGCTCCCGAGCCGCCAACGCACCGCGCATCCTCTTTCTGCTCGGCCCCGCCTTCGTCGCCGCCATCGCCTACGTCGACCCCGGCAACGTCGCCGCCAACCTCACTGCGGGCGCGCGCTACGGCTACCTGCTGGTGTGGGTGCTGGTCGCTGCGAACGGCATGGCCATGATCATCCAGTACCAGTCGGCGAAGCTCGGCATCGTCACTGGCCACAGCCTGCCTGAGCTGCTCGGCGGCCGCATGCGCAAATGGTCGCGCCGGTCGTTCTGGGTGCAGGCCGAACTCGTCGCGGCGGCCACCGATCTCGCCGAGGTCATCGGCGGCGCCATCGCGCTGCAACTGCTCTTCGGCCTGCCTCTGCTGCTCGGCGGGCTCATCGTGGGCGTCATCTCGATGGCCATTCTCGCGGTGCAGTCGCGGCGCGGGCAGCGCCCCTTCGAGACCGTCATCATGACCCTGCTCGCGGTGATCGCCGTCGGATTTCTCGCGGGCCTCTTCGTCAGCCCCGTCAATTGGGCCGAAGCCGCGGGCGGTCTCGTGCCCCGCTTTGCCGGAACCGACACGGTTCTGCTCGCCGCAGGGATGCTCGGTGCCACAGTGATGCCGCACGCGATCTATCTGCACTCCTCGCTGGCGCGCGACCGGCACGTGGCTCGGGGTGGCCCGACTCTCGGCGCTCCCCTGCCGCTCGCTCCGGACGCCGCCGCCACCGCCGCCGCCGCTTCCCCCGCTTCCGCGGCCACCGCCACCGCCGCCGCCGCTTCTGCCGCCCCCGCCTCTGCCGCCGAACTGATCGAGCCACGAGTTCGTGCGGGTGTTGAGGTCGCGCACCCGCACAAGCTCGTAGCTCGATCGGCGCCGGCGCCCGCCCCGGCGGCAGAGGCAGAGGGAACGAGAGCAGAGGGGCCAGCGCCGGCCTTGCACGGCGGGAGGGCTCCGGCGGGCATCCGCCGCCTGTTGCACGCGACCAAGTGGGACGTACTGGCCGCCCTCATTCTGGCCGGCGCCGTGAACATCGCGATGCTGCTCACCGCCGCCGCCAACCTCGGCGGGGTCACCGGCACCGACACCATCGCGGGCGCCCACGCGGCCATCACGGCGGCACTCGGCCCCACCATCGGCGTCATCTTCGCCGTCGGACTGCTCGCCTCGGGCCTCGCCTCGACCTCGGTCGGGTCGTATGCGGGTGCGACCATCATGGCGGGGCTGCTGCGCGTGCGCATCCCCCTGCTGTTGCGACGGGTGATCACACTCATTCCGGCCCTCATCATTCTCGGAGCCGGCGTCAACCCGACCTGGGCGCTTGTGCTGTCGCAGGTGTTTCTGAGCCTCGGTATTCCGTTTGCGCTCATTCCGCTCATCCGTCTCACAGGCGACCGGATGCTCATGGGCACCTTCGCGAACCGCCTCCCCGTGCGGGTGCTCTGCTGGGGCGTCGCGGTGCTCATCGTGGCGCTGAACCTGGCCCTCATCGTTCTCACGATCTCCGGTGGACTCGGCGACTGACGGGCCTGCCGCCCCGCCGTGCTGACGGGGCCGACGCGCCTGACGGGCCTGACGCCCCGACGCGGCACCCGCCGCCCTGCCGCCCTGCCGCACCCGTGCTGCTGCCGCACCCGCACCCGCATCGCTGCCTGCCTGCCGCGCCACGCGGCGGCCCCGCGACCGCCGTCTCGCGAGACCGTTACGACGAATTGGGGCCGGCACACCTGCCTCACGACGGCGCGGCTGTCTCACGAGCCAGTTCGGGCGCGACGCAGGCGCGGCTCGCGCGAGCGCGGCTGTCGCACGAACCAGTTCGGCGCGACGCAGGCGCGGCTCGCGCGGGCCAGTTCGGGCGCAGGCGCGGCGCGAGCCCGGCCCGACCTCAGCGGCGGTAGAGCGCCGCGATCAGCTCGGCCGCGCGCTCGGTGCGCAGCGTGTACGAGATCTTCGTCGAGCGGCGCACCACGGCCACGCCCGGGCCCGAGGTGAAGAGCAACCCGCGCTTGCCTCCGGGCAGCACGCGATAGCCCGCGCCCCCGAAATCGCGGGCGACGATCGACACGGGCTTGGCCGAGTCGACGTCGCTGCGGGCGAAGCGCACCCGCCAGACGGGAGCGAGCGCGAGCGCGACCTGCGTCTCGTCGACCACGACCGCGATACGCACAACCAGAGCGAGTGCCCCGATGGCGACCAGCACCACGGCGCCGATCACCGCGGCGACCGCGCCGCCGCCCTGGAACGACGACGGGTCAATGAGCGTCGCATCCACGATCAACAGAACGGCCGCGACGAGCGCCAGCACTCCGACGACCCGCACCCACGCCGGCGCGGCCGTGATCTCGCGGAACAGCACGCGCTTCGCGGCTCCCGAGGCCGCCTCGCCGCTCACGCCTCGGCCTC
Organism: Subtercola sp.; assembly: GCA_025463765.1. Lineage (GTDB taxonomy): Bacteria > Actinomycetota > Actinomycetes > Actinomycetales > Microbacteriaceae > Subtercola. The sequence continues at coordinate 12,890 of JAODBC010000026.1, read as the reverse complement.
CGTGACCCAGATCGCGTCGGCCGCACGCTGAACGACGAGCACCGGATGCTCGGGGTCGCCTTCGAGGGCCACCCGAACATCCGCACCGCCGGGCCTGCTGCCAGCCACACCCACCCCCCTCGGCGCGCCCACGCCACCGCCCGCCACACCCGCACCGCCCGGCGCACCCACGCCACCGCCCGCCACACCGGCACCAGCACCCCCACCGGCACCACCGCCCGTCGCACCCACACCCGCACCGCCCGGCGCACTCACGCCACCGCCCGCCACACCAGCACCACCATCCGCGGCCGCGGCACCCGCACCACTCGCCGCGCCCACGCCACCGCTCGCCACACCGACACCAGCACCCCCACCGGGAACGGCACCGGCACCGCCAACGGCCACGCCACCGCCCGCCACACCCGCACCGCCACCGCTCGCCGTACCGCCACCCGCATCGCTACCCCCACCGACACCCGCACCGCCACCGGCCACCCCAGCACCCGCCACCTCGGCGCCGGCGGGCGCGAGCACGGTCAGCCGCACCCCCGGCAGCAGCCCGCGATCGCCCACGTACCGCAAGACGTCGGCGTCGGCATCCGAGATTCGCGACACCACAAGGGGATGCCCGGCCTTCGCCGCGCTCAACCGCACCGCGACCTGCCGAACCGAGGCTCCTGCAGCCGACGGAATCGGGTCGCCGTGCGGGTCACGCTGCGGAAAACCGAGCCGCCGATCGATACGGTCGACAAGCGTGTCAGACACGGCGTGCTCGAGAACCTCAGCCTCGTCGTGCACCTCATCCCACGAATAGCCGAGCATCTCGACGAGAAACGTCTCGACGAGGCGGTGACGCCGCACCATCTGCACGGCGACCGAACGGCCGGAGTCGGTGAGCTCGATGCTTCCGTAAGGCTCGTGTTCGAGCATCCCGAGCCCGGCGAGCTTACGGATGCCATCGGAGACGGTGGCCGTGCTCACACCCGTGCGGTCGGCGAGCCGCTTCACCGTGATGGGTTCACTCGACCATTCGGAGGCCGCCCAGATCACCTTGAGATAATCCTGGGCCGCGGTGGTGAGACTCGAAACGGGCATACGCCCAGTGTAGTTTTGCGCGCCTGGCTGGCGACTGCCACACGATCGGCCGATTTTCAATCCCTGCCGAAAAATAGTTAGCCTATCTAAAGTTGTATTCGTGCACCGAGTACAAAATTCTTCCCAGCCCGCAGGTTTCGCCCTTCAACCGATCGTCGAAACCGAGGTGACGAAGCGGGAACCGGATGATCGATCCCGCCCCGTCCGCGAGGCCGCGGCCGTCGACGCAACTGCCGCACCAGCGTATTCGCGCACCGTTCATCACGGCGGCAACCGCTACTTCGCCACCGCCGGCATGGCCGAGATCTTTCGGGCGAAAGCGCAGGGGATCGTCGCTGCCGGTGAAACCGAGCTCGTTCCCCTGCTGCACAGCACGGGAGTCGAACTTCTGCTGATCGGCCCGGCGACGCGGTTCACGGTGGTCACGATCGAGATCGGGCACCACACCGCGGCCTGACCGGGCGCGCGGGGTGGTGCCGGAGCACCCCGACGACAACCCCTGAGCGCTGCGGCGACGCAGCGCGGCGAAGCCGCCGCGGCTCTCAGCCGGAGCATCGGAGCCTCCCAGGCGCACGGGTAGAGCGCGCAGTACCCTAAGGGTTATCACCCGTAAGGAGCGCCATGTCTCGTCGTGACGAAATCGAATGTTGGCTGACCGATATGGACGGCGTTCTCGTCCACGAGAACCAAGCTCTTCCGGGCGCCGCCGAGCTGCTGCAGCAGTGGCGCGACGAGGGCAAGCCCTACCTCGTGCTCACGAACAATTCGATGTTCACCCCGCGCGACCTGAGCGCGCGCCTGCTCGCCTCCGGGCTCGAGGTGCCAGAAGAGCGCATCTGGACCTCTGCTCTCGCCACCGCCGCGTTCCTGAAGTCGCAGCAGCCGGGCGGTTCGGCGTTCGTCATCGGTGAGGCCGGAATCACCACCGCGCTGCACGAGGCCGGCTTCATTCTCACCGACCAGAATCCCGACTTCGTGGTCGTCGGCGAGACGCGAAACTACTCGTTCGAAGCGATCACCCGGGCCATCCGGTTGATCACCGCGGGCGCGCGCTTCATCTCGACCAACCCCGACGCGACCGGCCCGAGTGCCGAAGGGCCGCTGCCGGCGACGGGCGCGGTCACCGCGCTCATCACGAAGGCCTGCGGCATGGAGCCGTACGTCGTGGGCAAGCCGAACCCGATGATGTTCCGGTCGGCGCTCAACAAAATCGGCGCGCACTCGGAGAACACCGGCATGATCGGCGACCGCATGGACACCGACGTGGTCGCCGGCATCGAGGCCGGCCTCCACACGATTCTCGTACTGACCGGCATCAGCGACCCGGCCGAGATCGCGAAGTACCCGTTCCGCCCCGACGAGATCCTCAAGGGCGTCTACGAGCTGCTCTCCCCTGACCCCGTCGAGTCCGACGAGCTCTAGGGCGTGTTGCCCCTGCCCCTCGCCCTCGCCCTCGCTTCGATGAGAGAACCCCCTGGCGACGAGAGAAGCTGGTGGGCCGGCTTCTCTCGTCCGTGACGGGTTCTCTCGCGGGCTCAGCGTGCGGCGGCAGCGGCAGCAGCAGCGGCAGCGCGGGTTTCGCGCACGGCGGCCGCCGTGCCGCCGCGGTAGGGCGCACCGTGGCCGGGCAGCACCCACGTCGCGCTGAGGCCTTCGAGGTGGGCGAGCGACTCGAGCGCCTCGGCCGGGTCGTCGGTGAAGGGTGCGGGCTGCATTCCGGTGTGTCCGTTCAGCACATGACGGGTCGTGAGAGCGTCTCCGACGAACACGGCATCGGCGAGGGGTGAGTATACAGCGATGCTGCCCGGCGAGTGCCCGGGCATCCGGATGACCTGCGGTGCCCCGGGCAGATCAAGAGTCTCACCGCCCTTCAGCTCGACTACCTCGGTGAGGTACTTCGGCCGGATCATGCCCTTGCGCAGGCTGTACGCCGCGAACCCGAGCGTCGGCCCGATCTTCATATGGCCACCAGAAGACTTCGACTTCTCGAGCCCCTTCGCGCGGGCCGCGTCGGCCTCCTGTACGTAGATCGGCACGCCGGTCTCGCGGCGCAGCTGCTCGGCGAACCCGATGTGGTCACTATCGCCGTGCGTGATGATCGCACCGCGAATGTCGCCCAGCGAGCGACCGATCGCCGCGAGTTCGGCCTTCAGATCGGAGTACATGCCGGGCAAGCCGGCGTCGATTACGGTAATGCCTTCGTCGGTGACGACGAGGTAGGCGGCGACGATGTCGTTGCCGATGCGGTAGAGCGAGGGGCCGAGTTTCATCGGAATCTCCGTTCGGGAGGTGAGTGTTCGCTATGCTTGCGTGATAGCTACTGTACGTAGCCATCATGGCTAATGTCAATAGCTATGCGAAGGATCGCCGGCAGCCCAGCGGCGAAAGCCGTGCCTCCCACGGCGAGAAAGGCGGCCCGTCATGCCCACCCCCGATCGCACCTCCCTCGACGACATCGTGCGTGCCGCCCGCGACATTCTCGAGGCCGAGGGCGCATCGAAACTCACCATGCAGGCGGTCGCAACCCGCGTCGGCGTGCGCGCACCCTCGCTCTACAAACGAGTGAAGAGCCGCGACGAGCTCATCGGGCTCATCGCAGAGTCGGCCGTGAACGACCTGGCGCTGCGGCTGAATGCTGCGGCGACGACCGGCCCGGCACCGGATGCCCGTGAGCACCTCATCGCGCTCGCCCACGAGTTCCGCGCCTTCGCCCTCGCGAACCCTGCGGGGTTTCACCTCATGTTCACGCCCTCGCCAGACCTCACTCGTCCCGACGTGACTCTTCTGGCGCGAGCCGCCCAACCCATCATGGAGGCGACCGCCCAGCTGGCTGGCCCCGACCATGCCCTCGAGGCCGCGCGCACCGTCACCGCCTGGGCGAACGGGTTCATCAGCATGGAACTGGCCGGCGCCTTTCAGCTCGGCGGCGACGTCGACCGCGCCTTCGAGTTCGGCATCACGCGCCTGGCCGCGGCCCTCGCTGCTTGACGGCGCGCGTGCGAACCCTCTCGCGCCCACCGCAGCTCGTGAGACCGCTGCGCCGAAATGAGGCCGACATACCGCCCTCACTCGCGTCATAGCGGTCTCACGAACGCAGAAGCGCGGCCCCGCCGCTACCAATACCCGCCGCGCCGCCGCTACACGCCACCGCCACCGCCACCGCCACCGCCACCGCCCGAGAAACCGCCGCCGCCCGATCCGCCGCTCGAGCTCGAGGAGGTGCTCGAGGCCAGACTCGCATCGACCACGTTCGACAGCGACGCGATCGTGCCCACGAACAGCCCGGCGTTGAATGCCCCCACGTTGCCGCCGTACCAGTCGGGCTGCGATCCGAGGTTCTCGTAGTACGTGCCGAGCACCTTCGCCCACTCGGTCTCGAGGTTCAGCAGCACCGCATACGGCAGCAACTTCTCGTAGATCTTCACGACCTGCCCCCAGTCGGGCGCGTTCACCTGCGTCTTCAGCGCACCCTCGGGGCTTTGCAGCATGGCGAAACGGTCTTTCTCAGCCAGCCGGATGTACAGTTCCAGCCCCTTGATGTAGTCGCGCAGCTCGGCACCCTTCGCCGTGAGCGGCTTCTTGAAGCCCGCGACGAAGACCGTGATCGCCGCAACGATGCACACGCCGATGAGGATGAACGGCACCGCTCCCCCAAAATCATCACTGAGCGCGGCCGACGCCGTCAGAAATGCGAGCCCACCGAACACGATGACACCCAACGCGAACAGCGCGCTGATCAAAGTGGTGCCGCCGCGCACGAATCCTTCGGTCACCACCCGGCGCCGCATGCCCTGCATGAGCGCAAAGATTCCCTTGCCGAGCGGAGTGTCTTGCTTCTCGATCTGCTTCCAGGCGCCGAGCTGAACCGACTCGCCGAACAGCAGCTTCACGAGCTCGAGCTCGGTATCGTCGAGCCCGTCGAGGCTTGTGAGCCGCAGCCAGTACGTCGTTCCGCCCCAGCCCGACTTCTCCTGCTCGACGATCTGGATGTTGTGCCGCACGGCAAGACTCACGAAACTCGCGGCCGGAGCGCGTTTGTCTGCCTTGATGATCACCGAGGCGAGCATCAGGTTCACGCCCTTCGGCACCGTGTATTCGGCGATGATGGTCGGGCGCCCTGGCGCGTCTTTCAGCACTGTGAAGCGCAGGATGATCGATCCAATGGCCACGAGCACCGCGAGTACGGTGAAAATCAGTGCGGCGATGGCCGCGGGCGAGGCGAAGAACGAGTCGTCGCGCGCGGTGAAGGTACCGGGTCGAAAGCCGATGGAGACGGTGACGTTCTGCTCGGCATCCAACGCCTGCGGGGTGGTGGTGAACGTGGTGTCGCTCGCATCAGCCGTGCCGGCGCCGGAGCCGCTGGTTTGCGCGATGTCACAGGTGGTCGATGAGCCGGAATAGCCCCAGTAGCACGAAGCCGAGCCGGTCAGAGCCGAGGCGAGATCGGCCGGAACGTGTACCGTCGCCGTCACGCTCGTGAACGGCTGCTGCCAGGCGGTGCCGTTGGTGTCCCAGTAGAACTCGTCGTCATTCGTGTTGGCGAAGTACTGCGTCACGTTCGTCTGCGTGTAGGTGAGCACGTAGACCTGCGATCCGTGTACGTAATCGTCGGCGGCCACGGTGACGAAGAGCAGGTCGTCTTTGGTGTCGGTGGTGTACGAACGGGCGTTCCCGTCGCCGTCGGTGACACTCACGATGTGCACGTCGGTCGGATGCCCGTCGTACTTGGTGGGGATGGCGCGCTGAATGCCGTGGTTCTGGTTGGAGGTGGGGAACTGGGCATCCAGTGTCTCGACAGTTGTCAGGGTGGAGTGACCCTGCGCGTCACGGCCGAGCGTGTAGTCACCCGAGAAACTGTTGAATGTGAAGTCGTTGACGTCGGTGCCGGTGGCAGCGATGGTGCCGGTGGCCGCCAAGGAGCCGGTCGCGGCGGTGGTGCCGGTCGCGGCGGCGGTGTCGGTGGTCGACGCGCTCGTGGTGGTGGCCTGCGCCGAGGTCGACCCGGTCGCGGTGACGGCCTGCACCGAGGTCGCGCCGCCGAGCAGGGCGGCAGACACCACTCCGGCGGCCACAACGGTCGCCGCAAGCCTGCTCAGAGCGTTGCGCATCATTTCCGACGACCCTTCTGTGAGCGGCGCTCGATTATGCGGCCGAACTCCTCGAACCTACCCGCCGAACGCGGGTGGGGCAAAGTTGCCCGTGATCGGCTGACTCGATGAGCGGCTGACGAAGCAGTAGTAATTGCGCAGCCCGGCTTGCCATTGTGCGTCGTTGACCGGATAGTTCGCCTGCCACACGATGTCGGGGTACGCGCTCAGAATCGCATCGTTGAAGTTCGCCGGCGTCTGACAGAGCAGATTCAGCTGCTGTTTGATCGCATCTTGCCCGGGGTAGGCCGCCGCCGGATCGGTGCTGAGCGAACCCGTGCTCATCACTTGCGCATAGTGCGCCGCGGCGCACTCGACCACGGTGAATTTCTGCTGCCAGGCCGACACGAACGGGCTGATGCACTCTCCGCCGCGCAGGTCGCTCCAGTCATAGCTTCCGGCGAGCTGCGGGCCCGCCGTCGACGTGGGAGTCGGAGTCGGGGTGGGCGTCGGCGTCTGGGTCGGCGTGGGTGTCGCGGCCGGGGCGGCGGTCAGGATGCCCGGCAGTCGTGTTCCGAGCAGAAACAGCCCGGCCAGCACGAGCACCGCGACCGTCACGACGGCAATCGGCACAGCCGCCCGCGACCGCGCTCTCGCGGCCGGAAGATGCACCCCGGCCCGCGCCGGCGGCGAGCCGGGAGCGGGCGCAAGCCCGGCATTCCGGGCAGGGCGGGCGTCCGGCCCGGGCGGCACATCTGCGTCGGCACCGGCATTCCGGGCGGGCGGCGACAGCCGGGCATCCGGAGCCGCGGGCTCGGGGCGCTCGAGAGGCTCAGGGCGCTCAGGAGCCTGCGCCGCCGCGTCGTCGGGGTGCGCCGCGGGTTCTTCGGGCTGGTCGGGCTGCACCGGAGCTAGCTGAGCCCGAGGTCTGCGAGGCCGATCGCGTAGAAGTAGGGGTACCCGGCCGCCTCGATGCGCTCGCGCGCTTCGGTATTGCGGTCGACCACGACGGCAACGCCGACCACGATCGCGCCGACCTTTTCAAGAGCCTCTATGGCCTTCAGCGGGGAGCCACCCGTAGTCGAGGTGTCTTCGATGACGACGACGCGCTTACCCTCGAGATCTGGGCCCTCGACCTGCTTGCCGCGCCCGTGGTCTTTGGGCTCCTTGCGCACCACGAACGCGTCGTAGCTGAGCCCGCGGGCGGCTCCCTGGTGCAGAATCGCCGCTGCGACAGGATCTGCACCCATGGTGAGGCCGCCCACCGCGAACACGTCGGGAATCTCGGCGATCACATCGAGCATGACCTGCCCGATCAGCGGAGCGACCCGATGGTCGAGGCTCACCTTGCGCAGGTCGACGTAATACGTCGCCTTCTTGCCGCTCGTGAGCGTGAAGTCGCCGTGAAACACCGCCTCGTCGGCAATGTACTTGATGAGCTGGTCGCGCGCACTGTCCGTCACGCCATCCACCCTACCGGGCCGCCCATGTCGACCTTGAGTGTCGGCTGGCGCGAATAGGCTATCGGCATGCGTGTTGCGACCTGGAATGTGAACTCCATCAGGGCCCGGGTGGGCCGCGTCACCGACTGGCTGGTGCGCGAAGACATCGACGTTCTCGCCATGCAAGAGATCAAGTGCAAGGAGTCGCAGTTTCCGTTAGAGCCGTTCACCGAGGCCGGCTACGACGTCGAGCTGCACGGCCTGAACCAGTGGAACGGCGTCGCCTTCGCCAGCCGCCTGCCCATGGAGGAGCTGACCGTCGGTTTCGAGGGCGTTCCGGGCTTCGGCAAGCCCGGCGAGAACGGCGTGCTTCCGTCAGAGGCTCGCGCCCTCGGCGTCACGGTGAACGGCGTTCGCCTCTGGAGCCTGTACGTTCCGAACGGGCGGATGCTCGGAGATCCGCATTACGACTACAAACTCGCCTGGCTGCAGCAGCTGGCAGACGACACCCGAAAGTGGCTTGCCGAGCATCCGGATCAGCCGCTCGCCCTGATGGGCGACTGGAACGTCGCCCCGCTCGACTCCGATGTGTGGGATCTCTCGGTCTTCGAGGGTGCCACCCACGTCTCGCCGCCCGAGCGCGCCGCCTTCGCCGAGTTCGAGCAGCTCGGGTTGAGCGACGTGGTGCGCCCGCTCGTGCCGACCGGGTACACCTACTGGGACTACAAGCAGCTGCGCTTCCCCCGTAACGAGGGCATGCGTATCGACTTCATCATGGGTTCCGCGCCGTTCGCGTCGCTGGTGACGGATGCCCGCATCGACCGCAACGAACGCAAGGGTGACGCGCCCAGCGACCACGTGCCCGTCGTCGTAGACCTCGACTTGGAGCTCGAGGGCGACGACGACAAGCCGATGATCTGGTGAGCCGCGGCTAGGCCGGGGCCAACAGTGCTGAGATGACGAGCAAGACGGGCAGAGCGGCGATGGTGGTCAGGAGCACGACGTCGCGCGCGACATCGATTCCGGTGTTGAACCGGAACGCGTAGTTGAAGATGTTCTGAGCCGTCGGCAGCGCGGCGAGCACGACGACCGCGAACAGGTGCACCGCGTCGAGCTGGAACACCAGCGAGCCGAATAGGTAGGCGACCACAGGCATCAGCACGCTCTTCATCGCCACCGCGACAATGATCTCGCGCCGATCGGCGCCCGCCGGAAACAGTCGACGACCGGCCAGCGACATACCGAACGTGATGAGCACCGTCGGTACCGCGGCCCCGCCGATCAGCACGAACGGTGCGAGCACCTGATCGGGAATGTGGATGCCCAGCAGCGCCACCACGAGACCGGCCAGCGAGGCGAGAATGATCGGGTTGCGGAACGGCTGACTCACGATCGTGCCGATCGAGACCTTCTCGCGCGTCGAGACGTCGAGCACAGTCAGCAGTATCGGCGCCATGACGATGAGCTGGAACATGAGCACCGGCGCCACGAACTGAGCGCTGCCGAGAACGTACACCGCCACCGGCAACCCGATGTTGTTCGCGTTGACGTACGACGCCGAAGCGGTGCCGAGGGCCGTGAGCGCCGCAGATCGGCGAAAGAACAGCCGCGAAAGCGCCAGGAACACTGCCGCGGTGATGACGACCGAGACGATGGTCACCACCAAGAACGAAGAGAAGATCACGCTCAGGTCGGCGCGGGCCAGCACGGTGAACAGCAGTGCCGGGCTGGCGATGAAGTAGACGAAGCGGTTCAGGGCGACCGCGGCATCGGCGGGCAGCACGTGGATGCGCTGCACCACATAACCGACGAGAATCACGACCCCGATGATGGCGAAGCCGGTCAGCACCCCGATCATGCTGTCGTACCCGCAGCCCGGCGGCCGCGATCCGCGTGGCGGCACGCGCCGCGGCGCTGCGTGAGACAGCTGCGCCGAAGAGAGGTCACTACAACGACCTCATCGCGGCGCAGCAGTCTCACGAGATGGCTGCCGCCCTCGCAGTCTGCGCGAGCGCGCCGCCGCACGCCGCTCACACTGACCCCGCTCGCACTGATGCCGCTCACACTCATGCCCCGCACAAGGACGCCGGTAGCACCGACGCCGCTCGCACTGACGCCCCTCGCACTGACGCCGCTCGCACTGACGCCCCTCACACTGACGCCCCTAACATTGACGCCGCTCACGGCGACGTGGCGGGCGTCATGGCCCCGACCAGCGCAGCTTTCAGAAAGGGCGACAGCGTTGTCGCGAAGGTGTTGGTGAGGTGATCGGGGTCGCGGTAGACGTTCGCCCCGCCGATGACGGCGGCGCAGTCGGTCGCCGTGCAGAACATGTTGCTGAAGTCGAGCAGCGTGATGTTCTGCCCGGCCGCGATCGAGGCCTGAGCCGCCAGGGCGACCGGCGGGTCGGCAACGAGGCCGTCGGCCCGAGGCTCTGTGCAGTCCGCCGCGTCGGAGATGCGCAGACACTTGTTCGGGTCGTCGGCCCAGGCCGGGTTGTCGACCATGGTGACCACGGGAGTGCCTTTCGAGGTCACCTCTTTCCAGGCGCCACTGAACCCGGCGGCGAGAGCCTTGCCGTCGGCAGAGGTGCCGGGAGCGGTCGCGTCGGCGAGCGCCGCCGTGAATACCACGTCGTACGGTTGCACGCTGGCCAGCTCGGCCGTGAGGTTGTCTCGCCAGGCGTTGCACGAGCGTGAGAACGCATCGACCCCGGGCATCGTCTCGGTATTCCACGGGCATCCGCCCTTGATGTACGTCGTCAGCGCCCAGCCGTTGTCATTCGCGAGCTGGATGAACGGCGCGAGCAGGGCGTACGCATGGCTGTCACCGATCAGCGCGACCCGCTTCGCACCCACCGCAGTTGAGCCGAAATGGCAGGCGAACAACCCCGAGTCGTTCAGCGTGACGAGGCACTCGGGGTTCGACGGCCGGTCGGCGTTGCCGAACCCGGGCGACGGGATGATCGTGTCGGCCAGCGACGGGGTCGGACACGCCACCCCGTCATCGACAACGGTGGCACCCGCGGCCTGTTGAGGCGTCGCACCCGGCGCCGCGAGCGCCGCATTCTGCTGGGGCTTCGAAGTGTTCGTACTTGGGCTCGGCTCCGCGATGCCCGCGATGCCAGACGGCCCGAGCACGCCGGTTCCCGCAGCAGTCGTGACCGCGGGCCATGGCCCCGTCGCCGCCCCGAAACACGCCGGCGGGTCGGCCACCGTGCTCGCGAGCTGGCTCGCCGCAGCGTCGTACTTCGGCTGCTGCACGACCCACACGCTCGAGACGAGCAGCGTCAGCACGGCCATGCCCGCCAGCATGAACGCGAAGGTCACGCGCGGACGGGGTCGCCTGACCGTCCAGAACGTGGCCTGCCGGGTGGGGTCTTCGACGAACTTTTTAGTCAGCCACGCCAGCACCACCGCGACCACGAACAAGATGACGCGATTGTAGATCGACAGCCCCCACCCGGGAATGAAGGGAGCGATGACGATGAGCGGCCAGTGCCAGAGGTACAGCGAGTACGAGATGTCGCCGAAGAACCGGGGAATCCTCGTGCTGAGCACCCGCCCGATATCGAACCAGCGTTCCGAGCGATGCGAAACGATGACGGCCGCCGTACCCAGCACCGGCACCAGTGCCGCGTACCCGGGAAAGGGCGTGTTGCGGTCGTAGGTGAACCCGGCGACGAGAATCGCCAGCACCCCGGCGTAGCCGAGCACATTCACGAACCAGCCGCGCGTCGGCCGCAGCCTCGGAATCAACGCGAGCAGTGCACCCACCCCGAACTCCCAGACGCGCGTATACGTGACGAAGTAGGCAGACGCGGGGTCGTTGTTCGTTGCGATGACAGAGAGCACGAACGAAACGACCGTGGCGATGACGACCAGCGCGATCATCGCATTCCAGCGCCCGCGGTCGCCGTACTTCGCAGCCAGTCGCTTCACCCCGAAGAAGGATGCCCCCAGCAGCAGAATCGGCCAGACCACGTAGAACTGTTCTTCGAGCGACAGCGACCAGTAGTGCTGCACGAGCGAGGCGTCACCCGAGGCCGCGAGATAGTCGACCGAGTTCGCCGCGAGCGCCCAGTTCTCCACATAGAACGTGCTCGCCAGAATCTCTTTGAGGTTCTCGGCCAGTGCACTCAGCGGCATGATGGTGAGCGTCGCCACCGTGCTGAACGCCAGCACGAGCAGTGCCGCCGGCAGCAGGCGTCGCACCCGTTTCGCCCAGAAGCTCGGCAGCTTGATGCGGTCGGTGCGCTCGAGTTCGCGCGAGAGCTGCTGAGTGATCAAGAAGCCCGAGATGACGAAGAACACGTCGACGCCTATGTACCCGCCGGTCAGCCGCCCGGGCTCGAAATGATAGATGACCACGAGCAGCACTGCGATGGCGCGCAGACCCTGAACATGGGGCAGAAAGTGCGCCGGAACACCGCGCTTGGCGACGTTCTCGCCGCGGGTGGTCGTCGAGTTCATAGGTGCCCATGCTACTTGGCGGCTTCTGAGCGAACGGTGCGCACCCGCCCGTCTGTGCACATTCAGACGCACCCACCGATTGTGGAGAGAGATTGTGGAGAGTTTGTGGAGACCGGATGCCCGGGCCATACTCGTGCGTATGAAGTTCGAGACCGTGCTCAAGCAGAGCGGAAAGACAGCCACCGGAATCGTCGTGCCGCAAGACGTGTACGACGCGCTCGGCACCGCGAAGCGGCATGCCGTCGCCGTGACGATCAACGGCTATACCTACCGCAGCACCGTGACGCCCTATCGCGGCGAGATCATGCTGCCCGTGAGCGCCGAGGTGCGAAAAGGCGCGGGCATCGAAGGTGGTGACAGCATCGAGGTCGATATCGTGCTCGACGACCAGCCTCGCGAGGTCACCGTGCCCGACGATTTCGCGGCGGCCCTCGACGCCGAGCCCGCCGCACGCACGTTCTTCGAAACGCTCTCGTACTCGAACAAGCGCCGCTTCACCCTTCCCCTCGACGACGCCAAAACCCCCGAAACCCGCCAGCGCCGCATCACCTCCTCGGTCGCGAAACTCGCCGAGGGCACGCTCTAGTACAGCCCCGCAGCGTCACCGCCGGCGTTGCGCAAAAGCACTCAGAACCGGCACTGAACATGCTTTTGCGCAACCCGCACGAACTTCACCGACGAGCTAGGCGGGCCAGACCGGGAGCAGAGAGGTGCAGCACTTCGTAACGCTCCACGACGGCAAGGTCGGCAGCGGCCGAATCGGCAGCGGCGGCAGCCTCAGCGGGCGCGGCAGCGGCGGGCGCGGCAGCGGC
>JAODBC010000019.1 GCA_025463765.1 Subtercola sp. | reverse complement strand
CGGCGAACTCGCGGGCCGAGGCGCTGAGGGTCGGCGCGTCGAGAGCATCGAAGACAACGCCGGTGTAACGGTCGATCGCCGGCATGGTCGGCGACAATGTCACGCGGCGGTTGCGGGCGATCTCATCGTGCTGCGTGCGCCCGAGCTTGAGCGCCGAAATGGTTGCCTCTGGGTCTCGCGCCAGGGTGCGTACGGCACGAACGAGTTCGGCCCGACGCGGCCTCAATCGCGAAAAGCGAAGAGAGCCGACGTCGAGCCGATCATCCTCACCGCCGTCACGCTTGGTTTCAGACGGAGGCAGTACAACTAACAAGGCGGTGCGACGAACACAGAAGCTATGACACCAATTCTGCGGCGCGAGCCACGATGGTCACGCGGTCGTTCTCAACCGAGAGAAACCCTTCGTCAGCCTGTGCCACGATGCGGTTGCCGTCAACGAGCGTGACGCGAACCTCACCCTCCGCAAGAATCGCGAGAAGAGGCTCGTGGCCGCGAAGAATACCGATCTCGCCCTCGGTCGTCTTCGCGATCACTTGGCGGGCACCGCCCGACCACACCTCGTGGTCGGCGGCGACGACACTCACCTGAAGCGGCGCCTCGCCCGATACCTCGGCCATGCTTAGCCGTCTTCTTTCTGAATCTGAGCCCACTTCTCTTCGACGTCGTTGATGTTACCGACGTTGAAGAAGGCCTGCTCGGCGACGTGATCGAACTCGCCGTTCGCGATGGCCGAGAACGACTCGATGGTGTCTTTCAGCGGAACAGTCGAACCCTCGACACCCGTGAACTTCTTCGCCATGTAGGTGTTCTGCGACAAGAACTGCTGAATACGACGAGCACGCGAAACGGTGATCTTGTCTTCTTCAGAGAGCTCGTCGACACCGAGGATGGCGATGATCTCCTGAAGTTCTTTATTCTTCTGCAGAATCGCTTTGATGCGAACGGCCGTGTTGTAGTGGTCGGCGCCCAAGTAGCGGGGGTCGAGAATACGGCTGGTCGAGGTGAGCGGGTCGACGGCCGGGTAGAGGCCGCGCGACGCGATCTCACGCGAGAGCTCAGTGGTTGCATCCAAGTGCGCGAAGGTCGTCGCCGGAGCCGGGTCGGTGTAGTCGTCGGCCGGAACGTAGATGGCCTGCAGCGACGTGATCGAGTGACCGCGGGTCGAGGTGATGCGCTCTTGCAGAACGCCCATCTCGTCGGCGAGGTTCGGCTGGTACCCCACGGCCGACGGCATACGGCCGAGCAGCGTGGAGACCTCTGAGCCGGCCTGCGTGAAGCGGAAGATGTTGTCGATGAAGAGCAGCACGTCTTGCTTCTGCACGTCACGGAAGTACTCCGCCATGGTCAGTGCCGACAGGGCGACACGAAGACGCGTTCCCGGCGGCTCATCCATCTGGCCGAAGACAAGGGCGGTCTTGTCGAAGACGCCCGCCTCTTCCATCTCCATGATGAGGTCGTTGCCCTCACGGGTGCGCTCACCGACACCGGCGAACACCGACACGCCACCGTGGTCTTGCGCGACGCGCTGGATCATCTCCTGGATGAGCACGGTCTTACCGACACCCGCACCACCGAACAGACCGATCTTGCCACCCTGCACGTAGGGCGTCAGAAGGTCGATGACCTTGATGCCGGTCTCGAACAGCGTCGTCTTCGACTCGAGCTGGTCGAACGCCGGCGGCTGGCGGTGAATAGGCCAGCGTTCGGTGATGACGATCTTCTCGCCGTTGATGGTTCCGTCGGGGTCGGCGTTCAGCACGTCACCGATGACGTTGAACACCTTGCCCTTGGTGACGTCGCCCACGGGAACCGAGATCGGCGCACCGGTGTCGGTCACCTCCTGGCCACGAACCAGACCGTCGGTCGGGTTCAGCGAGATGGCACGCACGAGGTCGTCGCCGAGGTGCTGAGCGACCTCGAACGTGATCGCGCGGGTCTCTCCGTCGATCGTGACCGACGACTTGAGGGCGTTGTAGATGCCCGGGATCGCGTCGTGCGGAAACTCGATGTCAACGACCGGGCCGGTGACCCGGGCGATGCGGCCGATGCCGGGCGCCTTCGTCTCGGCGGCAGCTGGCGAAGTATCGGTTGCTGTCGGTGTCATAACTTCTTTCCTTCGGTAGAAATTCGTAGAACTCGTCGGGCCGGGGGCGACTGGATGCCCGGCTAGCGCCGCGGCGCGCTTCTATCTAGATGGAGTCAGCGCGTCGGCGCCGCCCACGATCTCGGAGATCTGCTGCGTGATCTCGCTCTGGCGGGCATTGTTGGCGAGGCGGGTGTAGTCACGGATGAGCTTGTCGGCGTTGTCGCTTGCCGACTTCATGGCCCGCTGACGTGCGGCGTGCTCGGAAGCGGCGCTCTGCAGCATGGCGTTGAAAATACGGCTTTCGATGTAGACCGGAAGCAGAGCATCCAGTACATCTCCGACCTCGGGCTCGAACTCGTAGAGCGGAAGCACCTCGGTAGGGCCGGGCGTCTCCATCTCTTCGACGACCTCGAGCGGAAGCAGGCGCACGATTTCGGGTACCTGCGACACCATGCTGACGAAGCGGTTGTAGACGATGTGGATCTCGTCGACCCCGCCCTCCGCTGCGTCTTTCACGAAGATCTCGACGAGAGCGTCGCCGATCTCTTTCGCGACCTCGAACGTGGGCTGGTCTGTTCCGCCCGTCCACGTTCTGAGCGCGGCACGCTTGCGAAAAGCGAAGTAGGCGGCGGCCTTACGACCGACCACGAAGTAGTCGACCTCTTTGCCTTCGCTGCGCAGCAGCGTGGTCAGCTGCTCGGACTCTTTGAGAACGCTCGAACTGAAGGCACCGGCGAGACCGCGGTCGGAGGCGAAGACGACGACGAGTGCGCGCTCCACCTTCTCGGGCTCCGTCGTCAGAATGTGGTCGACGTTCGAGTACGTGGCTACCGCCGACACGGCACGAGTGACCGCGCGCGCATAGGGCGAGGATGCCGCGACCCGAGCCTGGGCCTTCTGAATTCGCGAGGCGGAGATGAGCTCCATCGCCCGAGTGATCTTCTTGGTCGTCTGGGCAGACTTGATCTTCTGCCGGTAGACCCTCAGCTGAGCAGCCATCAGCGCTCACCGAGCGTAACGAATGAATACATTACCGACGACCCTTGACGATCTTCTCTTGGTTGACGTCTTCTTTTGCCGAAGCGTCGAACTTCTCGCTGCCGACCGAGGCGAGCGGCTTACCCTCGCCGGTCTGGAACTCCTTCTTGAACTCCGAAACACCCTTTTCGAGAGCATCTACCACGTCGTCAGAGAGCACGTTCGTGTCGCGGAGTTTCGTGAGCACGTCGGTGTTGCGACCGAAGTAGTCGAGCAGCTCGTGTTCGAAGCGCAGAATGTCTTCGACCGGCACCTCGTCGAGCTTGCCGTTCGTGCCGGCCCAGATCGAGACGACCTGGTTCTCGACAGGATACGGCGAGTATTGCGGCTGCTTGAGCAGTTCGGTCAGACGCGCGCCACGGGCGAGCTGGCGACGGGAGGCCGCATCGAGGTCGGAGGCGAACATCGCGAACGCCTCGAGCGAGCGGTACTGGGCCAGCTCGAGCTTCAGGGTTCCGGAGACCTTCTTGATGCTCTTCACCTGAGCGTCACCACCGACGCGCGACACCGAGATGCCGACGTCGACAGCGGGGCGCTGGTTGGCGTTGAACAGGTCTGACTGCAAGAAGATCTGGCCGTCGGTGATGGAGATCACGTTGGTCGGGATGTACGCCGAGACGTCGTTCGCCTTGGTCTCGATGATCGGCAGGCCGGTCATCGAGCCGGCGCCCAGCTCGTCGGAGAGCTTGGCGCAACGCTCCAGCAGACGGGAGTGGAGGTAGAACACGTCACCGGGGTACGCCTCGCGTCCCGGCGGGCGACGCAGCAGCAGCGACACGGCGCGGTAGGCCTCGGCCTGCTTCGACAGGTCGTCGAAGATGATCAGAACGTGCTTGGAGTCGTACATCCAGTGCTGGCCGATGGCCGAGCCGGTGTACGGAGCGAGGTACTTGAAGCCGGCCGGGTCGGATGCCGGAGACGCGACGATCGTCGTGTACTCCATGGCCCCTGCGTCTTCGAGGGCACCCTTCACCGAAGCGATGGTAGAGCCCTTCTGGCCGATGGCCACGTAGATGCAGCGCACCTGCTTGTTGGTGTCGCCCGACTCCCAGTTGGCCTTCTGGTTGATGATCGTGTCGATCGCGATGGCCGTCTTGCCGGTCTGGCGGTCGCCGATGATGAGCTGGCGCTGGCCGCGGCCGATGGGAATCATGGCGTCGATGGCCTTGATGCCGGTCTGCATGGGCTCGTGCACGCTCTTGCGGCTCATGACGCCCGGTGCCTGCAGCTCGAGAGCGCGGCGCTCGGTGGTCACGATCTCGCCGAGACCGTCGATGGGCTTGCCCAGCGGGTCGACAACTCGGCCGAGGTAGGCGTCGCCGACCGGAACCGAGAGCACCTCGCCGGTGCGCTTCACCTCCATGCCTTCGACGATGCCGCTGAACTCGCCGAGAACGATGACACCGATCTCGTCTTGCTCGAGGTTCTGCGCCAAGCCCAGAGTGCCGTCGGAGAACGTGATGAGCTCGTTCGCCATGACACCCGGCAGACCCTGCACGTGGGCAATACCGTCGGCGGCGTCGATGACGGTACCGACCTCCACGGCGCTAGCGGCGGTGGGCTCGTACGACTTGACGAAATCTTGAAGCGCGTTGCGGATCTCGTCGGGGCTGATCGTTAGTTCTGCCATTGCCAATCCTTTGATGTATAGGTAAAAGTATGCGGTCTGTCTGAGCCTTTGCGCCTGTTACGAGCACAATGCCGGTCAGGCCGTCAATTTCTGTCGAAGATCGTTGAGACGGGACTCGACGCTGCCGTCGATGACGTCGGCGCCGATCTGCACGCGCAGCCCGCCGAGCACCGACGGGTCGACGACCTGGTTGATCGTGAGTTCGCGACCGTAGTTGCGGCCCAGAGCCGTGCGCAGACGCTCGACCTGCGTTGCGGCCAAAGGCGCGGCGCTCGTGACGGTGGCGATCGACTGGCCGTTCGAGTCGGCGACGACGGATGCTGCGGTGTTCAGCAGCTCTTCGATGCGACGACCACGGGGCTGAAGCACGAGGTGCCTGACGATGACGACGGTCTGATCGGAGGCCTTGCCCTGCAGAAGCGCGTTGATCAAGGCGATCTTCGACTCCGGTGGCCCGAAGCTCGAACTCACCGCGAGCTCGAGCGCAGAGTCTGACGACACGATCTCGCCGAACTCGAACAGCTCGGCTTCGATCGAGAGACCGGCCGGGGCACTCGTCGCGATGACGCGCAACGCCACCTCTTCGATACCGCTGAGCAGATCATCCGTGTTCGACCAGGTCGCGGAGGCGATGGTTGTCAGCAGTGACAACGCGTCGGGGCTCAGGTCGCTGCCGAAGACCCGCTTGATGAGGCCGGACTTCTCGGCTTGTTCGATCGAGGGGTCGCTGAGCAGGCCGCGGAATTGAGCCGAGGCGCCGATGATTCGGCCAGCGGCGAAAAGATCTTCGCCCACCGACAGGGTCAACGCACCGGGCGCGACGGCCGCAAGTGCTGCGTTCGACGACGTCAGGGCTAGTCTGCTTGCGCTTCCCATGCTTACGACGACACCGCCCCGGTGCCTGCGGAGGTTCCGTTGGCGTTGCTCGCCGCGGCTTCGCTGGCTTCGAGGTCGGCAAGGAACCGGTCGACGATGGCAGCCGAGCGACGGTCGTCAGTGAGGCTCTCGCCGATGACGCCCGAAGCGAGGTCTATCGCGAGCGACCCGACTTCGCTGCGCAGCGAAACGACGGCGGCCTGACGCTCTGCTTCGATCTGCGACTGTGCCGTCGCAGCAATGCGCGCCGCCTCGGCGTTCGCCTGCTCTTTGAGTTCGGCGAGAATACGCTGACCGTCGGTACGAGCCTGTTCACGAATCGAGCCGGCTTCGACGCGGGCATCCGACAACTGTGCCGTGTACTGCGCCAGAAGCGCGTCGGCCTCTTTCTGCGCCGCATCGGCCTTTTCGATGTTGCCCTCGATGGCTTCACCGCGGTCGTCGAGCAGCTTCTTCATGCGTGGCAGAACCAGTCGCCAGAAGAACACCAGCAAGACGATGAAGCACACCGCACCCCAGACCAGGTCTGGGGTCTCGGGTAAAATCGGGCTGTGAGTCGCTTCTTCAGCCGCAATCACTGTGGTCAGTGAATAAGACATCGTGCCTCCTTTCTAAACTCTGTGGTTTCGTGAGGCAGGGTTTAGGTGAAGATGAAGCCGACGGCGATACCGATGAACGCGAGCGCCTCGGTGAACGCGATACCGATGTACATCAGCACCTGGAGGCGGCCGGCCAGTTCGGGCTGGCGCGCGACGCCTTCGATGGTCTTGCCGACCACGATGCCTACGCCGATCGCCGGGCCGATGGCCGCGAGGCCGTAACCGACGGTTGCGAGGTTTCCGCTCACTGCCGCAATGGTCGAGATGTCTGCCACGTTGTTTCCTTCCGTTGTGACTGATCGAGCGGATGCCCGCAGCCTGCGTTTATGGGTATTACAAGAGAGTTGGGTGTTGCTCGGTCGATCTGAGTTCGATGTCAGTGCTCGTCGGCCAGCGCGAGTTGGATGTACACGCCGGTCAGCAGCGCGAAGACATATGCCTGCAGTACCGCCACCAGAATCTCGAAGAGAGTGAAGACGAAGCCGAAGGCGAGCGTGCCGATACTGAACAGAGACCAGAAGCCCCCGAGAGAGAACAAGAAGAACGACGTCGCCGAGAAGAACAATACGAGCAGCAGATGGCCGACCACCATGTTCATCAGCAGCCGCAGCGTCAGCGTGATCGGTCGCAGAACAAAGGTCGAAACGAACTCGATAGGCGCCACGATGATGTAGAGGAACCACGGCACACCGGGCGGGAACAGAGAGTTCTTGAAGAACGCCCCGGGGTGCTTGCGCACGCCCGCATAGATGAATGTCACGTACGACACTGCCGCCAAGATGAGCGGGACGCCGATGACCGAGTTACCCGAGATGTTCAACAACGGGATGATTCCCGTGAGGTTGAAGAACAAGATCATGAAGAACATGGTCGTCAAAATCGGCAAGAACCGCCGACCGTCTTTTTTACCGAGAAGGTCTTCTGCGATGTTGACTCGAACGAAGTCGAGCCCCATCTCGACGATGCTCTGGAATCGACCGGGCACGATTTTCATCTTGCGTGTGCCGAGGTAGAAGATCACGACGATGGCCAGCAGGGCGATGACCCTGATGATCATGATGCGGTTCATCTCGAATGGCGTGCCAACGAACAGCAAGCCACCGGGAAAGAATTCATTGATGGATGGACCCGTGAAGCTACCATCATCGGTTGCTAACGGGGCTAGCAGGTTTACAGCGTTAGATATCAGCGCTTTCTCCTGTATCGGGGCGTGGAGCTCAGCTCTCGCGTCGACGAACGGTGGGGGTGTGCTGCGAACCGGGCAAGAATACAACCACGGGCAGCGAAACGAACGATCTTCAGCCTATCAACATATTCGGCCTCAGAACCAATCGAGTTCGGCATTATTTCGCCGATTCGGGCCCTTTTGGGCCTAATTTCGACAATCTGTAGAAGTTACTTGGGAAGAGTCGCGTCGCTGACATACGGAAGCCGCGTTCGAGCGACCACGACGACGTCGATCACGAGGGTCATGATGACTCCCACGATGAGAAACCCGAACAGCAGGTACTTATCGATGAACGGCTGGTTGCGAAGCAGTAGCGCGACCACGATGAAGATGACGAATTTTACGAGCCACGAGCCGAGCACGATGGCGAAGAACATCACGGTGTAAAGCGGCGAGGAGTACGAGCGGTTCGCGATGAGAATGCTCGCAGCGGTGATGCCCAGAAACACGAATGCCATGGCCGCGCCGATCACCGCGCTCAAGACGCCGGTCCAGGAGTCGACGAAGTAACCGACCACTCCCCCGACAATGATCAGGGCGATAGTGAGGATGCCCGCGAGCTTCAGTGCTCGCGTCAAGACCAGGGTGGAACTCAGCGTCACGGCTGGCGTGCTGGCAGGGGCGCCCGGCCGGGCATCCGGTGTGTTGCCAGCCGGCATGGGGTCAGGGGTCGACACGTCTAGACATCCTTTTCATCGCTGGCCTGATCGAGCGGATCGAGGCCGGCACCTTCGGTGGAGATGACACTCTGCGCGGGTGCGAGCTGCACGGTCGCCTCGAGCGCTTTGCGCCGAGTCAACGGCGCCAGAGTGAGCACGGTGCAGATGACCACGCCGACTCCGAGAAACACGAACGCGAGCCAGTAGGGGTTCAGCACGAAGAACAGCAGGCAGCCGATCGACACCACGGCTGTCCAAGCATAGAAGATGAGCACGGCGTGCAACTGGGAGTGCCCCATGTCGAGCAGCCGATGGTGCAGGTGCTTACGGTCGGCGCTGAACGGGCTCTTGCCGGCCCGCAACCTGCGAAAGACTGCCAATCCGAAGTCCAACAGCGGCAGCACGAGAATGGCGAACGGCAACAGAATCGGGATGAACGCGGGCAGCAACTGCGAACGGCCGAGCGGCGTCGGGTCGATCTGGCCGGTCACCGCGATGGCGCTGGTCGCCATCAACAGTCCCACGAGCATCGATCCGGCATCACCCATGAACAGCTTCGCGGGGTGCCAGTTGAGGGGCAGAAAACCGATACAGGCACCAATCAACACGGCCGTGATGAGCGAGGCGAGGTTGAAGTAGTCGGTGGGGCTGGTGAGCTTCGTGAGCATGTAGCTGTAGAAGAAGAACACGCTGTTGGCGATGATCGCGACGCCGGCGACGAGACCGTCGAGGCCGTCGATGAAGTTGATGGCGTTCATCACCAGCACGATGGCGAGAACCGTGATGAACAGCGACATGCCGCTCGAACCGATGGTGCGGCCGCCGATCGGCAGAGACACGATCTGCACGCCCTGCCAGGCCAGCAGAAGAGCCGCGATGACCTGGCCGGCGAGTTTGGTGACCCAGTCGAGATCCCAGATGTCGTCGGCTACGCCCAGCACGACCACGATGAGTGCGGCGCCGAGAATGGCGAGAATCGGGCCCGGGTTCATGAAGATGAGATCGAACCAGCTGATCTGCGAGGCGATGGCGGTTGCGGCGACGATACCGAGGAACATCGCGACACCGCCCAGGCGCGGGGTCGGGCGGGTGTGCACGTCACGCTCGCGGATCTTCGGATAGAGCCGGTACTTCATGCTCAGCTTGTAGACCGCGATCGCGAGCAGAAAGGTCACGATCGCCGAGAGAGCCCCGACGAGCAGGTAGAAGCGCACGCTAGGCCGGTTCGGCTGTGCTGGAGTCTGCGGGCGCAGCGGGCGGGGTCGGCGGGGTCGGCTCCGCGGATGCGGTGCTCTCGGCGGGCGCGGTGCCCTCCGCGGACGCGGTGCTCTCCGCGGATGCGGTGCCCTCGGCGGATGCGGTGCTCTCGGCGGGCGCGGTGCCCTCGGCGGAAGCGGCGCTCTCGGCGGGCGCCGCCGGTTCGGCGGGCATTGCTCGCTCGGCAGGTGCCATTGGCTCGGCAGGCACCGCCGGCTCTGCAGACGCGGTGCTCTCGGCAGGCACCGCCGGTTCCGCGGACGCGGTGATGAGCGCATCGCCGATGACAGCACGCAGCTGCTGCTCGGTGATGACCCCGTGACGGATGATCGTGATGTGCTCGGGGTCGGTGGCGTCGATGATGGTCGAGGCGATGCCTGCCGGTGCAGTGCCAGCGGGAGCGGTGCCGGCCGGAGGAGTGCCAGCGGGAGCGGTGCCGGCCGGTGGAGTGCCAGCGGGAGCAGTGCCTGTTGGTGCCGCGCTCGTTCGTGCCGCGCCGTCGGGCGACACGACGGGTGGCGCGGCCTGCAGGTACACCTCGACGCTGTCACCGAGCATCCGCTGTGCCTCGGCGGCGTCGAGAGCGGCGGGCTGCCCGGTGAGGTTCGCCGACGAGACGGCGAGCGGGCCGGTCTCGGCGAGCAGCTCGAGGGCTATGGGGTCGGCAGGCATGCGCAGGGCGACGGTTCCGTCGGTCTCGCCGAGATCCCACATCAACGAGGAGCGTGCGTCGACGACGATCGTGAGTCCGCCGGGCCAGAAGGCCTCCGCAAGCGAGCGCACAGCGTCGCTGACATGTTCGGCGAGGGCATCGAGCGTAGCGAGGTTCGGAATGAGCACCGGCGGCGGAGACTGCCGAGTACGGCCCTTCGCGTCGAGCAGACGCTGCACTGCCGCGGGCGTGAAGGCGTCGGCAGCGATGCCGTAGACCGTATCGGTGGGGATCACCGCGAGCTCGCCGCGGGAGATCGCCGCCCGTGCGAGCCGCATTCCCGCGAGAAGTTCGGCCGGAACCGTGCAGTCGTAGATGGCAGCCATATCGCTGACCATGATAGCTTGCGCCGCTGGCCACCCCCTCGCGCATCGCCGCCGCGCCCCCTCCCGTCATTTGCGAGAGAAGCCGTGGAGGTCGAAAGAAGCCGGTGCACCGCATTCTTTCGTCTTCTACGGCTTCGCGAGGGGCGCACCGGCGGCGAGCAGCAGGGACCTTAGGCGCGCGGGCTCGCGGAGGTCAGGCACGCCCCAGCGCACGAAGCGAAAGCCTTGAGCTCTGATGTGGTCTTCGCGAATCTTCTCTGCGACGACGGCTTCGCCGGGCGTCATGGTTCCTAAGTATTCGGGCTTGAGGTATTTCGAATGACCGTCGAACTCTGCGACGAGTCGGCGATCACTCCATTCGAAATCGGTGAAGTAGCTGCCGCCGTGCGGGTTCGCATGTCGCGTCTGCAGCTGGGGCGGCTCAAAGCCAAACTGACGAAGGAGGAGCCTGCTGTATGACTCGCCCCCGTTCGCCGAGGCACCGTCAGCGAAGTCGATCACATCCCGCGCCCTTGCTTGACCGCGCGAAGTGGAGCTGTTGCGCAATTCGTCGAGCAGAGCGGCTCGAGTGAGAACCCTCCTATTGTCGCGGCGGCGGATGCTCAGTGCCTCGTCAAGCGCGAGTAACGACTGATTCCGTGATGAGGTGCGCGCGAGATCGATGAGCGTGCGGGCGTAGCTCGTGACGAGCATCCCATTCACCTCGACGACGTCGCCAGGCTCAAGCCGATATCGGTGCGACCGCACCGACTCGGTGCGGCTCTGTGTCTCGGAAGGACCGACGATGAGATGCACCTCAGACGGCCACCCACCCCACCGGTCGCAGCCCCAGACGGCTGCGGCCGAGTCGAACCCGACCACGGGTCGTCTCCTCCGGGTGAGAACCGCGGCTTCGATCGACAGCAGGTACCGCTCGCGCCGACCGAGGGCCCGCGCGAGCGTCTGATCGGCATAAACGCCGCGCCGAAGTCTGAGCAGCGTGCCTCTACCCACTTCTCGACTCAAGGCGCGTGCGCTGCCGCCCGACGCGACATATTCGCTGACCAGGGTGAGGCCGGCATCGTTTGACTCTGTGTTCCGCATGCTCCATCGTCGCCCCGCGACGTGATGCTCTGCGGGGCGGCCACCCGATCTGTGCACAACTGACGCTGTGCACAACTGTGAGAGAAGACCAGAAGGACGAGAGATGGTGTTCTACAGCGCTCTCTCGGCCTCTCTCGCCGGCGCGGGCTGGCAGGGGCGCGGGGCGGCAGGGGGCGGGGGACGGCGAGGCGGGGTGGGGAGGGCGAGGGTGGGGAGGGCGAGGGTGGGAGGGCGAGGGTTGGGAGAGCGAGGGTGGGAGGGCGAGGGTGGGAGGGCGAGGGTGGGAGGGCGAGGGTGGCGAGGGCGGAGCGCGGGTCAGCGAAGGGCGGTGGTGGCGCGGTCGCGGCCGGTGAGGTCGCGGTGGGTGGCGGCGGCGTGCCAGCCGCCGGCAGAGAGGAGGGTGCGGATGCTCGCTCCCTGCAGTTCGCCGTGCTCGATGACGAGGGTGCCGCCGGGCCGAGTGAGGCGCTGGGCGGTACGGGAGACGTCGCGCACGACGTCGAGGCCGTCTTCGCCGCCGTAGAGGGCGTGTTCGGGGTCGAAGAGGCGCACCTCGGGGTCGCGCGGGATGGCTCCGGAGGGGATGTACGGGGGGTTCGAGACCACGACGGAGACGAGACCGTCGAGCTCGGGCAGGGCCACGGCGAGGTCGATGAACACGAGGCGGGCATTGCGGGCATCCACTGTTCGAAAGTTCTGCTTGGCCCAGATGAAGGCCGCCGTCGAGTTCTCGACCGCGACGACGCTGGCATGCGGAACTTCGGTGGCGAGTGAGAGTGCGATGGCTCCGCTGCCGGTACCGAGGTCGACAGCGAGGGGTGACGGCGAGGCATCCGCTCGCAGTGAGTCGATGGCCAGACCCGCCACGAATTCGGTTTCGGGGCGCGGAACGAAGACTCCGGGGCCGACGGCGAGTTCGAGTGTGCGGAACGCCGCGAGACCCGTGATGTGCTGCAACGGCTCGCGGGCGGCCCGGCGTTCGACGGCCTCGCTGACGGTGATAGCTTCGTCGACCGAGATCGCACGATCGGTGACGGTCATTGCCTGCACCTGACCGCGGCTGGCACCGAGCACGTGCCCGAGCAACAGCTCGGCGTCGACATCAGGGGTGGGAACTCCGGCCCGCGCGAGAATCGCGACCGAGTATTGCAGCACGGTGCGCACAGTCGGTGGCCGGTCGAGAGAGAGCACGCTCACGCTGCGCGACCAGGCGCAGCCGTTGCGGCGCTGCCGGGCTCGAGGCCGTATACGCTCACTCTGCTGCACCAATCGCGGCCGGTGCGGTGCCGCCTGCCTGAATCGTCTGAACCGTATGAACCGTATGAACCGTCGCTACCGTCGCTACCGTCGCTGCGCTCACTCTGCGGTGCTGCCCAGTTCGGCGAGGCGCGCCTCTTCGTCGGCCTGGATGCACGACTCGACAACGGGCTCAAGAGCCCCGTTCATGACGGCGTCGAGGTTGTATGCCTTGTATCCGGTGCGGTGATCGGCGATGCGGTTCTCGGGAAAGTTGTAGGTGCGAATGCGCTCCGAGCGATCCATGGTGCGGATCTGGCTCTTGCGAACCGCCGAAGCCGCCTCATCGATCTCCTCCTGCTGCTTCGCGAGAACCCGGGCGCGCAGCACGCGCATACCGGCCTCGCGGTTCTGCAGCTGGCTCTTCTCGTTCTGCATCGCCACCACGATTCCCGTAGGGAGGTGCGTGATGCGCACGGCGGAGTCGGTGGTGTTCACCGACTGGCCGCCCGGGCCGCTCGAACGGTACACATCGATCTTGAGGTCGTTCGGGTTGATCTCGACTTCTTCGGGCTCATCGACCTCGGGAAAGACCAGCACGCCCGCGGCGGAGGTGTGGATGCGCCCCTGCGACTCCGTGGCCGGAACACGTTGCACGCGGTGCACGCCACCCTCGTACTTCAGGTGCGCCCAGACGCCCTCTGCGGGGTCGGTCGACTTGCCCTTGATGCCGAGCTGAACATCCTTGATGCCGCCGAGGTCGCTCGAGGTCTGCTCGATGATCTCGGTCTTCCACTTCTTGCTCTCGGCGTAGTGCAGGTACATGCGCAAGAGGTCTGCAGCGAAGAGAGCGGATTCGGCGCCGCCCTCCCCCATCTTGATCTCCATGATGACGTCGCGGCCATCGTTGGGGTCACGGGGAATGAGCAGGCGGCGCAGCTTTTCGGTCGCCGCCTCGAGCTCCTCGGTCATGCCGGGGAGCTCGGCCGCGAACGACGCGTCTTCAGCCGCCATCTCGGTGGCCGCAGCGACATCGTCGGTCAACTGCTGCCACTCCCGATAGGCCGCGATGATGCGGCTGAGCTCGGCGTAACGACGGTTGACCTTTTTGGATCGAGCGGGATCCGAGTGAAGCGCTGGATCTGCGAGCTGCTCCTGCAGCTCATCATGCTCGATCAGCAGGGTTTCTACTGATTCGAACATGTGCGCTTAATCCTCTTTGTGACCGTTATGGGCGTGAGCGGCGGTGTGGCCATTCGTGGTGCCGGTGGTCGGGGTCGATTTCTGCACCTGCATCAAGAATTCCACGTTGCTCGTGGTGTCTTTCAGCCGGCCGAGAACGATCTCGAGAGCCTGCTGCTGGTCGAGCCCGGCGAGGGCTCGGCGCAGCTTCCAGGTGATCTTGGTTTCGTCGACGCCCATCAGCAGCTCTTCACGTCTGGTGCCCGACGCGTTGACGTCGACGGCCGGAAAGATGCGCTTGTCGGCGAGCTGGCGCGAGAGACGCAGCTCCATGTTGCCGGTGCCCTTGAACTCTTCGAAGATCACTTCGTCCATCTTCGAACCGGTTTCGACCAGCGCCGAGGCGATGATGGTGAGCGAGCCGCCGTTCTCGATGTTGCGCGCGGCACCGAAGAAGCGCTTCGGCGGGTACAGCGCCGCGGCGTCGACACCACCGCTCAGGATGCGCCCGCTGGGCGGCGCGGCCAGGTTGTACGCGCGACCGAGCCGCGTGATCGAGTCGAGCAGCACGACGACATCGTGACCGAGTTCGACAAGGCGCTTCGCACGCTCGATGGCGAGCTCGGCGACCGTGGTGTGATCTTCGGCGGGGCGGTCGAAGGTCGAGGCGATGACCTCGCCCTTGTCCGTGCGCTGCATGTCGGTGACCTCTTCTGGCCGCTCGTCTACCAGAACGACCATGCGGTGAACCTCGGGGTTGTTGGTCGAGATCGCGTTGGCGATCTGCTGCATGACGATGGTCTTGCCGGCCTTGGGCGGCGCGACGATGAGACCGCGCTGGCCCTTGCCGATCGGCGAGACGAGGTCGATGATGCGCTGGGTGAGCTTGCCGGGCTCTGTCTCGAGGCGCAGGCGCTCCTGCGGGTAGAGCGGGGTGAGCTTGGAGAACTCGACGCGGTTCGCGGCCTCTTCGACGGGCAGGCCGTTGATCGACTCGACCTTGACGATGGCGTTGTACTTCTGGCGACCGTTGTTGTCGCCCTCACGCGGCTGGCGGATCGAACCGACCACCGCGTCGCCCTTGCGCAGGTTGTACTTCTTGACCTGGCCGAGCGAGACGTAGACGTCGCTGTTGCCGGGCAGGTAGCCGCTGGTGCGCACGAAAGCGTAGTTGTCGAGAATGTCGAGGATGCCCGCGACCGGAATCAAGACGTCGTCTTCACTGATTTCGGGCTCGAAGTCGTCGTTCTGGCCCTGGCCGCGACGCTTGCGGTCACGGTAACGGCTGCGCGCACTGCGATCGTTGGGCTGGCCCTGGCCGCGGTCGTTGCCGCCTCCATTGAGCTCGTCGAGCTGCTGTTCGTCGAAGCTGGCCTCGTCGCGATCGTTCTGGCGATCGTTGCGCTGATTGCGCTGGTTGCCGTTCGCGCCGCGCTGGTTGGTCGCGCCGCCTGCGGCGTTGGCTGTGTTTCCGCCGCCGTTCGCGTTATTTCCGCCGCCGTTCGCGTTGTTGCTCGCGTTCGCGTTGCCAGTGGCGTTGCCACCGTTGGCGCCGTTGGCGTTCTGGTTGCGGTCGCGACGGTTGCGGTTGCGGTTGCCCTGGCGGCCCTCGCCCTGTTCGCGCTGGTCGGAGTCGGTGCCCTCGGCACCGTCGGCTGCATCTTCGGTGTCGGACTCGCCGACGATGGGCAGGTTCGGCAGAATCGACTCGGTGCGTGCAGCGACATCGTCTTCGGTCGCCGCGTCGCGAGCGGCCTGGGCCGCACGCTGTGCGCGGGTCAGGCGGGGGCTGCGAACCTGGCGTTCGCTGCGGTTGCCGCCACCGTTGCCGTCGCGGGCCGTGTTGCCGTCGCGATTCGTGCCGCCGTCGCGGTTCGTGCTGCCGTCGCGGTTCGTGGTGCCGTCGGCAGCCGAGTCGCCGTTGCTGTCGGGCGCTTGGCCGTCGCGGGCAGGGTCGGAGGTGCTGCGGTCTGCGCCGTTACGATCGGTGCCGTTGCGGTCTGCGCCATTACGATCTGCGCCGTTACGGTCTGCCCCGGTACGATCTGCGCCGTTGCGGTCGGTGCGATTGCGGCCCGAACGGGCATCCGTGCCGGTGGCCGAAGAGCCACGGCCGTTCTGGATGGCCGCATCGAGTACGGCATCGAGAGCACTGGTGTCGATGGACGTGAGCGCGGGGTCGCCGACGACGGCGCTGGCAACATCGAAGCCAGTTTCGGCGGCGGGAGCGGCCACGTTCGAAGCGCTCTGGTCGTTGGCAGCGCGCTGGCCGTTCGAAGCGCTCTGGTCGTTGGCAGCGCTTTGGACATTCGAAGCGCTCTGGTCGTCAGCGGGAGTCTCGACGCTCGCGGTCGCATCGTCGTTCGTGGGAACGAGCGGAGCGTGCTCGGCAGCGCCGGCGTTGACGTGCGAGGCAGCACCGACTCGGCCCGAGCGGGTCTCACGGGTGTTGGCGACTGCAACGGGAGCAGCCGCGGGAGCGCTGGTGGGCTCGGCGGAGGTGACGCGGCGCGAGGCGCGGCGGCGGGGAGCGGTGGCAGGCGCGTCGACGACGGGCGCCTCAGTCACGGGAGCGTCGGCGACGGGCGCCTCAGTCACGGGAGCGTCGGCGACAGGCGCCTCGGTCACGGGGGCCGCAGTTACGGGCGCCGCGACAGTCGCAGCGTCGGCAGCGGGCGCGTCGGCAGCGGGTGCGGTGGCAGGAGCCTCGGCGGCAGGAACCTCGGCAGCAGGCGCCTCGGCAGCAGCAGAGCCGTTCGGTTGCGCGCCGGCGATGGCGGCGACCAGTTCGCCCTTACGGAGTTTGGATGCACCGGCGATGCCGAGTGCGGCAGCCAGCGTCTGAAGCTCGGAGACCTTCAGGGTCGAGAGGTCGGCAGGTGCTGCGGTGGTCTCTGCGCTGGTGGAAGCAGCGGCAGATTCCGCGCCGGTCGATTCCGCGCTGGGAGCGTGGAGATTGGTGTCAGTCACTAAGGTGATTCCTTCCTCTGCCGTCTTATGAGTTGCGGCAAGAGAGCTGTACGCGCCTGGATGCGTCGGCGGAGGCCACGAGTCGTGGCTCCACGGCACTGCAGACGTCAGCGGTAATGTGGAGGATGTGCAACCGGCGAATCGGTTTGAGAACTGAAGCTACTCGAACTGGAGTTCGGAAACCAAGTGGTTCGCGGCGTTTTGATCTACGCGGCTTCGGCCGGGTGCGGTATCACTGTAGCACCTTTGAAGTCGACGGCCAGTACTAGCGAATCCCAGGGTGTATCGGCGTGTTGAGCCACCAGCTCGGCGGCCGCCAATCGCTGACCGGGGTCACTGCAGAGCACCAGGATGCTCGGGCCGGCACCCGAGACGACGGCCGGAAAGCCCTGCGCGCGCAGCAGCCCGATGAGCCGGTCGGTCTCGGGCATCGCGGCCGCACGGTAGCTCTGGTGCAGTTTGTCTTCGGTGGCCGCGAACAGCAGCTCGGGGCTCTGAATCAGCGCCGCGATGAGCAGCGTCGACCGCGACACGTTGAAGATGGCGTCTTCGTGCGGCACGGTCGCCGGCTGCAGGCTGCGGGCCAGCGCGGTCGACATGGTCGCCTGCGGTACGAGCACGAGCGGAGAGACGCCGCGGTGCACCATCAGCTTCTTGAACTGCGGACCTTCTGGGGTGACCCAGGCGATGGTGAGCCCGCCGAAGAGCGCGGGCGCCACGTTGTCGGGATGCCCTTCGAGCTCGGTCGCGCGGGCGAGCAGCCCGAGCGCGTCGATCTCGACGATGCCTTCGAGCAGGCCTTTCGCGGCCATGATGCCGCTCACGATGGCGGCACCGGATGATCCGAGCCCGCGACCGTGGGGAATCGAGTTACGCGCGATGAGGTCGAGGCCCGGCATCGGCTGATCGTACGCAGCGAACGTGTGCGCGATCGACCGCACCACCAAGTTGGATTCGTCGGTGGGTACTTCTCCGGCGCCGACCCCACGAACATCCACTGTCGCACCGGGCGCGTCGCGCACGGTCACCGTGAGCTCGTCGTAGAGCGAGAGCGAAAGCCCGAGCGTGTCGAAACCCGGGCCGAGGTTCGCGCTGGTCGCGGGAACACGAACGCTGACCGAGAGGCCGGTGGCAAGCGGATGCCCGGCGGCGGTTTCGGTCACAGTCTGCGCGGTAGCAGCGTCAGCCCGTTCGGCCGTCACTCGGCACCCTTGACGAGGCCGAGCACGCCGGCGATCTCGGCCGCGTCGATCGGCACGATCGTCGGCGTGATGTCGCCGCCGTCTGCGTTGCGCAGCGCCCACTGGGGGTCTTTCAGGCCGTGGCCCGTGACCGTGAGCACGACGGTGGCGCCTGCCGGAATCTGGCCGGCCTCTGCGCGCTCGAGCAGACCGGCGACGCTGATCGCCGAGGCGGGCTCGACGAAGATGCCGACCTCGGCCGAGAGAATGCGATGCGCTTCGAGGATCTTCGCGTCGTCGATGGCGCCGAAGTACCCGTCGCTCGCCTCGCGGGCGGCGGTCGCCAGGTTCCACGACGCGGGGTTGCCGATGCGAATGGCGCTGGCGATGGTCTCGGGGTGCTTCACGACGTGTCCCAGCACGATCGGAGCGCTGCCGCTGGCCTGGAAGCCGAACATACGTGGCAGCTTCGTGGTGGCGCCGCGCTCGAGCTCTTCGCTGTAGCCGCGGAAATACGCTGTGTAGTTACCCGCATTGCCCACCGGCACGATGTGAAAGTCCGGCGCATCTTCCAGCACCTCGACGACCTCGAACGCGGCCGTCTTCTGGCCCTCGATGCGGTCGGGGTTCACCGAGTTCACCAGGTGCACCGGGTAGTGGTCGGCGAGCTCGCGGGCGATGTCGAGGCAGTCGTCGAAGTTGCCCTGCACCTGCAGCAGCTCGGCGTTGTGCGCGATGGCCTGGCTGAGCTTGCCCAGGGCGATCTTGCCCTCGGGCACGAGCACCGCGGCGGTGATGCCCGCGTGCGCGGCATACGCGGCGGCCGAGGCCGACGTGTTGCCGGTCGAGGCGCAGATGACGGCCTTCGCGCCGTGCTCGACGGCCTTCGAAATGGCCATGGTCATGCCACGGTCTTTGAACGAGCCCGTGGGGTTCATGCCCTCGAACTTCACCCACACCTTCGCGCCCGTGCGCGCAGAGAGCGCCGGCGCGGGAATCAGCGGAGTACCACCCTCGCCGAGCGTGATGATGGGCGTCGCAGCGCTGATGTTCAGGCGGTCGGCGTACTCGTTCAGCACACCTCTCCACTGCCTGGAAACAATCGGTCGCGACACGATTCGGGCACTTTCGGCGGCCATCAGGCTCCTTCAACTCTCATAACAGACGTCACGCTGGCGACAGCGGCGTGGTCGGCGAGCGCCGTGACGGTGGCGCTGAGCGCCGCCTCGGTCGACTCGTGCGTGACAATGACAAGGGTAGCGGTGCTCGCGGCACCCGACGGCGAGGCCGCGGGCGAGCCCGCCTGTCGGCCCGACGACTGCTGCACCGCTTCGACCGAGACCCCGTGTTCGCTGAACAGGCCGGCGATGCGCGCCAGTACACCCGGTTCGTCGGCGACTTCGAGGGTGATCTGGTAGCGGGTGCGCACCGAGCCGAGGCCGAGAATGGGCAGGTGGGCGGCGACGGATTCCGCCACGCCCGGGCCACCAGCGACATGGCGGCGCGCGGCCGACACGAGGTCGCCGAGCACAGCGGATGCCGTCTCCAGCCCCCCGGCTCCGGCGCCGTAGAACATGAGATCCCCCGCTGCCTCCGCCTCGACGAACACGGCGTTCTTCGCCCCGTGCACCGCCGCGAGAGGATGCAGCCGCGACACCAGCGCGGGGTGCACCCGAGCGGCGATTCCCTCCACTCCCGTCTCGGGGTCGGTGAATCGTTCGCAGATCGCCAGCAGCTTCACCACGTACCCCGAGGCGCGCGCCTGGTCGACGAGTTCGGCCGTGACGCCGGTGATGCCCTCGCGGTACACCGATTCGACAGGTACGGCGGAGTGGAACGCCAGCCGGGCGAGAATGGCCGCCTTCTGTGCGGCGTCGTACCCTTCGATGTCGGCCGTCGGGTCTGCCTCGGCATACCCGAGTTCGGTGGCGCGGGCCAGCGCTTCGTCGAGCGTGTCGCCGTCGACATCCATTCGGTCGAGAATGTAGTTCGTCGTGCCGTTCACGATGCCGAGAATGCGCTTGACCCGGTCGCCCGCGAGGCTGTCGCGCAGCGGGCGGATGATGGGAATCGCTCCCCCGGCGGCGGCCTCGTAGTAAAGCTGCGCGCCGACTTGGTCTGCCGCCTCGAACAGCTCGCTGCCGTGCAGCGCGAGAAGCGCCTTATTGCCGGTCACCACATCGGCGCCCGAGTGCAGCGCCTGCAGAATGTACGTGCGAGCCGGCTCGATGCCGCCCATCAGCTCGATCACGATGTCGGCCGAGAGAATGAGCGACTCGGCGTCAGTTGTGTAGAGCTCGTGCGGCAGGTCGACGTCGCGCACGGCGTCGACGTCGCGCACTGCGATTCCGACGAGCTCGAGCCCCGCGCCGACGCGGGAGGCGAGCTCATCGCCGTGCTCGCGCAGCAACTGGGCGACCTGGGCGCCCACGGTGCCGGCGCCGAGCAGCGCGATCTTGAGGTTTCGGTATTCGATCATGATGCTTTCTTCGGTGTGCAGAAAAAGTGGTGGCGACGGTCAGTGCGACGCGACGAGCGGCGCTTTACGGGTTTCGCGGCCGATTCCCGGGTCGCGGGCGAGCAGGTCGTCGATGGTCTCGCCGCGCATGATCAGCCGCGCCTCCCGGTCGGCGACGGCGACGACGGGCGGGCGCCCGAGATAGTTGTAGTTGCTCGACATCGACCAGCAGTACGCTCCCGTCACCGGCACGGCGAGCAGGTCGCCGGGCTCCACGTCGCCGGGCAGGTAGTCCGCGTGCACCACGATGTCGCCGCTCTCGCAGTGCTTGCCGGCCACTCTGACGAGTGCCGGGTCGACCGCTGACACGCGATTCGCGAGGCGCACCGAGTAGTCGGCGCCGTACAGGGCGGGGCGCACGTTGTCGCTCATTCCGCCGTCGACACTGACGTAGGTTCGCACGGCATCGCCGACCGACACCGGCTTGATCGTGCCGACGGTGTAGAGGGTCACGCCGCTCGGCCCGATGATGAGGCGCCCCGGCTCGAAGGCCAGGCGGGGCACCGCGATGGCCAGGCGCGCGCATTCGGCCGCGACGATGTCGGCGATCTGGTCGGCCAACAGATCGATCGAGGTCGGGTCGTCGGCGGTCGTATAGGCGATGCCGAAGCCGCCGCCGAGATTGAGTTCGGGAATGTCGCCGCCCTCGAGCAGCGTCGCATGCAGGCCGAGCAGACGCGCGGCCGACTCCGAGAAGCCGTCGGCCCCGAAGATCTGGGAGCCGATGTGGCAGTGCAGCCCGAGAAAACGAAGCGAAGGGTACGACCGGATGCTCGCGACCAGCGTCGGGGCGTCATCGAGAGTGACGCCGAACTTCTGGTCTTCGTGCGCGGTGGCCAGAAAATCGTGGGTGTGCGCGTGCACGCCGCTGTTCACGCGCAGCCTGACCGCCTGCACGACTCCGTGCCGCACTGCCGCCGCGGCGACCCGCTCGACCTCGATGGCGCTGTCGATCACGATGGCTCCGACGCCGTTCTCAACCGCGGAGTCGATCTCGGCGAGCGACTTGTTGTTACCGTGATACCCGATTCGCGCGGGGTCGACTCCCGATGCTCGCGCGACCGCGAACTCCCCTGCGCTGCAGACATCGATCGAGAGGCCTTCAGCGGTCATCCATTCGGCCACTGCAGCGCACAAGAAGGCCTTGCCTGCGTAGTAAACGGTGACGTCGGTGCCGATGCGGGTGGATGCTCGCTCGAACGCCTCGCGTACGGTGCGAGCCCGGCCCCGGGCATCCACCTCGTCGACGACGTAGAGCGGGCTGCCGAACCGGGCCAGCAGCTCGGAGGCGGAGACGCCGCCGAGGGTGAGCTCGCCGGAATCCGTTCGAGCCGAGGTGGTGGGCCAGACGGCGCGCGGCAGGTCGTTTGCGTCGTCGGGCACGGCGAGCCACGGCGGAGCAAGCGGGTTGGCAGTCATCAAAACCTTCGGCGAATGTAACGGGGCGCCCGGCAAGCCTTACGACGAGCGGGGTGCGCGACAGGAGCGGGCGAGCGAACCCGGATTGGTCCCTGAAGCCGTCGACCCCGGCGCCCGATGGTGCTTTTTGCGGAGCTTGAGGGGTCGAGAAAATCCTATCGGAGATCACCGAGCGCTGGTTTTTCGCGTCACGGTATATTCGGCATAGCGGGCTTGAGCAAAGCTCCGTTTTATGCGAGCATTAATCATGTTAAAACTCACACCCTTCGACTCCCCTGCCAGGCGATCCGTGTACCGATCGTCGCGCACCGCGCGCCTGTCCGCATCGGTCGCCGGCGTCATGCTCGCCGCGGTCGCCCTCGCCGGCTGTTCGTTCAACTCGAACGTCACCATGTCGCCCACCGACTTCGCAAAACAGGTCAGCGAACAGTTTCAGAAACAGCTCAACGTGACTCCCATCGTCGACTGCGGCACCGCACAGATCGACATCGTCGAGGGTGCCGTCGTGCACTGCGACTTCAGCGCCACCGACAGCCCCGACGTGCACTACGACTCCACCACCACCATCAGCAACGTGCACGGCACCGACTTTCACATCGACACGAAAGTCGACGACCACCCCAAGCAGTAGCGCGGGGCGGCCTTGCCGAGAGCGACATCTGCGGAGCAAAGCGACCGCCGCGGAGGCGCGGCGTCAGTCGCAGCTGCCGGTGGTCTTCAGGGCGTCCTCGGTCAGCGTAAGGTTCGTCGCCTCGGCAGTCACCGTCACGCTGCCCGGCGTCGGCGTGATCGAGGTGATCTGCACGCCTTCGGGCAGGTACCGCGCCACGCAGATCGAGATCGGCTGGGAGACCACGGCCTTCAACGCTCCACCCACGTCGATCGACGACGAGCCTGCCTTCAGCTGCGCTCCGGTCGGCGTGAGCAGAACATCTGGGCCCTGCGGTGTGGCTGTCGCCGTGACGTCGTAACCCAGGGTGAGCCCGAATACCTGCGTCGAACCCGAGTACCCGACGGTTCCGTTCGCCAAGGTGATCTGGTTTGATCCCTTCACACTGAGGAAGGAATTCACGGCAGCCTCATCGAGAGTGATGCTGCCCGTCGCCGACGGCACCGGCTTCGACGCGTCGGTCGACACGTCGTTCGCCGTCACGGCGATCTGCACCGGCACGCCGTTCACCTGCATGTTTTTGCTGGTCAGGGTTACTTCACTGAACGTTCCCGACAGGTACTGCAGCAGAAAAGGGCCGCCGCCGATGCTGACATCGACGTCTCCGGTCACCGTGCTGGGCAGGTTTTCCCGCACGGCCGACTTCACCTGCGACTCGGCGTAGGCGCGCACGCCGAAGTCGACGGCCACGAGGATGATCGCGAGCAGCACGACCGCACCGACAACGATCGCGATGATACGCCCGCGCCTGCGGGGCCGGCCCTGTTGCGCGCCCGAGTGCGGCGGCTGCGACTGCGGCGGCGGCGGCTGCGGCGGCTGCGGCGACTGCGGCGACTGCGGCGCGGAGTGCCCCGGGCCGCCCGGCGACCACGATGCTCCCGACGACCGGGGCGAGGGCGAGACGGGCGGCGGGGTGGTCATGGTGAGGAGCATACCGCCGCCGCGGCTGAAGGCTCCGTGTGACGCGGTACAGCCACCGCGCCCTTACGCCGAAAACGGTCGAACCTCAGCTCATCCGGCGCGCATAGCCCCGATCATCCGTTGCGCTTCGACGGTTCGCGCTGAACCTGGCCGGCCGTGAGCCGAAGAAGAGCCGTGCACGGGAGCCGGCTGCTCACGGGCAGGTGCCCGCGACCGCCAAGGCGTCTCGTGAGAACAACACGTTGGTGCCCTCGACAGTCATCGAAATACTGCCGACCGTCGGAGTGATGCTGGTGACGTGGACGCCGGCGGGTAGAAATTTCGCGACGCAGACCGAAACAGACGCCGCCTGGTCGGCATCGGGGCTCCGTGCTCCGGCAACGGCCGCAGCCGCGCCGGTAGCAGCGCCGGGCGCAGATACGGGGGCAGCAGCGCCGGCGGCTATCGCGCCGGCCGCACTCGCATCGGGCGAGCCCGCGACCGACGCCGTCGGGCTGTCGCCCACTGCCAGCACGATGCTCGTTCCGTCGGCCGAAACAGCTGCGGTGAGCCCGGCGGTTGCTGC
This sequence comes from Subtercola sp., assembly GCA_025463765.1. Lineage (GTDB taxonomy): Bacteria > Actinomycetota > Actinomycetes > Actinomycetales > Microbacteriaceae > Subtercola. The sequence goes on along the minus strand of JAODBC010000019.1, from coordinate 118,106 downwards.
GACGGCCGTGGCGGTCTGGCCGGGCATCCGGTACACGATGGTTCCATCGCCGAAGGCGACGGTCACCGCACCGGGAAGCGCGCTCAGAGAAGTGGCCGCTTCGTCGCTCAGGGAGACTGTCGCGGTGATCCGCGAGATCGGTTTCGCCGGGTCGAAGGGCAGGTTCGATACGACGACGGTGGACTGAAAGGGAACACCGCGGTCGAGCATTCCCTTGCTGACGACGGTGACCTGCGCGAAGGAGCCGCTCGCGAACTGCACGAGCATCGGCGCGCCGCCCAGATTCACGTTGACATCTCCCGCCATGCCTTCGGGCAGCTGAGCCACCACAGCCGTGCGGATGCGCGCTTCGACAAAGGCGCGCGTCGCGAAGTCTCCGCCCACGAACACCACCAGCGCCAGCGCAACCAGGGCCACCAGAACTGCCGCGATCGGTCGCCGCTTATGCTCGCGCTTACCCATCCCCGCAACGTACGGCCGACGGTCGACACCCAGGCCAACCCCGCATGAACGAGCGGTTACGCGCCTGCGGCGATGGCCTGCTCAGTTGCTCAGAGCTACCTCGACACGCCGGCCTGCTCAGAGCTACCTCTATACGCAAGTTAAGGGAGCGGTAAGGGGCTTGCCTCAATTGTCGGGCCAGCGTCGGCATCCCGGCGAAGGCCTGCTCAGAGCTACCTCAATACGCAAGTTAAGGGAGCGGTAAGGGGGCTTGCGTCAATTGTCGGGCCAGCGTCGGCATCCCGGCGATGGCCTGCTCAGAGCTACCTCTATTCGAATAAGAGTGCCTTACATGCGGTCCGGTGCCGAAACACCCAGCAGCTCGAGGCCGTTACGAATGACCTGCCCCGTGGCGTCGTTCAGCCAGAGACGGGTGCGGTGCAGGTCGGTGACCGGCTCGTCGCCGAGAGGCAGCACGCGGCAGGCGCCGTACCAGCGGTGGTAGTGCCCGGCGACCTCTTCGAGGTAACGTGCCACGCGGTGCGGCTCGCGCAGTTCGGCAGACTGGGCCACGATGCGCGGCAGTTCCTGCAGCGAGCCGAGCAATTCGGTCTCGGTCTCGTGCGTGAGAAGCGACGGCTCGAAAGCACTGCGGTCGACGCCAGAGGCGGCGGCGTTCTTCGCCACCGAACGCGTGCGCGAGTGCGCGTACTGAACGTAGAAGACGGGGTTGTCGTTCGTACGCTCGCGCAGCTTCTCGCCGTCGAGTGAGAGCGGTGAATCGGCGGGGTACCTGGCGAGGGAGTACCGCAGGGCATCCGCACCTACCCACTTCAGCAAGTCGTCAAGCTCGACGATATTGCCTGCGCGCTTCGACAGCTTGGCTCCATTGAGGTTGACCAGCTGGCCGATGAGAATCTTGATGTTCACGTCGGGGTCGTCGCCGGCGGCGGCGGCAAGGGCCTTGAGTCGCCCGACGTAACCGTGGTGGTCGGCGCCGAGCAGGTAGATCTTCTCGGTGAAGCCGCGGTCTTTCTTGTTGAGGTAGTAGGCCGCGTCGGCGGCGAAGTATGTGACGATTCCGTTGCCGCGCGTCAGCACGCGGTCTTTGTCGTCGCCGAAATCGGTGGTGCGCACCCAGACGGCGTCGTCTTTCTCGAACACATGACCTTGTTCGCGCAGACGCACGGCGGCCTGGTCGATGAGGCTCGTGCCGGTCTCAGGGTCGACCGCGTGCAGGGTGCGCTCAGAAAAGTACACGTCGAAGTGCACATGAAAATTCTCGAGCGAGGTCTTGATCTCTTCGAGCTGCTGCAGGTAGGCGAGGTCGCGGGCGACCGCGATCGCCTCTTTTTCGGGCAGGTCGAGCAGGTCAGGCACCTGGGCCAGCACCTTCGCCGCCAGCTCCTGTATGTACTCCCCCGGGTACCCGCCCTCGGGCGTCGGCTCGCCCTTGGCGGCCGCCAGCACCGAGGCGCCGAAGTTGTCCATCTGGTTGCCGGCGTCGTTGATGTAGTACTCGGTCGTCACCTCGGCACCGGATGCACTCAGCACCCGCGCGATGGCATCGCCCAGAGCGGCCCACCTGGTGTGCCCCAGGTGCAACGGCCCGGTGGGGTTCGCCGACACGAATTCCATATTGACGCTGAGGCCGTCGAGCACGTGGTTGTGACCGTACGAGTCGCCCTGCGTAAGGATCGTGCGCACGATCTCGCCGGCTGCGGCCGTCTCGAGGGTGATGTTGATGAAGCCGGGGCCCGCAACATCCACTTTCGCGACGCCGTCGAGTGCCTCGATCTGGGGCACGATCTCGGCGGCGAAGGCGCGAGGGTTTGTTCCGAGCGACTTGGCGAGCTTCATGGCGATGTTCGTGGTCCAGTCGCCGTGGTCGCGGTTGCGCGGGCGCTCGAGCTGAACGTCGACCACCGAAATAGTGACGGCAGGAGCATCCGCCTCGCCCGATGACTCGCCGTTCGACTCGCCTTCGCTCGCTCGTCGCGACTCGAGACGGGCGGTCACGATGTCGAACAGGGCGCTGGAAAGGTCTTCGGGAGTCACGGTGTTCAAGCCTATCGCGACGCCCTGACCGCCTCCTGCGGGAGAGTCTGCTTCAGCGATCGACTTTGCGAAAAAGGCCCTTTGCGGTCGATTTTGGGGACTTTTTCGAAAAGTGGACGCCCGGGATGCGGGACTAGTGCAGCTGTGCGAGCTCGCGGGTGTCATCGCGGGGCAGGGCATCCACCGTCGCCGTCACCTCGAGCTTGTTCAGGGCGAGCCAGCCGCCGTGGTTGCTGAGGAACGCCGTGTCGGCCGCATCGCGCCCGGTCGCTATGCGCACCAGGCTCTGTCGCGGCGCGAGCGCGGTCGCGTCGACCACGTACCACTCATCGTTCACGTATGCTTCGGCGACGGCGTGAAAGTCCATGGGGTCAAGGCCCGGCGCGTACACCGACACGAGGCGGGCCGGCACGTCGAGCGCGCGAAGCAACGCGACCACGAGATGCGCATAGTCGCGGCAGACGCCTTGACGCGACAGCAGCGTGCGCACGGCGCCGTCGGTCGGCAGGCTCGAGCCCGGAACGTAACTGAGCTTGTCGCCCACCCACGAGCTCACGCTGTCGAGCAGCATGCGCCCCTCGAGCCCCGCGAACTCCGAGCGCGCCGTCGGCAGCAGAATGTCGCTCTCGCAGTAGCGGCTGGGGCGCAGATACGTAATGAGGTCGTTCTTCGTCACGTCGGCCGGGGCCGCGTTACCGTCGACGACGGCCCAGTAGTCGGCGACGAGCGTGCCCTTGCCGACGTTGAACTCGTGGAGGCGCGTTCCGTGCACGTCGCCGATCTCGACGGGCGTGATCGGATGCCCGTTGAACACGTATTCGACCGTTTCAGTGCTTGCGCTGAGCCCCGCTGCAATTGCTATCGAAAAGACCAGGTTGGCGGGCGCATCGATGTCACATTCGAGGTGGGCGCTGACCGTTCGCTTCATGCTCTCAATGCTGCCATGAATCGCGGCTGTGCTCGCGACGTGAGAGGCACCCTTCACGCGATGGTAATGTGTAGACCGCACTCCTGGCCCCATAGCTCAGGGGATAGAGCACTGCCCTCCGGAGGCAGGGGCCGCAGTTCGAATCTGCGTGGGGCCACCAGCAGTACATCCGCACCAGCACTGGGATTGACGGCTATCGGGCCTCTCCCGCACCCGCCATCTGCTTCGGATTTGCCCACGCTTTGCCCACACTCTTCTGGGCGACGATGTCATTCAGGGTGACCGCAACGCTGTCCAGGTCATCGTCGAATAAGTCTGCGTAGGTGTCGAGGGTCTCCTTCGCGGAACTGTGACCGAGCATCTGTTGCAGCGCTTTGACGTTCGCACCCGCGCTCACTGCGAGGCTGGCGCAGGTGTGGCGCAACTCATGCGGAGTCAGACCCTCGATGCCGACCTCTGTAGCGGCTGGATCGAAGTAACTGCGACGGAAACGCCGATTACGCAAGACCGCTCCCCCACCGCTGGCCCTGAAAAAGTTGCTCGTCGTCAGAACGACTGGCGATCGCCTCGGCCAGAAGGTCGAGCACAAACCTCGGCACCGGAATCGACCGTTCTTCGTAGTCCTTCGGCGTTGACGCTTCGAGATAGCCGTTCACCTCGATGTAGGTGTGCCTGACCTCGAGCCGACCGCGTTGCACATCGACGTCGCCGACTCGCAGGCCCGCTAATTCGCCCCAGCGCAGGCCACAGTAAGCCAGAACTAGCACGACTAGCCCAAAATCCCTCACCTCGATTCTCGACGGCCCCAGCGAGGCCGTGAACCTGCTCGTGCGACAGATACCGTTTTCCCCTCTTTGACGACCTTGGGCAGTTTCAGTTTGGCAGCAGGATCCGCGACGATACGACCATCATCGACAGCGAGCTGAGGCGCGCCAGACAGCGTGTTGACGATCTTTCGCACTGACCAGGGCGACTGCGTCTCAGAAAGAGCCGACGCCCACTGTTGAACTTGCAGACGATTCAAGTCGCCGTGCGCGACGTTCCCGAGGCTTGGCCGGATATTGCGCCGCAAAATGCCTTCCACCCGGTCGAGAGTAGACGCTCCTAGGTCCGTCCTCGTTGCCACCCATCTCTCGCACCAATCGCCCACGGTCACACGCGAGAGCGTCGGGTTGACATACGCGCCACGACTCTTCGATGTCTCGATCGACGCCAGAAACAGTTCTGCCTCGCGTTTCGTCTTGAACCCGCGCTTATCCGTCTGAGCGCGGTCAGGTTTCCGGTAAAGCAACTGGTATCGCCTACCCGCCGCGGTCTCGTATGGAGTGACACTTCCCACAAGCAAGTTCGAAATCATTCGGACGCCTGCGTCAGTCGCCCGCGTCTTTCGTATCGTCCAAGACAACGGTACGAGAGGCACCTGACATCAGCGAAGAGACACTGTTGGATGCCTCGAACGGGCACTAACCGTGTCGGGATCGATGCAGCTGCTAGTTAGCCAAATTGTGCGCGTTGACGATGATCATGATGACGCCGATCACGAATGCCGGCCCAGCAGCCCAACGAACCCCAGTCGCCGTGTACACCTTGTCGTTCTGCGCTTCCGTCAAAAAGGGGCTGCCCCTCTTTCGGAAATAATTGGCCGTGGCATCAGCGAATCGCCAAAAGAAGATGCCGAACGCCACGAACGCGACCCCAACAAGAAGCTCGATTAGGTCGTGGTCCATCTGCAGATTATGACAGCGTTCGTCACCACCGATCGAGGCGCGGCCATCGCAACTGGTTCGAACCACTCCGCACACGAAAGGACTATTACGATCCTACGGTAGTCGCGTGACCTTGCCGCCTGGCTTGTTCCCGGCGCGCTGTTCAGCAAACCACTCGTCGTTAGCGAGATTCAACTCGCCGTTGGCCGAGCGTCTCCACCGGCGGCGCGCTGCGTCAGTGAACTCCATTAGCACGCCAAGTCGAAAATCCACCGCTTCGCCCTCGAAATAGGGGCCCTCGAAGTACCACGCCCCGGGAGAGACCATAGTCAACCAAACGGTGCACGCGAAGCTCATGGGTACATCTGCCGCATGCCTACCCCAAGCAGCGCCGAAGGAGACTAGGACGTCGTAAATCGCTGATTCCGAACCGTTTCCGACGACGACAGTACTCATAGTTGGATTTGGGATCTTCGGTTCCATATGACCAAACCATGCGGTGACGGCCGTCGCTTGCCGACGCGAACGCTCCCGGGCTTCCCGCGTTGCCAGCCGGATTGACAGCCATACAGCAGTGACTGTCCCAATCGCGGCGAGTAAGGAAATGCAAATTGCGATGTAATCCAGCAGACCTGGGAGCACGTCAACGTCGAGCGGTGCTGTCAGCTTGCGTCCCGTGCGGCCAGGTTGGACTCAACTGTCCGAGGCTCAATGTCATATCCGGATGCTCGCGGACCTGCCCAATTGAGGCCAACGAGTATTCCGTCACGCTCAAGCCCAGGGAGCCATCGCTCACGCCAAACGTTCAACGAAATTGAGGTGATACTAAATCCATCGAAGGCAGGAACTTTCAACACAATTTCAGCTCGGGATCGTCTCGACCAAAAAGGAATTGAACGCTGACCGTCTTGATTGAGAGGCGAAGGAAAGCCTTCTTCGTCTCGGATTGACCAGACCTCGTCGTGCTCCAAGACCTCCGAGTAGAAGGTTGCAGCCTGTGCTGCACTTGTCGTCATAGAGCGATCTTCGCAGCTTCCTTGCTGAGCCCGGAAGGCAAATCAATTCATTCAGGCCAAGCGGTTGGGTGACCGATTGATTCGATGTCTCTACTGCGCCGACCCTCGCCTGCGAACTAGGGCATCATTGCCGCATGGGGTCTAGCAATGGTTGGGAAGGCATCGCCACACTGATCCAGGCCGTGGGCACAATCGTTGCGCTAGCCGGCCTTGCGGCGACGGTTCTCTTCACTCGAAGAGGTCAGCGGCTCGACCTGCAGCGAGTGACCGAGGAAGCTCAGAGAGCGGAGAGATCAAATGCGGCAGCCGAAGCAGCCGCGGAGCGCTCAGAAAGAGCTGCGTCACTCACGATCGACACGCTCGGGCGGATAGCCGACGCAGTCGAGTCCATCGCCCTCAAGCCAGCTAATGGTTCAACCCTTTACGCCGAAGCTGCACCTTTGGGGGTGAAGTGGAGCCTAAATCACTTTCAGGGCGACACGTACATTCTGACGAACGTCGGCGGTGTGATTGCGATTCAGGTTGACGTTAGCGCCGACGAATCGATGATCGGCCCGCAAAACGTCACTGGTGGTCCCGATCTCGCTCCAGATGAAGCCATCACCTTCATGGCGGCTCGGACGTTCACAACCGCCGACTCCACCATCACTGTTACTTGGACTACGAATGCTGATGGTGACCGAGATGTCTGGCGCTATCCACTACCGGCTCGACCCCCGCGCTAGCTGTTCTTCACGGGCGCGCTGTTCATCGCCTCCCTCACATTTCTGCTGCTTGCGGTACTCGGAACGAACCGTGTCATTCCCGTTGTGCTCCTGGCATGCGGCCTGCTGATAGGTATCGGCTACGGCCTGATGATCGCCGCCCGGAACGGGAAGAACGGGAGATACGCGCTGGCCGATCAGATGGTCGATGTTCTCAGACCGTATGACCCGACACTGACCAGGCTGCAAATGTTGGCAGCGATCCGGAAGCCCGACTCTATGAGCTGTGGCTCGACAAGAACGTTCCCGACGACGCCGGGGAAGCGACCATTACCCGGGCTTTCTTATCCTTCGGGAAAGTCTGAATTTCGGCCACTGAAGTGCGTGTCGCCGTCACTAGCGGCCGCAGCTGAGAATACCGTTGTGGATCGCGGTTGAAGCTCATACGGGTAGTGAGGCGTTAGGTGCAGGCGTTGGGGTCAGGCACGCTTCGACATGACGGTAGATATGTTTTGAACGTGAGAGTCTCGCCGGTCTCAATCAGTGTCTTGTCGTACGTCAATCGGGATCCGTCAGGCTGTGTCAGGCCGTAAACGAAGATGCCGAAGCGGTCCGCGATTGCGGATACGGCGTCGCCTTCGGCGACAATGTAGGACTCGGGTTTGCCGCTGGAGTCGACAGTCACCGTGCCGTTGGCAGCCGGCTGTGGTCCCGAATCGACCGGGAGGAAGATGGCCGACGAACTCGCCGTCGGCGTTGGTGCCGCTAGGTCAGCGGGGCTGCTCGACGCCTGGCCGACGGACGCGTCAGCAGTCGGAGCGACGCTGACCGCTGCCGACGCAACCGAAGCAGCGGTTGTCAGGTTCGTGGCCGTGCACGCAGACACCGAGAACAAGATACCGGCGAGAATGAGCGTGCCAAACAGCCGCTTCAACGGCTCTCCTTGCCAATCTGCATATTCATCGAGATGACAGCCCCCCGGTAACGCTTCATACTTCCCCCAAAAAATCAACGTCCCCCCATTTTGCCTGACTGCGCCTTCAATGAAGCGCCAAGGATGCGTGCGCTCAGGATGAGGCAGGCTCCTGGTGGCGAACGAAACGAGTGGGATCGCCGGCGTCATCCCTCACCGCGACGCGCCACGCGGTTCAGCATTCGAGCGCAAGGCGCCGCGCGCTCAGTTGACCCCAGTTACCGACTGGATCTTTCCGGCGAATTAAACGCCGGCGAAGCCCAGCCGCTGCGTTCGGGGTCACTGTCTGCGGCCAATCTGCTTGAGCCCGGCAGCTCCGCTCTTCGAGCGAGAAGTCGTCCCGGTCGCGGCCCGTCTCAGAGGCGGCCGTTTTGTGACAGGTTGCGTCAATCCGTATTCGCAGCGCATGCATTAGCCTCGGACCATGGAGCTAGGGCGCGCGATATTCACGGGTATCGCACTTCTGCTTGCGCTCTGTGGCGTTCTGCTCATTCTGTTTCGAGATCGTGTGTCGCGTCAGAGAGAGGACGCGACAAAAAAAGAGCAGCCAGGATTTTCGTTTCGAAATTATGCGGCCAGCCAGCTGACCTTTGTTCGTGCGCGGAAAAGTCCAAGGGATGCTGCCTACGTTGGAGCGACATACTTGATATTGGGCTTGATCTTGGCCGGCACCGGCTTGTTTGGAATCCGATAAGTAGCCGAACTAGTAAAAGAGGTTCGACATGTCAGCGAAAGTTCTTGCCCGTTCCGCCAGGGCGGCAAGCGGGCTTACGCAGAGTGAGCTCGCGATCCGTTCTGGAATCGCCGGGTCATCACTCTCCCTCATCGAGCACGGAAAGCGCGAGCCCACCGTCGCCACGCTCGACACGCTTTTGCGCGCGACAGGTCAGACCGCCGTCACTATCCCGACCGTGCGCAGCGACGCAGCACGCATAGCCTCCGAAATCGGTGACGCGCTCACGAGGTCGGACGACGCCTCAGCATTTCGGCGCTTCCTGCAACTGGCCGACAACCTCGCCGCTGAATATGGAGCGACCAAGGTCGGCCTTGTACTCACAGTGCCAGCCCCCACCGGCTCTGAGCACTGGGACACCGCCATCGCTGCGCTCTGTGAATTCAGGCTGGACGCCAGCGCCCTGCCGATCCCGACCTGGGTCGCGAAGCGAGTTGGACACCCCGATTCGCCTTGGGCTCCGCGCACTAGCGACTACGACATTCCGGCAGATGCGACGCTGGTGCCTGACGCGTTTCTCCGACGCGGGATTCTGATCGAAGCTGCAACTCTGGAAAGCATCTAGCGCCCGGTGATCAACTCGATCGAGGCGACCTCATCCGCGGTATCAATGGAGTAATCGAGAAACTCCGTGCGCTCCGCGTGGCAACGTTTCGGCAACAGAGCCAGAACTATGGCTGTGATCAAGGGCCAGACCGGGACCGAAAGCTATCGGGCCTCTGCCGCTTCTTTCGCCGAGTGAGGCCGTGCCCACACTTCACCCACACTTTTTTGGGCAACGACGTCATTCAGGGCGACTGCAACACAGGTATGACCAAGTTCATGTGGTGTCAGGCCGTCAATACCAATCTCGATCGCGGCCGGGTCCAAGTAGCTTCGGGTGAACCTGCGGACGAATAACTCCGGAGTTATTTCCCGTGTGATTCAACAGCTTTCGTCGACGAGAACCTTCGCGAATGCTGCACTCTGGTAGGCATACTGGTAAAGCCACTGCTTGATCGACAGGGGGGTGGTGTCGGCGACCATCGAGAGCGTTCCGGTAAAGCATCTCGACATCAGAATTCGTGATCGGGTCACGTGCAGCGTGCTCGTGATGATCGTGGCGCTCCGCCAACCGTGAGCCGCCGTGAGGTCTCGCAGGTAACGTGCTTCGCCTTGGGTGGTGAACGGATCGGGCTTCTGGCAGTACACCGTGTAGGCATAGTGGCCGTTGCACATGGCGAGTATCGAGTTGAAAGGTCCGCTTTCGGAGATGGCCAGGTTGTCACTCACCCCCTCATCGAGCATTTGTTCGGCTATCGCCATGCGGGTGGGTGTGACCGGGCCGATGACAAAGATCACGTCTGTCTTCACGGGGGCGTCAGTCGCGGGCAGCCCCAGCAGAACGTACGAGATCGGCAGATACAGCGCTATCAGCGAAAGAACGGTGCCGAGTGTGACAACCATGATCAGGTTGCGACACTTTTCCTCATTTCGGCGACGAAAGTTGAAATTCATGCACTACTCCTGCATTAGGATGTCAAAGACATGTTTCGACGCGTTCGGCAACGGGACGTGTCTGGCGGGAGTGTGGATCGCAGGATCAGCTAGGAACTGGTGCTCGATCTTTTCGTCATCGACGTGGTCCGTAGCTGGTTATTCGCGCGGGCCACGTCGGCATCTTGTATTCCGACAGCTCTGCTGGTGTTCCAACTGCTTGTTCGTGATCTGACTACGCCCTCGTGTGTAGTCGATATCGTTCTCAGCTCACTCAGCATCGTTGCTGTTCCGAGCCCCACGCTGTACATAGAACGCTATTTAGTTCGGAAATACTAGCCAAAACTTCTCATTTGAGAAGTTTGACCCTTTTACTGGGGGGTTTTGAACTACGCGCGCTTCGCTATGGTTCTAGTACTTACCCACGGCCAATCACCTCGAAGCGGTTTTCCTAGAACTTCTCGTCGTAAGGCCAATCAGACGCCCAGCCTGTCGAGCACCTGCCTTTCCTAGAGAGGTGCTCGCTCTCTGGGTCGAGTTGGACACACCTGAACCGCCCACCCTGACGCGTTTTCGGCCCGGCACCTTGCAACAGAGAATTCCCTGTGAACCGAACTGATCCAGGTTGATACCGTGAACCACACTTCCCCCAGTCGCTATCGCGACGACTTACCGAAACGAACATTCCAGAGCGGCGCGAACCGGTAGCGGCCGTGTCTGTGACAGGCCGGCGATACTCCGCTTCGGCCTCACTCCATCAGAGTCGACACGCCCTTCGTACCAAAACAAGCCAGCCCCGCTGGTCGCAACGATACGGCGCGCGCCTCATTCTCTCTGACGCTCTCGTCATCACGCTCACGACGATGCTGGCTCACCTCAGCCTGCTGAGATTCGATCTCAGCGGTCGTGGCGAACCGGCAGCCGCCGTGTCATACCTCGCCCTCTCATTTTCACTCGTCATCGCCTGGCTGGTCGCTCTTTCCCTCTCCCGCAGCCGCGACTACCGGGCAGTCGGAACAGGGTTGACCGAATACGGTCGGGTCGTCAATTCGACCTTCGCCGTTTTCGGGCTGATAGCCATCACCGCATGCCTGGTTCAGTTCGATCTCGCTCGGAGCTACTTCGCGATTGCTTTGCCCATCGGACTGATCGGCCTGGTCAGCGAGCGCTGGCTCAACCGGCGCTGGCTAGCCAGGGCAAGGCGGAGCGGCAAATACCTCTCGAAAGTCATCGTGCTCGGCGAAGTCGACGATGTTCGTTACGTGATCAGCGCCATCAATGCCCAGCGGGGTGCGGTCGAGTACACCGTGGTCGGCGCTGCGGTGCCAGAGCCCGGAGACGAGACGACGGTGACCGTCAAAGGCCACGCTGTGCCCATCGTCAGCTCGATCGACCGCGTCGCCATTGCCATCGCCCACGTCGGCGCAGATGCCGTTATCGTGGCCGGCCCTGTGGATGGCGGTAACGTGTTCATTCAACGACTCGGTTGGCAGCTCGAGGATTCGTCGATTCAGCTCGTTCTCGCACCGGGGCTCACCAACGTGGCCGGGCCGCGCATCCGCTGGCGCCCGGTCGAGGGTCTGCCGCTGATGCACGTCGAACTCCCCCAGTATTCCGGCCCGAAACACGTACTCAAGCGCATGCTCGACGTGGTGCTTTCCTCGATGGCGCTTCTCGTTCTCGCACCGCTCTTTCTGTTTCTGGCCATTCTGATCATGCGTGACAGCACTGGCTCGGCCTTCTTTCGCCAACAGCGCATCGGGCGTGACGGCACACCTTTCACCATCCTCAAGTTTCGCACCATGGCGGTCGATGCCGAGTCGCGGCGAGCCGAGCTCGAGCACCTCAACCAGGCCGCCGGCCCGCTCTTCAAACTCGCGAACGACCCACGCGTGACATCGATCGGCTCGATTCTGCGCCGGTACTCGCTCGACGAGTTGCCGCAGTTCTGGAACGTTCTTCTCGGGCAGATGAGCCTTGTCGGCCCACGACCACCACTCGCCGGCGAGGTCGACACCTACGACGACATGGTGCGCAGACGCTTGTACACCAAGCCGGGCATCACGGGGATGTGGCAGGTGAACGGCCGATCAGATCTCGGCTGGGAAGAAAGCGTACGGCTCGACCTCTATTACGTCGAAAACTGGTCGATCGTCGGCGACATCGTCATCTTGTTGCGCACCGCGAAGATGCTGGTTCACCCCTCGGGGGCGTACTAAACGCCCGGTCGCCCCACAGGGGCGCCACCTGCCGAGTCGCCCTTCAGCGGCGCACTAACAGCACAATCGCCCCTTCCGCGGGCGCAGCTCTGCCCAAATCACCCTTCACCTCTATGAACGAGAAGAGACAACCATGCCTGACACTCTGTCTATCGCGCTGGTCGGCGCGGGCTATTGGGGCCCGAACCTGGCCCGCAATCTACGCAACAGTTCCGATTGGAACCTCGTCGCAATCTGTGACCTCGACAGTGATCGAGCACAGCGGGTGGCTCAATCCGTCGGCCCGGTCTCGGTATTCACCGCGCTCGCCGATGTGCTCGCTCTGCCCGGACTCGACGCCATCGCCATTGCCACACCAGCGCACACTCACCACTCCATCGCGCTGCAGGCGCTGAAGGCGGGCAAACACGTTCTGGTCGAGAAGCCGCTCGCCGACAGCCGCGCTCACGGCCTGGAGATGGTGCAGACCGCGAGTGAACTCGACCTGATTCTGATGGCAGATCACACCTACTGCTACACGCCGGCCGTGCTGAAGATGCGAGAACTGATTGCCGACGGTTCGCTCGGCGACATCTTGTTCGTCGATGCGGTGCGAATCAATCTGGGGCTGATCCAGCCCGACGTGGATGTCTTCTGGGATCTTGCACCCCACGACCTCTCCATTCTCGACTTCATTCTTCCGGGCGGGCTTCAGCCCGATGCGATCTCGGCCCAAGGGTTCGACCCGCTGGGGGCTGGTTCAAGCTGTGTCGGGTACTTGACGATTCCGCTCAACGGGGGGCCCGTCGAAGCAGGCGCGAAGCCGATTCGCCCGCAGGGCGCTGTGGCACAGATTCACATCAACTGGCTGAGCCCGACGAAGATTCGGCGAATGGTGATCGGCGGTTCGAGACGCACGCTGGTCTGGGATGATCTGAACCCCTCCCAGCGCCTCAGCATCTTCGACCGCGGTGTCGATCTGGGCGGCCATTCGGCTGACTCCCATTCCGCTGAGTCGCCGAGCCGCAGAGCTTCGGCCATTTCGTACCGCTTGGGCGATACCTGGTCGCCGGCACTTGCAGAACGGGAGCCTCTCGCCGACATGGTAACGGAGTTCGCCGCGAGCATCCGGCAGCATCGGGCACCGCGCACCGACGGCAACGCTGCGTTGCGAGTGCTGTCTGTGCTCGAAGCGGTTCGCGAGAGCTTGGCGAACAACGGAGCACGTACCGCTGTCAGTCACTCAGTCGATGCCGAGCTTGAGGTCGCAGCATGAGCGCGCTCGACGGAGCGTCGGTGCTGGTCACTGGCGGAGCGGGAACGATCGGATCGACCCTCGTCGACCAGCTGCTCGAACAGAACGTGGCCCACATCGATGTGCTCGACAACCTCGATCGCGGAACAGTCGCCAACCTCGACGACGCGGTTCGCTCGGGCCGAGTAACGCTCGTTGAGGGAGACATTCGCGATCGCGACCTGGTGAGAGACGTGACCCGCGGCAAGAATCTGGTCTTTCACGAGGCGGCTATTCGTATCACCCAGTGCGCGGCCGAACCCCGCTTGGCCCTTGAAGTTCTGGTCGACGGCAGTTTCAACGTGTATGAGGCCGCGGCCGAATGCGGCGTCGAGAAGGTCATTTCGGCCTCGAGCGCGTCGGTCTACGGTCTGTCCGACACCTTTCCGACCACCGAGAAGCAGAACCCCTACGCCAACGACACGATCTACGGGGCGGCCAAGACGTTCAACGAAGGGCTGCTCGCGAGCTTTCATGCGATGAGCAACCTCGACTATGTCGCTCTGCGCTACTTCAACGTATACGGGCCACGAATGGACGTGCACGGTGTCTACACCGAAGTGCTGGTGCGGTGGATGGAGCGCATCGCCGACGGGCGACCACCGCTGATTTTCGGCGATGGCCAGCAGACGATGGATTTCGTCTTCACTGCCGACGTCGCGCAGGCGAACATCTTGGCCGCGCAGAGCGACGTGGTGAAAGGCGTCTACAACATCGGCTCCGGCGTCGAAACGAGCCTGGTCTCGCTTGCAGAGGCCCTGCTCGACGTCATGGATTCACCCCTCTCTATTGAATTCGGGCCCGAACGTGCCGTCAACGGTGTCAGCAGACGACTCGCAGCTACGGGCGCCGCCACCCACGACCTGGGCTTCACGACTCAGGTCGACCTGCACGACGGCTTGCGAGCACTTGTGCAATGGTGGTCGGAACGGCACGACTTGGTCAGTGCCGCATGAACCGTATCGCCGTTATGAAGCCATGGCTGGGCGAGGAAGAGATCGCCGCCGTCACTGAGGTCATGTGCTCGGGCTGGGTGGCACAGGGGCCGCGGGTCGCGGAGTTCGAGAGTGCGTTCGCGCGGTCGCAGCAGTGCTCACACGCAGTCGCCGTATCGAGCTGCACCGCGGCGTTGCATCTCGCCCTGATCGTGGCCGGGATCGGTGCCGGTGACGATGTCGTGGTTCCGTCGTTCTCGTTCATCGCCACCGCCAACGCGGCAGTCTATGTGGGTGCCAGACCGGTGTTCGCCGACGTCGACCTCGTCACCGGAAACGTCACCGCAGAGACGGTACTGCGGGCGCTCACGCCGAACACCACTGCTGTCATCGTCGTCGACCAGGGCGGCGTTCCTGTCGACCTCGACTCGATTCGTGCGGTAACAGATCCGCTGGGCATCATCGTCATCGAAGATGCCGCCTGCGGCGTCGGTTCGACCTACCTCGGCCGGCCGGTGGGTTCTCGAGCTGAGCTCACCGTGTGGTCGTTTCACCCGCGAAAGATTCTGACGACGGGTGAAGGCGGAATGCTGACCACGATCAGTGCGGCCCACGCCGACCGGGCGCGGCGCCTGCGCGAACACGCGATGTCTGTCTCCGCCGCCGAACGACACTTGAGCGCACTGGCACCGGCCGAGGTGTACACCGAGGTCGGTTACAACTACCGCATGACCGACCTGCAAGCCGCCGTCGGTCTTGTGCAGCTGCAGAAACTGCCGACGATCATCGAGCGGCGTCGCCGGCTCGCGGCACGATACACCCGGGCGATCGAGAGCATCGACGGTCTGCGTGCGGTCGCCGACCCGAGCTGGGGAACGACCAATTTTCAGTCGTTCTGGCTGGAAGTGCTGCCCGAGTACCCGCTGAATCGCGACCAGTTGCTCGCGAAGCTCGCCGAGAACGACGTGTCTGCCAGACGCGGAATCATGGCGGCTCATCGCCAGCCCGCTTATGGTCGGCCCGGCCCGGAAGATGCCCTCGACTCGGGGCTCTCGAACACGGCTCGACTGACCGACTCGACACTCATTCTGCCGTTGTACCACCAGCTCACGATGGAAGATCACGATCGGGTGATCGGGGCGCTGCAAGCGCCCGCTCCGGAGGCCGGCGCTGTGCTCGGCGAAGCTGTGCTCGGCAAAGCTGTGCCGGCTGGAGGCCGCCGGAATGACTGATCTGTTACTGGTTGGCGCCAGCGGCCTCGCCAGGGAAGCACTGAATGTGGTGCGCGCATCGCTCGAGTTCAGGGTGATCGGCATTCTTGACGACAACGAAGGCCGCTACGGCACTACCATCGACGGGGTCGGGGTTCTTGGCGCCTTGTCGTTAGTACACGAGCACCCTTCGGCCAGCCTGGTGATCTGCGTGGGGCGAGGCACCCACCGTGCTCTGATCGATGAGCGTCTGCGCCGGATCGGTGTGACCGACAAACGCTACGCCCGGGTCATCCACTCAGCTGTCGATGTGCCACGCGACTGCCACGTCGGGGCCGGCAGCATTGTGCTTGCCGGCGTGGTCTTGACCTCCGGAGTCATTCTGGGCCGTCATGTCGTGGTCATGCCGAACGCGACGCTGACGCACGGAAATCGCGTGGAATCCTTCGCTACGCTCTGCGCCGGAGTCACCCTGGGCGGCGGTGTTCGAGTGGCAGAAGAGGCCTACCTCGGAATGAACTCGGCCGTTCGTGAACGCGTTCGCATCGGCCGCCGGGCGACGCTCGGCATGGGGGCGGCGTTGCTGCACGACCTGCCCGCGGGTGAAACCTGGGTCGGCGTTCCGGCGGCCAGGGCCCTCGCGCCCGTGGTGCAAAGCAAACGACTGACCGAGGCTGAAAGCCGAAGCCGGTGACCCGCGTGCGAGTGCAGCAGCTGCCCGAGGGCCGCCTGCCCACGGTCACGGTCGTCATTCCGACCTACAACTACGCGCAGTACCTGGCCGGCGCGGTCGAAAGTGCAGCCAACCAAGAGGGCGTCGAGGTCGAGATCATCATCGTCGACGACGCTTCGACCGATGACAGTGTGAATCTCGCCCAGAGCCTGGCTGCTGCGGATGCCCGCATCACTGTTGTGGCGCACGAAATCAACGCCGGGCACATCGCCACGTACAACGACGGCCTGGCGCGCGCGGCGGGAGACTATGTCGTTCTGCTCTCAGCCGATGACCTGCTGCCCGAAGGATGCCTCGGCCGAGCCGCTCGACTGATGGAGAACCACCCGAACGTGGGGCTGGTTTACGGGTTCGCCCTGACATTCACGGGCATGCCTCCGGTGAACGAAAGCATCGCTGCGGGCTCGCGAGTCGAGAGCTGGTCTGTCTGGAGCGGCTCTGACTGGATCACCCGGATGTGCGAGCGCGGCAGCAATACCATCATCAATCCCGAAGCGATCATGCGCCGATCGGTTCTGCATCAGACCGGGTTCTACGATGCCGAACTGCCTCAGAGCGCAGACATGATGCTCTGGATGCGTGCCGCGGCCGCCGGCGACATAGGCCGCGTGAACGGGCGTGTTCAGGGCTACTACCGAGTTCACGGCGAGAACATGCATCTCACCACTCTGGGCGGGGGTCTTCGCGAACTGAATTCGCGCACCGATACGTTCACCCGTTTCTTCGGCGCTTCGGGCAGCGCTGACGACGCCCGGCTCGGAATCGCCAAGCGCGCTCTCGCGCGAGAAGGGCTGCGGCGGGCGATCGCGCTGCTCTCAGCGCCAGCCGATCGAGAGCCCGGCAGCGTCGATGGCACAAGCATGACCGACCGAATCTCAGCAGCCGAGTACGCGCAGTTCGCGAAGGCCACCGACCCGGGCATTGTCGACAGCCGCAGCTGGAAGACGTATCTTTCGAGGCGGCGCTCCCACGTGCATCCTCTCGTCGGCTACGCCGAATTGCGCACAGAGCGCGTGAGAAGCATTGTGCGCTGGCGTCGTTGGCGCAGGTACGGCACATGAGCCGCCCCGACGTGACCGCGGGGGTTGCTGCGCTGCAGCCAACGCTGCCCGGCATCACCGAGAACGCGACCGTTCTCGGCGCGCGCGTTCGTTCAGGACTGGTGTGGTCAGCGATGAACAACGTGGTGCTGCGTCTCGGCGGGCTGGCACTGGGCATTCTGCTGGCTCGTATTCTGACCCCGCAGCAGTTCGGCGTGTACGCCGTCGCGCTGAGCGTGCAGGCCATCGTCGCGACCCTGGCAGACTTCGGGCTCAGCGCCGACTTGATTCGCTCTAAAGATTTCGCGGCACGGGCACCGACCGTCGCATCCCTCGGGCTCGCCGTGGGCGCCGTTCTGATGACGACGATGCTTCTAGGCTCAGCGACGCTCGCGAGCAGCCTCGGAAGCCCCGATTCGGCTCCCATTCTCGCCATTCTCTCAATCACGCTGTTGCTCGGCGGTGCGGGAGCGGTTCCGTTCGCCGCCCTGCAGCGGCGGTTCGATCAACGCAGGCTGTTCGTGATCGCCGTTGTCGACTTCGCTGTCAGTACCACGGTGACGCTCGTGCTGCTCGCGCTCGGCTGGGGCGTACTCTCGCTCGCCATCGGCAGGGTGGTTGCGCAGCTCTGCACGCTAGTGCTGCAGTACGCGCTCTCGGGCGTACGCCCCCGGTTCGGATTCGATCGGTCACTCGCCGCGTCGGTGTTGCGCTTCGGTCTGCCCGTTGCGGGAGCGAATGTGCTCTCGTGGGCGGTTCTCGGTTCAGACAAGATCGTCATCGCTTTGTTGACCGACCCGATCTCGCTGGGCTATTACGTTCTGGCCTTCAACATCTCGACCTGGCCGATGACGGCTCTCGGGCAGGTTGTTCGTTCTGTTGCTCTTCCTGCGTTCGCTCGTCGCAACAGTAGGCAGGGGCTGGTGCGTGCCTTCGCGGTGACGTGGGCCCTCGCCCTGCCGCTCGGGGGGCTGCTCGCTGTGCTCGCGGTTCCGGTGATCCAGGTTCTGTACGGCCAGAAGTGGGCCCCGGCTGCGGCTGCGCTGGTCGGGCTCGGAATTCTCGGATCGATCCGGGTCGTCTTCGACCTCTTCGCCTCGTACCTTCTGGCACTCGGGCATTCCGGCCGGGTGATGGTCATTCAGGCCGTGTGGTTCGCGGCCCTGCTGCTGACGCTGGTGCCCGCGGTGACGTGGTGGGGCTACCAAGGCGCGGCCTGGGCGCACGTCGCCGTGTCATTGGTCATCGTCATGCCGGCGTATCTGATCGCGCTGCGGGCAGCAGGATGTTCGCTGGCCGCTCTCGCACGAGCCGCCTGGCCGCCGCTTGCCGCCGCCGTTCCCGCTGCCGCCGCCGCGATGGTCGCTGCCCAAGCGATCAGCAACGACTGGCTCGCGCTGGCCACCGGATCGGCTGCCGCCTTGGCCATTTACGGTGCCCTGCTGTACCGGTGGATGCGTTCGAACCTTGTCGCGCTCTCTGCTTCGCACGACGACGTCATCGACGACCTCACACACCGCGACGAACCCACGCACGACGAACTCGCCACCTCCACCTCCACCTCCACATCCACATCCACCCTCACACAACACGGAGTAGACCATGACTGATCCGGGCGTTCCTTCTGCCGACCTGCACCTCGCGCACCTCAGAATCGAAGCCGAAGTACGGGCCGGGTTCGACCGCGTACTGGCTGATTCTTCGTTCATTCTCGGCCCTGAGGTCGAGACCTTCGAGCGCGCCTTCGCTCGATACTGCGAGGTCGACCACGTGATCGGCGTGGCCAACGGCACCGATGCCATCGAGCTCGCCCTGCGATCGGCGGGAATCGGCAAGGGTGACGAGGTCATCGTTCCCGCGAACACTTTCGTCGCCACAGCCGAAGCAGTTGTGCGCTCCGGCGCCTCGGTGGTCTTTGCCGATTGCGACGACCACTTCTTGCTCGACGTCGACGACCTGCCGCGAGTTCTGAGTGAGCGCACGGCGGCTGTCATTGGTGTGCATCTTTACGGCCAGTGTGCTCCGATGGAAGAGATTCGCCGCATCGTCGGGCCCGAGGTTCTGCTGCTCGAAGATGCGGCGCAGGCGCAAGGAGCGCGTCGGTTCGGGGCCAGAGCCGGCTCCCTCGGGGACATCGCAGCGACCAGTTTCTACCCGGGCAAGAACCTCGGCGCCTACGGCGACGCCGGTGCAGTGATGACGCCGCGCGCCGACTTGGCAAAGAACACCCGCGATTTGCGAAACCACGGTGGAACCGCACGCTACGAGCACCGGATGCTCGGCTTGAACTCACGCCTCGACGGCCTTCAGGCGGTCGTACTCAACGCGAAACTGGCGGTTCTCGATGACTGGAACGAAGAGCGTCGAGTCGCGGCAGCACTGTACGACGCGTTGCTGACAGACGTTGCCGACGTCACGACCCCGCTGACGCTGCCGGGCAACGAACACGTCTATCACCTCTACGTCGTTCGCGTTCCGAACCGCGACGAGGTGCACGAACAGCTGACCGCCAATGGCATCGCTACGGCCATCCATTACCCGAGGCCCGTGCATCTGCTCGAGCCCTTTCTCCCTGAACAAGGCATGCCGCGCGTTCTGCCGCGGTCAGAGCAGCAGAGCGCAGAAATTCTTTCGCTGCCGATCTTTCCCGGCATCACCCCGCAGCAGCAGACCCGTGTTGTCGACGGTCTCAGCGAGGCGCTCTCGTCAACCACCACGATGAAGAAGGAGGCTCTTCGATGAGCATCAACAGCGCCCCACGGGTGGCGCAAAGACACCGCGCACAGCGGTTTGTACCGTACAGCGTCGAGAAGCCATCGGCGCCGACGGTGTCGGTGATCGTCACGTGTTACAACTACGGCCGATTTCTTCTGCAGAGTGTCGGCAGCGCCCTCGACCAAGTCGGCGTCACGGTCGACGTCATCATCGTCGATGACGCCTCTTCTGACGACAGCCTGCTGATCGCACGCGAACTCGAAGCGGGCGACCGCCGAGTACAAGTACTGGAACACCACTTCAACCGCGGGGCAGTGCAGGCCTTCAACCACGGATTGGCTGTGGCCACAGGCGAGTTCGTGGTGAGACTCGACGCTGACGACCTGCTGACACCCGGTTCGCTCGTGCGGTCGACCGATCTCGCCCGTGCCTTTCCTGAGGTCGGGCTCGTATACGGGCATCCATTGCACTTTGACAGCGACGACGATCACGCCGATCAGCTGCCGCAACCGCGCACCACCCCCACCGCCTGGAGCGTCTGGGCCGGCCACGACTGGCTGACTGACCGCTGCCGCACCGGCGTGAACGTGATCACCTCGCCAGAGGTACTCATGCGGCGATCGGTGGTCGATGTGGTCGGGGGCCAGCAGAACCTCGCCCACGCACACGATATGGAGATGTGGCTGCGCATCTCAGCGTTCTCTGATGTCGCCTACCTGCACGGTGCAGACCAGGCCTGGCACCGGGAGCACGATGCGAGCATGACGGCTGACCTGGACCCTTTGCTCGATGACCTGAAGACTCGGCGAGACGTCTTCGACACGCTCTTCGCAGGGAGCGCGGGTTCTCTGCCCGACAGCGCAGAGCTCGCGGCGCTGGCAGACACGGCGCTGGCGAATGGCGCTCTGGCCAAGGCCAGTCAGCGGCTCGACAGCAATACGGCGACCGACGAAGAAATCGAGCAGTTCGTCGCATTCGCACGCCAGATGATTGTGCGCCTGAATTCTCGAGAGGTGAATTTCAGAACCTCTCACGACGACGCCGACAGGCATCCCTTCGCGACGCGCATCGAAGATCTCGAAAAATGGCCGGCGCTGGAAGCCCGGCTCCGGCTCGCCGGGCAGAACACCCAGACTCGCCCGCGCTTTCTCATGCAACGCATCTCGAGGCGACTGCAGAGCGATCGAAGCTGGCGCCGCTGGCATCGTGACGGGGTCTTCGAATGACCGCGCCGGCCGAGGTCTGGCGTCGGCTCCGGCGCGACGGTTTCAGAGACCTCTCTCGCCGTGCCGTTCGCCGACTGGCTGAACGGGTCGACGTCGCATCGCTGGAATTTCCGCTACTCGATGACGACATCGCGGACTCCCGGCTGATGCCGCGACCGCGCGCCACCAGGCGCGCCGCTTCGTCAGCCCCCGTTTCGGTCGGATGGGTCTGTGCACCCCCGGCCCGGGGCTCCGGCGGGCACACCACGCTCTTTCGCATGGTCGAATGGATGGCCGCCAACGGTCATTCGTCGACGCTGTTTCTCTACGATCGCCATGGCGGCGACCTCACGCGCCACGCTGACGTCATTCGGCAGTCGTGGCCCACGCTCGACGTTACGATTCGAGACGCCCGCGACGGCATCTCGGGGGTTGACGCCGTGGTGGCGAGCTCCTGGCAAACCGCCCATGTTGTCGCCAAGCGTGCCGCTGCCGACATTCCTCGCCTGTATTTCGTTCAAGACTACGAGCCGCTGTTCTACCCGCGCGGGTCGCTCTTCGCGCTCGCCGAAGACAGCTACCGCTTCGGGTTTCACACGGTCGCACTCGGCACGATGGTGGGCGGCCATCTCGACACCCTCGGTGCCCCGTACGATCTCGCACCGTTCGGTTGCGACACCGCGACCTACACTCTGACCAACACCAGCACGCGCAGGCGCGGAGTCGTCTTCTACTGCAAGCCTGCTGTCGATCGCCGCGGTTTCGAGCTCGGTAAGCGTGCTCTCGAGCTGTTTCACGCTGCACATCCCGATCAGCCGATCCACTTGTACGGCACACCGAGCACCGGATGGTCGGTTCCGGTCATTCAGCACGCGACCCTGGCCCCGAGCGAACTCGCGTCGCTCTACAACGAGTCGATCGCCGGACTCGCCTTGTCATTCACGAACATCTCTCTCGTCGCCGAAGAACTACTGGCCTGTGGTGCGACACCGGTCGTCAACGACTCAGCCGATGCGCGCGCCGACCTTCCTGGCGACGGCGTGAAGTGGGCGCTTGCCACACCTGCAGCCCTGGCCGAGGCGCTCGGAAGCGCCGTCGAGTCGTGGGGCGCGACGGCGGCGTGCTTCGACGCAGACCCGGGCCCCATTCGGGGCCCGCGCATCCGTTCGACGCCACCGCACAGCCAGGGCTGGCAGCCCGCAGCAGAAATCATGCGTACGGCGATACTCACCGCGACGACCGGCCCCGATTCACGGGCGGCAGCAACGCACCTCTATATAAAGGAGCAAGTCTCATGAGTGTGGAATTCTCCCCCGATTCACGCTTCACCGAGCGCGCCCGGCATGCCGGTAGCGGCGAGGAGCAGAGACAGGTCATTCTCGGTGGCGCACTGGTCGACCTGATGGAAGCAGACGAGGCTGTCAGCGCCATCATCGATCGGGTGCGAAGCAGCGATGGTGCGCCGCTGGCGGTGGTATCGGTCAACGTCGACCACATCAATCACTTCGGCACCGGCGGTCGATGGGAGCATGTGCTCGACAACCACGTGATTGTGCTGCCATCCGCCGCCGGAAATCTGTCGAGCGTGTCGGCGACCGACGCTGTCATTTCTACCGATGCTGTCATTTCTACCAACGCTGTCATTTCTACCGACACCGTCGTTGTGACCGACGCCGGTGCAGCGGCCGACAGTTGCTCGGCGCGTGAACTCGACTGGCTGTACCTGATCGACGGCGCACCGATCGCAACGCAGGCCCATAAACTCACCGGCCGGGAGTGGCCCCGCATCGCCGGAAGCGACCTGGTCGGCCCGATTCTCGACCAGGCGGTTCTGGCGGGCCTTCGCATCGGAGTTCTGGGTGGTTCTCAGCACGCGCAAGAACTCCTGAAAGCCCAATTGGCGGCCGAGCGACCAGCCCTCCGTCTCGAAGGGCTGTGGTCGCCGAGCAAAGAAGAGCTCATCGACCCCGAGTTCTGCCAGAAGCTTGCAGAAGACATCGCCCGTTCAGAGATCGACCTTCTGATCGTGGGGCTCGGAAAACCGCGTCAAGAGCTTTTCATCAAGGAATACGGGATTCAAACCGGGGCTCGGGCGCTTCTGGCTTTCGGAGCTGCTGTCGATTTTCTGGGCGGCACTGTGCACCGCGCACCAGCGCTCGTTTCTCGGCTGAAACTGGAGTGGGCTTGGCGCCTGATGCTCGAGCCCCGCCGGCTCGCCCGGCGTTACCTGGTCGAAGGCCCCATGGCATACCTTCGGTTGCAGCAGCACAGCGCGCCCCGGGGCCTCGATGCTTCAGAGCCCTTCTTGGTCATCGATCGAGCTCCACACGACCAGCTGTTACCGTCTGGCCTCGGCACCTTCGTGGGGCCAGACGAACCCGCCGACGTCGAAGCCATCGTCGTGACGTATAACAACGCCGACACGATCGGCCCGTTACTCGCCAGTCTCAGAGCCGAAGCGCGAGCCGTGCGCATCCGCGTGATCGTTGCCGACAACGGTTCGACTGACGCGACCCTCGACGTGCTGACGCAGCACTTCGACGTGCTCACCGTCGTGACGGGGGGCAACCTCGGCTACGCGGGCGGCATCAACGCTGCCGTGCGGTCGTGCAACGACGCCGACGCACTGCTCATTCTGAACCCCGACCTTACCGTTCAGCCCGGCTCGATACGTCACCTGCTCGATCGGCTCCGCTCTTCACGAGCAGGAATCGTGGTGCCGCTGCTCATCGACGCAGACGGACACACACATCGGTCGCTGCGCCGCGAGCCGACACTGCTCGCTACCTGGAGCGATGCAGTATTGGGAGATCATGTCACCGAGCGGCCGAACTGGATGTCGGAGACAGACCACTCAGACGAGAGCTACCGGCACCCGCATCCCATCGAATGGGCCACCGGAGCAGCGCTTCTCATCGACGCGGAGATCGCTCGCCAGCTCGGCGAATGGGACGAACGTTTCTTTTTGTACTCAGAAGAGACCGACTACTTTCGCCGAGCGCGCGAGCTCGGCGCATCCATCTGGTTCGAGCCGGCGGCGCAGATGGTGCACCACGGCGGGGGGTCACGCGGACCCTCCAACCTGACCGCACTGATGGCAGTGAATCGGGTGCGTTACGCCGAACTCCATCACTCCAGACGGCGCGCCACGGCGTTCCGGGCCGCTGTTTTACTGACCGCCCTGCTGCGCATGCATCGATCGAATCAGCGCGCCGCGGCCTGGATGCTCGTGCGCCGCTCTCGCTGGAACACACTTCCCCACGCCGAACTGCGGGTGATTCAGCTCGCACCCGCCGGCCCCAGCGCGGGTTCCAACTCGGGCGCGACCTGCCCGCCCGGTTCCATCATCATCGCAGCGCACAATGAAAGCGCCTCGATCGCTCGCACTCTCGCGCATCTGCAATCGCTGGCGGCCGGCCTGATAGTCGAAATCATCGTGGTGTGCAACGGCTGTGATGACGACACTGCCGAGCGTGCCCGCGCGTTTGCCGGGGTGATCGTGATCGAGTTGGCCGTAGCATCCAAGGCCGCGGCGCTCAACGCAGGCGACGAGCGAGCGACGCTGTGGCCGCGAATCTACCTCGACGCTGACATCGAAGTCGAAGAAGACGCGGTCGTCACGGTGCTGCGGCTTCTCACAAATGGCGGATTGCTCGCCGCCCGACCTGAATTCCGCTACGACACAACCGACGCGACCGCGAGTGTTCGTGCTTTCTACCGTGCGAGAAAACGGCTGGCTTCGACCGACACCGCGCTGTGGGGCGCCGGCGTCTACGCGGTGACCCAGGAAGGGCACTCCCGATTCGAGATCTTTCCGAGCGACGAACCCGACGATCTCTTCGTCGACTCGCTCTTTGATCGCACCGAATTGCAGATCGTCGCATCATCGCCCGCGCTCGTACGCGTACCGCGCCACGGCGCGGCTCTGGTGGGGGTGTTGCGTCGCACCCACAGCGGCAACTTCTCAGCCGAACAACGCACCACCATCAGCACGTTCAAAGAACTGGTGGCATCGACGAAGTCGGCGAGCGACTGGGCCGACACTCTGGTGTACGCCTCGTTCGCGGTGCGTGCGCGGATGCCCCAGCTCGGTTCCGGAGCACGGGTGGGAGAAAGCTGGGCGCGTGACGAATCCACTCGCCAGCCGGTGCCCACGTTTCAGCCGGTGCCCCGATCAGAGGCACCGCCGCAGTCCCAGTCCCAGTCCCAGCCCCAGTCCGAGACCCAGTCCGAGTCCGAGTCCCGACCTCAGCGAATCCCGGCCCCATGAAACCGCCTTTACTCCTTCGCGCGGTGGCGGTGACCATGTTCGTCTTTCCCGCCAGCATGGTGATCGCGCCGCTCGGCGCGCTCGGCTACGTCTCCATGCTTCTGGCGCTGCTGTTGACAGTGCTCTGGTTCGGCTCGTCGATTCTGGGCCTGCACGACCCGATCGCGTCGCGCCACCCCGCGCGGGTGGCGATGGCCATCCTCGTGCTGGTGAGCTGCCTGTCGTACGGCGCATTCGTGCTCGGCCTGACGATTCCCGTGACCGGGGTCGCTCAACTCAGCGCAGACCGCTGGTTGCTACTGATCTGCGCGAGCGTCGGCCTTGTGCTCGTGACCAGCGAGACGGTGCGCTCGCTCGATGACGCGATGGTGCTGGTTCGCGCGATGCTGGCGGGGGGAGCGTTCTGCGCTGTTGTCGCGATCATCCAGTTCACCGTGCGCCTGAACCCCATGACCTGGGTGCAGACCGTGATGGTGGGGTTCGTCGACAACGGCGGAACGACCAGCTTTCAAGACCGCGGGCTCTTGGTTCGAGTCGCGGGCAGCACCGCTCATCCCATCGAACTCGCGGTCGTCATGGCCATGCTGCTTCCGCTCTCGGTGTGGCGGGCTCTTTACGACAAAGAAGGTCGCAAGTGGATTCACTGGACCATCACCGTGCTTCTGCTGATCGGCAACTCGACAACCGTCTCGCGCACCGGGGTCATGACGCTCGCCGTTGCTGCTCTCGTCTTCATTCCCTTCCTGCCGCGCCTCGCCAGACGATGGGCGCTGGTGGCGAGCCCCGCAGCGATCGCCGTACTGTTTCTGACCACCCCCGGACTGATCGCCACACTCGCCGGTTCGTTCACCGCCGGCGACGCAGACCCCTCGATCACCAATCGGCTCGATAACTACCCCCGGGTCGCGCAGATGGTCGCCGAGCGCCCGTTTCTCGGTACCGGCCCGGGTACGTACCTTCCCGACAGCGCGATCTACATTCTCGACAACGAATACCTTCGCAGCGCCGTCGAGATGGGACTCATCGGCGCCGCAGCCATCGCGATCTATCTCATCGCACCCGCACTGTTCGGCATCATTGCTGCGCAGTACGCGCGCAACGAAAAGCTGCGGTCGTTCGCCGCGGCAGCGGCCGCCGGATGCACGGTGGCAGCCGTGTCGTCGGGAACGTTCGACTCCCTCTCTTTTCCCGTCGTCTCGCTCTTGTTGCCGATCATGGTCGGTCTCGTGGGCTCAGCATGGATTCTCGTAAAACACGAAGGCTTGACTCCCGCCTTCTCCGGGCACGTTCGCCCGGAGCGCCTACACCCACCCATCCCTCTCCTCGCCGCGACTACTCGCGGCTCACTGAAAGGTTGACACCCCCACCATGGACCCAATCGCCGTTCTTCATGCCCTCTGGAATCACCGAATCGTTGCTGCAGCCGTCGTACTGCTCACCGGACTCGCTGCAGCATACGTCTGCTTCTTCACCCCGCTCACCTATGAATCAACGTCAACGTACGCGCTCTTGAACCCGCAAGTGCCGTCAGCGATAGACATCGAAAAGAATCCGGCGCTGGGAACCCTCAATTCCGACAATCCGTACCTCCGGTCATCCGACAGCTCGCTGGCCGTACAGGTGCTGATCACCCAGCTGACCTCAGATTCGACAGTGCAGCAGCTCACCGGCGAAGGGTTGAGTACCGACTACGTCGTCGCTCGAGGCGACTCCGCCGGCGGCCAGGGACTTCTGCTTGCGATCACGAGTTACGGCCCGTCTGCTGAAAGTTCCATTGCTACGACCGCCAAGCTTGGAGAGCTGCTCACCGACAAGCTGAAAATAATCCAAAAGGTGAACGGTGCCGACGACCGGTACCTGTTCACGGCTCTCGAAATAGCGTCACCCGATACCGCACGCGAACAGATCTCCAGCCGACTGCGCGCTCTGCTCGTTGTCGGTATCGGCGGGTTCGTTCTGCTTTTCGCGGCCGTTTCGATCTCGAGGGCCATCGACACCGCTCGCAAGCACAAGCGCGAAAATCGCGAAGCGCAAACGCGGAACGATTCGGAGGTCAGCTCACCCCGCTACCGGCAAGCCGATCGGGCGAGTGGCGCGACCAGGCACGCACCCCCTCTCAATGAACAGGGTCAGATGGGGCAAGCACTCCCCGCGAATCCTCGCGAAAAAGCTCTCCGGTAACGGGGCAGACGAATCTGCCGGTTTCGTCGCTAGAGGTGTCGGGCACGAGCGGTGCCCCCGCTCGGCCCACCCAGCCGACCCGACGCGCGGGCACCCCGACCACCAGGGCGAAGTCTGGTACATCCTTGGTCACGACAGCGCCAGCAGCGACCATCGCCCACCGACCGATCGTCACGGGCGCGATGCATACCGCTCTCGCCCCGACGGAGGCGCCTGTGCGTATGGTCACGCCCACTGCATGCCAATCATCGGCACTTTTCAGGTCACCACGCGGGGTGACCGCTCTAGGAAACAGATCATTGGTCAGCACCACCGCCGGGCCGATGAAGACGCCGTCTTCGAGCACCGCCGGCTCGTAGACGAGGGCACCATTCTGTATCTTGCAGCGGTCGCCGATGATCACGCCAGGGCCTACGTACGCTCCCCGCCCGATGATGCACTGCTTACCGACGTTCGCGTTTTCACGCACTTGGGCCAGATGCCAGATCTTGGTCTCGGCACCCACCTCGGCGGCAGGCGAAACGTCAGCAGAACTCTCGACCGTAGCGGTAGCACTTACTGTCATACCGCGACCTTACTGTGCTGCGGTCGGGTTATCGCGTACCGTGTCGAAGCTTTTCACGTTGCTCGACAATGCGTTCTCTGCCGCATTTCGTGGCGAGGCGTTCCAGACTCATCACCCGAACCAGGTGAGCGTAACTCGCTGAGATACCCGACGCCACGGCAATTGACTCGACCACGTCGGTTCACGGTAGGTGTGTGTGGCGTAGCGTGGAAGCATGAGCGAAGCAGACACTCGGCGTGACCAGAGCGGCTCGCGCCGCGCCATCGTTCTGGGCGGCGGCGGTGTTGCGGGAATCGCATGGGAGACCGGACTCCTTACTGGGCTGCTGCAGCACGGCATCGACTTGCAGGCCGTTGACGTTGTCGTCGGAACGTCTGCCGGATCGGTCGTCGGTGTCAACCTCCGCGCCGGATCGCTCGACGCCATGTATGCATCGCTCTTGGCCGAGAGCGACGAGGATCGCACTGTGGCAGACCCCGCGCCCGAGGGCGCCGAAGATCGCGACCTCTCCCGCACGATGAAGGTCATCATGGCAGGTATCGCCAGCACGGAGGGCGAGGCGGCCACCCGGCGCACGATCGGCGAACTGGCCCTCGAGGATTACCAGCGATCCGACGACACGGCAAGCCTTGCCCGCATCGCCCCCCTGCTGCCTGGCAAGGAATGGCCGGAGGGTGAGCTGCGCATCACTGCAGTTGACGCCGAGACCGGCCAATTCACCGTCTTCGACCGCGACTCAAATGCCGAACTCGCGAACGTGGTCGCCGCCAGCTGCGCCGTGCCGGGAGTGTTCAAGCCGATCACAGTTGACGGGCATCCGTACATGGACGGGGGAATGCGCTCGGCAACGAACGCCGACGTTGCCGCCGATTGCGCGAGCATCCTGGTGATCGCGTGCTCCCCCGAGCCTCCTGTCAGCGGCATGGGGCCGACCCTGCCCGCCACCATCGACAGCCTCAGAGGAAACAGCGAGGTCTTCGTCGTGCAGGCCGACGAAGAAAGCACCCTCGCGTTCGGAGCGAACCCCCTCCTGATACACACGCGCCGCGCCTCGGCTGAGGCCGGTCGACGCCAGGCCGATCTGGTTGCCGAAGCCGTGCGTGCCTTCTGGAACTGATCAGCTCTGCGGGCCGCTGGAAGAGTCATCGAAGATAAGGAACACCGTCATGCGCGCCATCATTCATTCCCAGTTCGGAGAGCCCTCCGATGTGCTCTCGGTCGAAGACGTACCGCTACCCGAACCGGATGCCGGTGAGGTTCGGGTGCGTACGATTCTCTCGCCCATTCACAACCACGACCTCTGGACGATACGCGGCACATACGGTTTCAAGCCCGAACTCCCGGCCCGCGCGGGTACCGAAGCGCTTGGCATCGTCGATGCCCTTGGCGAGGGAGTCACGCGCCTCAGCCTGGGGCAACGGGTCGCTTCTGGCTCGACCTTCGGGGTCTGGGCCGAGTATTTCATCGCCAAAGCGAGCGCACTGATACCGGTTGACGACAGCATCACCGACGAGGCAGCGGCCCAGCTGGTGGCCATGCCCTTCAGTGCCATCAGCCTGCTCGAAAGCCTCCACCTCGCTGAGGGCGACTGGCTGGTTCAGAATGCGGCGAACGGTGCCGTCGGCAGGCTCGTGGCTCAGCTCGCCGTTCCGCGCAAGATCAACGTTCTCGGGCTCGTTCGCCGCGCAGCCGGCGTTGAGGAACTCGCAGCGCAAGGCATCGTCAACATCGTGTCGACTGACGCTGCCAACTGGGTTGAACAGGTTCGCGCCCTGACCGGCGATGCGCCTCTTCGGGTGGGCATCGATTCGGTGGGCGGTTCAGCGAGCGGCGACGTTCTCTCGCTGCTCGCCGAGAACGGCTCGCTCGTCGTGTTCGGCGCCATGGGCGCACCTGAGATGCAGATCAGCTCGGGTGACATCATCTTCAAGAATCTCACGGTGAAGGGGTTCTGGGGCAGCACCGTTGGAGCAACGATGCCGGCCGACACACGTCGTGCGCTGTTCGCAGAACTCGTTCGCCGCATCCACGACGGCGACCTGACTCTGCCGGTCGAAGCTACCTACGCGTTCGACGAAGCACGTGAAGCGAGCGACGCGAACTTCGTTCCCGGCCGCGACGGCAAGATCATGCTGCGCCCCTAGCGAGCACGGCCGGGCCGGATGCACGTCACCGACTGGGTCGAGGTTCACGTTCTGACCGCCGCTGAACACGGGGCGTTCTGCGCTCAGCAGGTCTGCTTGCAGCAGCATCGGTGGAGATCATCGGCAGCCCTGTTCGATGCTGGGAGCATGACAGACGAGAACGCACGATTCTTCTTCACCGACCAGGCCAGGGCCCAGCTGCTCTTCAACAGGGTGGTGGTGCTCGACGGCGCACTCACCGACGACAACGGCATGCTGATCGCGAGTCAGCTGATGACGCTCGCCGCAAGCGAACCGGGCGAAGACATCGCCTTCTGGATTCACTCACCGGGCGGATCCGTCCCGTCCATGCTGGCCATCCGCGACATCATGAATGTCATTCCCTGCGACGTCTCGACGGTCGCGCTCGGGCTTGCCTGCTCGGCTGGGCAGTTTCTGCTGACGTCGGGCGCGCGTGGCAAACGGTTCGCGTTGCCGCACGCGCGCATCCTGATGCACCAGGGCTCAGCCGGAATCGGCGGGTCGGCCGTCGAGGTCGAGGTGCAGGCGAACGACCTGCGCTACACGCGCGATGTGATGCTCGGACTGATCGCCGACGACACCGGCCAGCCTGTCGAGAAAGTCTTCGAAGACTCGTTGCACGATCGTTGGTACTCGGCAGAAGAGGCCATGGACTACGGATTCATCGACCATGTCGTCAACTCGTTCGACCAGATTCGCCCGAGCCGTTTCCGCACGGTCGGAATCGGGGCATCGCTGTGAGCAGCTACACGATCCCCAATGTTGTCAGCGAGAGCCTACGAGGCGACCGCATCATGGACGTCTTCTCCCACCTTCTGACCGAGCGCATCGTCTATCTCGGCTCAGCGATCGACGCGGGGGTGGCAAACGCTCTGATCGCGCAGCTTCTGCACCTCGAGGCAAGCGCGCCAGGGCGGGAGATCAGCATGTACATCAACTGCGAGGGCGGCGACCTCTCTGCCGCGCTCGCGATCTACGACACCATGCAGTACGTGACATCGCCGATCGCGACGACGTGCGTCGGCGAGGCGATCGGCCCCGGTGCCGCATTGCTGGCGGCGGGCGCCATCGGCCGGCGTGCGGCTCTGCGTCACGCGCGGGTTGTGCTGCATCAGCCCGCCGACCAGGGTCGCGGCACTATTCCCGACCTCATTCTGCGGGCGGATGAACTGGTCAGGGTGCGCTCAGACATGGAAGAAGTGCTGAGCGCGCACACCGGGCAATCCGTCGAAACGCTGCGCCTGGACACCGACCGCGACCGTGTCTTCAGCTCACAGGCCGCCAGGGACTACGGGCTCGTCGACGACGTCGTCACGGTGACTCGCGAACCGGTGCCCGCGGTGTGAGGGTGCGACGGTGCGACGGTGCGTTCAGTGCGTTCAGTGCGTTCAGTGCGTTCAGTGCGTGACGCTGGGTTTCAGGCGGCGACCGGCAGGGCAGCGATCGACATGCCCGTGACCGACATGCCGGCAATCGACACGGAAACGTCGAACGGCGTACCGCCGTGCTCGCTTCGCGGCCCTCCCCGAGAGGTGGTCGACCTGATGTCGATGACCTGGGCCGAAGCGTAGCCCGTCGAGAGGTCGTCGGCGACGCGCAGCAGAATGTCGGCGAGCCGGCTCTGCAGCGCACCGACGATAGCGCCGATCATCTCACTCGAGGCGTCTTTTCGGCCGCGCTCGACTTCGGACAGGTACTGGGGAGAGATGCCGGCCCGGGTCGCTGTGTCGTCGAGACGCTCACCACGCGCCAGGCGGAGTTCGCGCAGCTGTCGCCCGAGCGCTCGCCTCCAGAGTTCGTCGAGCGGGCGGCTCTGCGCCGTCGGACGGCTCTGCGCCGTCGGACGGCTCTGCGCCGTCGGACGGCTCTGCGCGGTCGGACGGCTCTGCGCGGTCGGGCGGCTCTGCGGCGTCACGGGCTCGGCTGTCTCGGTCACCTTCCCAGTGAACCATCAACCACGATCATCCGTCATCACGAATCTGCTCACAGCAGAATCCGCTCTGCGAAGTCGGTGACGCTCTGCGAAGTCGGTGACGCTCCGCGAAGTCGGTGACGCTCCGCGAAGTGGGTGACGCTGCGCGAATTGGGCGTCGCTCCGCCGAAACGGTGGGGTACCTCTTCGTGCCGCTCGGCGTTCGGCTTGCAGGGGGCTGGGGTCGGCTAGCCTTTCGGGATGACGAACCAGGCTTCGGTCGACGACATCCCGATCGGTGGTGAGATCATCCGTCTCGGGCAGTTTCTGAAGTTCGCTGGATTCCTCGACTCCGGTGGGCACGTGAAAGACGCCATCGTGAATGGCCAGGTGATGGTGAACGGGGAGGTCGATCGGCGCCGAGGAAGGCAGCTGCAGCTCGGCGACATCGTCAGTTTCGACGGGCGCAGGGTGCGCGTCTGCCCGTGAGGTGTCGCGTGGTCACTCTTCGTCGGAGTGAAGGCCGGCCAGCGATCGGGCTAGTATCGGCACGTGGAACAAGCTCGGGGGCGAAAGTTCGACCGAGGCTCGGTGACCGTCTTTGTCATACTCTTGGCGCTCGGCATTATCGGTGTCGCCGTTCGGTTGATAGCGGCTCACAACGAGGGGCTCGGCTGGCTTTCGATTGTGTCGGTCGCGGGGCTCGGCGTGGTTGGAATCCTGCTTTTCACGCTCGTGCTGTTCGCGTTCTTCGACTGGCGGAACACGGCCCGGGCCCGATCGCTGGCGGAGATGTACCCCTCGGCGTATCGTGCCGATGTTGTCACCGACCCCACATTGGTCAGGCAGATCGACGAACTCTCGGTTCGGCTCTACGGGCGCCGCAGCAAGGTTCGCCAGGCCTCGTACGTGACCCTCGTCGCCGATACAAGCTCGATCCGATTCTTCGCCGGGTCGAGAAGACCCCGTGAGCAAGCTTCTTTCCCCACGTCGATGCTGCACTCCACCGGTATCGGAGAATCGCAAAGCGGAGCACGAATAGTGCCGAGTCTTGAGCTTCATCTCGACAACGGTGACGGCGGCACGACCTTGAACGTTCATCTGTTCGTCACCACGTTCAGCGTCCCCAGATTCGTTCGCGGCCAACGTCTCATCGATGCGCAACGCGACATCCGAGCATCCACCGGTACGACCACGTAGAAATGCGCCGCGCTGATAGCGTCGTGCGTATCGAACGCACGCATCGCCACAAGATTCGCAGACACCGAAGGGCCTGATGCTCAAACGCGAAACCTGCATGGCTGGCGCTGGCGCTGTCGGGCTGGTCGCCATGCTCTGCCTTGCAGGATGCAACATCGACCACCCCATCCCAGGCCGGCGTGAGTTCGAGCCCGACGAGCGCATCCGCTTCCAGACAGTCACGTGCGCCGATCGACGCGGCGCCGACGGTCACGAGCCCGTTGACCCTCGCGACGGGCGTCTGGAAGTCATCTGACGGCGGCATCACCGGTGGCGTATCGGTCGTCACAGCAGCCGAAAACAACGTCGAAGTTCGCCTCGACAACTTCGTAACAGACACGGCAGCCGAAGCCAGCCTCAGCCTGCTCGATCAATCCGACGACCCCACCGACGCCTGCTACAGCCCCAGCTTCGCCATCTCAACGGGCGACATCAGCACGGCCTCGCAGTCGTCGTATTCTCTCGGCCCCGCAGCCTCCTTCTTGAGCGATGACCCGACCTTCCTGGCTAACGCGGTACTCGTCGCTGCATCGACCGACACCAGTTGCGCTGGAACGATCATCGCGACAGCAACACTAACCTGGGCCCTGCCAGCATCCCGCACCGTCGCAGTGGCAGTCGACAAAGGAACCGGCCAGGGCGCAACCGGAAAGGTGACACTGAGCACCGGGCAGATCACCTCCTACGACGTCGCGACCGGTGACACGCTCGACGGCATCGCCGAACGTTTCGGCCTCACGAACGACGACGTGCTCTACCTCAACCCCACCAGACGCACCGGGAACAGCGACGAAGTCATCGCAGGCGAAACCCTCAACCTGAATCAGTCGCACCGCTGACCCGCCCCGCGGGAGGTCGCAGTTACTGTTGAAAGCCGCTGCGGCCGTCACAACACGAAAGGCACGCGTAATGACCGATTCCCTCGCCTCAACCATCACCCGCACGTTCGCCGCAACTCCCGAACAGGTCTTCGACGCCTGGGTGTCGCCGCAGACTTTCGCCGCCTGGTGGGGCGGCATCGATGTCGAGGTGCCTCTGGAGTCTTTAACCTTGGATGCTCGGCCCGGTGGCCTCTGGGAAGCGACCATGATGCTCGGCGACGGCACGCCCGACTACCGCTTCTACGGCGAGTACGTCGAAATCAATCGACCCAACACGCTCGTGTTCACGATGACCGACGAGCCCGGAGAGGCGCGGGAACTCATCTCGGTCACCCTCACTGCTGTCGACGACGGCACCCAGCTGCACTTCAGTCAGACGGGAGGCAATCTCACGCCGGAACAGTACGAAGGCGTGACCCTCGCCTGGCAGCTCAACTTCGACGCCCTCGAGACGGCGCTCACCAGCTGACAAAGTCGAGCAGATGCGAGTCTTTGGTGTCTAGTAGCTGAACAACGAACCCGCCTACTCCTCGATTTCACCGCCGACACGGCGCAGGTGCTGACGAAACGTAAGCCCGGTAGCGTCGCGCGCTGCGAGAAACTCGGCGAATCGTGTCTGCGAGCGCAGGCTTGTGCCCTCGCGCATGCGGTCGGCCTGACGGCGCTCTGTGTCGCGGATGGCGCGAGCGGTCGCGGCGATTTCCGCCGCTCGACCGAGAGGAGCGAAGAGCACACCGTCGTCGTCGCCGAGCACGAAGTCTGCGGCCGTGATGCTGTGTGCTCCGAACCGGGCCGAGGTCAGGGCATCCGCTTCTTGCGGGTCGAGACGCTGCGGCCCGACGGGCAGAGCACCCTGGCTGAAGAGCGGCAGGCCGATGTCGAGCAGGTCGCTCGTGTCGCGGTGCAGACCCCAGATGACGATGCCCGACAGGCCCGCACGCGCCACTTCGAGCGCGACCAGATCACCGACACAGGCCTCGTCGTCGCGGCCCGCGTTGTCGACGACCAGCACATCACCGGATTCGGCGTTCTCGAGCGCCTCGAGAAAGATGTCGACACTGCCGTAGTGACGCACAACGAGCGCGCGGCCGACGAGGTGCGTGCCCCGGGAGATCGGATGCACCGATGCTGGGGCGCTGCGCACGGGAATGCCCAGGCGCATCAGCGCGTCGGCTACGTGCGGTGTGGTGAGGTCTGCAAACGAACCCCGCTCGACTGCGCTCTGCTCGACTGCACTCTGCTCGACTGCACCCTCCTCGACTGCGCTCTGCTCGACTGCACCCTCCTCGACTGCACTCATCGGCTGACCTCCTGCTGCACCGGGCGGATGGTCAGAATCTGCTCGGCACGCCCGACCGGGCCTCTGGTGTCGTGCAGCACGCTGCTGGTGAGCCCGTGCCCGGCCGGCCCGAAGGTGACAGTGGTGTCGAGCCCCACCCACCGCCCGACGGGCTGACGGTACAAGTGGATGGTCAGGTCGAGGTTCGGGTACAGCCATTCTGTGGGCAACTCACGCACGGCGATGCCGTTCGCGGTGTCGACGAGGGCGATGAACGACGCATGCGGGCTGACCTCTTCGCCTTCGACGAGGTGGATGCCCGTGCCGAGCCATGCGGTCGTGCGCCCCGGCGCGGGGCCTGACACCGGCCGCACCTCCACTGACGAAACGTACCCGCCCGTCCAGGTCTCGTCCATTGCCCACCGCGTCAGGGAATCCGGTGCGGGCAGCGCCGGCGGTTCACCTCCGGCGACCGCCGAGGTGTCGACGACTCCGATGAACCACGCCCGAGCGAGCACCGCAGTGCGCCCGCCGATCGTGCCGGTCGCCTCGATCAGCTCGATGGTGCGCCCGGGCCGTATTGTCACGACGCTGACGGTGCAGTCGTCGGCGGCCAGAAAGCCGAGAATATCGAAGCTGATGCGCCCGAGCTGCTTCTCGACAAGCTGTCGGCCTGCGTCGGCCTGCGCAGACCGGTGCAGGTCGATCGCGTGAACGATCAGGCCGCCGAGCGGGCTGAAGTGGATCTCCGAGTCGTTCCACGCTCCCCCGGCATGCGACGTGGGGCGGTAGCGGTCTGGGGCGATTCGTTCGAAATAGGCACTCATGGTGATTCGAAGTTTAACCGTCGAGCCTGGGCGCGACCGGCAGGCGCGGTTCAGGCGGTCGGGGTCAGGCAGCCGCCGGTCAGGTAGCCGCCTGCTCGAGCACCTGCTCGGCGCGTTCGGCGTTTCCCTCGGCCAACCCGCGGTCGATCGCGGGCCGCGAAGAGAGCCACATGATGACTCCGATGACAAAGACCAGACCCTCAGAGACGGTGAGCGACCAGATGATTCCCGCGAGCCCGAACCACAGGTTGCCGAGCAGCACGATCGGAATGAACAGCACACCCTGCGCCATCGACATGACGATCGCGGCGGAGGCACGCCCCGTGGCCTGAAAGAGCGAGGTGATGAGCCCCGTGAATCCGTTCACGATCATGGCCACCAGCTGAGCCGTCAGAATCGTGACTCCGATGCTCAGCACTGAGGGATCGGCGACGAAGGCCGAGAACACCTGATCGCGAAAGGCGAACACGGTCACCGCCGAGATCAGCACGATGCCTCCCACGGTGATCGCCGAAACCCGCAGCGCCGAGCGCAGCCGCTCGCGATCGCCCTTGCCGTACGAATACGCCAGCAACGGCAGCACCCCGAGTGTCACACCCATCACCAAGAATTCGGGAACCTGCGCGATGCGCACAGCCACACCCATCGCGGCCAGGGCACTGTCGCCGTAGGCGACCGCAAGGTTGTTGAGAACGAGTGACGTCACGATGAGAAACGAAGCCTGCAGCAGCTCGCCGATACCCACACCGAAGACGGGCCTGAGAACGGCGGGCGACAGCGTGAACCAGCGCGGCGACAGGCTGACGTTCTCGCTGTGCCGCTGCAGCCAGACGATGAAGTAGATCACGACACCGAGGTTCGACAGGCCCATGGCCAGCGCCGCTCCCCCGACGCCCCAGTGCAGCACCAAGATGAAGAGCACGTCGAAGATGACGTTCGCCACAGTCGAGGCGATGAGCCCGATCATCACCTGGCGAGCTGCGCCCTCGGCCCGCACGATCTGTTCGAGACAGAATGCAGCGGCGAGCACAGGTACGAAGGCGAGCATGACGGCGACATACGAGCTCGTCGCGGCGATGGCCGACGAGTCGGCGCCCAGCACTGACACGAGCGGCCCGAGCAGCAGCAGCCCGACGCCGCCGAGCACGGCGCCGGTGATGATGGCGCCCCAGAGGGCGAACGACGAGACGTGCTTGATCTCGCCGGCTTTGGCCGGTTCGTGTTCGGCAGCACCGAGCAGACGCGAGATCAGGGCGCCGCCACCGACGCCGAAAACGCCGCCGACCGCCATCACGAGGCCGAGCAAGGGGGTACCGAAGGTGATGGCGGCAAGAAGGGTGGCGTCGTGCAACGAGCCGATGAATCCGGCGTTGATGACGTTGTAGACCGCGCCGACGATCATCGCGGCGGCCATCGGCACACAGAGGTGCACGAGGGCCCGGATGATCGGGGCGGCCGAGAGGTACCAGCGGTTGGTGCCGACAGCGTCGGCCTGAGTGGTGGGGGTGAGGGCACTCATGATGACTCCTTTTCGAGCGCGTTCGACCGCGCAGAGGTGTTTGGGGCACGCCGAAATACGCCGGCGCGGCGTGTGAGTTCAAGAAATGCACGAGGCGGATGATTGACCGATGAGTTTCGCCGATCATCCATTCGGCGACCGAGCGGGCGGCTAGCCCCGAGTCGGCTGCGGCAGTACCGAAGTCACCTTCGTGAGCAGCGCATGCAGTGTCTCGCGTTCCGCCTGGTTCAGCGGCGCGAGAATCGTGTCGTCTGCGGCGGTCATCGCGGTTTCGAACCCCGCGATCAGATCGACACCCGTGGGGGTGGCGTACACCCGCTTGCTGCGTTCATTACCGCCCTCCGTTCGGCGTTCGACGAGGCCGCGACGCTCGAGCCCCTGCAAAAGGCTCGAGACACTCGCCGCACTCGTTCGGGTCATCTGCGCAATGTCGCGCTGAATCGAACCGGGGTTCTGGGCCAGAAAGCCGAGGGCGAAAGCCTGCTCGTGGCTGAGCTCGCGCGCCTTGATCCAGTCTTCGCCGACCTTACGCTGAGCCCAACCGATCCAGCGCACCAGCTCGAGGCTGCTCGTCACCCTCAGCTCGTGCTGCGTACCCGTCGGTTTGGCGTTCTGCGGTTCGTTCATATTTAGAACGCTAATAGTTAGAGATCAAACTGTCAACTGTCGAAGTAAATAGGACTGATAGTGGCCGAGGAAGTCAAGCCCCGATCTCGGTTCGTCAAGGGTCAGCGCCATATCCCCTAAAACCGCCCCCGTTCGGGGGTCATTAGGCCCCCTATCAGGGGCCAGACCGGAAAAACACGAACAAATTCGGCAGAAACCCCGCATGTCGCGTGTCGTGTGGATTTACACAGTTATGCTCTCAACTAACGCACCAGTGACCCAGCGTCGGGCCAGACTCTTCGAAGCTCGTCGACGGATCATTCCCACTCGACGAACCACAGAAGGAGTCCTACATGACGCTCGCATTGATCGTCGTGGTCGGCACGGTCTGGGTAATCGTGTCACTACCCATCGCGTTGATCATCGGCCGCATTCCTCGCCTCGCTGAGCGCGACGAGCTACGACGCATTCAGGCCAATCCGACCGGCAGCGTCGGAACCATCACGCGCTGAGCGCGGCGGGCCAGCAACGCTGGCAGGCTAGCGGCGCGTCAGGCTGAAAGCGCGATGAGGTCAGGCTGCGAAGGCGTCGCCGAGTGTACGGCCGCTGAGCGCACGGTCGCTGAGCGCTCGAAGCAGCCGTTCGAGCTGCCCCACCGGGGCGCCCGGATCTTCGGGGTGCCACTGAATTCCGAGAATGGGGGCCGTGACGTGCTCCACGGCCTCGGGCAGACCGTCGGCCGCCGTCGCGACGACCACCAGGCCTGAGCCGAGCGTTTGCACCGCCTGGTGATGGGCACTCTGAACCGTGACCTGTTCGCCGAGCGCGCTTGCCAAACGGCTGGCCGAGTGCACTGCGACCGCATGCCCGGCCATCGTCTCGGCCGCGACCACGTCGAGATTCTTGTGAATCGTCTGCGTTCCGATGTCTTGCACCAGCGTGCCGCCCAGCGCAACGTTGATGACCTGCAGGCCGCGGCAGATGCCGAGCAAGGGAGTCGCGGTGTCGACGGCCCGCCGCACGAGAGCGATCTGCGCTTCGTCTGCAGCCGTGTAATGGCGGCCCTCAGACGGGTACGGGGATGCTCCCCCGTAGTACTGGGGAGCGATGTCTTCTCCGCCCATCACAACGATGGCGTCGACGTCTCTCGTCGCCTCGAGCAGTGACTCGACCCCGACGTCGGCGGCGGCGATGCGGGTCACCGAGTACCCCTGTGCCGAAGCAGCGTTCACGACCCGCGAATTGAGCAGATCGATGTAGGAGTGGTAGTCGGAATCGTGAGGCCGTGACCGGGTGACCTCTACCACAGCGAGGCGCAGTGTCGTTGTCGGGCGAGGCATACCTCCATATAAGCATCCGCCCGGGCATCCACCACCGGCGCGGGTAATGTTTCGCAATACTCGCGCGAGCGGAACAATCTGCCCAGTCTCGAGGTTCGAAATCTCATGACTACTCTCGGATTCATCGGATCAGGCCACATCGGCGCCCAGATCGCCCGTCTCGCGGTGGCGAACGGCTACACGGTCGTGCTCAGTAACTCACGCGGGCCGGAGACCCTCGCCGAACTCGTCGAAGAGCTCGGCCCCCAGGCGTCGGCCGGCACTGCCACCGAAGCGGCTGCGGCCGCCGACATCGCTGTTGTTTCGGTGCCGCTCATCGCGTACACCGAGGTGCCGGTCGAAGAACTGGCCGGCAAGGTCGTGCTCGATACGAACAACTACTACTTCGAACGCGATGGGCACATCGCCGAACTCGATGACGAAAGCACCACCGTGTCGGAGCTGCTGCAACAGCACCTGCCCACCTCGCACGTGGTCAAGGCGTTCAACCACATCCGTTTCGATCAGATCACCACCGACGGCAAGCCGGCCGGCTCGCTCGGTCGGCGAGCGCTCGTCATCGCCGGCGACGACGATGCGTCGAAGGCGACGGTCGCGACCCTGCTCGACGAATTCGGATTCGACGCCGTCGACGCCGGCCCGCTCGCCGAGGGATGGCGCATTCAGCGCGATGAGCCCGGCTACGTGGCGGGGTACCGCACGGTCGACGAGATCACCGCCGACCTGGCGAATGCCAAGCGCTACCGCGACATGGTTCCGAACGAGTTCGGAACGCACGCGTAGCAGAGGCTTAGCTGAGGGACGAGAGACGGTTCTCGAGTGACCGCCCTCGGTCGATCTCCGTGCGTTCGCCCGGCGAAGACGGGCGAACGCACGGAAACAATAGGCTAAGCGCTATGGTCGCAACTTTTCTCATCGTGCCCGAGTGGCAGGGTTCCGGTTCTTCTCGCGCGATGCAGCTCATCGACGGAGCTGACGCCATCGCCGGTGACCTGCCGTCGAGTGTGACGCGTCGCCTCGAGGTCACTCTGGGCGCTGGTGAGAGTCTCGGCAGCGGGGTGGCGCGCGTGAGTGTGCTGCGGGGCATCCGTGACTCGGTGACGCGTGCGTTGAACGAGGCTCTCGAACCAACCGAAGAAGGAGCCGTTCGACCCGATCTCGTGGTGACCATCGGCGGCGACTGCGGTGTCGAGCTGGCGCCGATCGCCGAGGCGAAGCGGCTGCATCCCGAGCTGGCCGTGGTCTGGCTGGATGCCCATGCCGACCTGGTGGCCCCCGAAACGTCGGGCTCGGGCACTGCGCCGTCAGGCAGCGGGCCGTTCTCGAGCATGGTGCTGCGAACCCTGCTCGGCGACGGAACAGAGCTGCTCGTTCCCGACTTCGCGTCGACCCTCTCGCCCTCGCGGGTGATTCTCGCCGGAGTGCGGTCGCTCGACGACGCCGAACAGGCCTATATCGACGAGAACCACATCACCGAGGTGAGCATCGACGATCTGCAGCAGAGCGAAGAACTCGAACGTGGTGATGCCCTCGTCGAGGCGATCTCGGCGACGGGCGCGTTGGAGGTGTACCTGCATGTCGACCTCGACGTGCTCGATCCGGCCGAGATCACCGGGCTGAGCTACCCCGAGCCGTTCGGCCTCACCGTGGCGGCCCTCGTTGAGAACATCGTTGCCGTTCGCCGCCGGTTCACCGTGGTCGGCGCCGCGATCACGCAGTTCGCGCCGGCCAATCCCGACGCCGCGTCAGACGATCTGTCGGCTGTTCTGCGCATCATCTCGGCGCTCACGCGCGCCCTCTGACTCCACGCGGCTTCGAGCCGCCGCATTCCACAGGCCGCCCCATTCCACCGGCCGCCCCATTCCGCAGGCCATTCAATTCCACAGGCCGCCCCATTCCACAGGCCACCTAATTCCACAGGCCGCCGAGCACGGTGTTCTGCACAGATCCAACAACGACCCAGCGAGCGGTTCGCCTGCGCAGTTATCGTCGTCGCATGACAGAGCACACTCCTTCTGAGATTCCGTCCGCCTCTCCGCGCATCCTGGTCGAACGCCGCGGCCACATTCTGCTGATGGCTTTCAACCGACCCGAGAAACGCAACGCCGCCGATTTCGAATTGCTGCAACAGCTCTCGCTGGCCTACGGCGAACTCGAGCGCGACCCCGAGCTGAGGGTCGGTGTGGTTCACGCCATCGGCGAGCATTTCACCGCGGGCCTCGACCTGGCCGACGTCGGGCCACGCATCTCGGCAGCGGGCCTCGATATCGTAGCCGAGGGCGGCATCGACCCCTGGCAGGTCAGCCCCAGCAGCCCGCCGCGCACCAAACCCGTGGTGATCGCGGTGCACGGAACCTGCCTCACGCTCGGCATCGAGCTCATGCTCGCCAGCGATGTCGCCGTCGCCGCGCAGTCGA
Source organism: Subtercola sp. (assembly GCA_025463765.1). Taxonomy (GTDB): domain Bacteria; phylum Actinomycetota; class Actinomycetes; order Actinomycetales; family Microbacteriaceae; genus Subtercola. The sequence goes on along the minus strand of JAODBC010000019.1, from coordinate 75,539 downwards.
CCCGATTCGCCCAGATCGAGGTGAGCCGCGGCATTCTGCCCTTCGGCGGCGCGACCATTCGGTTTCCCCGTGCCGTCGGCTGGGGCAACGCGATGCGCTGGATGCTCACCGGCGACACCTTCGACGCTGTCGAAGCCCACCGCATGGGCCTCGTGCAGCAGCTGGTGCCCGACGGCGAGCAGCTCGACGCCGCACTCGCGATCGCCGAGCGCATCGCCGCCCAGGCGCCCCTCGCGGTTCAGGCGACCCTCGCGAACGCACGACTCGCCGAACGCGCCGGTGACGACACCGGGCAGGTCGCCGCGGCCGTCGCCCTGCAGCCCGAGCTCGTGCGACTCGCGGCCACCGAAGATTCCGTGCGCGGAATGCAGGCGTTCGTCAACCGCCAGCCGGCAGACTTTGTCGGCAGGTAGTGTGAGGTCATGGTTACCACCGAGACTTTCGACCTCATCGTCATCGGCGCGGGGGCGGTGGGCGAGAACGTCGCCGACCGGGCCGTACAGGGCGGCCTGACGGTCGCCATCGTCGAAGCCGAACTCGTCGGCGGTGAATGTTCGTACTGGGCGTGCATGCCGTCGAAGGCCCTGCTTCGAAGCGGTGCCGCACTGCGTGCAGCCGAGAACGTCGCCGGCGCGCGCGAGGCCGTCACGGGAGTGCTCGACGCCGCCGCTGTCTTCAAACGTCGCAACGCCGTCGTGAACGAATGGAACGACGCGAGCCAGGTCGAGTGGGTCGCCGGCGCGGGCATCACGCTCGTTCGGGGCTACGCACGGTTCACTGCGCCGAAAGAGCTCGACGTGACGAATGATCGCGGCGAAGTCACGCATCTTGTCGCCCGGCACGCGATCACCGTCTCTACCGGGTCGGCCGCGCTGCTGCCCGACATCCCCGGGCTCGCCGATTCCGGCCCGTGGACCAGCCGAGACGCCACCTCATCACAGGTGGTTCCGAAGCGGCTCGCGATTCTGGGCGGCGGAGTCGTCGGCTGCGAGATGGCCACGGCGTACGCATCTTTGGGCTCCGAAGTGACGCTGCTGTCGCGGTCGGGCCTGCTCAGCAATCAAGAACCGTTCGCCGGCGAACTGGTTCGCGACTCGCTCATCGGGCTCGGGGCGACGGTCAGCATCGGTGTGTCGCCGACGGCGGTTCGGCGTAGCGGGGCGGGCGGCGACGTGACGATAGCTCTCGACGACGGCAACACGCTAGTTGTCGACGAGATTCTGGTGGCCATCGGGCGGTCGCCGCGCACCGGCGATCTCGGGCTGGAGGCCATCGGGCTGAAACCGAACCAGTGGCTGGCGACCGACGACACGCTGCTCGTGCTCGGTGCCGACGGCGCACCTCTCGAGGGCGAATGGCTCTATGCGACCGGAGACGTGAACCATCGTGCGCTGCTGACGCATCAGGGTAAATACCAGGCGCGCGCTGCCGGCGACGTGATCGCCGCTCGCGCTCTTGGCAAGAAACTCTCGATCAAGCCCTGGGGTGCGCATGTTGCGACGGCCGACCACGAGGCTGTTCCGCAAGTGACGTTCACCGATCCCGAGGTGGCTTCGGTCGGCCTGACCGAGGCGGCTGCGAAGAAGGCGGGCTACTCGGTGCGCGCCGTGGAATACGACATCAGCTGGGTCGCCGGCGCGAGCGTAACGAGCGAGAACTATGTCGGCCGGGCGAAGGCCGTGGTCGACGAGAAGCGCCAGGTGCTGCTCGGGGTCACCTTCGTGGGCCAAGACGTGGGTGAGCTCATCCACTCGGCGACCGTAGCCGTGGTGGGCGAGGTTCCGCTGAATCGGTTGTGGCATGCCGTGCCGTCGTACCCGACCCTCAGCGAGGTGTGGTTACGACTGCTCGAAACCTACGGCCGCGACGACTCGAGCTTCTAGCGTGAAGATCGCTCGCCTTCTGCTGACACCGTTCGTCGTCATCGTTCGTACCGTGCTGCTGAGCCCTCCGCTCGCGCGGGCCGGATACCTATACGCGACCCTCGTAGGGCTGGTCTGGGGTGCCATGCTGAGTACGGGCCGCATTCGCCGGGTCGATGGCCTCTTCGTGTGCACCGGCCTGCCGACCTGGGCGTTTTCGCGCGGCGGGTCGTGCATCGGCGGCGTCTACCTCACCGATACCAACGCGGGCCCGACCGTGCTGGAACACGAGGCCGTGCACCGGCTACAGTGGCAGAAGTACGGCCTCACGTTTCCTTTCGTGTACTTTCTGGCCGGAAGCGACCCACTCACTAACCGGTTCGAAATCGAGGCCGGGCTCGAGAAAGGCGGCTACCGGTGAGCAAAGTCATCGTGATCACCGGCGGCAGTTCGGGCATCGGCCGGTCGGCGGCCGGCACTCTCGCCGCGCAAGGTCACACCATCGCAGTCGTCGGGCGCAATGCAGAGCGCACCCGGTCGGTTGCCGCAGACATCGGCGGAGAAGCGTTTCTCGCCGACTACGACCGCCTCGACGACGTGCGGGCGCTGGCGGATGCGCTGCTGAACCGCTACGACCGCATCGACGTGCTGGCGAACAACGCCGGCGGGCTCGTCAAAAAACGCGCGCTGACGGTCGACGGGCACGAGCGCACCATACAGAGCAACCACCTCGCTCCGTTCCTGCTGACGACACTGCTTCTGCCGAGATTGCGCGAGAACGCAACCGTTTCACCGGTGCGCGTCATTTCGACGGCGTCGAGCGCGAACACGCTCGGAAAGATTCGGCTCGACGACCTCGATCTGCGCAATCGGCGGTGGCTGGGCGGCTGGCCGGCTTACGGGGCGGCGAAGCTGGCGAACATTCTCTTCATCAAAGAACTTGCCCGCCAGACGGCCGGCAGTGCAATCTCGGCCTACGCGTTTCACCCCGGCTTCGTCTCGACGTCGTTCGGCGCCGACACCCTGCCGCTGAAGATCTCGAACGGGCTGCTCGGCGGCCGCCTCGGCCTGACGCCCGAGGCCGGGGCGGCTCCCCTCGTTCACCTCGCGTCGGCAGACCGAGTGGATGCCCCGAGCGGAACGTTCTTCGACCAGCTGAAGCCGAACGGCCACACCGCGCGGCAGGCCAACGACGCCGACTTCGCCGCCAAGTTCTGGGCGGTCTCGGCCCGCGAGGTCGCCGCCTGACCCAGCCGAGTCGGCGATAGCCCGTCAGACGGATAATAGCCCGTCAGACGGAGACGAGGCCCAGCGTCGAGATGAGGTCGAGACGCAGGTCGACGATTTCTGCCGAGTCGCCGAAGACGACGGCAGAGAGCTCTTCACCGTCGACCTCGGGGTCGCCCGTGGTCATTTCGCTCACCCAGGCCCGAACGGCTCGGCCGAGGGCGACTCCGGCGCCGCACAACTCGCCGGTACCCGGCGCCCCGCTGCGTGCATCGCGCGCAAGCCAGGTCACGGTGATCAGCTCCGGGGTCTCGAGCGGTTCGAGCAGACTGATCTGCTCGATCTGCTCGGCCGAGGCGACTTCGATGAAAACCTGGCCGCGGGTGCGATTCGTGCGCGTCTGCACCGACCAAATCTGCGCGATGACGTCACGCACGGCATCGAGCGACGAAACCTCGGCGGCCAGCAGAACCCGGCCCCGCAAGGTAGAGACAGCTAAAACGCCAGCACTCGGAGATACGACCTGGCCGCCCGTTTCGGTGACACCGGATGCTCGCATTGCTGCATCGGGCCTCGTCAGTACTACGCTCATTTGCCTCAAGCATAGGGTTGCCTAACCTAATCGCACAACTCCCTGTCACCGTGCGTAAGAGAACTCACAGAATACCGATCGCTAGGCCGAGAAGGCCGGCGGATGAACGTCGTACCACTGCAGCCGCCGCTCGAGCTGGCGCCCGAGAGCGAACAACGTCGCTTCTCCTCCCGGCCTGCCGATCAGCTGAATGCCGATCGGCAGGCCGCCCTCAGCCGCACCGACAACAGAAGCCGCACCGACAGCAGAAGTCGCACCGACCGGAAGCGTGATGGCGGGCAGCCCGCTCACGTTCACAAACGACGTGAACGGCGTGTACTGCACCTGTTGCGCGAAGTTGAGCTCGGCATCCACCGCATCGAACCAGCCGATCGGCCGCGGCGGCATCGCCAGGGTCGGCGTGAGCACCGCGTCGAACGAGGCGAACTGTGAGATGACCGAGCGCTCGAAGGCCGAGAGCTTCTGCAGGGCATCCATCAGTTGCGTCGCAGGCAGCTCACGGCCGCGACGCATGAGCCAGAGCGTGAGGGGTTCGAGCAGGTGTTCGTTCGTCTCGTCGACCGGCAGCATGGCAGCGCCGGCCTGCCAGATGGTACGAAAGGCGGGGCCGTATTCGGGCGAGGGCAGCAGCGAGAGCGTCTCGAGGCCGTGCCCGAGGTCGGCCAGAAGCTCGACGGTCTGCTCGAAGGTCTCACGCACCTCGGGGTCGATGGTGATCTCGTAATCGAGCTGCCAGGGTGAATCGAGCAGCACGCCGATCTGAAAGCGCCCTTCTCCGCGGATGGCCGCGCCGAGGTAGGGGCCCTCGACGTTCGACGGCGCGCGCAGCGAGAAGTGATGCCGGGGCGCCCCGCCCGAGGGAGCGATCATGCCGTCGAGAAGCAGGGCGGCATCGGCGACGGTTCGTGCCAGTGGGCCGCCCACACCGAGCCCGGCAAGAGTTCCGATGCCCGACGAGGCGGGAATCAGGCCGCGCGTCGGCTTCAGCCCGACGAGCCCGGTGGCCGCGGCGGGGATGCGTATCGACCCGCCGCCGTCTGAACCGGGCGCGAAGGGCAGCAGCCCGGCGGCCACCGCCACGGCCGCCCCGCCGCTCGACCCGCCCGGGCCGAGATCAAGGTCGTATGGGTTGCGGGCCGGCGGCGCCACGAGGTTCTCGGTGTAGCTCGGCAGTCCGAACTCGGGCGTGGCGGTCTTGCCGAGGCTCACTCCCCCGGCTTCGTCGAGAACCTCGGCGATCTCGTCGGACTCCTCGGGCACGAACTGCTCGAAGACACGAGACCCGAAGGTCGTACGCACCCCGCGTCGGCGCACCAGGTCTTTGTCGCCGAACGGCAGCCCCCACAGGGTGGTCGTGCGCGGCACGGTCGCCTCGACCTCGTGAGCGCGCGTACGAGCGCGGTCGGCGGTCACCTCGTGAAACGCCCCGAGAGACGGGTTCAGCCGTTCGATGCGGGCGAGGTAGTGCTCGGTGAGCTCGAGCACACCGATGTCGCCCTTCTGCAGCAATCGCCATTGTTCGAGAGCGGTCAGGTCGTGGAGCTCAGCCATGCCTCGAGCCTACGCCGGGCATCCGCTGCTCTCGTCGGCTTGCCCGAGAACACCGCTCGATCGACGGGCTAAAGGGCGAAGGAGCTTACTTGAGGTGTTTTTGAAGCAAGACAGTGCCGAGCCACCGGTTGAACTTGAAGCCGACCTTGCCGAGCCGCCCGACCTCTTTGAAGCCGAGGCTCTCGTGCAAGCGGATCGACCCTTCGGCGCCCTTATCGACGATGACGGCGAGCACTTCTTTCACTCCGGCGGCCTTGCTGCGCGCCAGCAGCTCCTTCATGAGCGCCTTTCCGAGCCCTTTGCCGGTTGCGGCCGGCCCGAGGTAGATCGAATCCTCGACGGTGCGACGGTAGGCGGCCTTCTGCTTCCACGGAGACACGTACGCGAAACCGATCATCTGATCGGTGGGCGACACCGCGAGCAGAAACGGCAGACCCAGTTTCGATACCCACTCGAACTTCGAACGCCACTCCTTGAGCGACATGGCATCTTCGTCGAGCGTCACAACGGTATTGGCCACGTAGTGGTTGTAGAGCTCACGCACCGCTGGCATGTCGGCGAGCGTCGCATCACGAATGCTGAACGAGAACGTCTCGACCGGCGGCGAGGGCGGCCGCAGGGCGGTGGGCAGCGTGCGCCTGGGCTGATATTCCTCTTCGAGCATGTGCACGATTCTAACGGTGGGAGGCGCAGAGTGAGCTGAAAAGACGGGCTATTCGAGCGACCAGTCAACGGCGACAGCACCCTGTGCCTCGAGGGCGGCGTTGGCACGGCTGAAGGGCTTCGAACCGAAGAACCCGCGACTGGCTGACAGCGGGCTGGGGTGGGCCGACTCGATGACCGGCACGTCGCCGAGCCACGGCTTCAGGTTGGCGGCATCCCGACCCCACAGAATGGCGACAAGCGGCGTGCCGCGCGCGACCAGGGTCTTGATGGCGAGCTCGGTCACGGCCTCCCAGCCCTTGCCGCGATGCGACCCGGCCACGCCTGGCTGCACCGTGAGAACCCTGTTCAGCAACATGACACCGTTCGACGACCACGACGTGAGATCGCCGTGCGCCGGCGGCGTCACTCCGAGGTCGGTGTTCAACTCCCGATAGATGTTGGCGAGGCTGCGCGGCACCGGGCGCACATGTCGCTCCACAGCGAACGAGAGGCCGATCGGATGCCCGGGGGTGGGGTACGGGTCTTGCCCCACAATGAGCACCCGAACGCCGTCGAGCGGGTACCGAAAAGCGCGCAGCACGTTCGGGCCGGCGGGCAGGTAGCCGCGCCCGTCCGCAACCTCGGCCCGCAAGAAGTCGCCCATGCGGGCGATGTCGCCGGCCACCGGGGCCAGCGCCTCGGCCCAGCCGGCATCCATATCGCCCGCCTCGGCCAGCTCGGGCAGTGTCTTCGGGGTCAGCTCTCGCCCGCCTTTTCTCTCAGCTCGCCGTTCACAGCTCGAGCGCCACCCGAGTTCGCGACCTCGCCAGGGCGCTCAGCTCTCGCTCATTTCGCCCATAGTGGCCATACGCACACCGCCATTGTCGTGCGTGACCGTCCAGACACTGCCGCGGTCGACGACACGCAATGTGCCGTCGCCCACGATGAGCGCCGTGTGTTCGTCGATCGCGACTCCGCTATCGGTCAGGCCGGCTTCCGTCGCGGCGATCAGCCGGGCGAGCGTGCCCCACTGGGCGGCGTGCACGTCGACCGCGAGGTCGATCAGGCCGATTCCTTCACCGAGGGTGATCTCCTCGAGGTCTTCTGAGGCCTCCTGTGGTGCAACCGGCACCTCGCCGATCTTCCAGCCGCCCAGAATCGCCCGCTCAGAGGCGATGGCGGCCCCGGCCGAGAAGCCGAGGTACGGCACGCCCTCGGTCACCTGGCGACGAATCTCGTCGAACGCCGGGTCGACACTGTCGCGGTAGGCCGGCGTCAGACCGCCCCAGACGAGAATGCCGTGCACGCCGGCGAGCGCTGCGGGGTCGATCGCAACGCCCTCGGGTGACAGCACGGGTACGGGCTCGAACACGGTGATCGCGTCGAGCGCCGCCCGCAGCGCCGCGTACGTCTCGGGCGCGTCACCGTCGCGCACCAGAATGAGTGCCACGCGCGGCCCGTCGAGCCGGCCGTCTTGCAGCGCGCGCTCTGCCGCCTCGGATAAGAATTCGCGGTAGACCGCGCCGTCGTCTTCTGGCGGCCAGCCGCCGCCCACCAAATGGATGCCCATGCGGCCCTGCTCGAACCTGAACCCTGTCTGCTCAGACCGAGACGGGCGGCAGTGCCGACCAGGGAAAGACGATCCAGCGATCGGTCTTGCGCCAGAAGAAGTCGGGCTCGATCACCGAGCGCGGCTTGGAATACAACGTTGCCGTCTTGACGATGACGCCGATCTTTTCGAGCAGGTCGACCACCAGACGCAACGTACGGCCCGAGTCGGCCACGTCGTCGACGAGCAGAATGCGCTTACCGATCAACGCCGTGTTGTCGAGCATCGGGGGCAGGATGATCGGCTCGGGCAGTGTCGTCTCGATGTCGGAGTAGAACTCTACGTTGAGGCTGCCGCAGCTCTTCGTGCCGGTCGCGTACGCGAGCGCACCGGCGGGAAGCAGACCGCCGCGGGCGATCGCGATCACGAAGTCGGGAACAAATCCGCTCTCGAGAATCATTGTGGCGAGCACCCGTGACGCATCGCCGAACTCCAGCCAGCCCAGCACCTCGCGTTCGGGTTTCGCCTCGTGTGTCTGAACTGTTTCCGTCACTTCTGCGCTCTCGGCCATCCGACTACGGTACCGGTAATCGCGCGCGACACGCGTTACTCCTTGACGGCCAGCGGGCCCCGAAATACCTTGTACGCCGCCGACTGCGCTACCGGCTTGATGACGACCTGGTCGAGGCTGATGTGCGGTGCCAGCTCCACCATGAAACGAATCGTCTCTGCGACATCGTCTGCGGTGAGCGGGTTGGGAACGCCGGCATAGACCGCGTCGGCCGCGGCCTGGTCACCCTTCAGTCGGTTCAGCGAGAACTCCTCTGTCTTGACCATGCCCGGAGCGATCTCGAGCACCCGGATCGGCTCGCCGCTCAGTTCGAGCCGCAGCACGTCGAGAATCGACGCCACGGCGAACTTGGCCGCGTTGTAACCGCCGCCCTTCTCATACGCGATGTGGCCGGCGATCGACGAAACGGTGAGGATGTCCGCGACAGCGGTTCCCGTCGGCGCGCCCGCAACGGATGCCCGAAGTAACGGCAGCAGAGCGGAGATGACCTGTTTCACCGCGATGACATTGACCTCGAACATCCACCGCCAGTCGTCGGCGTCACCCGCCTCGACGGTGTCGAGCCCGGCAGCGCCGCCCGCATTGTTGATGAGGGTGCTCACACCGCCGGTGGATTCGAGATGTGCGGCCAGAGCATCCACATCGGCCTGTTGCGTGAGGTCGGCCACGAAGTACGTGGCGCCCGTCTCGTCGGCGAGCGCCTTCAGCCGGTCTTCACGCCGGGCTACCCCCACGACCTGCCAGCCGTGCGCACGCAACGCCCGCACTGTAGCCTCACCGATACCCGAACTTGCGCCTGTGACAACCGCGCGCCTGAGATTATCTGCCATGCCTCAACGCTAGCCGAACCGGCGCGGGCCGAACCACGGGCCGATTCTTACCCCGTATTGCGGCAAGCATTGACCCGCATCTGCCGCGTGCTTACTGTTGCGAGAGTTCGCCCACCGATTTCTCGTCAGACCAAAGGACACACACCATGACCGACAACTCCGCCGACTGGCAGTTCGAGACCAAACAGATTCACTCGGGTGCCGCTCCAGACCCCGTGACCAACGCCCGCGCCACACCGATCTACCAGACGACCTCGTACGTCTTCAACGACGCCGACCACGCGAAGAACCTCTTTGCTCTCGCCGAGTTCGGCAACATCTACACGCGCATTCAGAACCCCACGCAAAACGTGGTCGAAGAGCGCGTCGCAGCTCTCGAGGGCGGAACAGCAGCGCTGCTGGTCGCCTCGGGCCAGGCGGCCGAGACGTTCTCTGTTCTGAACATCGCGCAAGCCGGCGACCACATCGTGTCGAGCTCGTCGATCTACGGCGGCACCTACAACCTGTTCAAGTACACGCTCGCGAAGCTCGGCATCGAGACCACCTTCGTGGAGAACCAAGACGACGCGGCCGAGTGGCAGCGCGCCGTTCGCCCGAACACGAAGCTGTTCTTCGCCGAGACCATCGGCAACCCGAAGATCAACATTCTCGACATCGAGCTGGTCTCGGGCGTTGCGCACGAGAACGGCGTTCCGCTGATCGTGGACAACACGATCGCCACGCCGTACCTGATCCGCCCGTTCGAGCACGGCGCCGACATCGTGGTGCACTCGGCGACCAAATTCCTGGGCGGTCACGGCACCATCATCGGCGGCGTCATCGTCGACGGCGGAAAGTTCAAGTGGAGCGAGAACTCGGAGAAGTTCCCGGGTCTCACCACCCCCGACGAGTCGTACCACGGTGTCACCTACACCGAGGCGCTCGGCGACGGCATCGCCTACATCATCAAGGCGCGCGTGCAGCTGCTGCGCGACCTGGGTTCGTCGATCGCCCCCGCCAGCGCCTGGCAGCTCATCCAGGGCATTGAAACCCTCAGCCTGCGCATCGAGCGCCACGTGCAGAACGCGCAGGAGGTCGCCGAGTGGCTCGACAGCCACGAAGACGTCGCTGCGGTCTACTACGCCGGTCTGCCGTCGAGCCCGTGGTACGGCGCGGCCAACAAGTATGCGCCCAAGGGCGTCGGTGCGGTGCTGTCGTTCGAGCTCAAGGGCGGTGTGGATGCCGGTCGCGCGCTGGTGAACAACCTCAACCTGTTCTCGCACCTGGCGAACATCGGCGATGTACGTTCGCTGGTCATCCACCCCGCGTCGACGACGCACTCGCAGCTCACTCCGGAACAGCAGCTCACCTCGGGTGTCACGCCCGGCCTGGTGCGCCTCTCGGTGGGCCTGGAGAACATCGACGACATCAAGGCCGACCTGGCCGGCGGCCTCGCCGCTGCTCGTGAGGTCGCTCGGGCGAACGCGCTCTAGCCCTCCCTCCCCTCCCCTCCCCTCCCCTCCCCTCCCCCACGGTTCGCGAGACCGGCCCAATCGGCCGAGACTGGCACTTCTACGTGCTGACCTCGGCCGCGAGTGCCGGTCTCGCTTGCGTTGAGGGCGTTTAGGGCGTTGAGGGCGTTTAGGGCGTAACAGTGCGAAATCGTTCGGGAGAATGAGAGAACCATGGACTGGCAGACACCCGAAGACACCGTTCCGAGCGATTTCATCACCGACGCGCAGATCCGGTCGATTCTCGGCAAGCCTCCGGCTACCGGCGCGTGGCGCGACGGCGACCCGGTGGGGCGACGGATGTTCGCCCACATCGGCGACGTGACGTTCGAGAACGGCGGGGTGGTCGAAGATGTGCGCATCGCCTACGAGTCGTTCGGCACCCTCAACGCGGCGGGTGACAACGCGGTGCTCGTGGCACACGCGCTCACAGGAGACTCGCACCTCACGGGCCCGGCCGAACCCGGGCACCAGACCGCCGGCTGGTGGGGCGGAATCGTGGGGCCGGGTCTCGCGCTCGACACCGACCGGTACTTCGTGGTGGCGCCGAACATGCTGGGCAGCTGCCAGGGCTCGACGGGTCCGGCGTCGCTCGATGCCGAGGGCGAAGAGTGGGGTGCACGCTTTCCGTACACGAGCATTCGCGATCAGGTACGCGCGCAGCACGCGGTGATGACCCATCTCGGCATCAGCCGCTGGCACGCCATCGTGGGCGGGTCGATGGGCGGCATGCAGGTGCTCGAGTGGGGCATCGAATACCCCGAGCTGGCAGAGCGACTGGCGATCATCGCTGCTCCCCCGATCTCGAGCGCCGACCAGATCGCGCTGAACTCGGTGCAGATCGAGGCCATTCGGGCCGATCCGCTGTTTCATCACGGGGCCTACTACAACGCCAAAGTCGGCGAGGGGCCGCATTCCGGCCTCGCTCTGGCCCGGCGCATGGCCCTGCTGAATTACCGCAGCCCCACCGAACTGAATGACCGGTTCGAACGCAGCTGGCAGAGCGGCATCAGCCCGCTCGGCCGCGGCGGCCGCTTCGCGGTGGAGTCGTACCTCGACTTTCACGGCAACAAGTTCACCCGGCGTTTCGACGCGAACAGTTACATCACTCTGGTCGAGGCGATGAATTCGCACGATGTCGGTCGCGGTCGCGGCGGCATCATCGAGGCTCTGCGGCGGGTCACGGCACGGTCGCTGATCATCGGCATCGACAGCGACCGGCTCTTTCCCGTGCCCGATCAGCAACTGATCGCGAAACACGTTCCCGGCAACATCGACGGCGACGAGGCCACGGTGATCAGCTCGAAGTTCGGCCACGACGGCTTCTTGATCGAGTTCGAGCTGGTCGGTGAGCAGCTGCGGCGCCTGCTCGCCCAGTGACGACGTGCCCGGCGAGCAACGGCGTGCCCGGCGGCTGCGTGCCGAAGGACGCTGTGCCCTGCCGGTAGCATCAGTGTCATGATCGATGGGCTGCGGTGAGGCACCAGGAACCGCTGCTGGGCACGGCGGCCTGGCTCGAAGGCACGGTGTTCACTGTGTCGTCGTTCGCCTGCCTGGCGATCGCGGGCGGCGTGCCGCTGTTCACCCTCATTCTCGGCATCGTTCTCTACGTGGTGATGCTGTTCAGCTACTTCATGCTTGGGCGATCGTCGTCGGTCTGGTGGATCGTGATCACCACCGTCATCGGGCTCTCGATCAGCCTGCTTCTCGGGTCGCTCAGCGGCGAGAACCCTTCTGTGCTCAGCGCGATTCTGCTCGTCTCGGGTGGTGGGCTCGGCGCGATGGCCATTGTGCTGCAGAGCACGGGGGTCGGGCGCGTCTACCTCGTCGCCATGTTCGTGGCCAACCTCGCCGTGACGCTACCGTTCATGAACGGCAGCGACCTCATTCAGGCGCTGACGATCTTCATCGTCGGCTGGTCTGTCAATGTGCTGGTCGGCATCTGGATCAGCGACTCTGTGCGGCGGGCCCGCGAGCGCATCGCCCGGCTCGGCACAGCGCATCAGGCCGAACGGCGGGCCAGCGAACTCGAAGCGCAGCGGCGGCAAAGCGCTCGCCTCTTGCACGACACCGTGCTCGCCACGCTGACACTGCTCGCGCACTCCGGGCGCGGGGTCGAGCCTGAGGCCCTGCGCATTCAGGCCGCGGAAGACGCCGTGCTGCTGCGACAACTGCGGCTCGGCGAGACTCCGGCACCCCGGGCATCCGGTGACTACAATCTGCGAGCCCACGAGGTCGCCGCGGTCACCGATAACATTCGCGAACTGCAGCAACGGTTCGAGCGGCGCGGGCTCACCGTGCACTGGCACGGGGCAGGCGACGTGACTCTGCCACCGCTGGTGCGCAGCGCGTTTCTGCTGTCGTTGTCGGAGTGTCTCGAGAACGTTCGGCGGCACTCCGGTGTCGACCAGGCCGACGTCACCATCTCGCAAGACGCCGGTGGAGTGCGAGCCATGGTCACCGACTCGGGGGTCGGCTTCGACACGGCAGAGGTCGCCAGCGGGCGACTCGGCATCACCGAATCGGTCGTGGCGCGAATCCGTGATGTCGGCGGTAACGCTCGCATCTTCTCTGCCCCAGGCGCCGGCACGACTGTGGTGCTGGAGGTGCCGCGATGAGCGCCGGCTTCTCGGCAGGCCACGACGGTCGGGACGGTCACGACGGTCACGACGGTCACGACGACGAGGGCACTACCGGGCTCCTGACCCGGCTCGTGCGGGCCCGCACTCTCGGGCCAGAGGCGCTCGAGGCGCTGCGCAAAGACGTGGCTTCTGACTCGCGCATCGGCATCGGTTACATCGGTACCGGCGCCATTGTGGCCGCCGTGGTGCTGAGTCTGCGCGGTATCGCGACGTTCGCCTTCGACTGGTCGGCCTACAGCAATCCGTGGCTCACTCTGATCGCCTGGGTGATGGTCGCCTTCGCGACGACAGCCGCCGTTCTGATCGCCAACTCGCTCGGCAGCCAACTGCCCACTCCGGCCTTTGTCGCCCTGCTGGTTGTGCTCTCTGTCGCCGTCATTCTCGATCTGGTCTCGTCGGGCGGATTCGCGACACCGGTCCCCGAGGTGACCGTCATCGTCGGGGCGGGCGCGGCGCTGCTCGCGCTGGTCGCCTACCGCCCGCTCAACCAGCTTCTGCTGGCGAGTCTGATACTCGCCGCCTTCCTCTTCGCGATCACCATCGCGGGCGTGAGCTCTCTGCCGGCGGGTCAGCGCCCGCAGATCGAGGTCATCGTCGCCGCCATCGCGCCTCCTCTGATCGGTGTTCTCATCGTGCGCTCGTTCAGCCGATTCATCGATCGGGAGCTCGACCGAACGCTGGTCGAGAGCACGATCTCGTCGCCTCGGTTCGGTGTGGGCATCCAGGGTTCTGACGAGCTCGTGCGACTCGACCAGAACGCCGAAGAGTTGCTGAGCGACGTTGCGTCGGGGCGCATCCCGCTGCCGCTGGATCGGGAGCAGTCGGCGGCTGCTTCGGCTCTTGCCACGGAACTGCGGCTGCGTCTGGTAGCCGGGCGGCAGCAGACCTGGCTGCAGCACGCCATCGACGACTCCGAGGTGCTCAGCCCGACGGTTGCTCTGATCGATACCGAGGGTCTCGCGGGTTACCTCGAACCCGATCAGCGCGAGGGTCTGCTCTCTGCGGTCTGGCTGATGGCCGCCGCCGCGACCCGTCAGCAGCCGCGCATCACCATCACGGTCGGGCCGCAGTCCGATCTATCGGGTTCGGCCGAAACCGATAGGATTGCCTTTCCGATAGACATTGCTGTCGACGGAATACCGCGGCGTCGCATCGACGTCACGATCTGGGGGGCACTCGACCGGGTCGGCCCGCACGTCGAGAGCGGTCGGGCCGGCAGCTTGCGAATCCAGATGAACGTGCATGTCGACACCCCCGAATCGTAACTGCCGCAAACGCACACCCCAGACATAAGATGAGCCAAAGCAGGAGGGTCACCCATGGCGGTCACGCATGACAACATTCGACTGGCGATCGTCGACGACCACCGGATGCTCCTCGGTGCTCTCACCGAATGGATCCGTGGGGCGGCGAGCGACATCAGCATGGTCGCTGCCGTGACCACCTGGCCCGACCTGCTCACCCACCCCGAATTCCCGGTGGACGTTGTGCTGCTCGACCTCGACCTCAAAGACAACCTGCCCATCTCGGTGAAGCTGCGCGCGTTGAAGTCCGCGGGCGTGAAGACCGTGCTGATGAGCACGTACTCAGAACCCGTAGTGATCCGCGAGGCGCTCGCTGCCGGCGCGCTCGGCTACCTGGTGAAGAGCGAAGAGGCCGACATGATCGTCGAGGCCATCCGCGCTGCAGCCAAGGGCGAACCGTTCATCTCGAGCGAGCTCGACCTCGCGCTGAGCGCACAAGAACTCGGCGGGGCACCGAAGCTGAGCGCACAAGAGCGCCGGGTCATGGCGCTGTACGGCGGCGGCGAGCCGGTGAAGCAGGTCGCCGAGCAGCTCAGCATCTCTGAAGAGACCGCCAAGAGCTACCTCAAGCGCATTCGAGAGAAGTATCGCGTTCTCGGCATCGACGTCGGCACGAAGGTGGCGTTGCGCCGCCGCGCCATTCAAGACGGCTTGCTGCTGCACGACGACTACCTCGACACGAGCGAGGCGAACGAGTCGGCGACGACGCCGGCCGAGTAGCCACGACTCTTCGGTCTCGCTAGACCAGCTCGCCGCTAGACCAGCTCGTCTCTAGACCAGCTCGTCCCTAGACCAGCTCCGACTGCATCGCCTGCGCGCCGACCGCGACAGCACCGCGCCGACGGTCTCTGCGCTCGACGCTGAACGACGTCACCGCGATCAGAATGCCGAGCACGGTGAGCAGAATGCCGACCCAGATCGGCGCCACGTAGCCGAATCCCATCGTCAGCACTATTCCGCCGAGTAACGGGCCCAGTGCGTTACCGAAGTTCAGGGCCGAGTGGTTCAAGGCAGCGGCGATCGACTGGCTGTCGCCCGCGACATCCATCAGCCGGGTCTGGATGAGCGGGGAGATCGCCGACGCCGAAATACCGAGCACGAACAGGCCGACGAACAGCCCGACCGGGTTCGAGGCGAACAGCAGCAACTCGATGAGCGTGAGCAGCACCATGCCGTAGAAGCCGAGCATCGAGCGTTTCAGGTTGCGGTCGGCCAACCAGCCGCCCAGAAGGTTGCCGATGGTCATTCCGATGCCGATCACGATGAGGGCGATCGGAACAATACCGACCGGAAGCCCGGTGATCGAGGTGACGATAGGCGAAACGTACGTGTAAATGCTGAAGAACCCGCCGAAACCGATGGCACCCATACCGACGGCGAACCACACTTGGGGGCGCCGGAACGCCTTGAGCTCTTGTCTCATGGTGGCGCTCGGGTCGCCCGGAAGGTTCGGCACCGTGAGAAGCACGGCGATCAGCGCCAGCACGAAAATGCCGGCCACGACCAGATACGACACGCGCCAGCTGGTGGTCTGGCCGATGTAGGTGATGAGGGGCACACCCACAACGTTGGCGACGGTGAGCCCCGCGAGCACAAGCGCCACCCCGCGACCGCGCTTTCCGGGGCCCATCAGCGTCGCAGCCACCAGTGCCGCGATTCCGAAGTACGCACCGTGCGGCAGCGCGGAGATGAAGCGGGCCAGAACGATCAGGCCGAAAGACGGCAGCACGGCAGAGGCCACCGTTCCGATGATGATCATGCCGAGCAAGCACATCAGCACGATCTTGCGCGGCCACCGTGCCGCAACAGCGGCAATCGTCGGAGCACCGACAACGACACCGGCCGCGTACGCGGTGATCAGCAGCCCGGCCTGCGCGTTCGCCTGCTCTGACGACACAGAGTACAGCGCCGGCAGCAGGTCTTGGGCGAGATTCGGCAGCAGACCCATCGCCACGAACTCCGTGCAGCCGATGCCGAACCCGCCCAAGGTGAGGGCGAGCAGCGCCAGGCGCACGCGCGCCGGCGAGAACGCGGGCGTGCCCTGTGCGCTCGAAGAAGTTGTACTCACGCAACAACTCTACGCGCGCTCCCCTGCAAAATCGAATCGATTCGATAACCTGTTACACGCTGTTCACGCCCGCCCCACTTGGCCCGGCTCATCGTCGGGGCCCAATCTCTTCTCGCGAGAGCGGTACTTTCAGACGAGAGAGTGCGTTACACCGGCATCTCTCGTCCGCAAGTACCGCTCGCGCGGTCTACGGGAGCAGAGGTGAAGCGAGGCGCTAGTCGCCGAGGGCGGTTTCGAGGCGCTCGAGTTTGCCGGTGAGTTCGCCGGTGTGGCCGGGGCGGATGTCGGCCTTGAGCACGAGCGAGACCCGCGGGCCGAAGGCTCCGACGGCCTCGGTGGCACGACGGATCACGTCGAACACCTCGTTCCACTCGCCCTCGATGGTGGTGAACATCGAGTCGGTGTGATTCGGCAGGCCCGACTCACGCACGATGCGCACGGCGGCCGCAACGGCGTCGTGCACCGAAGCATCGGGGTTGTCGCCGCCCGACGGGGCAACAGAGAACGCAACCAGCATCAGAGAACCAGCCTTTCAGTCGTTGCGCGCACATCGGCCGAGGCGCGCATCAGATCGCCACCTTCTCGCTCGGCGTGAACTCGAGCGACTTCGAGCGCACCCGCGCCCGGAACACCGAGCGCACAGCGAGCGCGAACAACACGATGACCAGCAGGTTGCGTACGGTGAGCACCGTCAGCATGAACGGATCGAGCGACAGCAGCCAGTCGTACAGATAGGGGTAGATGAGCTGGGTGAGGGCGCCGAGCACCGCGGCAATGATCGCGAATCGCCTGAACTCGCGGCCCTGCCAGACGAGTCCGAGAATGATCGGCGCGCTGATCCACAGCATGAACTGCGGCGATCCCACCTTGTTGAAGACGATCAGCGCAGTGACCAGCGCGAGCGACAGGCTCGGCAGCACGCGGGTAGCGGATGCGCCCGACCGCACGACCCAGATGCCGAGCGCGAGCACACACACCACGGCGATCGCCAGCAGCGGCGTGGTCAGAAAGTCGGCCACCGGGCCGCCGTTGCCTTTCACCTGAAAGGTCAGAATGTCTTCGTCGTAGTACACCCGCGAGTTCGGCAGACGGAAGTAGGCCATCCACATCCAGGGCAGGCTGATCGGAGCCTCGACCTGCAGCCCGCGACCGGTCTGCTGTGTCACGAAGCTGAACAGATTGGCGCCGGCGCCGAGCAGCAGGCCCACGACGGCGACTCCGATGGCAGTGACGGCTGCACCGATCGCCACGACGGCCCGGCGCTTGACCGCGATCACCACGGCGACGATGAGCGCGGCGGGCCACACCTTCACCCACATGGCAAGGGCCAGAAGTCCGCCTGAGATCGCGGGCCGGCGAATGGCGAGCAGCAGCCCCACGATCACCAGGTCGACCTCGAACGTATCGATTCGCCCGAGCGCCACAGGCCCCAGCAGCAGCAAGAAGCCGAGCCACCACCAGGCGGCGACGAAACGGATGTTCGGGGTGAAGCCGACACGATCATCTGCACTGACCTCGGCTGAAGGTGCGGCCGTCGCACGCGAGTTCAAGATGAACGCCAGCACAGCGCCGTTCGCGATGACCACGAGAAACAGCCAGCCGGTACCGTACAGCGAAGGGCCGAGCCCCATAGCCGCGATCATGGGTACGAGCGCGAGCAGCGGATAGACCCAGGGGCCGTCGATGCCGACCCAGTAGCCGTTCAGGCCGTTTTCGATCCAGGCGCTGTACACCAGGGTGACGTCACCCCAGGGCAGCGTCGAGGCCGTCAGGCCGACGATTCCGAGCCAGGCGTGCACGACGACGAACGCCAGCCAGAGTACCCAGGGAGTTTTAGCCAGTCGTAGCACCCCGCCATCTTAGGCCGGGCCGCTGGGCCGAACCTTTACGGCACTCCCGCAGGCGAAACACAGCCCACGCCCCGTGCGCTCTCAGCATGTGGCCAACCTGCACTGCTTTGCTCGAAATCACGATGAAGAAGCCCGTCACGATCAGTCTCGCGCTCGTCGCGATGGCACTGTCGGTGGGTCTCGTGGCGGCCGTTGCTGCGCCGATTCTTTATCAAGACGTGACAATTGCCGGCGGCCAGACCGCTAGCGTCATTCCCCGGGTGGCCGATGGATCCTCCGCATCCATAGCCGACGACATGCACATCAGCGGCGATTGGAAAGTGTCGGCGGGCTCGACCGCCGGCTACCAGTTCGCTTCGGCCGACGGCGCAGCACTGACCAGCAGCACCGACAGCGTCAGCGGAACGCTGACGATCACCGACGACACCCTCTCGGCCGCCGCAATCGCTGTCGATGTGGATTCACTCAGCTGCGGCGACGCCCAGACCGATCGTTACCTGCGCACGGTCGCGTTGCAAGCACACGACTACCCCACCGCGACCTTCGTGCTCGATCAGCCGATCGACGTCGCGCTCTCGGCCGTCGCCGGTCAGATCCAGACGGTCACCGGGCACGGCACCCTCACACTGCACGGCGTGTCGCACGACGTGAACGTACAGTTGCAAACGACCTTCGGCGCGAACGGTGCGCGCATCAGTGGCAGCATCCCCATCTCGCTCGCCGACTACGACGTGACCGGGCCCGACTTCGGGTTCGCTGTCGGCAACGCCAGCGCGACGGTGCAATTCGCGGTGAACGCGGTCAAGGGGTAGCGCGCAGGCTCGCGATGACGGCGGGCACCGCCTCGGCGATGTCGAGCGCCACGATCGGGCCGCCCGCCGAAGCCTTCTCGCCCGCCAGACCGTGCAGAACGGCGGCCGTGGCGGCCAGCCGGGCCAGCACGCCGGGGTCGGCGCGAAGTGCCTCGTGATGCGTCGCCACCAGGGCGCCCAGGATGCCCGCGAGCACGTCGCCCGAACCGGCCGTTGCGAGTTCCGTCGTCGGGGCGACGACGCGAAAGCCCGTCGCCGAGGTCGATGGGCCGTCCGAACCGGCTGCACCACCCGAACGCGCCGCACCACCCGAGCCTGCTGTACCACCCGAGCCCGTCGCGCCACCCGAACCGCCGTGCACCCCGACGACGTGCGTCGTGTGGCCCTTCAGCAGCACGGTCACCTTGAGCAGCCGCGCGGTTCGCTCGGCCCAGTATGCCGGATCCGCGCTGATCTGCTCACGGGTGACGTCGACTCTGCGGGCCGAGAGCAGCTTCTGCAACTCGCCCGCATGTGGGGTGATGACCACCGGCCCCGTTGCCGATCCGATGAGGTCGAGGGCGCCGGCGTCGATGACGACCGGATGCCCGTGCCCGAGCGATTCGGTCAACGCCGCCGTGACGCCGGGCTCACGGGCCGCGGCATCCATGCCCGACCCGACGAGCCAGGCCTGCACGCGGCCGTCGGCCGTCACGACTTCGGGCCGGCGCTGCAGCACGAAACGTGTGGCGCGGCTGGGCCCGAGGTAACGCAGCATGCCCACTCCGGCGCGACTCGCGGCCTCGACGCCGAGCACCGCCGCACCCGGATAGGCGGCGGAACCGGTCATGACTCCCAGAACGCCGCGGGAGTACTTGTCATCGGCGGGTTCGGGCCGCGCGAGCCAGCCCCGGGCATCCGCTGGGCCGAAAGCCGACCAGCTGATCTGCTGAGGGTCGGGTGCCGTCGAAAGGCCAGCCGCAACGAAGTCAGCCGGTGAGTCGGGATCAGTGGTCATGGTTCAACGATAAGAGGTCTACCCACGGAATACTCGCGCCCGCATCGGGCTTGTTTCTCTCGTGACTTCACCTGAAAATTCCGCTGCAGCGCAGCTCTTCGAGCCGTACACGATTCGCGACACGGTTTTTCGCAACCGGCTGTGGGTCGCCCCCATGTGTCAGTACTCGGCTGAGAAACAAGACGGGGTGCCGACCGACTGGCATCTCGCGCACCTCGGCTCGTTCGCTTCGGGCGGCGTGGGGCTGATCATCACCGAAGCGACCGCCGTCACTCCCGAAGGTCGCATCTCCCCGCAAGACCTCGGGCTGTACAACGACGAGCAGCAAGCCGCATTCGAGCGCATCGTCGCGCTGATTCATGCCCAGGGTGTGAAGGCGGGCATCCAGCTCGCGCACGCCGGGCGCAAGGCGTCGACGTATCGCCCGTGGGCCGGCAAGCAGGGCACCATTCCCGCGGAAGAGGGCGGATGGCGCGCCGTGGCGCCGTCGGCTATCGCGTTCTCGGGTTATGACGAGCCGGCCGAACTGGATGCCCGGGGCATCGACGAGGTCGTCGCGGCGTTTCGCGCCTCGGCTCGGCGCGCGGTCGACGCCGGGTTCGACGTGCTCGAGCTGCACGCCGCGCACGGGTACCTGCTGCATCAATTTCTGTCTCCGTTGAGCAACACCCGCACCGACCTTTACGGCGGCAGTCTCGAGAACCGGGCGCGGCTGCTGCTGCGCGTCGTCAGCGAGATTCGCGAGGAGGTCGGGGCCGCGGTTGCGCTCTTCGTGCGGCTCTCGGCAACGGACTGGGTCGAGGCCGGCGGCTGGGATGTGGAGCAGACCACGACCGTGGCAGGCTGGGCTCGCGAGGCAGGTGCCGATTTCTTCGACATCTCCAGCGGAGGCAACAACGCCGGCGTCACGATTCCGCTGAGCCCCGGTTACCAGGTCGAGTTCGCAGCGCAGGTTCGGGCAGGCGCCGGCGTTGCGACGAGCGCCGTCGGCCTCATCACCGACGCCGCTCAGGCCGACCAGGTCATCACCTCGGGCCAGGCCGATGCCGTGATGATGGCGCGTGAGTTCTTGCGCGACCCGCATTTCGCTTTGCGCGCCGCCCATGAGCTCGGCGTCACTCTCGACTACTGGCCCCCGCAGTACACCCGCGCCGTCTGGCGCTGACGCCGCGAGAGCGACCCTTTCGGACGAGAGGAGCCGGCGGGGTGGTCGCTCTCGTCCGCACAAGTCGCTCCCGCAGAGCGAGCCGGGCGAGCAAGCGGAGATGGGGTGGCTCAGTCTCGACGGGTGGCGTCTTGCACTTCGCCGACGAGCTCTTCGATGACGTCTTCGAGAAAGAGCACGCCCGTCGTGGTGCCCGTCGCGGTGAACGAGCGGGCCACGTGAGCGCCGGTGCGGCGCATGGTGGCGAGCGCGTCTTCGAGTTCGGTGCCGTCGTAGATCGAGGCGAGCTGGCGAATGCGCTTGGCCGGAATCGGGTCGTCGAAATCGGCGTCGTCGAGGTCGATCACGTCTTTGAGGTGCAGGTAGCCTTCGGGGTTGCCCTGGGCATCTACCATCACGTACCGCGAGAACCCGTAACGCGCGACCGCCCGCTCGATGTCGGCCGGCGTGGCTGAGCGCTGCACGGTGACGAGCTTGTCGAGCGGAACCGCCACCGCCGCCACGGTCTTCGAGGTGAACTCGAACGCGGCGTGCAGGGCTCCCGAGTTGTCGTCGAGCACGCCCTCTCGGGTCGATTGCTCGACGATGCTCGAAACCTCGTCGAGCGTGAACGCGCTGGCAGCCTCACTCTTGGGTTCGACACCGAACAGCCGCACGACGCCGTTCGCCGTGGCATTGAGGGCGACGGTGGCGAACTTCAGCGCCCGGCCGATCCACACCAACGGGGGTGCGAGCAGCAGCACCGCGCGGTCGGGCACCGAGAACGACAGGTTCTTCGGCACCATCTCGCCGATCACCACGTGCAAGAACGACACCACCACGAGTGCAATCACGAAGGCGACCGACCCGATGACGTCTTCGCTCCAGCCGGTGAGGCCGAGCGGGCCTTCGAGCAGGTGATGGATGGCCGGTTCAGACACATTCAGAATGAGTAGCGAAGCGACCGTGATGCCGAGCTGGCTGGTCGCGAGCATGAGGGTGGCGTGTTCCATGGCCCAGAGGGCGATCTTGGCGCGCTGAGAACCTGCTTCGGCGAGCGGCTCGATCTGCGAGCGCCGCGCAGAGATCACCGCGAATTCGGCGGCGACGAAGAACGCGTTGACGAGCAGCAGTACCACCAGCCACGCGAGACCTGCCCAGTCGCTCATCGCTGGCCGCCCTTCGTCGAGCCGCTCTTGCCGCCCGCGGATCGAACCGGGCCGGTGCGCGCCGCGGCGGAGGCCGGAACGTCGACGAGAACATCGACGGGGGTGGGGGTGAATCTGATGCGATCGATGCGCCGGCCATCCATTCGTTCCACCCGCAACTCGCCGTCGGCAATGGGCACGACGTCGTCGACCGTGGCCAGCCGGCCGAGTTCGCTCATCACGAAGCCGGCCACCGTCTCGTACGGGCCGTCTTCTGGCACGGTGACCCCCGCGCGGTCGAGCAGCTCATCGGGCCGCAGCTGCCCGGGAAACGAGATGGTGTCGCGACCCTTCACAACGCCCACGCGCGAGCGGTCGTGCTCGTCGTTCAGCTCGCCGACGAGTTCTTCGACCAGGTCTTCGAGGGTGACGACGCCGGCGGTTCCGCCGTATTCGTCGAGCACGATGGCCATCTGGTAGCTCTTACTGCGCAACTCGCCGAGCAGCACGTCGAGGTTCATGGTCTCGGGAACCCGCAGCGGCTCCGACGAGAGCGCGACGACGGGCACGTCGGCGCGGCGAGCGCGCGGCACCGACACCGCCTGCTTGATGTGCACCACACCGACCACATCGTCGATGCTCTCGTCGATGATGGGAAAACGGCTGTACCCGGTCGACTGCGCCAGCAGCAGCACGTCGGCGGCCGAATCCGTTCGTTTCAGCGAGGCGATGCGGGGCCGTGGCGTCATCACGTCGCTGGCATCGTGGCCCGAGAAGAGCAGCGTGCGGTTGAGCAGCGTGGCAGTGTCGACGTCGAGGCTGCCCTCCAGCGCCGAGCGACGAACGAGCGACGACAGCTCGTCGGCGGTACGCGCCCCCGAGAGTTCTTCTTTCGGCTCGATACCGAACGCACGGATGATCGCGTTCGCGCTGCTGTTCAACACCCATACGGCGGGCTTGAACACCATGGTGAAGGCGCGCTGAAATGGAATGACCAGCTTGGCCGTCTGAATCGGCAGAGCGAGGGCGAAGTTCTTCGGCACCAGCTCGCCGACGATCATCGAGAGCAGTGTCGCAATGACGATCGAGACGATCGACGAAATGACCACCGTGACCGCGTCGTCGACACCCAGGCCGTCGAAGAACGGGCGCAGCAGATTACTGATCGCCGGTTCCATGAGATAACCGGTGAGCAGGGTCGTCAGTGTGATGCCGAGCTGGGCGCTCGAAAGATGGGTCGAGGTGATCTTCAGGGCGGCGATCGTGGCGCCGAGGCCCTTTTCACCGCGGTTCTGCCGGCCCTCGAGATCGGAACGATCGAGGTTCACGAGCGAGAACTCGCTGGCCACGAAGAAGCCGGTACCCACGGTCAAGATCAGGCCGCCGACAAGCAGCAGCCAATCGGTCAGCATGCTGCGTCGACCGCCTTGCGCTGCTCGGCGGAAAGAGCGGCCTTTTCGGCCCGGTCGGGTGAGGGAGGGTCATCCATAGTGTGTGAGCAATACTACAGAATCACGCCCAGCAAGTCTGGGGGTTTACCCACTGAGCGAAGCTCTCACCAACTCACAGGTAGGGCCTTGCCCTCTTCGTAACCGGCGGCCGACTGGATGCCCACCCGAGCCCTCTGCTGAAACTCCTGCACCGACGCAGCCCCCGCATACGTGAACGAACTGCGCACGCCCGACGTGATCATGTCGAGCAGGTCTTCCACCGACGGGCGAAGAGGATCGAGGTAGATCATGCTGCTCGAGATGCCCTCGGCGAACAACTGCTTACGGGCGAGCTCGTACGCGCCGAGCCGGCCGAACCGATCGGTGACCGCCTTCGCCGACGCCATGCCGTAGTTCTCTTTATAAAGGCGGCCCGCGGCGTCGTGCTTGAGCACCCCCGGAGCCTCGATCGTTCCGGCGAACCACGAGCCGACCATCACCGAAGCGGCACCGGCGGCGAGGGCCAGGGCGACGTCGCGCGGGTAGCGCACTCCCCCGTCGGCCCAGACGTGCGCGCCGTACACTGTGGCGGCCGACGCGGTCTCGAGCACCGCCGAGAACTGCGGGCGCCCGACGGCCGTCATCATTCGTGTCGTGCACATGGCGCCGGGGCCGACGCCCACCTTGATGATGTCTGCGCCCGCCTCGACGAGGTCGCGCACCCCCTCAGCGGTGACCACATTGCCGGCCACGAGGGGAAGGCCGAGGTTCGCTGCGCGAACGGCATGCAGAGCATCCACCATCGCGTCTTGGTGCCCGTGCGCGGTGTCGATCACCAGCACGTCGACTCCGGCCGCCGCGAGAGCCGTGGCCTTGGCCGCGACGTCACCGTTGATGCCGACGGCTGCGGCGACACGCAGGCGCCCGTGAGCATCCACTGCCGGCTCGTAGATGGTCGAGCGAAGGGCGCCCGTACGGCTGAGGGTGCCGATGACCCGCCCGTGCCGGGTGATCGTTGCAAAATCGAGATCTGCTGCCACCATCGCGTCGAACGCCGCACGAGGCGAGTCGAGGTCGTCGGCCTCGAGCGAGGTGAGCGGGCCGTGCAGCAGGTCGCCGAGCCGAGCGTCGGGTAGCGCCGAGGCGAGCCGGAGGGCGGGAATGCAGCCGAGGAACGCGCCGTCGTGATCGTGGATGACGATGCCCTGGCCGGCCACGGCGGGCAGCACGGTCAGAGCCTCTTCGACCGTTGCATCCGGTCGAAAATCGAACGGAGTGTCGTACTCGACCGACTGCGACTTCACCCAGCGGATGGCCGCGTCGAGGTCTTGCAGATGCATGTCTTGCGGCAGCACACCGAGACCGCCGCGCCGGGCGAGCGTGGCGGCCAGCCGCGGCCCGGTGACGGAGTTCATGTTCGCGGCGACCAGGGGAATCGTGGCACCAGTGCCGTCTTCGGGGGCGAGCGAGACATCGAGTCGCGAGCGGATGTCGGAACGGCTCGGCACCAGAAAGACATCGGAATAGGTGAGGTCGTCTTTATGTGACTCAGTCAAGAACTGCATATCTTTACGCTAGCCCTGATGCTCGGATGCGGCGGGTGAGCTTCTGATGGGTTTAAGCTTGAGGAGCACGTGTCGGCGCGTGAATCTCTGCTGCGCAGCTGTCTGGCACGTCATCCATACGTGATGTGACGAAAGTGGGCGATCGGCTAGTGTCGAGCCAGTTGACCGGAACAGGAACCGACGACAGTTCGTCGGGCGAATTTGGCGCCAACGAGTGGCTGGTAGACGAACTCTACGAGCAGTACGTCGTCGACAAGAATTCGGTCGACCAGTCGTGGTGGGCGATTCTCGAGCACTACAAGCCGAGCTCGGGTGAGCTGGCTTCGGGTGAGGCACCTGCCGAGGGTGCTTCTTCGGCTGAGGGTGCTTCTGCGCCTGAGGATGCCTCTGCGGCTGGCGCTGCGGCTGTGAGCGGGGGCGCCGGCGAGGCGCAGATTCCCGACACGATTCCGACGCAAGATGTCCCCGCGGCCCAGGCAGCAGCCCCGGCCGCAGACTCCGCCGCCCCGACACCGGTCGGCCCCGTGACGACTCCCATCGCAACGACCCCGTCGACCGCGCCGGTGGCCCGCACCACCTCGAAGCTCGCCTCCCCGCAGCCCATCCCGGCCGAGGCCGTCGTGCGTGACCGCAGCGCGGAGGCCGAGGCCGCCGAGCAAGACAAGGTGACCCCGCTACGGGGCCCGGCGAAGTCGCTGGCCGCCAACATGGAGGCCAGCCTCAGCATTCCGGTGGCGACCAGCGTGCGCAGCATCCCCGCGAAGCTGCTGATCGACAACCGCATCGTCATCAACTCGAACCTGAAGCGCTCGCGCGGCGGCAAGGTCTCGTTCACCCACCTCATCGGCTGGGCGCTCGTTCAGGTGCTGAAAGAGTTCCCGAGCCAGAACGTCTTCTACGACGTGGTCGACGGAAAGCCCGTCGTGGTCTCCCCCGCGCACATCGGCCTCGGCATCGCCATCGACATGCCCAAGCCCGACGGAACCCGTTCTCTCGTGGTGCCCGCCATCAAACGCGCCGACACCATGACGTTCGGCGAGTTTCTCAGCGCCTACGACGACCTGGTGGCGAAGGCCCGCAGCGGCAAGCTCGCCGCAGGCGACTTCCAGGGCGCGACCATCTCGCTGACGAACCCCGGCGGCATCGGCACGGTGCACTCGGTTCCTCGCCTCATGAAGGGCCAGGGCGCCATCATCGGCGCCGGGGCGCTGGAGTATCCGGCCGAATTCCAGGGGTCGAGCATCCGCACGCTCACCGATCTCGGAATCGGCAAGGTCATCACGCTGACCAGCACGTACGATCACCGCGTCATTCAGGGCGCGGGCTCCGGCGAGTTTCTGAAGAAGGTGCACGAGCTGCTCATCGGTGAGCGCAACTTCTACCAGGACATCTTCGCCGAGCTGCGCATTCCGTACGAGCCCATTCACTGGGCACCCGACATCAGCGTCGACTTCGACGCCGTCGACAAGACGGCCCGCGTGCAGGAGCTCATCAACTCGTTCCGCGTGCGCGGTCACCTGATGGCCGACATCGACCCGCTCGAGTACCGTCAGCGCTCGCACCCCGACCTCGACATCGAGAGCCACGGCCTCACGCTGTGGGATCTCGACCGCGAGTTCATCACAGGCGGCCTCGGTGGCAAGCGCACGGCGCTGCTGCGCGACATCCTCGGCATTCTGCGCGACTCGTACTGCCGCAAGATCGGCGTCGAGTACATGCACATTCAAGACCCGGCGCAGCGCGCCTGGATTCAAGACAAGATCGAACGCAAGTACGCCAAGCCCACGCACGACGAGCAGATGCGCATCCTCGAGAAGCTCAACGAGTCCGAGGCTTTCGAGACGTTCTTGCAGACCAAGTACGTCGGCCAGAAGCGGTTCAGCCTCGAGGGCGGCGAGTCCACCATCGCGTTGCTCGACGCGGTCATCCAGGCCGCCGCAGACGAAGGCCTCGACGAAGTCGCCATCGGCATGGCCCACCGCGGTCGCCTGAACGTTCTCACGAACATCGCCGGAAAGACCTACGGCCAGATCTTCCGCGAGTTCGAAGGCACCCAAGACCCGCGCACCGTGCAAGGCTCTGGAGACGTCAAGTACCACCTCGGCACCGAGGGAACGTTCACGGGCACGAACGGCACCGAGATTCCCGTGTACATCGCAGCGAACCCCTCGCACCTCGAGGCCGTCGACGGTGTGCTCGAGGGCATCGTGCGCGCCAAGCAAGACCGAAAGCCCAAGGGCACGTTCTCGACGTTGCCGATTCTGGTGCACGGCGACGCCGCCATGGCAGGCCAGGGCATCGTCTACGAGACGTTCCAAATGGAGAAGCTGCGCGGCTACCGCATCGGCGGCGCCATCCACGTGAACATCAACAACCAGGTCGGCTTCACCACGAGGCCGTCGGATGCCCGGTCATCCGTCTACTCGACCGATGTCGCCAAGTCGGTTCAGGCCCCGATCTTTCACGTGAACGGCGACGACCCGGAATCCGTGGTGCGCGTGGCGCAGCTCGCGTTCGAGTACCGCCAGCAGTTCCACCTCGACGTGGTCATCGACCTCATCTGCTACCGCCGGCGCGGCCACAACGAGGGCGACGACCCCTCGATGACCCAGCCGCTGATGTACAACCTCATCGAGGCCAAGCGCTCGGTGCGCCGGCTGTACACCGAGTCGCTCATCGGCCGCGGTGATATCAGCCAAGAGGAGTACGAGGCCGCCCATCGCGACTTCCAAGACCGCCTCGAACGCGCCTTCGCCGAAACGCACGCGGCGCAGACCTCGTCGATTCCCATCATCACCGCCGACATGAACGCCGTCGCCGACCTCGAGCGACCCGAGGCGCAGCAAGACGACAGCAGCGCGGGCGAGCCCGAGACCACGGGTGTGCCGGCGTCGACGGTCGCCCTCATCGGCGATGCGTTCAACAACCCGCCCGCCGGGTTCACGGTTCACCCGAAGCTGCAGCAGCTGCTGCAGAAGCGTCTCGAGATGAGCCGCAACGGCAACATCGACTGGGCGTTCGGCGAGCTGCTCGCGCTCGGCTCGCTGCTGCTCGAGGGCACCCCGGTACGGTTCTCGGGGCAAGACACCCGGCGAGGAACGTTCGTTCAGCGCCACGCCGTGCTGCACGACCGCGAGAACGGTCAGGAGTGGCTGCCGCTGATCAACCTGAGCGACAACCAGGCCCGATTCTGGATCTACGACTCGCTGCTCAGCGAATACGCGGTGATGGGCTATGAGTACGGCTACTCGGTCGAACGGCCGGATGCCCTGGTGCTCTGGGAGGCTCAGTTCGGCGACTTCGCCAACGGCGCCCAGATCATCATCGACCAGTTCATCGCCTCGGCCGAGCAGAAGTGGGGCCAGCGTTCTTCGCTCGTTCTGCTGCTGCCGCACGGCTACGAGGGCCAGGGGCCTGACCACTCGTCGGCCCGCATCGAGCGTTTCTTGCAGTTGTGTGCGCAGAACAACATGACGGTCGCAAGGCCGTCGACGCCCGCGTCATACTTCCACCTGCTGCGCCGCCAGGCGTACGCTCGCCCGCGTCGCCCGCTCATCGTGTTCACCCCGAAGGCCATGCTGCGGCTGCGCGGGGCCACCAGCTCCGTCGACGACCTGACACAGGGCAAGTTCGAGCCCGTGCTCGACGACCCGCGCGTGCTGGGCGCCGAGAGCACCGTCGACAAGTCGAAGGTGAAGCGCGTGCTGTTCATGGCGGGCAAGGTCTACTACGACCTGCTCAACGAACTGCAGAAGACGCCGAACGACGAGATCGCCTTGGTGCGGCTCGAGCAGTACTACCCGCTGCCCGAGACCGAGCTGCGCGCCGTCGTCGAGAGCTACCCGAACGCCGAACTGGTGTGGGTGCAAGACGAGCCGCAGAACCAGGGCGCCTGGCCGTTCGTCTGCCTCGAGCTCGCGCCTCGCCTGCCCGCAGGCCGCACCATCCGCGTCGTCTCACGCGCTGCGTCGGCTGCCCCCGCGGCCGGCTCTGCCAAGCGTCACGCCAAGCAGCAGACCGAGCTGCTCGAGCAGGCACTCACGCTGTCGTAGCTTCTGCGCCGCCTCCGCGGAGCACAAGGCCCCCCTCCCTAGCGGAAGGGGGGCCTTGTGCATTCTCGACTTTGCGAAAAAGCCCCGAAACCGGCGAGGTTAGGTGCCTTTTCGCAAACTCGATCGGGTGCGACAGGGGCGGGGCGGCGATTCCGTCAGGCGGCACGGCGCGGCGCGGCGAGGCTAGTTAGTGCGTCGCCTGGATTTGGCGGATGCTCAGCAGCACCTGGTCGCGCAGTTGTTCGGGGGCGACTTCTTTGCAGGCGCGCTGAACGGCCTCGGTCAGTACGACGCCTACGTGCAGCTCAGAGGAGCAATCGGTGCAGCCTTGCATGTGTTCGCGAATGTCGGCAGCGTCGGTGCTGGCGAGTTCGTTGTGCAGATACTCTTCGAGTTCAGCTTTGGCTTTCGAGCAGCCGCAGTCGGTCATTTCTTGCTCCTTGTCGCGGGCACGGCGTTCGCAGAAACGGTCTTCGAGCGCGGCGGTGCCTTCTTGGCTGGTTTGGCTCTCGCCGAGTCGGCGGCCACAGCGGCTGCCGTTGCCTCGGCTGCCGAGGGGGCAGTCACGTCGGCGGCCGTCGCGGTGTCGGTACCGACAGCGGGCGACGCTGCGGCCTTGACCGGCATACCCCTGCCCTCGGCGTATTCGGAGAGCAACCCTCGAAGCAGGCGACGGCCGCGGTGCAGGCGGCTCATCACTGTGCCGACGGGGGTCTTCATGATGTCGGCTATCTCTTGGTACGAGAAGCCTTCGACGTCGGCCAGGTACACGGCCAGACGAAAGTCTTCGGGAATCGACTGCAGGGCATCCTTGACCGCACTATCAGGAAGGTGGTCGATGGCCTCGGCCTCGGCCGAGCGCGACGACGTACCGGTGGCGGTGGCGGATTCGGCATTGCCGAGCTGCCAGTCTTCGAGGTCGCTCGTGGTGCCCTGGTAGGGGTCGCGCTGCTTCTTGCGGTACACGTTGATGAACGTGTTCGTCAGGATGCGGTAGAGCCACGCCTTCAGGTTGGTGCCCTGTTCGAACTGGGCGAATGCGGCGTAGGCCTTCACGAACGTCTCTTGAACGAGATCTTGCGCGTCGGCGGGGTTGCGCGTCATGCGCAGGGCAGCACCGTACAGCTGATCGAGAAAGGGAATCGCCTGCTCCTCGAAGAGCGCGCGGGGGTCGGATTTCACGGTTGTCATCACCGCTAAGTCTACGATGACGGGAGAAAGGCTGACGGGGCGTTCCAAGACGCTGGTGAGCGGTGGCACAGTCAACTCCTTCTCGTTTCTCTGCATGGGCCGATACCCTAGACAACTGATGCTGATCTCGAGATATTCCACACCCGACTTCAACCCGTACGGCGACTCCGCCCCCGGCGAGCCGAATCCCGACTGGGCTGCTCCCCGCGCGCACGGCCCGCTGGCCGCAACGGTGTCGCTGCCGGGGTCGAAGAGTCTCACCAATCGTGAGCTGGTGCTGGCTGCGCTGGCGGATGCCCCCTCCCGCCTTCGAGCCCCGCTGCACAGCCGCGACACCACCCTCATGGTCGAGGCACTGCGCTCGCTCGGGGTGTCGATCGAAGAGGTGTCGCCCAGCGCCGGCACGGGCGCCGGCCGGTTCGGGCCGGACTGGCTCATCACCCCCGCCGACGAGCTGATCGGCAGCACCACCATCGACTGCGGGCTCGCCGGAACGGTCATGCGCTTCCTGCCTCCGGTCGCAGCCCTCGCCCTCGGCCCCATCGTCTTCGACGGCGACGAGGGTGCCCGCCGCCGTCCGATGGCCACCACCATCTCGTCGCTTCGGGCTCTCGGCGTCGACATCAACGCCGACGGGCGTTCGAACCTGCCCTTCACCGTCTACGGCTCGGGCCGGGTCGAGGGCGGCGAGATCGTCATCGACGCCTCGAGTTCGTCGCAGTTCGTCTCGGGGCTGCTTCTCGCCGCGGCCCGCTTCGAGAACGGCCTCACGTTGCGGCATGAGGGCGAGCGCCTGCCGAGCCTGCCGCACATCGAAATGACGATCGCCGCCCTGGCAAATCGCGGAGTGACGGTGACCTCGCCCGAACCCGGTACCTGGGTCGTCGAGCCCGGTGCCATCGCCGGCGCCGACGTGAGCATCGAGCCCGACCTCTCGAACGCCGCACCGTTTCTCGCGGCGGGGCTCGTCACCGGCGGCTCCGTTTCGATCGGCGGATGGCCGGGGTCGACCACTCAGGTGGGCAACGACCTGCTCGAGCTTCTGCCGCAGTTCGGCGCCGCAGTGAGCCGCGAGGGTGACCGGGTGACGGTGAGCGCAGGAGCGGGCATCCACGGCGCCGACCTCGACCTGACCACGGGCGGCGAGCTCGCCCCCGCGCTGGTCGCCATCGCGGCCCTGGCCGACTCGCCCAGCACCATCACGGGAATCGGGCACATCAGGCACCACGAGACCGATCGACTGGCGGCACTGGTCGCCGAGATCAATCGACTCGGCGGTGCCGTCACCGAGCTCGACGACGGGCTGCACATCGAGCCCCGGCCGTTGCATGGTGGTGTGTGGCAGACCTACGACGATCACCGCATGGCGCACGCCGGCGCGATCATCGGGCTCGCGGTCGACGATGTGATCGTCGAGAACATCGCGACGACCGCGAAGACGCTGCCGGAGTTCGCCGAACTGTGGAGCCGCATGGTGGCTGGTGACCCGGCCGGTGCCGCGTCGATCTCGTCGCTGGGGCTGCCCGCGTGAGTCGGTGCCCGGTAATGAGGCGCCGCGTGATTCGAATCCGCGTCGTTCGGTTGACCGCATGAGCTGGCTCCCCGATGACGACGAGCCCGACGAGTACGACGAATTCGACGAGTCGAGCATCCGCGTCAGGCCGAACCCGAAGGGCAACCGGGCCCGCACCAAGATTCGCCCGGAGCACAGCGATGCCGTGCGCGGCCGGGTGCTCTCGGTCGACCGCGGCCGGTTCGGTGTGCTGGTGCGCGAGAACGAGTCCGACGAGGCGATCATCACCGCCTCCCGCGCCCGTGAATTGGGCCGGCTCGGCATCGTGACCGGCGACCTCGTCGAGCTGGTCGGCGATACCAGCGGCGCCGACGGCAGCCTCGCCCGAGTCGTGCGGGTCGACGAGCGCACGACGCTGCTCAGGCGCAGCGCCGACGATTCCGATGCCGTCGAGCGGGTGATCGTGGCCAACGCCGATCAGATGCTCATCGTGGTCGCCGCGGCGAACCCGGAGCCGCGAGCCAACCTCATCGACCGGTACCTCGTGGCGGCCTTCGACGCGGGCCTCGCGCCTATCTTGTGCATCACCAAGACCGACGTCGCCGACCCGAGCGACTTTCTCGAGCAGTTCGACTGTTTTGACCTCGAGATCATCAGCGGCGCCAAAGACGACTTCCCGCTGGATGCCCTGAAGAGCCTGCTCGTCGGCCACACCACCGTCACCGTCGGTCACTCCGGTGTCGGCAAGTCCACCCTGGTGAACGCCCTCGTACCCGGTACCGACCGCGCCGTCGGCCGGGTGAACGACGTCACCGGGCGCGGGCGGCATACCTCTTCGTCGACGGTGTGCCTGCGCGTTCGCGACGCGAACGGAGACCCCGGCTGGATCATCGACACCCCCGGCGTGCGCTCCTTCGGTCTCGGGCACGTGAACCCCGAGAACATTCTGCGTTCGTTCGCCAACTACGCGATTCCTGCGGCGACGCTACCGCCCGAGGCCGACGGCATCCCGCTCACCGAAGCCCACGACTGGGAGATCGTCGACCGCATCGAGGCCGGCGAGCTCGGCGACAGCGGCAAATCCCGCCTCGAGTCTCTGCAGAAGATCATCACCACCCTCGCCAAATAGCCCTACCCGAAGCGACAGCGACTAGTTCAGACGAGATGAGCCACTGGGGCGGGGGTGGGGCTGGGTACGCTGGGGAGGTGAACGAGAACACGAACACGACCGAATTCGCTGACGATTTGCAGCTCGCCCTCAAGTTGGCCGACGCGGCCGATGAGGTGTCGCTGGGGCGCTTTCAGGCTCTCGACTTGGTGATCGAGACGAAGCCCGACCGAACCCCGGTGACCGACGCCGATAAGGCCGTAGAGCGGGCCATCCGGGCCGGGCTCGAGGTGGCGCGGCCGGGCGACTCCATTCTCGGCGAAGAGTACGGCGGCGAGGGCGAAGACGCGCACGCGCACCGCCAGTGGATCATCGACCCCATCGACGGCACCGAGAACTTCTTGCGCGGCGTGCCCATCTGGGGAACGCTGATCGCGCTCGTGGTCGACGGTGTGCCGGTGGTCGGCGTCGCCAGTTCTCCGGCGCTCAAAAAGCGCTGGTGGGCATCCACAGGCGGCGGGGCGTGGATGATCGACCGCACCGGCCCGCAGGCCGACGCCGCGCATACCGGCCCCGCGCCGCAGCGGCTGGCCGTCTCGAAGGTCGCCGACGTGGCGGGCGCCTCGTTCAGCTACAACTCCTTTCAGGGCTGGGACGAGGCGGGGCGGCTCGACGACCTCACCCGGCTCAACCGCGCCGCCTGGCGTACCCGGGCGTACGGCGAGATGTGGGCGTACATGCTGCTCGCCGAGGGGCTCCTCGATGCCGTGGGCGAGTTCGACCTCAAGGCGTACGACGTCGCGGCGCTCATTCCCATCGTGAGGGAGGCCGGTGGCGCCTTCACCAGCCTCGACGGTGGTGATGCGCTCTGGGCCGGTGACGCGCTGGCAACGAACGGGCTTTTGCAAGAGGCTCTTGTGGAGTTTCTCAAAAGCTAGGCTTATGCATGGGCCGATGGCGGCCATACGTTCACAGATGGAGCATGCACAACATGTCACAGATTCACGACAACATCACCGATCTCGTCGGCCACACCCCGCTCGTTCGCATCAATCGGCTCGCCGAGGGAATCGACACGACGCTTCTCGCGAAGCTCGAGTTCTACAACCCGGCCAACAGCGTGAAAGACCGCATCGGCGTCGCGATCATCGACGCGGCCGAGAAGTCGGGTGCGCTGAAGCCCGGCGGCACCATCGTCGAGGGCACCAGCGGCAACACGGGCATCGCGCTGGCGATGGTGGGCGCGGCCCGCGGCTACAAGGTCATTCTCACGATGCCGGAGTCGATGAGCATGGAGCGCCGCGTCGTGCTGCGCGCCTACGGAGCCGAGTTGGTGCTGACCCCGGCCGGCGACGGCATGAAGGGTGCGGTCGAGACCGCCAACCGCATCGCGGCAGAGACCGAGGGCGCGATTCTCGCGCACCAGTTCGAGAACGAGGCGAACCCGGCCATCCACTATGCGACGACTGGGCCCGAGATCTGGGGCGACACCGACGGCGCCGTCGACATCTTCGTGGCAGGAATCGGCACGGGCGGAACGATCACCGGTGCCGGGCACTACCTGCGCGAGCAGAAGCCGGGCATCCAGATCGTCGGCGTCGAGCCGAGCGACTCGCCGATTCTGAACGGCGGAGCACCCGGGCCGCACAAGATCGCGGGCATCGGGGCGAACTTCGTGCCCGAGATTCTCGACCGCGAGGTGTACGACGAGATCATCGACGTGAGCCTCGACGACTCGATTCGGGTCTCGCGTGAACTCGCTGCGAAAGAGGGCATTCTGGCCGGCATCTCGACGGGTGCCATCTTCTGGGCCGCCCTCGAATTGGCCAAGCGCCCCGAGAACGCGGGGAAGACCATCGTGGCGATCGTCTGCGACTTCGGTGAGCGCTACGTCTCGTCGGTGCTGTACGACGACATCCGCGGCTGAGCGGCACCGCCGCCGTGCCCAGCGCACGTGGAAACACAGCCTTCTTCGCGCGCCTGCGTGAAGACCTCGCGACTGCGCAGCGCCGTGACCCGGCGGCACGCTCGAAGCTCGAGATTCTGCTCGGCTACTCCGGGCTGCACGCCATCTGGCTGCACCGGCTGACCCACGCGATGTGGCAGCGCGACGGGCTTCGGCTCGCGGCGCGGTTGGTATCGCAGTTCGCCCGGTTTCTGACTGGCGTCGAGATCCACCCCGGCGCGGTTCTGGGCCGCCGGGTGTTCATCGATCACGGCATGGGCGTCGTCATCGGCGAGACGGCCACGATCGGCGACGACGTGCTGATCTACCACGGTGTGACGCTCGGCGGCACGGTGCCCAAAGCAGGCCAGCGGCACCCTCACGTCGGCAACAACGTGCTGCTCGGCGCCGGAGCGAAGCTCCTCGGGCCCATCCGCATCGGCGACGGCTGCGCTGTCGGTGCGAACGCCGTGGTGCTCATGGATGTTCCGCCGAACAGTCTCGCAGTCGGGGTTCCGGCGACCTTCCGACCCCGCTGAGTCTTCGGCGAGAGAAGAAGTTCGAAAAAGGGCCTCCCCGACGATCCGTTCGTCGAGGAGGCCCTTCGCTGGTGGGGAGGCAGCGCTAGACGCGGCGACCCGTGATGAAACGGAGCAGAAAGACGATGAGGGCGATGACAAGCAGCACAACTCCGACCCAGATCAAGAAGCTGAGTGACGAAGATATCCCGCCTGTGATGAGCAGAACGATCGCGATGATCGCGATGATCGCTACGAGAATATTCATGGTGGTGTATCCCTCCCGAGATGTAATGCGGCGGTGACCGCGACCCCCACGTTAGTAGCTGTCACCAGAATAAGGGGGGCCCTTGCGCCCGGGTGGCCGAAGGGAGTAATGCGCCTTGAGCGCGCTCTCTCCCGGCGGCAGCAGGTGCGCGGAGCGGGTCAGCGCGCGATGCCCTGCACTGCCCGAACGGCCGAAACCACGGCAGCCGCGGCGTCGCGCACCTCGTCGTCGGTGATGCCCGGGCCCATCGTGAACCGAACGGCTGTCTGCGCCACCTCGGGCTCGTAACCGACCGCGACGAGCACGTGCGAGGGCTCGTCGCTGCCGGCCGCGCAGGCCGATCCACTCGACGAGACGATGCCCTGACGCTCGAGCTCGAGCAGTACCGCCTCACCGCTGGTTCCGACGAAGCAGAACGACGCCAGCCCCGGCAGACGGCGTGATGGATGCCCGGTGAGCAGGGCATCCGGAACCCCCTGCAACACGGCGCCGATGAACTCATCGCGAAGGGCGGTGACGCCCGCCGCGTCGGCCTCGCGGGTCTGTTCCGCCAGCCGCAACGCCACCGCCAGGCCCACTGCACCGGCGACGTTCTCGGTGCCCGAGCGGGCGCCGCGTTCTTGTCCGCCGCCGTGCAGCACCGGTTCGAGAGCGACGCGGCCGCGCACGTAGAGGGCTCCGATGCCCTTCGGTGCGCCGAGTTTGTGGCCCGAGATCGTGAGAGCGTCGACGTCGAGCTCGGCCACGTTCAGGGTGAGCCAGCCGGCTGCCTGAACGGCGTCGGAGTGCAGCGGTACGTCAGCGCTCCGGGCGCGCGCGGCGAGTTCGGCGACGGGCTGTACCGTGCCGATCTCATTGTTCGCGTACATGATGGTGGCGAGCGTCGTCTCGGGCGTGAGCAGCGCGGCGAATTCGTCGGGGTCGACGAGCCCGTCAGCGGCGACGCCCACGAACGACACGGCAAAACCGTGATGCCGCCGAAGGTAGTCGCACGACTCGAGCACGGCCTCGTGCTCGAGAGGGCTGGTCACGATGTGCCGCCCTCGCGGGCTCGCCAGCGCGATGCCCTTGATCGCGAGGTTGTCGGCCTCGGTGCCTCCCGAGGTGAAGATGACCTCGCTGGCCCGTGCGCCGAGCGAGGCGGCGACGGATGCCCGGGCCTCTGCCAGCGCGTCGGCGGCCCGCTCGCCCAGCGAATGCGTGCTCGACGGGTTGCCGAAATCGCCGGTGAGGTATGGCCACATCGCCTCGAGCACCTCGCGGCGCACCGCCGTGGTAGCGGCGCTGTCGAGGTAGATCACGGCGTGCCGAAAGCAGCCGCGGCGAGGCAGCTGCAGCTGCGCCGGCTGCGCCGAACGACGAGCGGCGAGGTCACCGGGGGCCGTCCGAGGCCGAGGCGGTGAGCGTGACGTCGAGACCGAGATCGAGTGAGCGCACGCTGTGGGTGAGCGCGCCCACCGAGATGATGTCGACGCCCGTCTCGGCGATGGCGCGCACGGTGCTGAGATTCACCGATCCGCTGGCCTCGACGATGGCTCGGCCGGCCACCTGGGCGACCCCGGTGCGCATGTCGGGCAGGCTGAAGTTGTCGAGCATGATGGTGTCGACCCCGGCGGCCAGCACCGGTTCGACCTGGTCGAGACGATCGACCTCGGCCTCGAGATGGGTCGTGTGAGAGAGTTTCGCGCGAACCTCGAGCAGGGCATCCGTCAACGAGCGACGACCGTCGCGGGTCAGCACAGCGAGGTGGTTGTCTTTCGCCATCACGGCATCTGACAGCGAGAAGCGGTGGTTATGGCCGCCGCCGCAGCGCACCGCGTGGCGCTCGAGCACGCGCAGGCCCGGGGTCGTCTTTCGGGTGTCGACGATGCGCGCCTTCGTTCCCTCGGTTTCGGCCACGTAGGCGGCGGTGAGAGTCGCGATGCCCGAGAGCCGCTGCACGAAGTTGAGCGCGACACGTTCGGACTGCAGCACGGACCGCGCCGATCCCGAAACGGTGGCGAGGGTGGCGCCGGCGTCGAAAGAGCTTCCGTCGGCGAGAAGCAGCCGCACGTCGGTCGTGGGGTCGAGCAACGCGAAGGCCGCCGCGAAAACCGCGCCGCCGCTGAAGACTCCCGGCTCGCGGGCGACCAGCCGGGCATCCGCCGTCGCGTCGAGCGGAATCAGCGTCTGCGACGTGAGGTCGCCCCACGGCGCGTCTTCGTTCAGTGCCATGGTGACGATCGGCGTGATCTGCAGGGGGGTCAGGATGCCCGCATCGATGCTCGCGCGTGACGCGGCGGGCGGGGTGCTGGCCTGCGCGGGGGCGGGCGGGGTACTGACTGGCGCGGGGGTTGTCTGCGCGGGGGTGGGAGTGGTGCTGGTCACAGGCTGACCGTGGCCTTTCGTTCTGAGGTCTCGAGTGCCGAGACGATGTGGTGCCGAAACCCTTCGCGCGGCTCCGGAAAGTCGGAGCGGAAGTGCGCGCCCCGCGACTCCTCACGCGCCAAGGCCGAGCGGGCGATCAGCGTGCCGAGCAGCAGCAGGTTCGCGTTCTCACGGTCGTGCAGCGTGGCGTAGCTCGGCGCCCAGCTCTCGAGCGTCGCGAGGGCGCTCTTCAGCGTGGCTGCGTCGCGGTAGACGCCCACGTTGTTCCACATCAGCTGCTGCAGTTCGAGGCGACTGAACTCGCGCCGGGCATCCGCGTCGTCACCGAGAGAACCCGTTTCAGACGAAAGAACCCGTTGCGCCGGGTTCTCTCGTCGCCACGAGGTTCTCTCGTCCGCGGTGGCTGCGGGGGTGGCGGTGGCGGCGGGGGTGAGGGTCGGGGTGGCGGCGGGGGCGGGGGCGAGGAAGGCGGGCTGCGACTGCAGCGCCTCGACGCAGCGCCACGCGAACACCACGGACTCGAGCAGCGAGTTCGAGGCGAGGCGGTTCGCGCCGTGCACTCCGGTGCAGGCAACCTCGCCGACTGCGTACAGGCCCGGAAGCGAGGTGCTGCCCCAATCGTCGGTCAAGACCCCGCCCATCCAGTAGTGCGCGGCGGGGGTCACGGGGATGGGTTCGATCGCCCAGTCGAGTCCGTTACGGCGGCAGGCTTCGGTGATGCTCGGGAACCGCCGAGCGAGAAACTCCCCACCGAGCGCGGTGGCGTCGAGCAGCACGGGCGCTCCGCCCTGGCGGTGCATCTGCTCGGCGATCGCGCGGGCGACGACGTCGCGCGGGGCGAGTTCGGCATCCGGATGCACGGCGGGCATGAATCGGCGACCATCGCTGCCCAGCAGCACGGCCCCCTCACCGCGAACGGCCTCAGAGATCAAGAAGTTGCCCGGTACCGCCAGCGACGTGGGGTGGAACTGGTAGAACTCGACATCGGCGAGCTGCGCACCCGCACGGTACGCCGCCGCCACACCGTCTCCCGTGGTCACCTCGGGATTCGTGGTGTGGGCGAAAAGCTGGCCCGCTCCCCCGCTGGCCAGGATGACCGCGTCGGCCCGCAGGTCGCGCGCGACGCCGTCGGGGCCGATCACTGAGACGCCCACCACCCTGCGCTCGTCAGCCCCCTCATCGACCAAGAGGTCGGCCACGAAGGTGTATTCGAGAATGCCGGTCGCGGTCGCACGAACGGCGCGCACGAGCGCCGACTCGATTGCCGCGCCGGTGGCGTCGCCGCCGGCGTGCATGATGCGCGGGTGGGAGTGCGCCGCTTCGAGGCCGCGCGCCAGCCCGGCGATGACGTCGTCGCCCGACGCCTGGTCGACGGCACGATCGAACTCGACGCCCCAACCGATGAGGTCGCGGATGCGCTGCGGCCCCTCGGCGCAGAGCACCTCCACTGCCGAAAGCCGGTTCAGGCCGGCTCCCGCCACCAGAGTGTCGGCCACGTGCGACTCGACGCTGTCGTCGGGAAACAACGCCGCCGCGATGCCGCCCTGCGCATATCGGGTGTTGCTCTCGCCGAGTTCGGCCTTGGTGATGAGCGTGACGTCATGAGTTCGGGTCGCGCGCAGAGCCACAACGAGCCCGGCGATTCCGCTGCCGACGACGATGGCCGTGGGGCGGGCGCCGAACGGCGCCGAAACGGCCGAGGCCGCGCGAGGGGCCGGCATCGGTGCGTCACCGGGTGTCGTGGTCATGGCCGGGCCGCCAGCATCCGTTCGAGGGCCACACGAGCCGGCAGGGCGACGTCGTCGGGCACGGTGATCTGGTTCAGCACCTCGCCGTTGACGAACGCCTCGAGCACCCACGCGAGGTAACCGGGGTGAATGCGGTACATGGTCGAGCAGGGGCAGACGACCGGGTCGAGGCAGAAGATCGTGTGCTCGGGGTGCTCGGCCTGCAGCCGCTGCACCATGTTGATCTCGGTGCCGATGGCGAAGGTCGAACCCGCCGGAGCCGCCTCGATGGCCTTCTTGATGTAGTCGGTCGATCCTGCCTCGTCGGCGGCGTCGACCACGGGCATCGGGCATTCCGGGTGCACGATGACGCGCACGCCCGGAAATTCGGCGCGGGCCTTCTCGATCTGGGCGACGTTGAAGCGCTTGTGCACCGAGCAGAAGCCGTGCCAGAGAATCACCTGGGCGTCTACCAGCCCGTCGACGTCGTTGCCGCCGAGCGGCTTGCGCGGGTTCCACATGGGCATGCGCTCGAGCGGTACGCCCATGGCCTTCGCCGTGTTGCGCCCGAGGTGCTGGTCGGGAAAGAACAGCACCCGCTGCCCGCGCTCGAAGGCCCACTTGAGCACGGTCGCCGCGTTCGAGGAGGTGCAGACGATGCCGCCGTGCTCGCCGCAGAAGCCCTTGAGCGCAGCCGACGAGTTCATGTAGGTGACCGGGATGATCGGAACGCGCCCGCTCGCATCGGGTTCGGTGCCGTAGATCTCTTCGAGCTGCTCCCAGGCCAGCGTCACCGAGTCGATGTCGGCCATGTCGGCCATCGAGCATCCGGCGGCCAGATTCGGCAGAATGACCGATTGCTGCGGGCCGGCGAGAATGTCGGCTGTCTCTGCCATGAAGTGCACGCCGCAGAACACGATCGCCTCGGCCTCTGGCTTCGCCTTGGCCGCGTTCGCGAGCTGAAACGAGTCGCCCACGAAGTCGGCGTACTTGATGACCTCGTCGCGCTGGTAGAAGTGACCGAGAATCACGAGCCGGTCGCCGAGCGTGGCCTTCGCCGCCATGATGCGGGCGTCGAGCTCTTCGTTGCTCGCGAGGCGGTACTCCATCGGAATCTCGCCCTGTCGC
Organism: Subtercola sp.; assembly: GCA_025463765.1. Taxonomy (GTDB): domain Bacteria; phylum Actinomycetota; class Actinomycetes; order Actinomycetales; family Microbacteriaceae; genus Subtercola. The sequence goes on along the minus strand of JAODBC010000019.1, from coordinate 34,445 downwards.
GGGGTGTCGGCGGGGGCGACGTCATACATCGACGACCCGGGGCCGTACTCGGGAGCCGGGGTTTTGTCGAAGTTCCACGGCGCATCTTTCAGCGCGGGGCTGCAGCTGGTGATTTTTCCGCCGGGGCGGATCAGCTGAATGGTGGTGTCGACAGATGGCATGTCGTGCTCCTCTTGCACAGGGGTGGTGCGGGGTTCGGGTGGTGTTACAAAACAGGGAGGGGGCCGTTGTCGGCCAGGTCGAACGACTCGTTGTAGCGGTAGAGCCGAGGGGGTCGGTGACGCCCACCGGCGAGCCGCTCATCCGTTGCGACAACTGACTTCGTGGACTCGATCTGGCGGCGAAAGTTGGCGGGGTCGAGCGGTTTTCGAAGAACCGCCTCGTACACCTCGCGCAATTGGGTGAGGGTGAAACGCTCGCCCAGAAACGCGTGAGCGATGCGGCTGTACTCCATCTTGTTGCGCAGTCGCCAGAGGGCGTATTCGACGATCGTGTTGTGGTCGAAGGCGAGCGACGGAAGGTCGTCGGCGGCGAACCAGCGCACGTTCTCGCTCTCGGCGGCCCGCTCGGCCTCGTCGGGTCGAACCAGCGCCCAGTAGACGATGGAGACGACCCGCTGACTCGGCGAGCGGTCGACCGTGCCGAAAGCGTAGAGCTGTTCGAGGTACCGCGACGTGAGGCTCGTCGTCTCGAGCAGGTTGCGCGCAGCGGCATCGGCCAGGCTCTCGTCACCGCCGATGGGGCCGCCCGGCAGCGCCCAGCGGCCCTCGAACGGCTCACGGATGCGCCGCACCAGCGGCAGCCACAGCGTGCCCGGGGTGGCCTCATCTGAGTCGGTCGCACGCAACGCGAAGATCACCGTGGAGACGGCGAGCGTTGGTGCTTGACTGTTCACAGCGGATGCCCGATTCGAGTAAAGGTGCAATTGACTTGAACTGATAATACAACTCTTTTTGCTTTAACGGGAATCGACGACTCAAACCTGGGCATTCTCGCAGTCGCCTGCGCGCAGCAAACCTCGAACCTGCACAGTGCGGTTGCGAAGACGACACCCGAAACGGTGCGCGCCCTATGGAGTTATCGTGATCACCTCGTGCTGGGGGGAGGAGCCACCCCAGTGGTTCATGGCCAGCACATCGAAAGCGTATGTTCCGAGAACGGTCGCCGTTCCCGTGATGCGCCCCGTCTTCGCGTCTAGTGCGAGACCAGGCGGCAGTGAGCCCAGGCTCACCGCGAAGAGGGGCTCGAAACCATCTGCGGTCAGATCGATCGATGCTCGGGAACCGCACCGCACCGAACTCATGAGTGCCGCACCCGAGAGAGACGGCCGAAGTTCCGCACGCAGAATCTCTCCGGTGACGTAATCGGGTGCGTACACGGAACTACCGGAGATAGCCTCCGCGCGCGCGATCGAAGAGGATGGCAACGCTGCTACGACCCCCGCGTCACCCCCGCTGGCATCGACAGCAGTTATCTCGTTGGAGTATTCGTCTGCGATGAAAATGTCTCCGAACGCGTCTGAGAGCACGTTGTCAGGTTTACTCGGGCCCGAGGTGCTCATGATGTTCGCCCGTATCATCCGGCCGCTGGAATCGAACTCCGTGACGTTTCCCGCACTATTGGCTGAGTACACGAAGCCATGAGAATCGACAGTCACTATTGTGGGGTGGGCATTCTCAGGCAACTGGGCGAACGTTTCGGTGACGGCGCCCCGTGCAGAGATCTTCGAGATTCGGTTCGTCGCGGGTTCGGCTGCATAGATGTCTCCGCCGGCATCCGTCGTCAGCCCGAACGTAGAATCCGCTGGGTCGAGTGTGGCGAAAGCCGGATACACCTCGCCCGTCGCAGCGATCTTCGTAATGGTAGAGATCTCGTAATTCGCGACGAACACGTTGCCTGCAGAATCTGAGGTGATGCCTCGCGGCATCGACCCGACTCCGTCGTACGACCAGTACTTGATGGTGGCACCGGTCGGTGCGACCCGAGTCACGGAATCTGTGCCACCGCACGACACATAGAGATACCCTCTCGGGTCTATCGTCATGCCCTGTGGGCCGACGCCCGCCCCGAGAAACGAGAACACTCTGGTCAAGACGCCCGCTGGAGTGATCTTCGAAATCGTATTGTCGCCCTCGTTGAGCGTGAAGAGATTGCCGGCAGCATCGGTGACAGCCACGACAGGCCTGGCCGTGGGGCCCAGACTCGCAAACGACGCGCCCGTCACTTTTGCTTCGGCAGACGGAGCACCGACGGCTCCGAGCAGAACAAGCAGGGCGCCCGCGACTGACGCGGCGCGCAAGGGCAATGAGAACTTCATGCGTGCAATACTCCAAACGCGTAACGGGCCGTGAAGCCCCGACAACCCCCGATTATGCTGACAGTTTCTCACTAATACACGGTTATGGCCATACTTCAAGAAAAAAAAGACCCCCACCATAGGGGCCACGAGCGTCGACGTCAAGGGCACGAACCAAGTTTGAAATCAGCGTCGAATGCGGCCATAGTTTTGTCATGACGCGGTTGTCTCTCCCCCACGAAGACGCCGCGATCGGAGTTCCCGAATAATCTCTGTGCGAGTTCTGACGCCTTTGGTTTCTCGAATTCCCGTGGTCTGGCTTCCGACAATCGGGTAGTCCGAAGCCAGACCACACCTCTTCTCACCGGAGGCGCGATCGGCACAGTATTCTTAGCCGCAAGGAGTGTCATGGGAAAACTTGTCTACGGTGATTCGGGTACCGAGATCGAATTCGACGACCGGGTGCTGACGCACCTTCAGATCGTCATCGGCGCGAAGTTGCGGCGCCGCGAGAGTTTCTTCTTCTCCTGGAAAGACGATCCGGCGGTCGGCGATGGCCGCAGCAGCATTTGGCTCGACTCGTCGGTGCCGCTCTTCTTTCGTTACAGCTCCACCAAGGTGCCGTCGATCAACCGCGACTGGATCACGTTGATGACCGCCTCAGCCAACAGCGGGGCCGGCCTGACGTTCATCGAAGAGCCCGGCGACCGCACGACCCCTCTGCCGAAATCGTCGGCGTAGGGCGAAACTCTTACAGCCGCGCACCGATGGCCTGGTGCACCGATCGCACCGCGCTGGCACCCTCGCCTACGGCGGCGGCGACCCGCTTCATCGAACCGAGCCGAACGTCTCCCGCCGCGAACACCGCAGGGATGCTCGTCTCGAACGGCAGCGGAGAACGCCCCAGGCTCGCCCAGCACACCGGCAGGTCGCTCGGTTCGAGGCTCACGTCGGTGAGCACGAACCCGTTGTCATCGGTCACCACACCCGACAGCCAGGAGGTTTCGGGAGTAGCACCGATGAAACAGAACAGCCCCGTACACTCCGTCTGTTCGGTCTCGCCCGTCACCCGGTCGGTGAGCACGACGCCCGTCAGCGACGCATCACCGGTCAGCCCGGTCACCTCGGTCGAGACCTTGATCGTGACGTTCGGGTGCGCCTGCAGGCGATCGACGAGGTACGCCGACATGCCGCGGCCGATGTCGTGGTGCCGCACGGCGATCGTGACAGCGCTGCCGTGCCCGGCGAGGAACAGGGCCGCCTGACCCGACGAGTTCGCGCCACCGATCACGGTGACAGCGCGTTTGCCGCAGGCGCGTGCTTCGATCTCGGTGGCGGCGTAGTAGATTCCGGCACCCTCGAACTGGCTCCAGTTCGGCAAGGCCAGCGAGCGGTAGTGCGCCCCGGTCGCGATGATGATCGAGCGCGTCGAGATGGTCGTGCCATCATCGAGATGCACACGCAAGAAGCCGACCCGATCATCCAGGTCGACCACCTTGCACGGCGTGAACAGCCGGGCACCGAACTTCTCGGATTGCACGGCCGCGCGAGACGTCAGTTCGGCGCCGCTCAGGCCCGACGGAAAACCGAGGTAGTTCTCGATGCGGGAACTCGCCGCCGCCTGCCCGCCGGTGCCGATCTCGTCGAGCAGAACGGTCGACAGGCCTTCGGATGCCCCGTACATCGCCGCGGCCAAGCCCGCCGGGCCCGCCCCGATGACGGTGAGGTCGACGATCTCGTCACCGGTTCGCCGATACGAGAGCCCCACGTGTTCGGCGAGTTCACCCGGCGTCGCGTTGCGCAGCACCGTGTCGGGCAGGATGACCGCGGGAAGGTCTGCCGCACTGAGTTCTGCCACGGTCAGCAACGACTGGCCGGCCACGCTGTCGGAGTCGAACCAGAGGTGCGCGAGCTGCTGCCGGGCGGCATACGTGCGAAGGGCCAGTGAGGCGGCCGAGAGCGCGGAGCCCACGATCTCGATGCTGCGGGCCCCCGCGCCATGCTGCAGCTTCTTGCGCCGGGCGATGAACGCACGCAGCAGCAGGTCGGAGAGGTCGGGCTCTTCGGCCATCAGCGCGCGAAAGCGCAGCGGCGAGATATGCGTCACGCTGCCCGCCGCGACCACTCGCGCGGTGAGGTAGAGCGTCTGGCCGGTGAGCAGGTTCAGCTCGCCGATGAAGTGGCCGGCCTCGAAGCGACTGACGAGTTCTTCGCCGGCGTCGAGGGTGGCGACCTGGCTGATCTCTACGGCGCCCTCTTCGACGACGATCAGGTCGAGTTCGGTGTCGCCGGCCCGAAAGATGATGTCGTCGACGGCGGTGGAATGCGATTCACCGTAAGCGCGCAGTCGATTCCGCTGGTCATCTGTCAGGGTCGGATAGGCCTCGGCCTTCAGAAACGGTGCGTACAGCGGGGCCGAGGCCACATCTGTCATCGACATCGGCGTGATCAGACCTGCCGCAGCGGAACCGACAGCGAGAGCTCGGCGCGAATCTTCGGGTACCTGCGATAAGTCCGAAAGGTCGGTCATAGATTACGATCCTACTGTGAGCGCAGTCAACGGAATCGATGTCGAAGCGACCCCGAGCGGGCCGGGGTGCGCCGATTGCGACCCGAACACCGGCTGGTGGCTGCACCTGCGCCGCTGCGCCGAGTGCGGGCATGTCGGCTGTTGCGACGACTCGCCGAACCAGCACGCCACGAAACACTTTCATGCCGTGGGGCACCCGATCATGCAGAGCTTCGAGCCCGGCGAATCGTGGATGTGGGACTACCGCACCGACGCGTTCGCCGAGGGCCCCGCGCTGGCTCCCCCGGTGCATCACCCGCTCGACCAGCCAACGCCCGGGCCAGAAGGCCACGTGCCGCCGAACTGGGAGCAGCTGCTCAACTGACCGGGTTCAGCGCCAACTTGTTCAGCGCCAACTGGTTCACCGCCAACGGGGTTCACCGCTGACGGGGTTTACCGCACGGGCACCAGACGGAAGATGCGTAACACCCGGCCCGAAGCGCGTTCGTAGCCCCGGTAGCCCGGCCACTGGTTCTCGATGTACCGCCACACCGCTTCGCGCTCGTCGTCGGTGATGACGTTCGCCGTCACAGAAATGCGTCTGCCGTGCAGAAGCACGACTGCGTCGGGATTCGCGAGCAGGTTCGTGGTCCACGCTGGGTGCTCGCCGCGCGCGAAGTTGCTTCCGGTCACCAGCATGCTGCCCACGGGGCTTGAGTCGGTCTTCTCGGGCACGTACATGAGCGTGCTCTGCCGCTCGAGACCCGACTTCGCCCCGGTGGTGCGCAGCACCAGTGACGGCACGAGCAGTCCGCTCATCTGCACGCGGCCTCCGGTGAGCGTCTTCATGGCGCGCTCGAGCGGTGGCATGATGCTCGGCCCCACACGACGAAAGAAGGCCGTGCGCGAGAACCACGCGACGCGCGAGCGGATGAACCGCAGCAGCCGACTCGCCACGGTACGTGCGGGCATCCCTTAGCCCGTGTTCTGCAGGCCTGCGGCGACGCCGTTGACCGCCAGCAACAACAACTGATGCGGCTCGTCGAGCGGGTCTGCGCTGCCGGATGCCCGAATCGACTTGAGCGCACGAAGCTGCAGCAGCGACAGAGCGTCGACGTAGGGACTGCGCAGGCGAACCGCCCGGCGCAGCACCGGCCGCGCCTCGAGCGATTCGGAATGGCCGGTGGTGCGCTGCACCCACTCACGAGTCAGCGCCATCTCTTCGAGCACGAGCCCGGCGAGGTCGTCACGGTCGCCCAGAGCGAGGTAACGTTCGGCCAGCCGGTCGTCGGTCTTGGCCAGCGACATCTCGACGTTGTTGATCATCGCCGTGAAGAGCGGCCACCGTGCGTAGGCGTCGCGCAGAACATCCGCATCGCCCACTGCCGTCAGCGCACTGCCCAGGCCGAACCAGCCGGTGAGGTTGATACGAGCCTGGGTCCAGGCGAACACCCACGGAATCGCGCGCAAGTCTTCGAGCGATTCGATCGAGAGCCCTCGGCGTGCCGGGCGTGAACCCAGCGCAAGCAGACCGACCTCTTCGAGCGGGGTGACCTGCGCGAACCAGGGGGCGAAGCCGTCGGCCTTGATGAGTTCGTAGAAGCGCTCGCGTGAGCGCACATCCATCGTCTCCGCGACCTCGGCAAAGTCCTCGGTGGCGACGCGGTTCTCTTCTTCGTTCGACGGGCTCGAGGCGAGCAGCGTCGCGGCCGCCATCTGCTCGATGTGCCGGGCGGCGATGGTCTTGTCGCCGTACTGCGCGAAAATCACCTCGCCCTGCTCGGTGAGCTTGAAGCGGCCTTCGACCGACCCGGGAGGCTGGGCCATCACGGCCTCGTTGGCTGGACCGCCGCCGCGACCGAGGGCGCCGCCGCGGCCGTGAAAGAGCGTCAGCTCGATATCGTTGTCTTTCGCCCACTGGGCGATCTTCGCCTGCGCCGAGTACAGCGCGAGCGTCGCGGAGACCGGGCCGACGTCTTTCGATGAGTCGGAGTAGCCGAGCATGACCTCGAGCTTTCGGCCCGTCGCGGCCAGGCGCTGCTTGACCGGCTCGAACTCGATGTATTCGGCGAGAATCTCTGTACTGGCCCGCAGATCGTCGAACGTCTCGAACAACGGAATGGCGTCGAGCGTGGGCGCAGCCTCTGCAGAGCCCAACGCCGCCTCAGCGAGCGCGTAGACATTCGCCAGATCTTCTGACGATTGCGTGAACGACACGATGTACCGGTGCGCGGCCTTCACGCCGTAACGGTTCTGCAGGTACGAGAGCGTGCGGTACACGTCGAGAACCTCGACGGTCATCTCGCTCAGCTCGCCGCCGGAGCGGATCTCTTCGAGCGCCTGGCGATGCACCTTCGAGTGCTGACGCACCTCGAGCTCGGCGAGATGGAACCCGAAGGTCTCGACCTGCCAGATGAGGTTCTGCAGCTCGCCGTTCGCGCTGCGCTCGGCACCGGCAGAGCGAAGGGAGGTTTGAATGGTGCGCAGGTCGTCGAGTAATTCGTCGGGCCGGGCGTAGGCCAAATCGGCGTTGCGCGTTCGGGTCGCCGCAAGACGCTCGGCGATCACCAGCAGCACCCGGCGATGCGGTTCGTTCGGCGCGCGCGTTCCGATCTGAGCGGTGACGTCTCCGGCGAAGCTGCGCTGACGTTCCCACAGGGACTTGAGCGCCGAGTCGGGCGGGGTGTCGGCGGAGTCCAGGGTGAGAGTGCGGCCGATGCGCGTGGCAGCGTGCTCGAGGCCGAGCAGAATGTGCTCGGAAGCGATGGCGGCGGCCGACTTCGTGACGGCGGCGGTGACGTAGGGGTTTCCGTCGCGGTCGGCACCGATCCAGCTGCCGAGGCGCATGAAGGCGGGCGCCGTGACCGGCTTCGCGCCGGCGTCGGAGGCCAGCAGCCAGTCGTCGAGCAGGCGGTAGACCCGCGGAACGACCTGAAAGAGTGTCTGGTCGAAGATGTTCATCGCGGTGCGCACCTCGTCGAGCGGGGTGGGCCGGGTCGTGCGCAGCGGCGACGTGCGCCAGAGCACGTCGATCTCTTCGAGCAGCCGGCGGTCGTTCTCGGCGGCGTTCAGGGTTCCGGGCTGCGTCACGTCGCGCTCGGCGAGCAGCTCGCTGATGCGCCGGATGCCCGAGGCGACGGCGCGCCGCCGAGCCTCGGTGGGGTGAGCGGTGAGTACGGGGTGAAAGCGCAGGTTCGCGAGCCGTGCGGCCGTTTCGTCTGTGCCGACCTCGGCCTGCAACTGGGTGATGGCCGCTGCCAGGGAGTCGGAGGCCCGGGCGTCACCCTGGGCATCCCGAGCCAGCAGCACCCGCACGCGGTGGTGCTCTTCGGCGAGGTTGCTGAGGTGGAAGTAGCAGGTGAAGGCGCGCGCCACCTGCTCGGCCCGCTCGGGCGTGAACGACTCGACGAGCTGTTCGGCATCTTCGATCGAAGCATCGTTCTCGTGCGCGCTGTGCTCGTGCTCGTACGCGTCGATGGTCAGGGCGCGCAGTTTCTCGACGTCGGCGAGCAACTCGGGGCCGCCGGATTCGCTGAGCACCCGGCCGAGCAGGCTGCCGAGCAGCCGCACATCAGCTCGCAGGTCTTCGTCGACCTCGTCGCTGATGGCGCTGCGGCTGAGGTCTGAACCCGCTGTGTGTGTTGGCGCTGGAGGCTGGTCGTCGATAGTCACAAGAAACAAGTTAGCGGTTTCAGATTGACAACATGTTTCGGCGGCGCCCGAGAACTGCCAGACGCCAACAGCCTTCACCCAGCTTGGCAGGAGAGATTTGAAGTTATGCAATTGGCCGTCGACATCGTCTTGATCGTCGCCGCCGTACTGGCAGTGGCCGGCGGGTGGGCGCGCGGCGCCCTGGTGACGGCAGCTTCGCTGGTCGGCATCGCCGTCGGGGCGTGGGCCGCGACCCTCGTCGCGCCGATCGTGGTCGACTGGCTCGTACAGTACGGCTGGACCAGCACTCTGCAGCGGTCGATCGCCGCCGGAGCCGTGTTCGTGTTGTCGATCGTCGTCGGCTCGTGGGTGCTCGTTGCGGCGGCCACGCTCATCCGTCGGGCGGTGGGGCGAGTGCGCGTCGTGCGCAAGCTCGACTCTGCGGGCGGGGCAGTGCTGGGCATCCTCGCGTGGGCCGTAGTGGTGTGGCTGGCAGGCGGATTCTTGCTGTCGACCGGTCAGTTGCAGGCCACGCAACTCGTGAACTCGTCGCAAGTCGTGCGCGCACTGAATTCGATGGCACCGATTCCGGCGACGGCGGCTCTCGGCACCCTCGACACTGCGCTCGGCAACGCGGGGTTCCCCACCGTGTTCGCCGACGGAGCAGAGTTCATCGCGGGTGCGCAGGCACCCGATTCCACGGTGCCGAGCGCGGTCACGGCCTCGTCAGACGGCGTTGTCAAGGTGCTCACTTCGGCCCCGAACTGCGGCAACGACTCCGAGGGCACGGGGTGGGTGGTGAGCGACGACCGCATCATCACGAACGCACACGTGGTTGCCGGCGGAACCCAGATCTTCGTGCAGGCCGGTGGCTCGGGTTCGCTGCTGCCAGCCACGCTGGTCGTGTATGACCCCCAGCGTGACCTCGCCGTGCTCGACGTCTCCGGTCTCGGCATCTCGCCGCTCACGCTCGGCTCCAATCTCGGCGCCTCAGACTCGGCTGTCGTGGCCGGCTACCCCGAAAACGGCCCCTTCACCAGCGCTACCGCCCGCGTTCGCCAGGTGGTCGAAGCCGTCGGCCTCGACATCTACGGCACCGAGACGGTGACCCGCGAGATCTACTCGCTGCGCACCACCGTGCTGCCCGGCAATTCCGGCGGCCCGCTGTTCGATACCTCGGGAAAGGTGGTGGGCGTGGTGTTCGCCCGGTCGACCACCGACGGCCAGACGGGCTACGCCCTCACCCTCACCGAGGCCCTGCCCGTCATCGACCAAGCCGCCGCCTCCACCCCCGTCTCCTCCGGCGCCTGCCAGAGCGAGTAACGACCTAACGGGCATCGACCGCCACGGGGCGACCGCGAAGGGCGACGCACACACGCTCGCCCGAGAGCGGGTGCAGTTGCACGTCGTGCTGAACGAAGAGCAGGTCGCCGGTATCGAGCCGCACCTGCGTGCGCCGCAGCGAGCCGAGAAAGCTCGACGCGACGACTGTGGCCGCAATGGCGCCCGAGGAGGACGACGTCGAGAACGACACGTCTTCCGGGCGAATGTACGCGGTGACCGGCCCGTCGGCGGGCCCCGTGCCGAGTAGTGGCAGGTCGGTACCCAGTACGGTGACAGTGCTGCCGGCGAGCTGGGCATCCAGCGCGTTGCTCAGGCCGATGAAGGTTGCGACGAACGACGTGGCGGGCCGGGTGTAGAGGTCTTCTGGCGTACCGATCTGCTCGATGTTACCGGCCCGCATCACTGCGACCCGGTCGGCAACGGCGAGCGCCTCTTCCTGATCGTGCGTGACGAAGAGCGTGGTGATGCCGAGTTCGGTCTGAATGCGCCGAATCTCCTCACGCAGCTGAACGCGCACCTTCGCGTCGAGTGCCGAAAGCGGCTCGTCGAGCAGCAACACCCGGGGCCGGGTGACCAGTGCACGGGCCAGCGCGACACGCTGCTGCTGGCCACCCGAGAGCTGATGGGCGTACCGCACCCCGAAGTCGCCGAGGCCCACCATGTCGAGAGCTTCGGATGCCCGGCGGCGCCGAGACACCGCATCTACCTTGCGCATGCGCAAGCCGAATTCGACGTTCTGCGTCACCGTGAGGTGAGGAAACAGGGAGTACGCCTGAAAGACCATGCCGATATCGCGTTTGTTCACCGGAGTGTTGGCGACGTCGACGCCGTCGATCACGATGCGCCCTTCGGTGATGCTCTCCAGCCCCGAGAGCGCACGCAAGACCGTCGTCTTTCCGCAGCCCGACGGGCCCAGCAGGGCGACGAACTCCCCCGGTGCCATCGAGAGGTTCACGCCGTTCAGCGCGAGCTGGCTCGCGTAGTACTTCACGACGTTCTGCAGGTCGACCCGCGCACCTTCGCGAGCTGCGAAGGTCGTACCGGTCGAAAGCGAGTCGGTGGAATTCATTCGGATTTTCGATTCTGATGACATAACGGCTTCTCTCTTCAGGCGTGCGGGCGGCCGCGGCCGAGCGCACCCAATCGCCCGATCACCAGCAGCAGAATGAACGCGAAGATCAGCGCGAACACCGCGAAGATCACCGCAACGTACGGGTCGGTGTGCTGCACCAGCACCAGTGCCGTCTGAAAGGTGTTCTGGCTCAAGAACGATGCGATCGTGTATTCACCGAGCACCACGGCTATCGTGATGAAGCAGGCCGACAGGATGCCCGGCCGCAGGTTCGGCAGAATGACCCGCCACAGCACCTGCAGCCATCCCGCACCGAGTGCACGGGCCGCCTCGCTCAGCGTGACCACCTCGATCGCCGCCAGGTTCGACGCAATCGGACGGTACGCATACGGCAGCACGATGATTCCCACCGCGAAGCCGAGTGTCCACGGCTGACTGCCGAAGATGTCGGCGACCACCGAGTACACCGGGATGAAGCCCACCACGAGAACGATCGACGGAATGGTGATGGGAATGATGCAGACGAATTCGAGCACGCCCCGCAGCTTCGGGTACTTCACCTCGACCAGGATCATGGTCGGCAGAAGCAGCACGAGAACGATGACAACCGTCACCAGGCAGATCGCGATGGAGTTGGCGATGCCCTGAAACAGCACGTCGTAGGTTCCGGCAGCGCCGGCGGTGAAGATCGCCGTGTAGTGCTCGAAGCCGTGCGCACCGGTCTGTCCGGAACGCAGCGAGAACTCGATCATCGACGCGATCGGCACCAGAAAGAGTACTGCCGTAATGCTGAGAATGATTCGTCGCATAGTCTTCGACGGCGCTGCCGCATACCGGGGCCGACGCTGGCGTGGGCCAGGGCGGGTCGCGGCGAGGCGGGGCGCGACCTCAGGCGCGCTCATCGGCGCCACCTCGACGCACGTCGCTGCAGCGCCGAGTACGCCGTCATCAGCACGATCATCACCACGACCATGCCGAGGGCGAGCACCCCGGCCACGTTGGCTACGCCGACGATCGTTTCGCTGGTGAGCTGCTGGCGTATGGCCAGCGGCACGATGCCACCCTGCGAGATGAGCGCCGCGGCGGTCGCGTACGACGAAAACGCGTTCGCGAACAACAGAATGAGGCTGCCGAAGAAGGCCGGGGCGAGAACGGGCATTCCGATGCGCCGCCAATAGGTCAGCCGGGTGCCACCGAGCGTGGCGTTGGCCTCGGCCCAGGTCGACTTGAGGCCTTCCATAGCCGGCATGAAGGTCAGCACCATGAGTGGAATCTGAAAGTAGAGATACGGAATCACTAGACCGGGAACCTGATACAGCAGCGGGCCGCTCCCGTTGAAGTTGTTGAAGACGTTCGCCGTGAGGCCGATCGAAACCAGCCACTTCGTCAGCACACCCTGCGCACCGATCGTGGCGATGAAGGCGAAAGCGAGCATCACGCCGCCGAACTGGGCCAGCACGCTACTGGCCGAATCGACGGTGGAACGCAGCATCCGGTCTGGCCGGGTGCCCAGCAGGGCGAAGCAGATGATCGCGCCGAGCACTGCGCCGAGAACGGCTGTGAGCGCCGAGATCCAGATAGAGGCGAAGAAGTTCTGCAGAATCGTCGGGTTCGAGAAAGCGGCGAAGTTCGCCAGAGTGAAGGCGCCTTCGCCGTCGAAGAATCCGCTCGCAATGGCGAGCACGGCGGGAACGGCGAGAAAGAGCGCGACGTACGCCCCGAACGGAACAAGGCCGAGCCAGCTGACGGAGCGGCGCCGAGGAGTCGATACCTCGGCGCCGCTCGCCTTCTCGGCCGGCGTCACAGCTGCGACGACAGTCGATGTCACAATCAGCCGATCGCCGTTGCCCAGCCCGACTTGAGCAGAGCGGCGGCCGCGGTCGCCTGGTCTGCGGTCAGCTGCACGAAGCTCGCGGGCGGTTCGCCCACGGTGGCGAGAACGGTCTTGTCGACGGTGCCGGCGGACTGCATGGCCGCCAGAGTCGCCGGGTAGGCGCCAGACGCGAGGTACAGGTTCTGCACTTCGGGGCTGTAGATGTACTCTTCCCACAGCCGGGCCGCCGCGGGGTGCGGGGCGTCGACGTTGATGGCCTGGTTGTAGTAGCTGCCGAGCGCTGTGCCGGGCAGAACGACCGTCTTGTAGTCGGGGTTGCCGCTCGTTCCGCCGGCCGCACCCCAAGCGAGATTGTTGTAGCTCCACTGGATGACCACGGGGGTCTCACCCGAAGCAACGGTCGCCTGCGTGGGAGTCACCGCGAGAAAGTTTCCCGCCTGCTTCAGCGAATGAAAGAAGTCGATACCCGGCTGAATATTGTCGGCCCTGCCGCCGCTCTGCAGCGCCGCGAGGTACACGGCGCTCGCCGCCTCGTTGGCCTGGGTGGGGTCGCCCTTGATGGCGACCTTTCCGTTGTACGACGAGCCGAGCAGGTCGGCCATCGAGGTGGGAGGCGTGGTGATGACCTTCGAGTCGTAGCCGATCGACATGAGGCCGGTGTAGTCGTAGTACCACTTGCCCGAAGCGTCTTTGTAGTCGGCGGGAAGGTCGCCCCAGTTGGCCACCTTGTAGGGCGCGACCAGGTCGAGGTTCTGCTGCAACACGGCCGTTCCGATGTCGAAGACGTCAGGAGCCGTCGACTGGCCCTTCTGCGCCTTCGCTGCCGACACCTCATCGGCACTCGAACCGTCAGGGTTCGCCGAGTTGATCTTGATGCTCGGGTACTTCTTCTCGAAGCCGTCGATGATGGCGCCGTAGTTGGCCCATGACGGCGGCAAGGTGATGACGTTGAGCTGGCCCTCGGCGTTAGCGGCCGATACAAGCGCATCCAGACCGCCGAGGTCTGCCGCGCTGGTCGCGGTCTTCGCGCTGGTTTCTGCCGTGCTCGCCGGTGTGCTCGATCCACCCGAGCAGGCGGTGAGCGAGATCGCCACCGCGGCCGCGAAGGCGGCGCCGATCATGAGACGTTTGCTGTTCACTGAACTGTGTCCTCCTGGATGATCGCCCGGCCGTGCGCTCTAGGGCAGGCGAACGTGGGTAACACCGAACCGATCACCTGATGCTCACCCGCGCCGGTTAAGGGGAGGCAGTGGCGAAGTGAACACGCGGCAAAGCTCCGCCGTCGAGTCCCCGCTGCGAGTGGAGGCACTCAGCCGAGAGTCTGGAACGTTCGCGCCGCGACACCGAAACCGATGGTCATGCCCACCCCCGAGGTGATAGAGACGGCCGTGAGACCCGGCTCGATATCGGCGATCACGTAGCTCTGCAGCGGGCTGGAGGCGTAAACGCCCTGCCACCGCTCGATGACCCGAGCGTCAGGTCCGCCGAGCACCTCGCGCACGTGGCGTAGTAGCAGATCGGTGGTGGGTTCGGCCAGAAACGGAGCGACGCTCTGGTCGTAGTGGTGGCTGTCGCCGGCGATGATCGTGCCGTCGGGGCGCTGGGTGAACATGACGTTCGCGTCGATGTCGACGAGGTCGGGGTGCCGATCATCCATCACCCGGCGCAGCTGCGTCGCCGCCCGGGTTTGGGCGAAGGCGGGGTACCGCAGCATCGAGGTGCCGGTGAGAACCGCCGGCGCGATGCGGCGAGCGCCGGGCAGTTCGAGGCGCGCCATCTGCAGTGAGCAGCGCTGCACCTCGTACTCGTCTGCGACCTCTGGGTAGAGATAGTCGAGGTCGTGGCCGACGCAGACGATGGTGCGCTCGGCACGGATGCTGCCGCGGGAGGTGCGCACGAGGCCGGCGCCGATGCCGGTGGGCTCCGCTGCCGCGAGAAAGGATGTTCGCCACCACACCCGCGCCCCGGGCTGATCGTCGAGCCAGGCGGCGAGCGCGGCGACGGCCTGCCGCGGGTCGACACGAATGTCGTCACGCAGCACGGCGCCACCGACGATCAAGCCCGCAGAACCCGCAGAACCTGCAGAACCTAGAGAACCGTCGCGGTCGAGCCGATCGTTCACCTCGGCACCCGTGACCAGCCGTACTTGGCCGGTCTCGCGAGAGGCGCTGAGCTCCTCGAGCACTGCGAGCTCCTCCGTGCTGCGAGCTACCGCGAGGCCGCCCGACTCGACCGAGAAGAACCCGGCGAGGCCGCTGAAGTGCAGCCAACGCTCACGAGCCGTCTGCGCCAGCTCGAGCAGGTCGCCCGACTGCGCGGTCACGCAGCAGTGCCCGAAGTTGCGCACCGAGGCGCCCACGGCACGGGAGTCTCGGTCGATCACCATCACCGTCAGGCCGCGCCGCAGTGCTTCGGTTGCGTGGGCGAGTCCGATGATTCCGGCGCCGACGATGAGAACGTCGCACTCGGCGACAAGAGAGGGTGCATTCACGAGATCGACCCTCCTGGGCCGGCGCCGCCGGTGTCAAGGCGCGTGGCAGCGAACACCACGAGTGGCCGTGCAGCATTCACTGGGCGTTCACTTCGTGCTGATCGAATGGCCCGGTGATCGAACTCGTTGCTTTCGATATGGCCGGTACCACCATCGACGACCACGGGCTGGTCTACGACGCGCTGGCCGGGGCGGTGATCGAAACCGGTGCGAGCGTGGCCGACGCCGATCTGCAGCGCTGGATGGGCACCGACAAGGTGACGGCTATCGGTGCTCTGATGAACCTAGGTGGCATCGAGCCCACCGCCAGCGTGGTCGCAGCGGCTTTTACGCGCTTCAAGCTGATTCTCGCTGAGGCGTACCGCGAGCATCCTCCTCTCCCGCTGCCCGGGGTCGAAGATGCGTTGCGCGAACTCGGCCGTCGGGGCGTGAAGGTCGCCTTGACCACCGGATTCTCTGACGATGTGGCCGGTGCCTTGCTCGACTCACTCGGCTGGAGCGTGGGCGCCGGGCCCGACGACCTGCTCGACGCGGTTGTGACGACCTCAGACGTGCGCGCGGGGCGGCCGGCGCCGTACCTGATCCAGCACGCGATGGAGCTGACCGGGGCTATTGACGTGGCGACGGTGCTCGCCGTGGGTGATACGGCCGTCGACCTTCAGGCGGCGCACAACGCGGGCGTCGCGGGCATCGGGGTGCTCACCGGGGGTCTGACGCGCGAGGCGCTCGCTGAGCATCCGCACCTCGCCATCATCACGAGCGCGGCCGGCATCGTCGATTACCTTGGCTGAACCCCTCACCAGGCGAGGGTGAGGCCGGTGCGGCCCGCGGCCGAACGCACACGCTCGTGCAGCTGCGACGAGGCCTCGGGGGCCGACGGATGCCCGACCCGGCCGTTCTCGGCGGCGAGCACTCCCCCGATGTACACCCGCTCGAGGTTACGCAGCCCACAAGCGAAGGCGTAGCTGGCGTAGACGTCCCACACGGGGCCGGTGTCGGGCGACGACGGATTCACCACCACGAAGTCCGCGAATTTGCCCACCTCGAGGCTGCCCACCCGGTCCGCCACCCCGAGGGCCTCGGCCGAGCCGAGCGTGTGCAGCCGGATCATGTCGCGCGGCAGCAGAATCGAGGCATCCTGGTGCACCGCGCGCTGCGTATACATGCCGATGCGCATGTTCTGAAACGGATCGCTGATGTCGGTGCACGACTGGTCGTCGAGGCCGACGCCGATGGGCATACCGAGGTCGCGGTACCGCGGAATGTCGGCGACGCCTGAACCGAGCCGGCCGTTCGACGTGGGCTGCCACACCATGCCACTGCCCGAACGCGCCGCCGTCTCGGCCATGTAGGCATCGGGGTGCACGAAGTGTCCGAACAAGAATCCTTCACGCAGCGCACCGGCGTCTTCGTACCAGCGGAACTTTTCGCGCTGCTGGTCGAGGGCCTCGCTCGTCTCGAGAAAGTGGGCCTGGTTGCCGATGCCGTGAGCATCCATGGCGCGCACCTCGTCGCGCGCGGCCTGCTCGGTCTCTGACCACTGCACGGCGCCGAAGACGCTTGTGCCGAGGTTGAGTTCGGCCGGCACGCTGCGCTCGACGTAGGCGACGGCATCAGCGAACACTTCGAACGCCTGCTCGACCGGCTGAAACTCGCTGTCGAGCCGAATCGAATTGAGCACTCGCAGCCCGGAGTCGCGTGCGGCATCCACTTGCCGCTGCAGGTAACGCTCATCGCGAATCGCATAGATCTCCCGCCGGTCGGTCGCCGGGTCATACCGCCCCACGACCCGCGAGTCGGTGAAGTTGTACGCGCTCGTGATGCCGTTGCCGATGAAGTCGAGGCAGCCGTGCAGAGTGAACCAGTAAATGTCGTCTTCGCCCGCGCCCGAGATGAACGCCGATTGTGTGCCGACCCAGCCGTAGAGATTGTCGCCCGGGGTCATGCCGCGCATGCCCGACGTGAAGATGTGGCTGTGCGCCGAGATGAAGCCGGGGGCGACGAACGCGCCCTGCGCGTCGATCACCGTGGGGCCGGGGGTGCTGTCGGCGGTCGCCACGGGGGCGGCCTCGGCGAGCGGGGTGAATGGGGCGAATGGATGATCGGGGTGGTCACCCTCGCCGAGGCCGGAGATTCGGCCATCGGCCCCCACGGTCATCCACCCCCGAAACCAGTCGACACCGTCGGCCATGGGAAGGATGATGGCGTTGAAGATCGTCAGCGAAGAATTCGTCATGGGGGCTCCGGGGCGTGTTCGGGTCGGCGGGTGAGCACGGCGGGTAAGGCCGTTGCAGTCACGCTAGCGCCGCAAAAAGACGAACAGATTACGCGGGCTTCTCGCGCAGCCGCTGGTGCGCGGCGCGCGCTGACCCACCCCGAGCCGAGTGATGGCCGAGAGAACAACAATCTCAACAACGCGTGACGTGGCCTCAAGGTGGTGGAGATGGGGGGAATTGAACCCCCGTCCATTGCTGTGGTCGTGTGCCTTCTACGGGTGTAGCCAGTACAGACGTTCTACTCGGCTCCGATCTTTGCCACTGGCAGCTAGATCGACGAGCCCAGTCTCAGTGCAAGTCCCTGTGCGCCCTGAGGCTCAACGCACAAGCAATCCCTCTAGATAACGCCAGGCACCGGGTAGAGGGCATTCCCGGACTGACGGTTCCTTGTGGCTAGGTCAGAAGGGTCTTACGCTGCGAGAGCGAAAGAAGCCTTGGCCTGAGCCGGAACAGTGCTGTTTGAATTGGCACTTATTGTTTGCACGGATCGTTTACGAGATAACCGTGCGTCCTCGGCCCGCTTCTCACACTCACTCAGGCAATGTCGAAACCGATCATCCCCCTGCAATGCGACCGCCTCTCGTCGAGGTCGGCTGCGGGCCACTGTCACGCGCTGTTGAGTTGTCTAGATGCGAACTGCCCTTTCAGGCAGCCCTCCAGTATATGCACTAATCTCGCTGCATGACGACTCCTGCATGGACTCCCGCCCGTCTGCCCTCACTCGCCGGTAAACGGTTCGTCATCACCGGGGGCAATGCCGGGCTCGGTTACTGGGCGGCAGAAGATCTAGCCCGCCGCGGGGCGAGCGTCGTGCTCGCAGCGCGCAACGAACAGCGGGCGACGAGTGCGATCGCCTCCATCCTCTCGAGGGCTCCACTCGCCGATGTGAGCTGGCTGAAACTCGACCTGGCAAGCCTGGCCTCCGTCGAGGCCGCGGCGAACGAGCTCGCCGGCACCCGCATCGACGGCCTCATCGCCAACGCCGGTCTCACCGAAGCGTCGCCGAGAAAGTTCACGAGCGACGGATTCGAGGTGATGTTCGGCACGAACCTGCTCGGGCACTTCGCCCTGATCGGGCGGGTGATGCCCACCCTGCTCGAGACCGAGGGTTCACGGGTCGTCTCGCTGGGCAGCATCTCGCACGAATTCCACGAGATGGATCTCGCCGATGTGATGGGCGACCAGAACTACCGCAGCTTTCGCGCCTACAGCCGCTCGAAGCTGGGCGTCATGCTCATCGCCTTCGAGCTCGACCGTCGGTTGCGGATGGCCGGAGCATCCACTCGCAGCCTCGTCGCCCACCCGGGGTTCGCCCTCGACCAGTTGAGCGCGCCGCGCCCGGGCATCAGCAACGGCAAGCCCGCCGGCCTGCTCGCACGCACAGTGCTCAAGTCGTTTGCGCAGGGCAAAGACGCCGGCGCACTCTCGGTCGTGCGGGCGGCCGCCGATCCCGCGGCGCGCGGCGGGGAGTACTGGGGCCCGAGCGGATGGCGGCAGCTCACAGGCAGCCCCACCGTCGTGCGTGCGCGAAACCGCGCCCGCGACATCCACACCGCCTCCGAGCTGTGGAACATGGCCGAGACCATGACGGGTGTGCCGCTGCGCTTCTGACCGCGCTGCGGAACGCCCGGCCGCCCGGCCGCCCACTCGCTCGCCACTCGCCACTCGCCACTCGCCACTCGCCACTCGCTCAGGAGTTTCGTCGGAGCAGAGCTCGCATGCCCGCATTATGCAGGGATATCGCGCCAGCTCCGCCCAAAGTACACGGCTGGTCGACCAGGTTATCTGAGCTATAGTCATCTCTGTGACCAGCGATGAGCCATGTGGTTCGGTAGCCGAGGGTTCGGTAGCCGACCTCATTTCTGACGACGCAGCGGCCAGGCTGCGTGAGGCCGGCTGGAGCACTCGTCGATCTGCCCCCCTCGCAAAATTGACCGATTTTCTCGCTCGCGAAGGCTGGGTAGTGAACCCCGATGCCGCTTTGACGTTGCGGGGCCTGTATCGACTCACAATTAAGAACGGCACCCGAACCGAGTTCGACTTCGATCCAGACGCCGCGCTGTCGACGCTCAACCCCGGATCAGCCCGACTCATTCGCCGTTTCTTCAACGAGGGAACATGCCCGATCGGGTCTGGTCGTGACATGTGCCTGCTGATCGGCGAATCCTCTCGCTGCCTGTTGATCGACGACCAGTGGCTCGGCTACTCGTCATTCCAGACGTGAGGGCTGCCCTCGACTGGGCCGTGCTCGGAAAGCCGACCGGCGCAGAGCGGATCGCTCTCCGTGACGAAGACATACCTTTTGAGTTCGGTGGATTCAACAAGCTCTTACCGCCGCTCCGCGCCTACCCGACACGTCGGAGGAGCGGCGCTGAGCACGGCGCAATGCAAGGCCGAGGAGGAAGGTCGCACTTACGGTGCGACCGACGACGAGAACGCCGCAGTGCGCCGCGCTGAGAGCCGCGACTAGTCGCCGAGGTTGCGCTGGGTGCCCATAGCGCGGTCGGCCTCGCGCTTGTCTTGGCGCTCGCGCAGGGTCTGGCGTTTGTCGTACTCGCGCTTGCCCTTGGCGACCGCGAGTTCGACCTTCGCGCGGCCGTCGCTGAAGTACAGGCGCAGAGGAACGAGCGTGTAGCCGCCCTCTTTGACCTTATTGTTGATCTTCAGAATCTGCGCCTTGTGCAGCAGCATCTTGCGCTTGCGTCGGGGCGGGTGGTTGTTCCACGAGCCCTGATTGAATTCGGGGATATGCACGGCATCGAGCCACGCTTCTCCCCCGTCGATGTAGCCGTAGCCGTCGACCAAGGATGCACGACCAGCGCGCAGCGACTTGACCTCGGTGCCGGTCAGCACGAGACCCGCCTCGTACGTGTCTTCGATGGTGTAGTCGTGGCGCGCCTTGCGGTTGGTCGCGACGACCTTCTCTCCGCGTTCGCGTGGCACGGTTACTCCTGAACAGATCGATGGGTTGGCAGCCCAATAGTCTAGCAACACTCCGGCTGCCGCCGGCGGATGCCCTACTACCGCATCGCACCCAATATCAGCCCCACCGCGTAGAACACGAACCCGACGACGCCGATCACCATGGCCGCGATGGCGAGACCCCGGCCTCGTGCCAGACCGCGACGCACGGCGCGCAGACCTTGACCCGCGAGAACGACACCGAGCACGCCGAGAAACCCGAAGACGAAGATACTCACACACGAGAGCACGAATCCGGCGATCACCAGCTTGCTGAACGGCGGCCGCTGCGTCTGCTGCCCGTACCCGGTCGGCGTTCCGGGCGCGGGCGGGTAGGCGCCGGGCTGGTACGACGGCAGAGTGGACGGCGCCTGGTAGACGGGCGGAACACCAGGCGGCGGAGTGATGGGGGCCTGGTAAGTAGGGGGCGCGGCCGGCGGCGCCTGCGGCGTGTTCGGAGCATTCTCTTCGGGCGGTGTGGGCGTGGTTTCGGTCATCTTCTGAATCCCCCTGCAGTTTCACGTCGCCCCCGTGGCGACCGTTTCACTCTACGCGGCGCCGTGCAGCCGGCCGGCCCCACCACGCTGCACCTCGCGTCTGCTGCCGACTCGAGCCGACCACCATATCGGTGAGCGCCTCGCACGACAAGCACTGCCGCCCATCTTTTCGACGCTCGACAATAGGCCCATGGGTATTTTCATCGGCATCGTTATTCTCGGCATCATTCTGCTTGTGTTCGGCGTCGCGATTGAGGCCGCCAAGATCTTGATCTACATCGGCATCGCGGTCATTTTGATCGGAGCGATCGCGGCCCTCATCCGGTACATCCGCTCGCGGGCCTGACGGCTCCGCACCGCGAGCCAGCCCCGTCAAGCGAGCCAGCCCCTCCGACGCAGCTACACCCGCAAGTACCGCGTGATGGCGAACTTCGCCGAGATCGCGGCCAAGATCACCCCGAGCACGACGAGTGTCGGCGCGACGATCCACAGGGCGTCCTGAACCGTCACGAAGGCGGTGAGCGGCAGCGACTGCTGCAGATAGCCCTGCACGAAGAAGTGCACGATGGCCCACACGGTGGCACCGGCCAGAACCGATCCGATGAGCGCGGCGATCACGCCCTCGAGAATGAACGGCGTCTGAATGAACCGGTTGGATGCCCCCACGAGCCTCATGATGCCGATCTCCCGTCTTCGTGAGAAGGCCGAGAGCCTGATGGTGGTGGCGATCAGCAGCACCGCCGCCACGAGCATCAGCAGCGCGATTCCTATTGCGGTGTAGCTCGCCGCGTTGAGAATGTTGAAGATCTGCTCGAGATAACTGCGCTGGTCGACCACGCTGTCGACGCCAGGCTGGCTCGACAGGCTCTCGACGAGCACGTCGCTCTGCTGCGGGTCGACCATGTTGATCCAGAACGTCTGGTTGAGCAGGTCGGGCGTCACGTACTGTGCCACGTCGTTGCCCGCGAACTGCGCCTTGAACTTCTCGTAGGCCTGCTCGTGGTTCTCGAACTCGTAGGTCTTGATGAACGGCGCGAGGGTCGAACCCTTCAGCATGGTGTCGACGGCGGCGATCTGGTCGTCGGTTGCTTCACCGTTCGCGCAGTTGGCGCTCGACGAGGTGGCCGTGCACATGTAGACGGCGACCTGCGCCTTGTCGTACCAATAGCCCTTCATCTGGCCGATCTGCATCTGCAGCAGAATGGCCGAACCGACAAAGGTCAGCGAGATGAAGGTGACGAGAACCACCGAAATGACCATCGCCATGTTGCGGCGGAGTCCGGTGCCGACTTCGCCGAGAATGAGTGCGAATCTCACGACGTGGGGCCTACATTCTGGTCTGCGGTCGGATCATGCCTCGCCCCGGGCGCACGCAGGCCCAGTTTTTCGGCGAGGCTGATCTGCCCGGTGGTGAGATCTTCGACGGTGTCGCCCGTGCCGCCGGCGCCGCCGCTGTCGACCGTGGCCTCGGGCACCGGATGCTCGGGCACCAGTGTTCCGGTGGCCGGATCGATGACTTCAGCCGGCCCCGCCTGGTCACCGGAAGGTGCGTCGGCGGGCGGCAGAACCTCGTCTTGCGCCGGCGGAAAGAACAGCGGCTCGTCGGCGGGGAGCGTCGAAACCGGCATGGCGGCAGGAGCCGGGAACGACGTGGGAACGCGCGGCACGACGGGAGCGGAAGGTTGCACACCAGGAGACACAGAGGCGGCGGCGGGTTCTGCGGTCGCGACGGCCGCAGCAGCGCGCGCCGCAGCGGCAGCGGCAAGCGCGGCCGTGGTGGGCCGCTCGATAGCACCCGTGGCGCCCGTGGCCTGCGGGCGCAGCGAGAGCGGATCGGGCCGGGTGATCTCTGCCGTCATGCCGCTGTCTTGCAGGCTGACGTCAGTGACGACGCCGTAGCCGCCCTCGCGGTCGTCGCGAACGACCGACCCGCTGACGAGCTCGACCACGCGCCGCTGCATCTGGTCGACGATGGCATTGTCGTGGGTGGCCATGATGATGGTGGTGCCGCCGGCGTTGATGCGGTCGAGCACGTTCATGATGCCGGCGCTGGTGACCGGGTCGAGGTTGCCTGTCGGCTCGTCGGCCAGCAGAATGGCGGGTTTGTTCACCACCGCGCGGGCGATGGCCACACGCTGTTGTTCACCACCCGAGAGTTCATGGGGCAGCCGATTGGCCTTCTCGGCCAGCCCGACCATGGCCAGAACATCGGGAACGGCCTCCTGAATGAAGCCGCGCGACTTGCCGATGACCTGAAGCGTAAAGGCGACATTGTCGAACACGTTCTTGTTCGGCAGCAGTCGAAAGTCTTGAAAGACGACACCGAGATTACGGCGAAAGTACGGCACCTTGCGCGACGAGATCGACCCGAGGTCTTGCCCGAGCACATGGATGCTGCCGCTGGTCGGCCGGTCTTCTTTCAGAACGAGCCGCAGAAAGCTCGACTTGCCGGAGCCGGAGGCCCCGACGAGAAAGACGAACTCACCCCGCAGAATCTCGAGGTCGATCGTATTGAGCGCCGGCTTTGCCGTGCCCTTGTACATCTTGGAAACCTGGTCGAATCGAATCATTTCGTGACGAGCCTAAGCAGCGACTCCCCCATCGGGGCACAGCGACTCGCCCAATGCGAAGGCTTGGAGAACCCTGAGCGGCGGGTGTGGAGTCTTCAGTCTTGCTTGCGCTTGCGCCAGCGGATGCCCGCCGAGATGAACCCGTCGAGGTCGCCGTCGAACACCTGTGAGGGGTTGTTCACCTCGTAGTCCGTGCGCAGATCTTTCACCATCTGGTAAGGCGCGAGCACGTAGCTGCGCATCTGGTCGCCCCAGCTGGCCGTGATGTTTCCGGCCAGCTCTTTCTTGGTGGCGTTCTCCTGCTCGCGCTGCAACAGCAGCAGCCGCGACTGCAGTACCCGCAGAGCTGCCGCACGGTTCTGAATCTGGCTCTTCTCGTTCTGGCAGCTCACCACGATGCCCGTGGGCAGGTGAGTGATGCGCACGGCGGAGTCGGTGGTATTCACCGACTGACCACCGGGGCCGCTCGAGCGGAACACGTCGACGCGAATGTCGCTCTCGGGAACCTCGACCACGTCGGTCTGCTCGATCAAGGGCACGACCTCGACCGCGGCAAAACTCGTCTGGCGCTTGCCTGCGGAGTTGAACGGGCTCATGCGCACGAGACGATGAGTCCCTGCCTCGACCGAGAGCGTGCCGAAGGCGTACGGCGAGTCGATCTCGATGGTCGCGCTCTTGATGCCGGCCTCTTCGGCGTAGCTCGTATCGAGCACGGTGGTCGGATGCCCGTGCTGTTCTGCCCAGCGCAGGTACATGCGCATCAGCATCTCTGCGAAGTCGGCCGCGTCTACTCCCCCGGCACCGGCGCGAATCGTCACGACAGCAGCCCGAGGGTCGTACTCGCCGTTCAGCAAGGTCTGCACTTCGAGCTCACCCAAGACCTTCGTCAGGCTCACCAACTCGGCCTGAGCTTCGGCCACAGCGTCTTCGTCTGACTCGTCGTTGGCGAGCTCGACCATGATCTCGAGGTCGTCGAGTCGAGACTCGATGCTGCTGATCTTGGCGAGTTCGGCCTGCCGGTGCGAAAGCGCGCTGGTGACCTTCTGCGCCTTCTCGGTGTCGTTCCAGAGGTCTGGAACGCCCGCCTGCTCGCTGAGGTCGGCGATCTCAGCCGTCAGGCTGTCGACATCGACGACCGATCGGATGTCGCTGAAGGTCGAGCGGAGGGCCGCGATCTGCTCTGAGAGGTCGAGTTCTAACACGATCATCCACCCTACCCGCGCCAGCTGTGGGATCGGCGCGGGTAAACTCATTAACCAATGAGTACTACCGACCAGACCTTCACGTTTCGTTCGATAGCGCTACCCGCCCTCGTGCCGTCGTTGTTATTCGCCATCGGCGAGGGATCGGTCATTCCGGTCATCCCCGCCATTGCCTCCAATCTCGGCGCGACTCTCGCCGTCGCCGGGTTCATCGCCGGAATGACCATGCTCGGCCAGCTCGCCGGCGACATTCCGAGCGGCTGGGTAGTGAGCCGCATCGGCGAACGCCGCGCGATGATCTACGCGGCACTGCTTGCGATCGCCGCCGTCGTGGTGTGTATGCTCGCGACCACGCCCGTGCTATTCGGCATCGGCATCTTCTTCATCGGTCTGGCCGCCGCGACTTTCGCTCTCGCCCGGCACGCCTTCATGACGAGTTTCGTGCCACTTCAATACCGTGCGCGCGCGCTCTCGACGCTCGGCGGAACGTTTCGCCTCGGCTGGTTCATCGGCCCGTTCCTCGGCGCGGCCATCATCGCGCTGACGGGCACCTCGCAGGCGGTGTTCTACATTCAGGGCGTTTGCGCCCTGGGAGTGATCGTGTTGCTGCTCGTCGTTCCCGACCCCACCGAAGGCCTGTCGAAACCGGATGCCGGTGAGAAGTTCGTGGCCGAAGAGTCCGCCGGTCTGTTCAAGACCCTCTTCGACTATCGAGGGGTGCTGCTCAGAGTCGGATCGGGTGTCGCGGTCGTCGGCGCGCTGCGGGCCAGTCGCATGGTCATTCTGCCGCTCTGGGCAGTCAGCCTGGGCCTCGGCGAGGCGAACACGGCCCTGATCGTGGGCATCGGCGGAGCCATCGACTTCGCCCTGTTCTACACCAGCGGCCAGATCATGGACCGCTTCGGCCGGCTCTGGAGCGCCATTCCGTCGATGACCGGAATGGGCCTGTGCCTCGTCGTGCTCGCCTTCACACACACCCTGCCGGGTGCGGTCGTGTGGTTCATCGTCATCGCCATCGGCCTCGGATTCTTCAACGGCATCGGCAGCGGCATCATGATGACGCTCGGCGCAGATCTCGCTCCGCCGGCCAACCCCGCCCCTTTTCTCGGTGCGTTCCGTTTCACCAGCGATGCCGGCACGGCGGCCGCGCCGCTGGCGATCGCCCTCATCGTGGCGGTCGCATCGCTGCCGCTCGCAGTGGGGCTCATGGGCGTGGTGGGTTTCGCCGGCGCGGCGATTCTGCTTCGCAACGTTCCCCGGTATGTTCCCCGAAAGCTCGCGCGCTGACCGGTTACACTGTGAGCCAATACACTGAGGGGTGTTTCTCTGCGGGAGTGGTGAAATTGGTATACACGCAGGTTTTAGGTACCTGTGCTTTCGAGCGTGAGGGTTCAAGTCCCTTCTCCCGCACGGCAGAGCCATCGCCATATTCCGCAGCACAGCTTTTCTCCGCACAGTACTCAGAACCGCCGCCCCGACCCCTCACGACTGGAGTCACACCATGCACGCAGCCCTACACTCGGCGGTCTTCGCTGGCCTGATTCCGGGTCTCGACCCGCAGCAGATCATCACGACGTTCGGTCCGTGGGCCTTGCTGGTGGTCTGCTTCATCATCTTCGCCGAGACGGGTCTGCTCGTCGGTTTCGTGCTCCCGGGTGACACGCTGCTGTTCGTGACCGGTCTGCTCACCTTCACCGGGGTGATCGGGTTTCCCATCTATCTGGTGGCGCCGGCGGTCGCCATCTCGGCTTTCATCGGTGGCGAGGTGGGGTATCTGATCGGCCGCAAGGCGGGCCCGCGCATCTTCGAGCGCAAAGAATCCGGTTTCTTCAGCATCAAGAACGTCGAGCGCACAAACGCCTTCTTCGAGCGATTCGGAGGGTTCGCGGTCGTCATCGCCCGCTTCGTACCGGTCGTGCGCACCTTCGCCCCGGTCGCTGCCGGCGTCGGAAAGATGAACTACCGCAAATACAGCCTGTACAACGCCATCGGCGCACTGATCTGGGCCGGCGGATTCACGGTGCTCGGCTTTTTTCTCGGTCAGATTCCCGTCGTGCGTGACTTCACCGAGAAGTACCTCGATGTGGTGCTGATCGCTGTGGTGGTCGTCACACTCGTACCCACGATCATCCACACCATCAACGCGTCGCGTAAGTCGCGCAAGCTGGCGTCTGCAGCCGACGAAGAAACCGTCGACGCCACCGGGGCCGCTGAAGAGCTACTGCTCGACCCGGGAGTATTCGATCGTCACCGCGGTGCCCACAACCCCGACAAGCAGAACAGCGCAGAGTAACTCGTCGTGAACGAGGCGTTCTCGTCGCTGGTCGTCGTTGTACTGCTGGCGGCCGCGGCGCCGCTCATCGTCGACCTGATCCCCGGGCCGGTTCGAGTTCCGCAGGTCGCGCTGCTGCTCGTCGGCGGTGTCGTCATCGGGCCCGAAGTCGCCAACCTCGCCAACCCGACCGACATCTCGTTGTTCTCGACCATCGGCATGGGGTTTCTCTTTCTGCTCGCCGGCTACGAACTCGACCCGAAGATCTTCGTCGAACGTGCCGGAAAGCTCGCCCTCTGGGCCTGGCTGGTCACCATCGCTCTCGGTGCGGTCGTCGTGTTCTTGCTCTACGCCGTGCACATCGTCGATTCGCCGATCGTGCTCACCATCGCCCTCAGCACCACGGCGCTCGGCACCTTGATCCCCATCTTGAAAGAACAGGGCATTTTCGACACGCGCTTCGGCCGTTATGTGATCGCCACGGGTGCGGTCGGCGAGTTGGCGCCGATCATCGCGATGGCCCTCTTCCTTGGTACGCGTGGCACGATCACCGCACTCATCGCCTTGATCATTTTTCTCGGCATCATCGCGTTCGCGTCTCTGGCCCGGTTCGCCCTGCTGCCGAAATGGTTTCTCGAGATGGTGGAGAAGCGCCGTCACTCCACCTCGCAACTTGTCTTGCGCCTCGTGATCGCGCTGCTCTTCGTGCTGCTTTTCGTCTCGAACGCGTTCGGCTTCGACAGCGTGCTCGGTGCGTTCGCTGCCGGCATGCTGCTGCGGCACTGGACCCCACGTGGTTCAGAGAGCCTCGAGACCAAGCTCGACGCGGTGGGTTACGGGTTCTTCATTCCGCTGTTCTTCATCTACTCCGGCATGACGCTCGACGTCGTGTCGATCATGCAGAACCCGGTTCCGCTTTTCATCTTCTTCTTCGCAATGCTGCTGATCCGCGGAGCGCCGGCGCTGTTCTGGTATCGCAACGATCTCGTGGTGCGCGAAAGACTGCAGTTGATGTTCTTCGCGGCCACCGCCTTGCCTCTGCTCGTCGCGCTCACCGAGCTCGGCGTTCAGAACGGCGCGATGACCGCGGAGGCGGAGGCGAGCATCGTCGGCGCGGGCGCTCTCTCGGTGCTGCTCTTTCCGATCGCAGCAACGATTCTGGGCAAGGGCCACGAACTCAGCGATGCTGCTCGTGCTCGTGACCCGCGTGCTCCGCTGGTTCCAGCTGAAACGTCGAATGACCTACATCGAAATGCGCTGACAGACATTCCGACAGCTGATCCAGAAGAGCGCCTGTAGAGCGCTGCGCGAACCTAGCGTCATCGACCACGACGTGCGCCGAGAACACCGGCTCGCCTGAAGTGATCGCCCACACGTGAACATCGTGCACGTCGAGCACACCGTCGGTGCCGAGAATATGTTCACGAATCGTCTGCACGTTCGTCTCTTTCGGTGTCGACTGGATGAGCACTGCCACGACGTCGCGAAGCAGCATCACCGCACGCGGCACGATCATCACCGCGATCGCCAGAGACGCGATGGCGTCGGCCTGCACGAACCCGGTCAGCAGAATCACGATGGCAGCGACGATCACCGCGAGCGACCCGATCGTGTCGCCGAGCACCTCGAGATAGGCGCCGCGCATGTTGAACGACTTCGTGTCGCCGCCGCGCAGCACCAGCAGCGCGACGATGTTGGCCACCAACCCGATCGACGCGATCAGCAGCATGATGCCGCCCTGCACATGATCGGTTTCTGGCGACAGCAGCCGCGAAATGCCCTCGACGAAGACGAACACTCCGACCACAACCAGAATCAGCCCGTTCACCAGAGCAGCGAGTACCTCGGTGCGCTGAAAGCCGAAGGTGTGCCGGTCTGAAGCCGGTCGTAAGGCGATGATCGAGGCGACGAGCGCGATGATCAGACCGAAGAGGTCGGAGAACATGTGGCCGGCATCGGCCAGCAGCGCCAGCGATCCGCTGACGAGGGCACCGCCGATCTCGACGATCAGAACGACGCTGACAATACCGATGGCGATCGCCAGCCGCGTACGATTCGTCGAACCGTGCGCGTGCGAATGACCTTCGGTTGGGGCGCCCATGTCTCAACACTAGGGATGCCCGGGGTCGACCACCACCGAAGCGGGCCGCTTTTCGGCTTGCGGGCCCTAGATAGGAATGACGCTCATTCTCAGTAGGGGAATGAGGGCCTCGAATGCAAGTGCACGATGGCTGACGGCGTTCTTCTCTTCGGGCAGCAGTTCGGCGGCGGTGACGCTGAATCCGTCGGGTACGAAGATGGGGTCGTAGCCGAACCCGAACGCGCCACGTGCTTCGCGCGCGAGCCTGCCGCGCCAGAGACCCGTGGCGACCTCTGCGAAGGGGGCACTTCGAGTCGAATGGTCGGAACGGGCATCCGGAGCCGTACCCTCGGCCGAGAGAGCGGTGCTGCCCGGAACCACCAGCGCGATGTGGCAGGCGAAGGCCGCCCCCCGGTGTTCGTCGTGCATGTCGGCCAGCTGGTCGAGCAGCAGTTCGCGGTTCGCCACGTCACCCTTGCCGTGGCCGGCCCAGCGCGCCGAGAAGATGCCCGGTGCGCCATTGAGCACGTCGACACACAGGCCGGAGTCGTCGGCCATCGCCGGCAGACCCGTGAACCCCGCGGCGGCCCGCGCCTTGATGAGAGCATTCTCGGCGAACGTCACGCCGTCTTCGACAGGCTCCGGGCCGTCGTACTTCACGATCTCGAGCTCGGGAAGGCGCGCCTGCAAGATCTTCTGAAACTCGTCGACCTTGTGCTGGTTATGGGTCGCCAGAACGACGCGAACGGTCACCATCTTATTTCCTTAGTTCTCAATTCCTTAGTTCTCAATTTCCTTAGTTCTCAATTTCCTTAGTTCTCAATTTCCATAGTTCTCAATACCGAGCGACTGGCGCTGCAGGTCGGCGAGGTCGACGGCTCCGGCCAGTGCGAGGTCGAGCAGAGAATTGAGTTCGTTGCGGTCGAAAGGCGCACCCTCTGCGGTGCCCTGCACCTCGACGAAAAGCCCTCGGCCGGTGACGACGACGTTCATGTCGGTTTCGGCGCGCACGTCTTCGACGTAGGCCAGGTCGAGCATCGGCGTGCCATCGATGATGCCGACCGAGACGGCCGACACGCTGTCGATGAGCGGCTGAGACTTCTGTCCGATGAACTTCTTGCCGCGCGCCCATTCGATCGCGTCGACCATAGCGACATAAGCGCCCGTGATCGCTGCCGTGCGGGTGCCCCCGTCGGCCTGCAGCACGTCGCAGTCGATGACGATGGTGTTCTCGCCGAGCGCCTTCATGTCGACGACCGCGCGCAGCGACCGGCCGATCAGGCGCGAGATCTCGTGTGTACGGCCGCCGATCTTGCCTTTCACCGACTCGCGGTCCATGCGGCTGTTGGTCGAGCGCGGCAGCATCGAGTACTCGGCGGTGACCCAGCCCTTGCCCTTACCTTGCATCCAGCGCGGCACGCCGTTCGTGAACGACGCCGTGCACAGCACTCGGGTGTTGCCGAACGAGATGAGCGCAGAGCCCTCGGCCTGCTTGCTCCAGCCGCGTTCGATGGTCACCTCGCGCAGATCGGTCACCGAGCGGCCGTCTTTGCGCACGAGAGCAGACGGGTCTGCTGTGCGGGCAGCGTTGCCTGTAGTGGGGGCCTGCGGGTCTGTCATGGAGTCTCCTAAACGAGCGGTGGTAGTGAGATAACGCCGGTCTCGACCAAGTCGACACTCGACACCTGTGGGCCGAGAAACTGGTGGGCGAGCCGCAAGAACTCCTCGGCGCTCTCGCCGGTGGCTTCGTAGCGATACGTCGGCTGGCTGCGACTGGTGCGCTGGATGCCCAGCTCGACGAGCACGCGGTACACATCGTTCGCGGTCTCGGTGTCACTCGACACCAGCGACACGTCTTCGCCCATCACGACTCGAATCGCGCCCTTGAGAAAGGGATAGTGCGTGCAGCCGAGAACCACCGTGTCGACCCCTGCGGCTTTGAGGGGTGCGAGATATTCGGCAGCGACGGCTCGCAGCTCGGGGCTCGAGGTGTCGCCCGACTCGACGAAGTCTACGAAGCGCGGGCAGGCCGCCGAGAAGAGCTCGAGGTGCGGGGCTGCCGCGAACGCGTCGTTGTACGCGCGCGAGTTGATAGTGCCCAGGGTGCCGACGACTCCCACACGATTGTTGCGGGTCGCGCGCACGGCCGCACGCACAGCAGGCTGGATGACTTCGATCACTGGCACGGAATAGCGCTCCCGGGCATCCCGCAGCATGGCGGCAGAGGCGGTATTGCAGGCGATCACGAGCATCTTGACGCCCTGTGCAACCAGATCGTCGAGCACGGCCAGGGCGTAACTGCGCACTTCGGCGAGCGGTTTCGGGCCGTAGGGCGAGTGCGCGGTGTCGCCGACATACAGAATGGATTCGCGCGGCAACTGGTCACGCACAGAACGGGCCACCGTCAGACCCCCGACGCCGGAATCGAAAATGCCAATCGGTGCGTCGCTCACGGGCACCTAGCCTATACGCGTTGGCCGGGAGCGGGTGCCGTAGGCTCGGTGCGTGGGCTCTTCAACTGCACTCCTCACCGACCGCTACGAGTTCACCATGCTCGACGCCGCGCTGCGCGACGGTACAGCGAATCGCCGCTGCCTCTTCGAAGTGTTCGCCAGGTCACTCCCCCACGATCGGCGTTACGGCGTCGTCGCAGGAACCGGGCGCGTGCTCGACCTCATCCAAGACTTTCGGTTCGGCGAGCCCGAACTCGATTGGCTGCGCTCGAACGGCGTGGTGAGTGCGCCCGCGCTCGATTGGCTGGCCGACTATCGCTTCAGCGGAACCATTCGAGGGTACCGCGAGGGCGAATTGTATTTTCCGGGTTCGCCCATTCTCACCGTCGAGTCGTCGTTCGCCGAAGGAGTGATTCTCGAGACGCTGATCTTGAGCGTCTTCAACTACGACTCCTCGGTGGCCAGCGCCGCGTCGCGCATGGTCTCTGCCGCAGATGGTCGCCCACTCGCCGAAATGGGATCGCGCCGCACCGGCGAGCATTCGGCGGTCGCCGCAGCTCGAGCCGCCTACATCGCCGGCTTCGCCGCCACATCGAACCTCGAAGCCGGGCGCAGCTGGGGCATACCCACGATGGGTACAGCCGCCCACGCGTTCACCCTGCTGCACGACACCGAAGAAGACGCATTCCGCTCGCAGGTCGCGGCGATGGGCCCGGGCACCACCCTGTTGATCGACACCTTCGACGTCGACGCCGGCGCCGACCTCGCGGTGCAGGTCGCCGGTCGCGAACTGGGTGCCGTGCGACTGGACTCCGGCGACCTGCCGGCCCTTGTGGCCTCGGTGCGCCGGCGGCTGGATGCCCTGGGCAATACCGACACGAAAATCACGGTCACGAGCGATCTCGACGAGTACACGATCGCCGCACTCGCCGCCACACCCGTCGACTCCTACGGTGTGGGCACGTCAGTCGTGACGGGCAGCGGATCGGTCGCTGCGGGCATGGTCTACAAGCTCGTCGCTCACCAGAACTCCTCAGGCCAGTGGGGGTCGGTGGCCAAGCGCTCGGCCAAGAAGACCTCGGTCGGCGGTCGCAAAACGGCGGTTCGCCGGCTCGGCGCCGACGGACGCGCAACCGCAGAGGTGCTCTACATCGACACGCCCGTGGCAGAATCCGGTGCCGCGCGAGCGCTCGGCGTCGATCTCGTTCGCAGCGGTGAGATCGACCACAGCTTCACCGGCGCTGCCGGGGTCGAGCTCGCGAGGGAACACCACGCTCACGTCATGGCAGAGCTGCCCGACCAGGGCCTGCGGCTGGCGCGCGGCGGCGAGCCGGTCATCCCTACGGAGTACGTGACCTCGTAGTGCGACGCGCCGTTCGCGCCTCGTACGCAGCTCTCGTCTGCTCAGCGCTCGTCTGCTCAGCGCTCGTCTGCTCAGCGCCCGTGCGGCGGCGCCGACAGCTGCGACGCTGCCGTCAAAGGCGCGCATGCGTCAAATACGTCGGTGTGGCGAAGTCAGTCGGCATCGCGAAGTCAGTCGGCATCACGAAGTCAGTCGGCGTCGCGTAGTCAGCCGACATCGGTAGTTCAGCCGGCGGCACCGTCAGTCGGCGTCGGTGAATCTGGGGCGTGCGGGTGTGCCGTCGTGTCTTCGTGGGTTGAACACGTCTGGTGGCCGGGTTTTGGTGAGTCGGTCTGATGTTTGTCGGCATCGTTGGGGTCGTTGTTGATTGTCGACCCATGCTGGTGGGATCAGGTGCGGCACCCCCTGCACCATGACGAGTCGCCAGTCAGCGGTGTGTAAATGGTTGTGGTGAAACTTGCATAACAACGCCCCGTTACCCACATCCGTCACACCAGGCAGATAGCTGTCGTTTTTCCAATCCACGACATGGTGTGATTCGCAGAACTGTGGTGGCCGGTTACAGCCCCGCCACACGCACCCGCCGTCACGGTTCGCTAACGCCCGGTTCTGTGCCGCGCTGAACAGCCGCCGAGTCTTCCCGAGCTGGAGCACTTCGCCGTGCTCCCCGAACACCGTGGTCATGATGTCGGCGTGGCAGATGGTCTGCTCGACCACGCTCGGCGGGACGGGTTCTTCGATGCCATCGATCCACCCGACCGCACGCCCAGAGACAACGTCTTCGAGGGTGGCGTGGATGTTCAGGACCGGCCGGGCACCATTGATCTGCGGCATCCCCGGCAACCCTGCGGCGAGCCGGATGACCTCGGTGAAAACATCCACCCGACGCTGCGACACCGTACGCGCATCGACCGCTTTCGCTTCAGCGTCAGCGTCGGCGTCAGCGTTCGCGTCGGCGTCCTCGGCGTCGGTGCCGTTCGCGTCGTTCGTGCCGTTCGCGTCGTTCGCGCCGTTCGCTCCGTTCGCGCCGTTCGCTGCGTTCGCGCGGGGATCGAAGGGGAGGCGCCCGGAGACTCTCGGGCTGGAGATCGCATGATCGACTGCCATCCACACCCCACCCTGCTCCGGGGTCAACACCCCGGCGACCCGGATACAGCCCGACCGGGTCGGGGAGAACGTCAAACCGCGTTTCGCTTCGTGATCCTGATACCGCGGTTCGGCACCGTCAGCGTCAAGACTTTCTCTGGCCCGGATGGCGAGGCCACGGATGTCATCGGCACCGAATCCCACCCCACCGATACCGTCAACAGCCCACTGCACGAGTTGCCGTTCCACCGCCCGGATCTCCTCGGTACCGCAGCTCGGTGCCGCCTGCGACAGCGGCCGCACGATCGCGTCGGCGGTATCGATACCGATCAGACCCGACCGGAGAGCGTCTTCGACCTCGGGGAACTTCGACAGGATCGGCATCCCGACCACGACCGAGGGCAGCACCCTCCCACCCAACCTGATCCGGCTTCTCGCAGTTGACCGCGCCACCGCCGTGTTGGCAACGATCAGTTCGACCGCGTTAG
>JAODBC010000093.1 GCA_025463765.1 Subtercola sp. | reverse complement strand
CCGTGGATCGAGGAGAACCTCGCCTGCCGCAGCCTGCTCGCGGTGATGGGCAGCGAGATACCGCCAGACGAGAAGGAACTGACGCGGGCCGATGTGCTCGACATCCTCGCCGTCGACCGCACGCAGCCCGCGTCGATCGCCTACTCGCTCGGGGCCGCTCGTGAGAACGCCCGGCGCGCCCGCGAGATCGTCTCGACCGAGCTCTGGGAGTGCCTCAACACGACCCGCGCGCGCATGCCGCGGCGCGTTCCGGTCGAGAAGACGCACGAGTTCTTCGCCTGGGTCAGGGAACGGTCTGCGCTCGCCGTCGGAATTCAGGAGAGTGCGGCATCCAGAGACGAGGCCTGGCACTTCTTCACGCTCGGCCGGTCTCTGGAACGGGCCGACATGACAGCGCGGCTGCTCGCGACGCGCTCGCTCACCGAAGCGTCAGGGCCCTCGTGGACGACGATTCTGCGCTCCTGCGGCGCATACGAATCGTATCTGCGCACCTACCGCGGTGTGCCGAGCGCTCGCAATGCCGCAGAGTTCCTGCTGCTCGACCGACTCTTTCCCCGGTCGATTCTGTACTCTGTCACCCGTGCGGAGCAGAGTCTCCGCGACATCGAACCACGAAACACCCGGCTCTCGGTCACCGATCAGGCGCAGCGCCTGCTCGGGCAGATCCGCAGCCAACTGGAGTACCGACCGATCATGGACATCCTGCACGACCTGCCGCACCAGATGGATCTCGTGCAGGAGGCGACAAGCGAGGCTTCTGAGGCCATTCGCCAGCGCTACTTTCCCACTAACACCGCGCCGAGCTGGGTGGGTGAGCACGTATGACCCGCCTGCGCATCAAGCACGTCACCGGCTATCACTACGAGGGCGAGGTCGCTGCGTCGTACAACGAGGCACGCATGCTGCCCGTCTCGAGCGAGGGCCAGTTCGTGCTGTTCTCGAACCTCGACATCACTCCGCTGTCGTCGAACCACTCGTACCTGGACTACTGGGGCACCCGGGTGTCGTCATTCGAGGTGCTGACTCCACACGTTGAATTGTCGCTCACGGCAAACTCGTTGATCGAGGTGCGGCCCCGCGAACATCCGTCGCACCAGCTGTCGTGGGATGATCTGGCACTCGAGTCTGCGAAGG
Organism: Subtercola sp.; assembly: GCA_025463765.1. Taxonomy (GTDB): domain Bacteria; phylum Actinomycetota; class Actinomycetes; order Actinomycetales; family Microbacteriaceae; genus Subtercola. The sequence goes on along the minus strand of JAODBC010000093.1, from coordinate 163,965 downwards.
TGACCTCGACCGTCGAGCAGGTCAAGCAGACGAAGCTCACAGACCCGCCTGCCGAGGTCGCCGCACTCGCCGAAGACATCGCCAACGGCTACAAGAACCCCTGCGAGGCCGCGCTCGAGATCTGCACCGAGATCGGGCGGCAGGTCGAGTACATGACCGGCGTCACCGGCGTGCACACCAACGCCCGCGAGGCCTGGGTCGAGAAGCGCGGGGTCTGCCAAGACATCACGCACATCGCGCTCGGCGCACTGCGGTCGGTCGGCATTCCGGCGCGATATGTGTCGGGGTATCTGCATCCGAAGCCCTCTGCGCCCATCGGCGAGACGGTCACCGGCGAGTCGCACGCCTGGGTGGAGTGGTTCTGCGGAGAGTGGCGGGGCTTCGACCCGACCAACCAGATCGACATCGGCGACCGGCACGTCACCGTGGGTCGCGGGCGCGACTACAACGATGTCGCTCCTTTGCGCGGTGTCTACGCGGGCCCGTTCGGGTCGCGGCTGTTCGTGAAGGTGGAGATCACCCGCGAGGCGTGAGGCGTAACCGGGCATTCAGCATGCGTGAGGCATGATGGGGGAGTGCCAACATTCATCGATGAATCCGGCGTAGCGATCGCTTACTACGTCTGGGCCGTCGAGCGGCCGCGTGGCATCGTGCAGATCTCGCACGGGCTCGGTGAATACGCCTCCCGTTACGCTCCTCTTGCCCGTGACCTGAACGACGCGGGGTACACGGTCTACGCGAACGACCACCGCGGCCACGGCCAGACCGGCCTCGACCAGCACGGCGGCGACCACAGCCAGCTCGGCCGTCTCGGCCCGGGCGGGCTGCGAGCGACTATCGCGGGCATCCGTCAGTTCACTGAGCTCATTCGCGCCAAACACCCCGGCATGCCCACCGTTCTGCTCGGCCAGAGTTGGGGCTCGCTCATGGTGCAGAAGCTCATCAACACGTCGTCGGCCGGGTATGCCGGTGCAGTGCTGGTCGGTACGGCGTACCGGATGCCCGGGTCGATGGATGGCGGAGACCTCAGCCGCAGGCACCGCCCCGCGGGCGGCGGCGGTCACGGCTACGAGTGGCTGAGCCGCGACGTCGCGGTGCAGACCGCAGCTGCGGCCGACGAGCTCATGTTCGAGGCCAAGGTGCTCAAGCTCTTCGGTGTACGTGACGGACTGCGCCTGTTCGGCCGCCCCGCGTCGTCGTTCGCCACCGACATCCCCGTTCTCATTCTGGCCGGCTCCGACGACATTCTGGGAGGCGAGCGCAGCGTGCTGAAGCTCGCCGACGCCTATCGGCGCCGCGGTCAGCTGCACGACGTCACCGTCAAGATCTACCCGGATGCCCGCCACGAGGTCTTGAACGAGCTCAACCGCGACGAGGTCGTCGCCGACCTGATCGCCTGGCTCGACCACCGCCTCGTGCTCCCCGCCCAGCGCTGACCGGCCCCCACCTCGCCCCGCTCCCGTCGGTCGGCCCGCTCCCGCCTCGCGCCGACCGGCTTTTTCTGCGATTTCGCCGAACACGCGTAAGCGAACGGTGGGTTGAGGCTCTCTTTCACTGAGCGCAATCGTGCGCCCGATGCTCCGTGCATCTACCCAATCGAAAGAAGATTCTTATGAACCTCAAGCAGTCCGTTTCTCGCCTTGCCGTGTGCTCCGCTGTGGCGGTGGGTCTCTTCGTCTCCGTCGGTGCCGCGACCTCAGCGCAGGCGGCGACCGATTCATGGGATCAGCCGGCCCAGTTCGAGACAGCCGGCAACGATAGCGGCATGTTCGGTATGCACAGTGGCGGCGGTGGATACAGCGGGTACGACGGCGGCGCCAACATGGTGCCTGCGGGCGTGGTGCCCGATGCCGTTGCGGCCTACTTCGCGCCTGGGAGCTACGTCGGACCGAATGCTTACAGCTACGTGCGCTCCGACGGCGAAGACATCACCGGCGGCGACCTCGACCAGTTCTCTCAGTACAAGTCGAATTGCGCGGTCGACACCTATGGCCGGGCCATTCTCTGCTCGAACTGACTCAACGACCCCTGACCAGCCGGCGACGCGTGCAGCGTCGTTAGGCTGGGGGGATGCATGGTGAATACAAGGTGCCGGGCGGAAAGCTCGTGGTGGTCGACCTCGATGTGGTCGACCAGAAGCTGGCGAACTTTCGGCTGGCGGGCGACTTCTTTCTCGAACCCGACAGCGCGCTCGACGACATCAATCAGGCGGTAAACGGTTTGGCGGCCGACAGCGATGCCGCCTCTATCGCCGCCGCGATCAAGGCGGCGCTGCCGAAGGATGCCTCGTTGCTGGGCTTCTCGGCCGAGGGCGTCGCCGTGGCCATCCGGCGTTCGCTTGCCAAGGCCACGAGCTGGCGGGATTACGACTGGCAGATCATCCACTCGAAAGCCGTACCGCCGGTCGTGCAGATGGCCCTCGATGAAGTGCTGGCCGTCGAGGTAGGCGAGGGGCGCCGGCAGCCGACGCTGCGCATCTGGGAGTGGGATGAACCGGCCGTCGTCATCGGCAGCTTTCAGTCGCTGAAGAACGAGGTCGACCCCGAGAACGCGAAGAAGTACGGCTTCGACGTGGTGCGTCGGGTCAGCGGCGGCGGCGCCATGTTCATGGAGGCCGGATCTGTCGTCACGTACTCGATCTACGCACCCGCCGATCTCGTGCAAGGGCTGAGTTTCGCCGACTCGTACGCGTTTCTCGACGAATGGGTGCTGGTGGCGCTGAAGTCGCTCGGCATCGACGCGAGTTACGTTCCGCTGAACGACATCGCAAGCCCCACGGGCAAGATCGGTGGTGCAGCGCAGAAGCGCCTCGGCAACGGGGCCGTGCTGCACCACGTGACCATGAGCTACGACATCGACGGCGAGAAGATGGTGCAGGTGCTGCGCATCGGCCGCGAGAAAATGAGCGACAAGGGCACCAAGTCGGCGGCCAAGCGGGTCGACCCTCTTCGCAGCCAGACGGGCCTCAGCCGGGCGGAGATCATCGACCGGATGATCGCCACCTTCACCTCGCTCTACGGAGCCACCCCCGGCGACATCACCGACGACGAATACGCCAAGGCCGAACAGCTCGTCGCTACGAAGTTCGGCACCCGCGAGTGGATCGAGCGCGTTCCCTAACCCGCCCGCGCGCGCCGCCGCACGCACGCAGCGTCAGCCGCGCTCCTCCAGCTCGTGGTATTCGGCGTGGGTATTGATCCACTCGGCCACATACGGGCATTGCGCAACGACCTTCAACCCTGTCGACGTACGCACGTCGTCGAGCGCGCCTTGCACCAGCTCACCGGCGATGCCTTCGTGCCGCTGCGTCGGATCGACCTCGGTATGAGTGAAGACAATCTCATCGCCGTGCAGCCGGTAGTCGACGAGGCCGGCCTCGACGCCGTCTTTCAGCAGAACATATCGGCTCTTGCCTTGCTGATTCTGAATCTCGGTACTCATGATGACCCGACAGTACGCCTCACCCCTGGGTGGTGCCAGCACATTCGTGGGGCTGTCACAATGAAGGAATGCCTGCTATGCCGCCCGCCGCCAAGAGGGTTCCGGATGCCCAGCAGCACGGCGCCGAACATCGCGCCACTCCGCCCGCAGCCGTCCCGACGGCCGAGGCCGACGCCGCCGTCGGCGCCAGCGCTGCGGCGGGCCCTGGTGCCGGGGGCCGCATCGTCCACGCGAACAACCTCGACGTTCTGCCTACCCTCGCCAGCGGGTCGGTGACGCTCATCTACTTGGATCCGCCGTTCAACACCGGTCGCGTGCAACGGCGTCAGGGCACGACGGCGGTTCGGGCATCCGCTGGTACCGGCTCGATCACCGGCTTCAAGGGCAACAGCTATGAGCGCATCAAGGGCGATCTGCTGCGGTACGACGACGTCTTCGAGAACTACTGGGAGTTTCTCGAGCCCCGCCTGCTCGAGGCCTGGCGCCTGCTCGCCGACGACGGAACGCTCTACCTGCACCTCGACTATCGCGAAGCGCACTACGCGAAAGTGCTGCTCGACGCTCTGTTCGGGCGCGAGAGCTTCTTGAACGAGATCATCTGGGCCTACGACTACGGCGCTAAGGCCAAGACGCGCTGGCCCACCAAGCACGACACGATTCTGGTGTACGTGAAGAACCCCGACGCGTACTATTTCGACTCGGCGACCGTCGACCGCGAGCCGTATATGGCTCCCGGTCTGGTGACGCCCGAGCGGGCCGCACGCGGCAAGCTGCCGACAGACGTGTGGTGGCACACCATCGTGTCGCCGACCGGGCGCGAGAAGACCGGCTACCCCACGCAGAAACCCGAGGGCATTCTGCGCCGCATCGTTCAGGCGTCGTCGCGCGAGGGCGACCTAGTGCTCGACTTCTTCGCCGGCAGCGGTACCACCGGCGCCGTCGCGTCGGCCCTCGGGCGCCGTTTCGTGCTCGTCGACCAGAACCCCGAGGCCATCGCCGTCATGCGCCGCCGCCTCCCCGCCGCCGCCTTCGAGTAGGGCCCCGTTCTACGGGTCAGCCGTGACGAGGGCGTCGGGGTTCCTCGGGCGTGGTAGTGGGTGCCTCGGACGTTGCTGCCGTGGTGCCGGTAGCCGACGGGGCACCGGATGCCCGGGCCCCGGCGAAGCCGGGTGCCTCCGCACCGATCGAGTCGATCGTGATCGAGGCCGTATCGGTCTGCTCCGACGACGTGCCCGGTTCGATCATCGCGCCGGCCAGGTTCGCCGCGGCGAGTGCTTCGGCGGCCAGAACGTCGTCACGGGCATCCAGGTCGCTCGCCTCTTGCATGGCCGACTTGGCGCGCAGCGGCGGGGCCTTGAGGAACAGCGCGAGCACGAAGGCCACGACGACCACGGCGAGCGTGATCCAGAACACTGCAGCGATCGCGTACGAGAAGCCGGAGAGGAAGGGGAACGCCAGCCGAGGGTCGATCACGTTCAAGAACGCGGTGTCGCCGTTCAGCGCGTTGCCGATGGCCGTGATGTCCTGGTTCTGAATCCAGCCCAGAACCTGCGTGTTGGCGGGGTTCGACTGCACGGCCGGGTCTTGCGCTGCCGCTGCGATGCCAGCCTGCGTCGACGGCCACGAGAACGCATCGGCCACGGTGGTGGGCAGGCGGGTGAAGATGAACGAGAACACCACCGCCGTGCCCAGCGTTCCACCGATGGAGCGAAAGAAGGTCGACGACGAAGTAGCCACACCGATGTCACGCGGCCCGACAGAGTTCTGCGAGGCGATGGTGAGCGTCTGCATCATCTGGCCGAGACCCAGCCCGATGACGAACATGCCGAGCATCACGTACCAGAGGTCTTTATCGACGGTGAGAAAGGTCATCATGAAGAACCCGACGGCCATCAACGCCGTGCCGATCACCGGGAACTTCTTGTACCGACCCGTGCGTGCGATGAGCTGACCCGAGACGATCGAGGCGATCATCAGCCCCAGAATCATAGGCAGCATCAAGAAGCCCGACGCGGTCGGCGTGGCACCCTTCACGATCTGCAGATAGAGCGGAATCGTCAGCAGCGCGCCGAACATTCCGAAGCCCACGAGCACGCCGAGAATGGTCGCGACCGAGAACGTCGACGACTTGAACAGCTTCAGCGGAATCAGCGCGTCGTCACCCATCATGCGCTCGATGAGTATGAACACGATGATGCCCACGAACGAGAGCACGTAGCAGAGCCAGGCTCCGCCCGAACCCCACCCCCACTCCCGGCCCTGTTCGGCGATGAGCAGAAGCGGCACGAGCGCCAGAATCACAGCGGCAGCGCCGAACCAGTCGATGCGCACGTGGTCGCGCTTCGTGTGCGGCAGGTGCAAATTCTTCAGCACGACGGCCAAAGCCACGATGCCGATCGGAATGTTGATGAGAAACACCCAGCGCCAGCCGGTGATGAACAGAATCTCAGGGCTGCCCGAGAGCAGACCGCCCAGCAGCGGGCCGATGACGCTGGCGATACCGAACGTCGCCAAGAAGTAGCCCTGATACTTCGCCCGCTCGCGCGGAGCGAGCATGTCGCCCATGATGGCGAGCGGCAGCGCCATGAGGCCACCGGCGCCGAGGCCCTGCAGGCCGCGGAACACGGCGAGCTCGTACATCGACGTCGACAGGCCCGCCAGCAGCGACCCGACCAAGAAGATGGTGATGGCGATGATGAACAGCGGCCGCCGCCCGAAGATGTCCGAGAGCTTGCCGTAAATCGGCGTCGAGATGGTCGACATGATGAGGTACGCCGTGGTGACCCAGGCCTGCAGGGTCAGCCCGTGCAGGTCGTCTGAGATCGTTCGCATCGACGTGCCGACGATGGTCTGGTCGAGAGCGCCCAAGAACATTCCGGCCATCAGGGCCACGATGATCACCAGAATCTGGCGATGGGTCATCACCCCGCCGGCGTCTTTGATCTGCTGGGCACGGGCCTTGCCCGTAGTTGATGCGCGCGACATAGTGTTCCTGACCTGGCAAAACGGCACAATGGATGACCGAGACAAAAGTTTGCGGTGACTGCAAAGTTACACCTGCCGAAAGTTCGCTGCAAGCCGAGACGGGCGGCGACGGTGCCGCGCTTTTGTCAGGCGCGGGTGCTGCCACACCTGTGCTTCACACGCAATCCCTACTGGATTCATAGCTTGGTGTGATGGTCTGAATCGGTGATAGCGACCAGACGAGCATTCCTGACCCTGGCGGCCGGATCCGGACTCATGGCGCTGGCGGGCTGCGCCGCGCTGAGTGCACAAGGCGAGACCAAGGCTGCCACGCCGACTCCGACCATGACGCCGACGCCGCAGGTCACGGCGGCCAGTGTCGCCGTCGGTTCGCTCAGCGGCGGAACGACAGTGCACCTGACCGGACAGGTGCTGACGAACGTGGTCGCGGTAGCGGTCGGGGTGAACCCCGCTGCATCCGTCACCGTCGTCGACGACGGCACGGTGAGTTTCGTCACCCCCGCGGCCGCGAACTACCAGCCCGCGAACGCCGCGATCACCCTGACGCAGGCCGACGGAATCGTTCTCGACAGCGCCGAACAGTTCACCTACGAGGCGGTCACGCCCGTCGACAAGCAGCTGCAGTACGCCTTCACCTACTGGCAGAACTACAACCTGGCCGACTGGGGAATCTTCAGCGACAACGACTGCGGCAACTTCGTGAACCAGACCCTGGTGGCGCGCGGCTGGGCGCAGAACGACGACTGGTACAGCGACTACGTCTCCGACGGCGACTACAGCCTGAGCTGGATTCGCGGCACCGAGATGGACGACTACCTCGCCTCCCGCAGCGATACCACGAGGCTCGAGCTCGCCGACCGCGCTGCGCTGACGGTGGGCGACGTCGTGATGTTCGACTGGGACCCGCAGAACGACAACGGCCCCGACCACACGATGGTGGTCTCGCGGCTCGACACGAACGTCGACGGCACCATCGCCGTCAAACTCGTGGGCCACACCATCGACGCGCAGTACCGCGACCTCGACACCGCCATCACGGTCGACAACCCCGGCGGCACGGCACACTTCTACCACCTCGCCTGACGGCCCGCGCGCGCCTCCCTGCCCGGCCCTTCTCTGTCATGTGGGTGCACGCGGTGCAGAGCGGCGGCGCCGAGTCGTGCAGGTCGCCTAGGCTGGGCGGGTGTCGAATTTGCCCGCGCCCGCCCCTGGCCGGGCCCCGGATGCTCGGCCGAGCAGCACCGGCCGCAGAGTCGTGGCGGCCTCACTGGTCGTCATCGTGGTCGCGCTGCTCGTGGGTGTGACGGTCGTCGCCGTGAAGTTTCTCGGGCCGCAGCAGCTCGCGGCGGTGACTGCCAGCTCGTCGCCGTCTGCGTCGTCGCCCGCCTCTGCCCCCGCGACTCCGACCCCGTCGGCGACATCTGTGCCCAGCCCGACGCTCACTCCGACGCCCGCGGGCTTCAATAAGACACAGTTCTCCATCGACGACCCGAACAGCATCTGGGTCGTCGTCAACAAGCTGCGGCCTCTCGCCGACGGCGCCGACTTCGTGCCGCCCAACCTCGTCGACCTGCCCGTCGACATGCCGAACCCGAACGGTTACCAGTTGCGCGGCGACGCAGAACAGGCGCTCGCGACGATGTTCGACGCCGCTAAGAGCGAGATCGGCACGCAACTCGTGGCGCAGAGCGGTTACCGCGACTACAGCGTGCAGGTGAAGGCGTACAACTACTACGTGAACCTCGACGGCGTGGCTGGGGCAGACCAGACCAGCGCGCGCCCCGGCTTCAGCGAGCACCAGACCGGACTCGCCATGGACATACTCGACACGACCAGCGGATGCTCGACCGACGGCCTCTGCTTCGCCAACACCGATGCGGGCAGGTGGCTAGCGGCCAATGCGTACCGGTTTGGCTACATCCTGCGCTACCCCGCCGACAAGACGGCCGTCACCGGGTACGAGTACGAGCCGTGGCACTTCCGCTACGTGGGGGTCGACCTCGCCACCGAGATGCACAACACCGGCGTCGAGACCCTCGAGGAGTTCTTCGGCCTACCCCCCGCCCCCGACTACGCGGGCTGACCGGCGCGCGTGGCCGAGACCGGCGGTTAGAGCTGCCGGTCTCGGCCACGCAAGACGGTTTCGACGAGGTACACGGGCCCGGGCATCCGGTGGGCGGGGAGGGACAGAGCGCGGAGAGAAAGCGCGCGAAGAAAAGCTAGGAGCCCAGCGCCGCGTCGACGATGAGCTTCGCCTCGGCCTGCACCTGCTTGAGGTGCTCGGCCCCGAGAAACGACTCGGCGTAGATCTTGTAGACGTCTTCGGTGCCCGAAGGTCGCGCGGCGAACCAGGCGTGCTCGGTGGTGACTTTCACTCCACCGACGGGTGCGTCGTTGCCCGGCGCGCGGCTGAGCTTGGCCGTGATCGGCTCGCCGGCCAGCGTGTCAGCCGGAATGTCGGAGCCGTCGAGCTTGCCCAGCTGCGCCTTCTGCGCCTTGGTCGCGGCGGCATCGATGCGCTCGTAGACGGGGTCGCCGAACTGCTCGACTAGCGCCGCGTAGTGCTGCGAGGGGGTCTTGCCGGTGACGGCGAGAATCTCCGAGGCGAGCAGGGCGAGAATGATGCCGTCTTTGTCGGTGGTCCAGACGCTGCCGTCGAACCGCAAGAACGAGGCGCCGGCCGACTCCTCGCCGCCGAACGCGACGCTTCCGTCGATGAGCCCGGGCACAAACCACTTGAAGCCCACGGGCACTTCCCAGAGCCGGCGGCCGATCGAGGCGGCGACCCGGTCGATCATCGACGACGAGACGAGGGTCTTGCCTATGGCGGCGTCCGGTCGCCAGTCAGTACGGTTTTCGTACAGATACTGGATGGCCACCGCAAGGTAGTGGTTAGGGTTCATGATGCCGGCATCCGGTGTCACCACACCGTGCCGGTCGGCATCCGCATCGTTTCCGGTCGAGATGTCGTAGTCGTGGCGGCGCGCGACGAGTGACGCCATCGCGTAGGGCGATGAACAGTCCATGCGGATCTTGCCGTCCCAGTCGAGCGTCATGAACGCCCACTGCGGGTCGACCGTGGTGTTGACGACGTCGAGGTTGAGCCCGTACCGGTCGCGAATCAGCTCCCAGTACTCCACGCTCGCGCCGCCGAGCGGGTCTGCGCCGATGTGGATGCCCGACTCGGCGATCTTCGTCATGTCGATCACGCGCGACAGATCGCTCACATAGTTCTCACGAAAGTCGTACGTGTCGCTCGGTATCGCCTCGCCGCGCTGCACGTCGACGAGGTCGGCCGCGATGATCTCGTTGGCGCGCGCGGCGATCCACGATGTCGCGTCGGAGTCGGCCGGCCCGCCGTGCGGCGGGTTGTACTTGAAACCGCCGTCGCGCGGCGGGTTGTGACTCGGAGTGATGACGATGCCGTCGGCCTGGTCGGCATGACCGGTTTCGGGGTGGTTGTAGCGCAGAATGGCGTGCGACACGGCGGGGGTCGGGGTCCACGAGCCGCGCGAATCCGTCCACACCGTGACGCCGTTCGCGTTCAGCACCTCGAGCGCGGTGTCTTCGGCGGGCTTGGAGAGCCCGTGCGTGTCGCGGCCGATGAACAGCGGGCCGGTGACGCCCTGCGTAGCGCGGTACTCCACGATGGCCTGCGTGATGGCCAGAATGTGCGTCTCGTTGAACGCCGTGTCGAGTGAGCTGCCGCGGTGCCCGCTGGTTCCGAAGATCACCTTCTGCTCGGGGTTCGTCACGTCGGGCTTGAGCTCGTAGTACGCGCCGACGAGCGCATCGATGTCGACCAGATCTTCGGGAAGGGCCTGCAGCCCGGCGCGCTCGTTCATGCCCCAAGTCTGGCACTTCGCGGCTCGTGCGACGAAGCGCTTGCGCTTGGATGTGCAAAGTGGTTCTCTCCCCACAATGTGAGAAGAGAACCACTCGATCGCGTTTCGTCGCTTGGGCTAGCCAGCGACGTGGATCGTCACCGTCACCACATTGCTTGCCTGCCCGTGCGGGCCGTTCAAACGGTACTTGAACGTATCGTCACCCGTGAATCCGGAGTGCGGCGTGTAGCTGAACGAACCGTCCAGCTTCATCGTGAGGTCACCGTTCGCGGGCGGGTTTCCTTGCTGAACGGTCCAGCCGTCACGACCAGTGTTGAACTCTTCGTTCGCGAGCAGCCCATGTTCAGTGTCGACCGTCAGAGTCTGGCCGGGTGCTGTGGTGTAGCTGTCGGCGACCGCGGTGGCGGGCGCTGCGACGGTCACCGGCACCGCGGTCGGCGAGCTGGCTGCGCCAGAGGCATCGACTGCGTAGACCGAGACGGTGTCGTCGCCGGTGTAAGTGGCGCTCGGAGCCTGGTAAATGACGGCGTGGTTGTCGCCGTCACCGACGATCGCCAGCTGGCCGGCACCGTGCTGGTCTCCCGTGAAGACCTGCAGGGTCGATCCAGCCGCGACGGAGCAATAGACGCCGTCGAGCTTGGTCACCGCTCCACCGGTCGGAACGACCGCTCGACCATTGGATGCGCCATCTGCGGTGGTGCATGTCGGAGCTGCCGGGGCGACGTGGATGGTGACGGTGACGACGTTGCTCGTCTGCCCGTGCGGCCCCTTCAGCTGGTAGCGGAACGTGTCGTCACCGGAGAAGCCGGCATGCGGCGTGTAGCTGAACGATCCGTCTGCCTGCGTGGTGAGTTCACCGTTCGCGGGGGCGTAGCCCTGCTGCACGGTCCATCCGTCTCGTCCTGCAGCGAATGCTTCGTTCGCGAGGAGCCCGTGGTCGGCATCAACCGTGAGCGTGCTGCCGGATGACGCCCTGTAGGAGTCGGCGACGGCGGTGGCGGGAGCCGCCACGGTCACTGGCACTGCGGTCGGTGCGCTGGCGACGCCGGCGGAGTTCTCAGCGTAGACGTACACGGTGTCTGAACCCGAGAAGTCTGCGGCCGGGGCCTGGTACGAGACGGAATGGTTATTGCCGGCGCCGATGATGGTGAGAGTTCCCGCGCCCCGTTGATCGCCGGTCCACACCTTGAGGGTCGAGTCGGCCTGAACCGAGCAGAACTCCCCGTCGAGCACGGTCGAGGCGCCGCCGGTCGGTATGACAGCGCTTCCGTGGAACGCGCGGTCGGGAGTCGTGCACGCTGGGGCACCCGGTCGAACCGCGAGCGTCTGGCTCACCTGGGTTCCGTTCACGTCAGAGACGATTATGTCGTTGGATGCTCCGGTGACGGTGAAGTGAATCTGCGCGGTCTGCGGCTGGTTGACCGCGAGGCCCGGAACGAGGTAGGCGGCTTCCGACGGGTCGCTGGTCGGGAGCGCGATCCAGCCAGCCGGAAGCTGGCGATTGTCAGTCACGGTGAATCCGATGCCGTTGACGTGAACGATGGCCGAGCCGGCCTTTTTCGCCATCACGTTGAGCTCATACGTGACGTCGCCGCCTGTGGTGGTAGCCGAGTTGGTCGAGAGGCTGTCGCTGGCGATCATGCCTGCCGCATCCGTCAGATCGTCGGCCGACGTCGCGGTTGTCAAGAAGTGAGTCGAGTCCCCGAGATAGGTGCCGCGCCCCGCAAAACCTTTGCCGTCTTTTTTGTACCAACTCACAGCGGTGATATACGGCATGTCGCCGGGCGAATCGTATTCGTACACGGCGCGCGCAGTGTATTTCGAATAGGTGACGTCTACGGCGAAACACCCGTTGTGGTGGTCGCCGGCGCAGACCATATTGTCCTTCTCTTCGAACCCAAGCACACTACCCGCCGCGGCCATGGTGCCGCTCGCTAGCTGATTTACAGTTGCATTATCGACTCCCGGCTTCGGTGTCGAATCAGAATGCCGCGTGCAGATCGCCGAGCCGTTGTTTCCGGCCACACAGTCATACCCAGAGTCCGACGAGGGGAACAGGCTCGGGTCTTTGATGACCGCCCAAGGGCTCTTGTCTTTGGTATCGGTGAAGAAGGAACGGTCGTAGCCCCAGTAGTTGCCGACTTGTGTTCCACCACCAACTGATCCCCATCCGCAACCAGTGTCGAGCGTCGGAAAGCCTGCGCCGGCACCCGTGAGCATGCAGATGATCGGCGCATGACCTGGCTTCGGTGGGCCGCCTGCCTGCGCAGACGAGGCGCCGGCTGTCGCAATACCGACGGCCGCAAGCACGGCGAGAACAGGTGCGATCACCTTCTTTGAAATCTTCATGGCTGTGGTCCCTTTCAATCGACACCCAGGCTGCGGGTGGAACCTTCGGCTCCATTCGCCGTGAGGTGCTTCTATGAAGAGAGAGTGGGTCTGCGGGCATCTATTACGGCGCCTCGGTTCCGTGTTCGACATTTTCTTGCCCCCAGTTCGGGGCTGACGTTGTCACAAAGGAGACACCAGTAGGCTCGGGGGCATGCCCGAAGTGCCCGCAACACCCGACGGGGCGGCCGCGCCCGCCACCGACACGTACAGCTACCTCGGCCCGACCGGCACGTTCACCGAAGCGGCGCTCGCTCAAGTACCGGAGGCGCGAGGCAAGGTGTGGCGCAGCGTGAACAACGTGGGGGAGGCGCTCGACGACGTGACGAGCGGGCGCAGCGTGGCCGCCATGATCGCCATCGAGAACTCGGTGGAGGGCGGGGTGAGCGCCACGCAAGACGCGCTGGCGAACATCCCGAACCTGCGCATCATCGGCGAGTATCTCGTGAAGGTGCAGTTCGCGCTCGTGGCCCGGCCCGGCATCGAGCTCGCAGACGTGCATGTGGTGAACGCGCATCCGGTCGCCTACGCACAGTGCCGCAGCTGGCTCGAGACGAACCTGCCGACGCACGGGCACATTCCCTCGACGTCGAACGTGGCCAGCGCGCTGAGCCTGTTCGAGAGCGATCTCGCCGACGCCGCCATCGCCCCGCCGCGCATCGTCGAGCACCACGACCTGACGGTGCTCGCCGAGAACATCGGCGACAACCAGAACGCCGTGACGCGCTTTGTGCTGGTCGGGCGCAACGCGACGCTGCCCGCTCCGACGGGTGCCGACAAGACGAGCATCATCGCCGAGCTGCCCGAAGACCGTTCGGGTGCGCTGCTCGAGCTGCTCGAGCAATTCTCCACGCGCGGCGTGAACCTCAGCCTGCTGCAGTCGCGGCCCATCGGCGACGCGCTCGGCCGGTACCGTTTTGTCATCGACGCCGACGGGCATGTACTGGATGAACGTGTCGCCGACGCCCTGCTGGGCGTGCGGCGGTTCAGCCCGAAGGTCATCTTTCTCGGGTCGTACCCGCGGGCCGACCGGGCTCCCGTCGAATACGTCGACCGCTACGACGACGAGGTCTTCATCGAGGCCCGGGACTGGCTGCGGTCGCTCATCTCGGGCGAGCCCGACGCCTGAGCCGGGCATCCTCCCGCCCGTCGCGCGAAAACGGAGGAGATTTCGAGGGGGTGGGCGCAATACGCCCGCACTGTGCCGAAATCTCCGCTGTTTTCACCGCAGGCTCACACTCGAACCTTCAGCGCCCCCGGGTCGACCCACACGTGGATGGCGCTCGCCGCGCCGAACGAGTCCCCGTCGAGCTGGATCTCCTGCGGCTTCTCGAGCTTCAGCCGCAGGTCACGCCCCCGACGGTAGACGACATCGTCGACGTCGGGCGACCAGTCGATGAGCTTGCGGCCCGCGGCAGAGCGGCGCAGTACCCCGTTCTCGATGGTCACCTTGTTCCACACCCGCACCCAGCCCAGCGCGCCCTTGGGGCGGATGGCGAGAAAGTCGAGCACGCCGTCGTCGGGCTTCGCGTCGGGAATGAGCAGGATGCCCCCCGGCAGAATTCCGCAGTTGCCGGCCATCACCGAGTGAGCACTCACGCTGCGCCAGCCCTCGCCGTCGATGCTGACCTTCATCTTCACGGCCTGTAGCTCGGGCAGTGCACGCATGGTTCCGTCTATATAGGCCAGCCAGCCGAATGCCTTCTTCAGCCGCGGGTTCGTCTTGGCTATCATCTTCGCGTCGATACCGAGCCCGGTGATCACCAGAAAAACGTGCGTCGACTGGCCGCCGCCGGGGCGGTCGATCTCGATCAGGCCGAGGTCGATCGAGCGATCGTACCCGCTGAACATCAGGTCGATCGCCGCGTCGAAGTTGAGCGAGATCGACAGGTTGCGGGCAAGCAGGTTGCCCGTTCCCGATGCGAGTAACGCGAGAGGAACATCCGTTCCGCGCAGCGCCTCGGCCACGGCGCGCACCGTTCCGTCGCCTCCTGCGGCCATGACGACGTTCGCGCCGCCCTGCACCGCCAGTGCCGTGAGCAGTTGGCCGGCATCGTCGATGGTGGTTTCGAACCACGCCGTCTCGCCCCAACCGTGCTCGGCAGCGCTAGACGAGACCGCCTCTTTCAGCTTGTCGATGTCGACCTTGAGCGGGTTGTAGACGACGGCGGCATGCCTGTCGGCCTCTGATTCCCCTGCGACGGTCACCTTCATACGGTACGGCATGCGCACCGGCCCCCGCGCAGGCCCCCGCGCAGGCCTGGCGGCGCGGATGGCTAGGATTGTTCAGGTGATCGATCCAGTTCTCTTGCGCGAAAACCCCGAAGCCATCAAGCACTCCCAGGCGGCGCGGGGTGCGTCGACGGCGCTGGTCGACGAGGCGCTTGTGGCCGATGCCGAGCGCCGGGCATCCATCACCGAGTTCGAGAACCTGCGGGCTGCCCAGAACACCTTCGGCAAACGCGTCGCGCAGGCCGCCAAAGAAGAGAAGAAGGCCCTCGTGGCCGAGGCCCAGTCGCTGGCGGCCGAAGTCAAGGCGGCGAGCCAGCGGGCGACGGATGCCGAGCAGGCCTTTCTCGCCGTAACGGGCCGCATCGCCAACCCCATCATCGACGGCGTTCCCGCCGGCGGCGAAGAGAACTTCGTCACGCTGCGCGAGGTGGGCGAACGGCCGGTGTTCGACTTCGAGCCGCGCGACCACGTCGAGCTCGGCGAACTGCTCGGTGCCTTCGACCTGCAGCGCGGCGCCAAAGTCAGCGGCACCCGTTTCTACTTTCTCACCGGAATCGGAGCCCGCCTCGAGCTCGCCCTCATGAACATGGCGCTGAACAAGGCGCTCGAAAACGGCTTCACACCGCTCATCACGCCCACCCTGGTGCGCCCTGAGATCATGCGCGGCACCGGCTTTCTGAACGAGCACGCCGACGAGATCTACTACCTGCCGGCCGACGACCTCTACCTCACGGGCACGAGCGAGGTGGCGCTCGCCGGGTTCCATTCCGACGAGATTCTCGATCTCACCGAGGGCCCGCTGCGCTACGCGGGCTGGTCGACGTGTTATCGCCGCGAGGCGGGGTCGGGCGGAAAAGACACGCGGGGCATCCTGCGCGTGCACCAGTTCAACAAGCTCGAGATGTTCACCTATGTGCTGCCCGAGAACGCCGAAGCCGAGCATGAGAAGCTGCTGAGCTATCAAGAAGACATGCTCACCGCGCTCGGCTTGAACTACCGCGTCATCGACGTCGCTGCGGGCGACCTCGGGTCTTCTGCCGCCCGAAAGTTCGACATCGAGGCCTGGGTTCCCACCCAGGGCACCTATCGCGAGCTCACCTCCACGTCGAACTGCACCACGTACCAGGCCCGGCGACTGGATGCCCGCTACCGCACCGAATCGGGCAAAACCGCCCCTGTCGCCACCCTGAACGGCACCCTCGCCACCACGCGCTGGATCGTCGCTATTCTCGAGACGCACCAGCAGGCCGACGGGTCGGTCGTGGTTCCCGAACCCCTGCGCCCCTACCTCGGCGGCCTCGAGGTCATGCAGCCGTTGACGGGGCGCCGACCGTGAGCCCCGCCCCCTGGCTCGTCACCCTCGACATCGACGGAACGATTCTGCACGAAGACGGCTCGATCTCCGAGGCCGTCATCGACCAAGTCGCCCGGCTCTCGGGCCTTGGCCACGAGATCATGCTCGCCACCGGGCGCTCGGTCGCCGCCACCCTGCCCGTGCTCGACCTGCTCGGCATCACCCCGACGTACGTGGTCTGCTCGAACGGCGCCATCACGCTGCAGCGCGACACGGATGCTCCGCTCGGCTATCGGCGAGAGATCGTCGAGACGTTCAATCCCGGGCCGGTGCTGACGCAGATCCGCGGATTCCTCGCCAACGCGCACTACGCCGTCGAAGACGAGGAGGGGTACTTTCGCTACACGGGCGAGTTCCCATCGACGTCGATGGGCGTCGGCGGTGAGCAGGTCTCGTTCGAAGACCTGCTCGACATCGACGCGACGCGAGTCGTCGTGATCTCGCCCGGCCACGACATGGAAGACTTTCTTGCGGTCGTCGAGAGCATGGGCCTGCACCGCGTCTCGTACTCCATCGGCTGGACGGCCTGGCTCGACATCGCCCCCGACGGCGTCAACAAGTCGACCTCCCTCGAGCGCGTGCGGGCGCTGCTGGGCATCCCGCGCGACCGCCTGCTCGCGGTCGGCGACGGTCGTAACGACATCGAGATGCTGCTCTGGGCCGGTGCGAATGGCCGTTCGGTGGCCATGGGTCAGTCGCCCGATGACGTGGCGGCGGCCGCCACCGAGGTCACCGCTTCGGTCTACGACGACGGTCTCGCGAAGGCTCTTGCGCGGCTTTTGTGATCTGCGCTTTGAGTCTTCCTCGTTAATGAGGTACGCTCACTCGGTGGCTTAGAACCTCACCCGGAGGTTCTGCTCCGAGCCGCGCGGCCGAAAGCTTACCCATGAAACGAACTTCTCTGATTGCGGCGCCCGTGTGCGCCCTGGTAGTGGCGGCGACGATCGCTGCGGCATCATCCGCCGTTGCTGTGCCCGTAACGCATGACCCACTCGTTCAGCTCGCGACCGGCAGTCAGCCGATAGCCCTGTCTGCCACCAGCGCGGGTCAATACTGGGTCGCATTGAAGACCCTGAACGAGCTCGCTCTCTTCGATGACGGTGCTACGACGCCGACACTGACGGTGCCGACTGGGGCGAAGCCGAACGCGGTCACGGTCGACTCGTCGGGCGACATCTGGTCGGCCAACACCGTCGGCCGCAGTGTGACCCACTTCACGAGCGGCGGTGCCAACGGCGGTTCGGTGGCTATCGGAGCAAATGGGCCAGCAGCCATTGTGGCCGACCATAGTCACAACGCCTACACGGTGACGTCGGCGACCCACCTGGTGTCGAGGGTCAGTTACGACGTGGCAACCGGAATACTCGCCGCTGTTCCTGCCTTCGCCGACCTTGGGGTTAACACCGCGCCCATGGCCCTGGCTATAGATTCGGCGGGCAATCTCTACACCGCGAATCACGGCACGTCGACCATCTCGAAGGTCACGCCGGCCGGCATCGCGTCCATCTTCACGACCCTCGACCCGACGGCTTCGCCCGATGCGCTCGCCATCGACAGCCACGGCTTCTTGTACGTGGCGAACGCCGGTACGAGCACCGTGACGAAGATCGACACCGCTCTCCCGGCAAACGCCAACGTGGTCTCGATCTTCACCTTGCCTGCCGGTGCGGCTCCAACGTCTGTCGCCATCGATTCGCGCGACAACGTGTTCGTGGTCGACGCCGGAACAGACGGCATCAGCGAGATTCCCGCAGGCAGCACTGGCTCCCCGCTCACGGTCAAGCAGTATCCGGCCGGCGCTTCGCTGTCAGCCGTGACGGTTACCTCGGCTGACGTGCTGATGGTTTCCAGTGCCGATAACAACTCCATCTCTTCGATCGAATTGTCACCGGCGATCACCACCACGAGCGTGCCCGACGGCACGGTCGGAGCCGCGTACTCGTCTTCGGTAGCGGGCACCGGAGTCGACCCGCTCAGCTTCAGTTCCGACGATCTGCCGGTCTGGTTGCACTTGGATGGGGCAACCGGGGCGCTCACGGGCACCCCGACGACAACGGGACCGGTGTCGTTCTCCGTTTTTCTGGGTAGCCCCGCTGGGCCCGCCGCAGTAAAGCAATTCAGCTTCACGATCAACGCAGCCGCTACGGGTGGCGGAGGCGGCTCGACCGGAGCTGGTGGCTCCGGCGGAGCTGGGGGCTCCGGTGGCGGAGGATCCGCGGGTTCGGGGTCGGGCGGTTCGAGCGCGACCGGCGGCGGGGCGGGCGGCGCTGGAAGCACCGGCACCACGACCGGCTCTGCAACCCTTGCGCACACTGGTGCCAGCGCGCCGACGGCGCTCGTCGTCGGTGGAGCGGCTGCAATCGTGCTCCTGGCGGGCGTGCTACTGGCCCGTCTGCGCCGACGCCTCAATCACGCCTGAGCTGAACGACGTGCTGAACTACACGACGTGCTGAACTACATGACGCGCCTGAACTGAACGACGCGCCTGGATTCCGCGACGCGCCTGAACCGCGCCCCGGTGAGCGGGTCGCGACGCGCCGAAAGCAAATACCCCATCCGTTGTAATACCTGAGATATGCTCACCCCTATTCGGGGGGCAGCGAGGCCGTTTCGGCCTGATCTAAGGGGTAACAATGATCAAGTTCGGGTATCTATCCATCATTCCGGTCGCCGCACTCGCGGTCGCCGCCACAGGCGCAGGAGCCTTCGCGGCGCCGGTCATCTCGGGGCCGGTCATCTCGGCGGGCTCCGGCACGGCGCCCGCCGCCATCACCACGGGCGATGGCGGCGGGTTCTTCACGGCGAACGGCAACGGCACCCTGTCGTCGTTCGCCGCCGACGGCTCGGCAGGCGCCTTCGCACCGATTGCGCTGGGGGCGGGCGCAGCGCCAACGGCACTCACCTTCACCGCCGCGGGAGTCATCGCCACGGCCAACTTCGGCAACCACACCGTCAGCCGTTACAAACCGGGGGTCGATACGATTCCCACAACGTACGACTTGGGCTCGAACACCGATGCCTGGGGAATCACTCACGACGCAGCCGGCAACATCTTCACGGCCAACAGCATCGGCGACTCCATCTCGAAGATCTCAGCGACCGGAGTCTTGACGGTCGAGTACGCCAACCTCGGCACCACCATCGCGCCTCGAGGCATCGTGGCCGACGCGGCAGGTGACGTGTTCACCGCGAACTTCGCCAGCAGCACGGTGTCAGAGGTCACGGCATCCGGAACCGTCATCGCCACCTTCGCCGAACTCGACCCCTGGTCTTCCCCCACCGCGATCACCATCGACTCTCACGGAATGCTCTACACCGCCAACACTGGTCACAACACGGTCACCAAGATCGACTCGACCAAGCCGGCCGGCAGTAACGTCGTCGCAACGTATGCGTTGCCTGCCGCCTCAGAGCCCTGCGCCATCACCACCGACGCCGCCGACAACGTCTACATCGCGAACGCCGACGGCGACTCGGTCAGCGTGATCGCATCGGGCGCGACGACGGCAGAGCTGCTGCAGCAATTCGGCCACGGCTCGGGTCTGACGGGCCTGGTGGTGACTCCGGATGCCCGGCTGCTCGTCACCGCGTCGACCGACTCGAGCATCCGCTCTCTCACCCTCGCGGCCGGCCTTGCTCCGAAGACGCTGCCGACCGCCGCGGTCGGGGTGCCGTACCACGCGACACTTTCGCCAACCGGGGTCGGCGCCGTCACGGTTTCGGGTCGTGGGGCCTGGCCCGCGTGGCTCACTCTGGACTCGTCGACCGGAGAACTCGGGGGAGTACCACCGGCCGACGCCCCTGCTTCTCTTGCCGTCTCGGCTGTCGCGTCGAATGGGCTCGGCGTGAGCGCGGCGCAGCAGTTCATCATCGACATCAGTGGGGGCGGTGCGGCCAGCCCTCCTACTCCTACTCCTACCCCCACTCCCACGACCCGCCCGATGAGCACGCCGACCCCGACGCCCTCTTCCAGCTCGACCCCGGCACCGCGCGCAACGCCCGACCTTTCGTCAGCTGACGCCGGCGGCGTGGGCGGGAACCCAAGCTCAGGTTCCCTCGGCTCAGACTCCGCCGGTGGCGCCCGAGGCGCAGCGCGCACTCTTGCCAGCACGGGCTCCGACCCGACGGTTCTGATCATCGCCCTGATCGTCGCCGACGCCTGCATCGTCATCGGCCTGACCATTCGAATTCTTCGGAGGCGCATCCGCTAAGATCGGAGCTTGTTCGGCCGCGCTCGTCTTCGGGCCCGCGCGACCGAGCAAGGAGGGCTGTCCGAGTGGCCGATGGAGCCAGTCTTGAAAACTGGTGGGCGGAAACGTCTCGTGAGTTCGAATCTCACGCCCTCCGCAAGTAAACACGTTGGTAGAAGCTTCCGATTCCGCCCATCGTCTCACCGAGCCGAGGGCCGGAATTGCTGCGACCGAGAGACTCCGGCCTTGTTCATGGGCATCTTCCGGGTTGCACTCGAGCGGAGGCCCGTTAGCTAGTCCAGACGCTGGCCGGTAGCCGCACTAGGCGCTTGAGGTGTGAGAAATAGCGCATTAGCCGAGGGTCACTAGGAGTGCGCGCGACGAACAGTGCCTTGATCAGCACTTTCTCTGCACCTTGCTCGTACATCGCCGAGAGCTTTTGGCGTAAACAAAGTTTAATGACGGTGACACTGCGGCGAAATGATGTGCGCATTGACTCAGCATGTACCACCAGTACAGCCCGCGTCCGAGTTCGCCGTTGCGTTGGCGGTGCCTGGTGCGACGTTCGCACGTACCCATCCCCGAGGCACAGTGTCCGGGCACGTCACAGGAGATCACATGAAGAAGTCAGGACTAGTGGTCGTCGTCATTGGCGTCGCCACCGCACTCATACTGACCGGTTGTACGGCCGCGGTAGGCGGCAGCACTTCTGCCGGTTCCAGCGTGGCAGCAACGGGCGCGGCAGCAGATTGCGTCAGTGCCGTTTCGGCAGACGTGACTGCAGCGAAGAAACCCATTCCACTTCTCGTACCCGCAGCTGCGCTGAACGTGAGCTCGGCCAAAAGCAAGTCGATTTGGCTCATCTCTGCCACGATGAATCAGGCCGCAACCGAGGCGGCCGAC
This sequence comes from Subtercola sp., assembly GCA_025463765.1. GTDB lineage: Bacteria > Actinomycetota > Actinomycetes > Actinomycetales > Microbacteriaceae > Subtercola. The sequence goes on along the minus strand of JAODBC010000093.1, from coordinate 142,627 downwards.
GGATTCAAGGCGGGCGCGACCGCACTTGGACTGACCCCGGTGGTCTTCGATGGTCAGGGTACGGCGAACAAGTTCAGCGAAGGCGTCGACCAGGCTGTCGCTCAGGGAGCCGGTGGAATCGTTCTCTACGGAATCGACCCCTCTCTCGTCTCCAGTTCGCTCGCCGCTGCGAAAGCGGCGAACATTCCGGTGCTGAACACTTTGAATGGGGCGCCGACCGACCCGGTTCCGGCTGGTACCTACGCGAACCTGACGCTCAATCCTCAGGCCGACGGTGAACTCGCGGTCAAGTGGGCTCTCGCCGACTCCGGTTGCAACACGAACATGATCATGCTCACGCTGCCCACCATCCCTCTCGAGAAAGCGTTCGCCGATGGCGCCACGGCCGCGATGACCAAGTACTGCCCCGCATGCACGCTGAAGACCCTCAACATCGACGTGGCGAATTTCACCACCGATATCGGGTCACAGCTACAGACGGCTCTGCAGCAGGATCCCGACGCGAACTACATCTTTCCGACGTTCGACAGCGGCGTTCCGTTCGTAGCCCCCGTCGTCTCGGCCGCAAACTCGAAGGCTAAGATCATGGGTCACGACGGTGTTCAGGCGAGTCTTGACATGATCGCCAAGGGGTCGGGCCAGAACATGACCGTGGCCGTGCCGCCGCTGGGCTGGATGGGCTGGCTCTTCGTCGATGACGTTGCTCGCGCCATGGTCGGTGACAAAGATCCGGGATACATCATTCCTTCGCAGCTCGTCGACGAGACGAACATCGGTGACGGTTCGTCGGCCTCAGTATTTCCTGAATACGCCGGATACGAGGCCGCCTTCACAAAAGCCTGGGCGGGCAAATAAAGGTCGCCTCATCGATGTCCAGCGGACCAGCCATTACGGTCGGTCCGCTGGGCACTCAACTTCTTGATTCTGTGATCAGTTAGGCAACCCATGTCGACCCGTTCGTTACCCGCACCACGCGCCGTGACCCTCCGCGCGAAACCCAGCATCGGTTCTCTCTTCGAGAAGTGGGCCCTCGTTGGCGCTTTGGTCGTGTTGCTCGCCATCTGCATGGCAACCCTCCCGCAGTTTCGTACGGCTTCACTTCTCACGACGATGTTCAATGCGCAATCACTGGTTCTGCTGCTCGCGCTCACCGCCACGATCGTGCTCCGAACAGGCGACTTCGATCTGTCTGTTCCACAGAACATGGTGGTGTCTGCCGCGGTTATCGCACAATTATCGGCGGCCGGTGTACCGCCGATGGTCGCCGTCGCAATCGCTGTAGCCGGCGGGATCGTCGTGGGGATTGTCAACGCGGCGCTCGTCGTTCGGGTCGGCGTCGACTCCTTCGTTGCCACGCTCGGTTCGTTCACCGCACTCGCCGGTCTGGCCTACCTGGTCACAGGTGGAAAGGTACTGACCGGAGTGCCAGACATCTTCGTCAACCTCGCTCGATCGCAGCTCGCCGGCATTCCGCTGATCACGTGGTTCGCCTGGGCTCTGGTCATCGTGCTCTGGTACGTCTATCAGCGCACGCCGGTCGGCCGCTACATGCTCTTCATCGGAGGTAACCGCAACGCGGCACGGTTGACAGGCGTGCCGGTCAACCGCATCCGCACCAGCGCCTACATGATTTCCGGCGGACTCGCCGCACTGGTCGGTGCGCTGTTCTTGGGCTACTTCGGTGCCGTCGACCCGAGCGTCGGCGGGCAATACATGCTTCAGCCTTTCGCCGCCGCCTATCTCGGTGCCACGGCAATCACAGTCGGTCGCTTCAACGCGGTCGGTACTCTGGTCGCGCTGTACTTTCTGACTGTGGGTATCACCGCGCTGCAGCTTCTGGGTGCTCAGACCTGGGTGACAAACGTCTTCTACGGGCTCGCACTGATGATTTCAGTCACCGCAGCGAAACTCGCCGGTCGCCGTAACGCGAGTGCACGGGTATGAGCGACGAGGCGATCAAGCCCGAGCTTCTGCTCGGAGACCCGGATGCCACGCCGCACGGCATCAAAACAATTGCCCTCGACATTCGAGGTTTGTCTAAGGCATACGGAGGCAACCAGGCACTGCGCGGCGTCGACCTGACGGTGCGGTCGGGTGAGGTACACGCGCTGCTCGGGCAGAATGGCTGCGGAAAGAGCACGTTGGTGAAGTGCCTGACCGGCGTGGAACGTGCCGATGAGGGTGAGGTGACGCTGTACGGGCAGAAGCTCGAGATGCCGGTCGGTGATCCGCACAGCGTCGGCATCGCCGTGATTCACCAGGACATCGGGCTCGTCGACAGCATGACCGTGCTCGAGAACCTGGGCGTAGCCGCGCGGTATGGTACGCGCGAGCTGTTTCCGGTGAACAACGGGCGGGAGCGATCGATCTACCGTGACCTCATGCAGAAGCTCGACTTGAACTTCACTCTCGACGCGCTCGTCTCGACGCTCAGCCCAGCCGAACGTGCACTGCTCGGTGTGCTTCGGGCTTTTCGGCTGATGGACGGCACGTCAGAGAATCAGCTGTTCATTCTGGATGAGCCGACCGCCGCACTTTCGGGGCCCGAGGCGATCCGCATTCTCAGCCTGATGCGTCGAGTCGCCGACCTGGGTTTTGGTGTCATCTTCATCAGCCATCGTTTGCAAGAAGTGATGGACATCTGTGATCGCGCCACCGTGATGCGCGCCGGCGCTGTCGTCGCCGATGTCAAGATCTCCGAAACGACGAGGGGCGAGCTGGTCAGTTCAATGCTCGGCAGGCGAATCGACGAGTTCTTCCCCTCGCCCCCACCGGCTGTGGCCAGTGATGAAAGTGCCCGACTTATCGTGAACGCTGTTACGGGAAGGCGGATCTCCGACCTGAGCTTCTCAGTTCGGAGCGGCGAAGTGGTTGGTGTGACTGGTCTGGCCGGAATGGGTCAGGAGGAACTCCCCTATCTCATCAGCGGGGCCGAACGGTTGGTCAGCGGCAGCGTCGTCATCAATGGCGAACAGAAAGTCCTCGCCTCACCGCAGGCCGGAATAAGGGCTGGCATCTCTCTTGTGCCGGGCAACAGACTTCGCGACGGCATCTGGTCGGCGGGCACGGCCGAGGAGAACGTGACTATGCCGGTGCTCGGCAGTGTCACCAGCCGGTTCGGGCTCAACGCTCGCCGACTGCGCCAGCGTGCCGTCGAACTTATGAGAAGCGTCTCTGTGCACCCTGACGATCCGACGTTGCCGATGGCAGCGTTCTCCGGCGGAAACCAGCAGAAGGTCGTGTTCGCGAAATGGATGCAGCTCTCACCCAGCATCCTGCTGCTCGACGAGCCCACTCAGGGAGTCGACCCCGGTTCGGCGAAAGAGTTGCTCACCGACGCGATGAATCTCGCCGCTGACGGCACCGCTGTCGTCGTCTTCTCTGGCGACCACGAACAGCTGGCTGCCATCTGCCACCGCGTGATCGTGCTTCAGCACGGGCGCATGACGGCGGTTCTGAGCGGCGACAATCTCACCGAAGAGAACTTGCTGCACGCCTGCGAACAATCGCCCGTCTACTGAAGACGCGAACTGCTGAAGGGCCGGGCGTCGCCTCGCGGCTGATACTCGGCCCCTCAGCAGCATGTGGTCAGAACGCCAGGAGATTGTCGCGGAACGTCGCTCCGGTGTACTCATCGCGCACCAGCCCTCGCTTGCGGAGTTCCGGAACCAGACCCTCTGTGATCTCTGTGATGTAGCGCCTGGTCAGAGGCTCGTCGTAGAGCAGAAATCCATCGCCCCCGACGATCTCCATGGCTTCCTGCATCTGGTCGGCGACGGTCGACGGAGTGCCCACCAGATCAAGCGAATTGAAGTTGTATGCGGAGATCATTTCGCGAAGCGTACGCAAGCTGCCCTCTTTCGTCTCACGCAGATCGTAGAAACGACTGAAGGTCGCGCGGTGCCCATGCAACGAGTCGACATCGACCTCATCCATCACCTTGTCGAGATCCAGCGCGAACATGTCGATCTCGGTGTACTTGGTGAACATTTCGAGCACGAACTTGATGCGCTCCTGACCGGGAGTCCACTTGATGCGGTGCAGTTCCTTGGCGATGTCGTCGGTCTCGCCGAGAACCGGACTCACCCAGAACAGCACCTTGATCTCGTCGGGGTCACGGCCGATTCTGATGGCTTCTGCCCGCACAGAGTCGCGCACGGCCTTCATCTTCAGCGGATCGTCCGACGAGGTCTGCGTGAGAACGGTGTCTGCCCATTTGGCAGCGAACCCGATGCCTGGCCCGGAGGTCCCGGCCTGGCTCAGCACTGGACGCACCTGAGGTGACATCGAATTGTTGAGCGAACCTTTGCTGCTGAACCACGTGCCGTTGTACTCGAGCTGGTGAATCTTCGATGGGTCGGCATAGAGGCCGGTCGTGGCATCCATGATGACGGCGTCGCTTTCCCAGCCCCGCTCCCACAGACCCGTCGCGATCTCGAGATACTCGTTCGCCCGCTCGTAACGCTCGTCGTGCGGCGGCATGGCCGGCATGCCGTACGCCTCGGCGGCGCTCTGCTCGCTCGTGGTGACGATGTTCCAACCCACTCGGCCGCCAGTGAGATGGTCGAGGCTGTTCAGCTGACGGGCCAGACCGAAGGGGTGAATGAAACTGGTCGAAATCGTCGAGACGACCCCGATGTGCTTCGTCGCATCAGCGATCTTCGTTGTTAGTGTCAGCGGGTCGAGCCGGGGCATCGGGTTATCGAGGGCCGTGAGCGTGACATGGTCTTCGAACATGATGTAGTCGAAACCACCGCGCTCGAGAGCCTTCGCCATGTCGACGTAGAACTCGCCGGTCAGCCAATACTGCGGCTTGTGATCGTTGCCCGTCCATTTGTTGGGCGGCCACGAGTTGGGCATCGGGTTGGTGAACCAAGCTAGGTGGAACACGGGTTACTCCTCAGCAATCGGGTTAGTGGTGGTGGTGACGATGGCGGTACGGCTCAGCTGATGTTGGCCTTGTCTGTCAGCGTGCCAGACAGGTGGCCGAGAACCTTTCCGGCGACAAGCCATGGGTCTGGATAGGTTCCAAGGTGGCCGGCCTTCGGAATGATGATGCGGATCGAGTCGTTCACAGCCAGAGTGATTTGGCGCGAGGTGCCGGGCGGCGTGCTCCAGTCGTCTTCGCAAGCGAGAATGGCGAGCGGTGCGGTGATGCGCCGCAGCTTCGGCGTGATGTCGACACGGCCGATGGTCTCGCAGAGCGCTGCATAAAGCGCGGGGTCGAAAGCCAGGAGCTGAGCACGAACATCCTGAGTCTCGGCCGGATAATTTGCTTCGATCTCGGCTGTGAACAGCATCTTCATCATGGCGGCCGTCGCGACCTCCATGCCGTCTTCGCGGGCGATCTCGGCGTGCTCGTTCCAGCCCAGCGGCGTGCCGAACTCATAGTAGTTCTCGTAGGCATGGAGGGCGTTCGAGATGATCTGCAGCATCGTGGGGGTGTCTTGGTTCGCCCGGGGAACAGCGCTCATCGTGACGATGCGGTCTACCCGTTCTGGGTGAGTCGCGGCGATCCACATCGCCGTCAGAGCACCCAGCGAGATTCCGACGAAGTGGGCCTTCTGAATGCCGAGCATGTCGAGAAGAGCGAGGGCGTCAGCTGCGAGGTCGGCAACAGACAGGCTTCCATCGATGAGACCGGTCGACGGAGTGCCACCGAGACCGCGGTGGTTGTAACGGATGGTACGAAACTTCGGAGACAGCGCTGACACTTGCTCGTTCCACAGTTTCCAGTCGAGCCCGAGGGGGCCGAGCAGTAAGACAGGGTATCCATCTGACGGCCCGTCAATGGTGAACTCGACTTCGACAGGACTCACTGTCGACAACTCTGTAGGCATGTAAGCGGCTTTCTCTTCGGGGCGTCACAAGGCAGCCCATTAGTGGATCGATATCAATACTCTGCGGCGAAAGTTTCGGTCTGGGCACGAAAGCGTTAAGTGCTTGTTGCGCCAAAAAGAGACGTGCAGATCGGCTCAGACAAGCCGTTTTGGGGCTGTCGGCGACGGGATTGCGCCATTCCTCAGCCCGGTATAATTGGGTGTGCTCACCCACTAAAAATCCTCGATTGGCGGATAAGAATGAGCCAAGGCGAACCTGAACTGCGCGGCCCGACCCAGTGGAATTCGCCTCGATTCTCTCGCGGCCAGCCTCGCCCCGCACATCGGCCCAAACGGGTCAGCTCGACCAGTCGCGTTTACGACGCCATTCGATCTGGCATCCGAAACGGAACGTACCTGCCTGAATCTGTCATTTCAGAAGACGTGCTGATGCGCTCTCTCAACGTAACGAGAGCTTCGGTACGCGAGGCGCTTGGAATGCTGACGGCTGAAGGTGTCGTAAGTCGCTCTCCGCGGCGTGGTACCTCGCCCATTCAGTCGACCGTGCACGTGACAGCGAATGACGTGCTCAGCTTCGATCGTTTCGGCACGGAAATCAGCGACCGTATCAAAGAGGTTCCCAAATCGCGGCAGGTTTATCTGGCCGACCTCGTGATTGGAGCCAAACTCGGCCTCATCGACACCGACCGGGTCAGAGTCGATGAATCGGTGATCACAGTCGACGGAGAGCCGGTCGGTCTGCGATCAATTTACACTCCAGTCGAGATCTTGCACGGAGATGGCAGCCAGGTGCACGGGATTCACCTGCTCGTGAAACTAGAGAGCCTGGGAATATCCGTCGCCCAAGTCGACTCGACGTTCGAGGCGATCAGCGCAGATCGAACGACGGCGTTGAGCCTCGACGTGCCGGAGGGCACTCCCATACTGCTTCGGGAAATGATCCACTACTCGTCCGCGGGAATTCCGGTCTGCCTCAGCACGATCAGGCACAGAAGTGATCGCTCGATCGTGCACACCTCACGGCAGATAAGAACTGCCTTGGCGACGGTGAAATAGCTACCTGTTGCCGGCAGGCTTCCTCATCGGGCTCTAGTGGGAGCGAGTGTCACGTCGGCGCAAATCGCATGCTGCGCCATTCGGATCGAGACTCTCGATAGGAAGCTTTCGTGCGGCATATTCTCGTGGCGGCTCCACCTCAAGCTAGTATCCCGAAAACGGTTGCGATGATCATCAGGTAGTCCGACTTGAGCCAGGATTCGTGATGGTTGCGGGCGGAGCTAGCTACGTTGTGTCTTAGTCCATGGGCTTTCAGAACGTGGTCGGAACTTTCGGGGGCCTCCTCAGTGCTGCAGGAGTACTAATCATCCTCGGTGGCGCGACGATTGCTCCAGCGCTCGTTATCGTACGGATGCGTTGTCAGTGGGCCACAAGGATCGCCGTGATCGGCGGGAAACGAGCGCGTGACCTGCTCGGTCATAGCGGGGTTCGATCCCGGCTGGGTTGCCGGCTCGACCACTGTGCCAACTCACTCTTAGGACCGGTTACCGACTACCGCGGCCACTACCTGCACTCTCGTGCAGCGGAGCCATCCCGGTTACTTGCGACACCTTCGGCGTGGCGAGGCAAGATCGAAACCGACCGTTTGCAGCGTGCTCTTGAGCTCCGGGATGTCGTGGGTTTAAATATCGTGCTGATACGAAGCCCGTTCTGAGGACCAGGACGCTGCGCAGTCTCTTGGACGACATCCAGGATGCCCGCGCCGCCGCCTAGATAGGAGGGCGAATGTTGGCCGTCAACGAAGTAACGTCGCTATGCCTAGCCCGTCTCCATCCCCAGGCGCGGAAGGATCTGCTCGCGAACAAGTATCCGGTGCAAACGCTCCGCCCCGGATCGCGCGGTGCGCGCGGGCAAGTGTCATCGGGTCGATGAACTGCGTAGCGTCACGTTTGTTGGCATGGCCGTCGGCGACGGGGCAGCCAAACCGTTCGATATTTTCCTGCGAGGAGCTTGGAGCTAAGAGGATTCCAACAATGATTTCGCCTCAATAATCAGCGCCATAGCCCTCTCTTGCTATTGAGGACATCTAGGTTACGAATGGGCCTTTGTTCGATTAACGTCATTCCTCTGAACGTGAGCGCGAAATTCGAGCACACCTCGCCGCGATAAGTCACGGGCGAACGGGCGCGTCAGCCGCGTCCACGCTCGGCATTCCGGCATTCCGGCATTCCGGCATTCCGGCGTCAGGCGTCAGCCCCCGAATCTCACTGGTCTCGCGAGTTAAGTATCGTGTCAACGGCGGCGTTCCAGATCTGCAGCGCTTCGGCGATTTCCACCGCTGCGAGCGTGAGGGCGGGCACCAGCCGTATTGTCGTGCCGTAGGGCCCGCACGTGAGCACGATGAGTCCGCGGGCGAGGCATTCGGCAACAATTGCGGCGACCCGGTCGGGCATTGGTTGACCCTGTTCGTCGAGAAACTCTGCTGCTTGCATCAGACCTCTGCCGCGAATCTCCTTGATCGCCGGATGCCGGTCGGCGGTCGCCCGAAGACCGGCGGCGAGCAGATCGCCCATGGCGGCTGCGTTCTCGACGAGCTGTTCGTCTTTGATCACGTCGAGTGTCGCAACGGCCGCGGCGCAGGCGACGGCGTTCGCCGAGAAAGTGCCTCCCTGCGAGCCAGGCAGTGCTGCTTGCATGATCTCGCCTCGAGCAGCGAACCCTGACAGGGGGAAGCCGCTTGCGATTCCCTTCGCGAAGACGAGCACATCGGGCGCAATACCCGAATGTTCATGCGACCAGAACCGCCCCGTGCGCCCCACACCGGCCTGCACTTCGTCGACGACGAGCATCATGCCGTGCCGGACGGCTCGCTCGCTGAGCCCCTTCAGGAACGCGTCCGAGGCGACCAGGTAGCCCGCCTCTCCCTGCACCGGCTCGATGAGAATGGCAGCGACATCGAGCGGATGCACGATCGTCGCGAGCAGATGGTCGAATTCCTGCAGGGCGAATTCGTCGGCGCGGCTCTGCGTCCAGCCGTATCTGAGCGCGGCCGGAAACGGCGCCACCACCACGCCACCGGGCAGCGGTCCCGATGCCGAGCGGCGAAATCGAGCTCCGGACGTGGTGAGAGCAGACGCGCCGATCGTCCGACCATGAAAAGAGCCCTGGAACACGATGACCGTGTCGCGGTGCGTGTAGTTGCGGCAGACGCGAATCGCCGCCTCGACTGCCTCCGCGCCCGAGTTGGCGAAGAACACCGCGTCGAGGTCGGGTGGCAGCACCGAACCCAACCGGTCGAGCAGCGCGGCGAGCGGGCGATGCCGAACAATGCCGTACTGGCCGTGAATGAGTTCTGCGGTCTGCTCCTGTGCAGCGGCGACGACGCGGGGATGACAGTGCCCTGTCGCAGTCACACCGATGCCAGAAGTGAAATCGAGGAAGGCGCGCCCGTCTTCGTCGTACAGGTAACTCCCCCGGCCGCGTGCGGCGGTGAAGGGAGTAGCCGGAACGATGGCTTGGGTCATGTAGACCATGAGTTTTCCTGCCTGATGAGTGGGCCGAGCGGCATGCGCGGAAGTTAATACAGCCGAAATGTGAACTTGTGACACGACGGTAAGATCAATTATCGTGCTACTTAGCAGCACTGTAAACCCGCATAGTGATACGACCCATCTAGTGAAGGAATCTCGTGAAGCCACGCATCGCCGTCATCGGAATCGGATCAATGGGTTCTCAGGTTCTTTATCAGCTGGCGAAAGCCGGCGCAGACGTCGTCGGATTCGAGAGCTACACCCCAGGCCACGACCGTGGCGCCGGAGCAGGCGACACCCGGATCTTCCGAAGCGCTCACTTCGAGGATTCACGATGGGTGCCCATCTTGACCCGCGCCGACGCTCTGTGGGACGAGTTGAGCGCAGCCACCGGGCGGGAATTACGCTCCCTCACCGGCTGCATCCTGATGGGCCCGTCAGATCACGGCCAGATGGCGACCGCGCTCGCCTCGATTGCCGAGCATGGGCTCGACCACGAACTGATGGACGCACGCACGCTCACCGATCGGTATCCGCAGTTTCGCGGCGTCGACGGCGACGTTGCAATTTTCGATCGGCGAGCCGGCTTCCTCCGACCGGAACTCACCATTCTCGCGACGACCCTTCTTGCTGTCTCGCTGGGTGCGACGGTTCATAAGGCCACTCGGGTGGTCGATGTGCGCGAGGTCGCCGATGGTGTCGTCGTTCAATCGTCACGGGGGGTCGAGGCATTCGATCGCGTCATCGTCACGGCCGGCCCGTGGATCAACCGTCTGATGCCCGAGTTCGAAGAGCTGATCACCGTCAGGCGGCCGATCTCGGCGTGGTATGCCCGGCGGGATCCGGCGCTCTCGTGGGAGCCGACGTTCATCCGCACCGGGCCCCGGCACTTCTACGCCGTTCCCTCCCCCGACGGGGTCACCGTCAAGATCGGTCTCTCAGTCGTCGACCATCAGGTTATCAACGATCCAGACACCATCGACCGCGACATCCGGCTCGAGGAACTCGCGCCGTTCACCGAGATGATCGAGACGTATGTGCCCGGGCTGCTGCCCGACGCAGTTCGGGTTACTCCGTACGTCGAGGGCTACGTCGAAGACACCCGTCCCATCATCCGCAGCCAGCCGGGTGGGCGCGGTATCACGGTCATGGCCGGCTTCTCCGGTCACGGCTTCAAGCTCGCCTCTGCCTTCGGTGAGATCGGCGCTCAGCTCGTGATGACCGGCAGGTCGACTCTGCCCATCGAATTTCTGCAGCGGGGTGAGGCCGTGCCTGCGTGATCGCCCAGATTACTGTCTCCATCCACCACCCAGAGAAAATGAGCACCATGCCTACAACCACTCAGCTCCCCGTCGCGACGGGCGAGCCGAACACCACAACCTACGTCATCGACGGCATCTCGACAGATCCCGGCACCCGAAAGCGCGACGTCATCAAGATCTCTGAAGACGCTAGCGGTGAACTACTCGGCATTCCGGTCATCATCGTGAACGGTGCCTTCACCGGCCCTGTGCTCGCCATTCAGGCGGGCATCCATGGCGACGAGTACGACGGCCAGCAGGCGCTGCGTCTGTTGCTGGAGACAATCGACCCGGCGACCCTGCGCGGAACACTCGTAGCCATCCCCTGCCTGAACACTCCCGCCTTCAATGCTGCAGCGCGGGAGAGCCACATCGACCACGCTAATCTCAACCGCATCTTCCCCGGCACTCCTGAAGGCTCCTATTCGCTTCGCCTTGCAGACGCTCATGTGAATCGCATCATTCCCGCGATCGACATTCTCGTCGACCTGCACACGGGCGGACAGTTCGGTGAGATCACGCCGCTGGCCATCGTGCAGCGAGGGTACGAAGACATCGCCACCGACCTCGGTCTCGCCGCGGGGCACAAGGTGATCTGGAAGGGTGGGGCCTGGGGCGGAACGGCCCGAGCATCCGCACTGGCCGCGGGCAAGCCCGCCGTCACCCTTGAAGTCGGAGGAGGAACCTACAGTGACAAGACCGTGCAACTGCACCTCGCCAGTCTCGTCAATATCATGCGCACCCTCAACATGATCGATGGTGAGGCGATTCAGCTCGACGAATACGACGCCGTCAATGCGACGTTCGCCCGGGCGAACGTCGGCGGTTTTTACGTCGACAAGTGCCAGCCCGGAGACCGCGCCAAGAAGGGCGACGAGCTCGCCGTCATCATCAACCACTATGGCGACGTTCTCGAAACTATTCTGGCGCCGGAAGACGGTGTGGTCATCTGGGTACGCCGGCTGCGCACGATCCATCCGGGCGAAGAGACCATAATCTTCGGACCCGTCGAGAATAAGATCAACCCGTGAGCGCGATCGAGTCGCCTGTGGCGAACCTTCCCCTGTCAGCAGACCAGCAGATTGACGTTTTCCTCGATCTGTCAGAGGTGCAGAACCTGTTCATCGCGGGCGAATCGGTGCCAGCGTTATCGGGCGAGACTTTCGTCTCGCGCGATCCTTCGACCGATCATCCGCTGGCTACCGTGGCACTTGCCGACAGCGCCGATGTCGACCGGGCCGTTGCGGCTGCGCGCGAAGCGTTCCAGCATGGCCCCTGGCCCCGAATGCGCGCCGCCGAGCGCGGCCGCATCCTCGTCGCGATTGCAACTGAATTGCGCGCAAACGCTGATGCTCTCGCTCGGCTCGAATCGCTCGATGTGGGTAAGCCGCTCGCCCAGGGTTACGCCGATGTGGAGACCTGCGCCCGATACTTCGAGTTCTACGGCGGCATCGCCGACAAGCTGGTCGGCACCACGATTCCGGTGGCACCTCACCTTCTGGATTACACGGTCAAAGAGCCGATCGGGGTGTCGGGACAGATCATCCCGTTTAACTATCCGATGCAGAACACGGGGCGCGGCGGCGCTCCGGCCCTAGCCGTCGGATGTACGGTCGTGCTCAAACCGTCGCCGGAGTCTCCACTCTCCCCGCTGGCCGTTGCCGCACTCGCTCTGCGTGCCGGACTGCCTGCCGGGGTCCTGAACGTGGTGCCCGGTGGGCCGGCTGCGGGCGCAGCCCTTGCCGGGCATCCCGGCATCGACCAGGTGACGTTCACCGGATCGGTGCCGACGGGCGTGTCGGTGGCTCAGGCTGCTGCCGCGAACGTGGTTCCCGCCGTTCTAGAACTGGGCGGAAAGTCGCCGAGCGTCGTCTTCGGCGATGCCGACGTCGATCGTGCCGTCAATGGAATCATGGGCTCGATCTTCTCCAACGCCGGCCAGACCTGCAGCGCCGGTACTCGCCTGTTGCTTCAGCGCGGGCCGGGTGGTGACCGAATTCTCGAAGTGCTGATCGAACGCACGAAGAAACTCTCCATCGGGCGAGGCATTGACGGTGTCGACCTCGGTCCGCTGATCTCGGCGCGCCAGAGGGACAAGGTCGAGTCGTTCGTCGATGCGGCGGTGTCAGAAGGTGCCGAGTTGCTGAGCGGCGGGTCACGGCCCGACCTCGACGGCGACGGGTACTTCTTCGAACCGACCATTCTGCGGGTTGCGAGCAACTCCGCGACGATCGCGCAGACCGAGGTCTTCGGCCCGGTGCTCACAGTCATCCCGTTCGACACCATCGACGAGGCGGCCGCCATCGCCAACGACACGCAGTACGGACTTTCCGCCTACGTCTGGACGACCAACATCGACGCAGGACTCGCTATGGCCTCCCGAATCCGTTCGGGCCAGGTCAACGTGAACACCTACAACGTCGGCACCGGAATAGAAATTCCGTTCGGCGGCTTCAAGAAGAGCGGGTGGGGGCGGGAGAAGGGCATCGAAGGGCTCGCGAGCTACACCCAGGTGAAGAACGTCTGCATCGGAATCGGCGAAGAGTACTTGGGAATGCAGTGATCGGCTGGCCCACCCGGGTTGCTGTCATTCGGCCCGGAGCGGCTCGGCTGAGCGTCGAAGACGCTGTTGTTCCGCCTCCCGGGCCACACCAGGCGGTCGTTCGCATCACCGCCACCGGAGTCTGCCACAGTCAGCTGCACCAGATCAGCGGTGCGCTCGCCGCCGCTCGGAAGACCGCGCCACGAGCTCTGGGGCACGAAGCCGTCGGCGTCGTCATCGAGGTCGGGTCGGCCGTCGAGAAGATCATGGTCGGTGACGATGTTCTGGTCGGCTGGATTCCCCGCGGCTCCACACTCGAAGGGCGAACCCCCGAACCGGCCACCGCGGTGCTCGGCGACGGCGTGATCGCGAGAACGCCTGACATCTTCACGTGGTCGGAGTTCACCGTGGCAGACGAGTGCTACCTGTTTCCGCTCGAACGCGCGCCCGAACCAGCACTGTCGATCGTCGGTTGCGCTGTGCCGACAGGAGCCGGCGCGGTGCGGAACACCGCAGCCGTTCAGCCCGGGGACACCGTGGCTATCATCGGCGTGGGTGGCGTCGGATGCTCAGCGGTGGCCGCGGCGAAAGCGCTGGGCGCCGCCGAAGTGTTCGCCATCGACCTCGACCCGAACAAGCTGGAGTTCGCCGCTTCGATGGGCGCGAGCATCCTGGTCGACTCTTCCCTCGGTACGGCCGAGCAGATCGTAGCGGACTGGGCGAGTGAGAACGATCGCCGAGGGCTCGATGTGGTCATCGACTGCGTCGGGGTCGATTCCAGCACTCAACTGGCACTTCGTCTCGTCAGACCGGGAGAGATCGGCATCTCTCCCGGCGGAACAGTCGTGCTCGTCGGCGTACCCCGAGGGCCACTCATCATCGACGGCCGCGACATGCAGCTCAGCGAGAAACGACTGGTCGGCAGCTTCGGAGGTTCGTCGGTGCCCGAACACGACTATCCCGACTATCTGCGGTGGTGCGAAGACAAGACGATCGACCTGGATCGCCTCGTCACCCGGTACTACCCGTTCGCCGATCTGAACGAAGCAGTGTCAGACCTACAGAATGGCCGAATACTCGGCAGAGGAGTGGTGCTGTTGTGACGAACTCTGCATCAGTACGCAGCTACACCGTCGACACCATTCCGGGCGACGGAATTGGGGTCGAAGTCACTGATGCCACTGTGCGATGCGTCGATGTACTGGCAGCCAGATTCGAGTTCGGGGTGCACTGGCGGGAGCGGCCGTGGAGTGCCGACACCTTTCGGGCGACCGGACGAATGATGCCGGTCGACGGTATCGAACAGCTCTCCGATGGTGACGCGACGTTTCTCGGTGCAGTCGGAACGCCCGACATTCCCGACGACGTCACATTGTGGGGCCTGTTGATACCCATTCGCCGGGAGTTCGAACAATATGTGAATCTCCGGCCCATGCGCATGCTGCCTGGCGTTCGTGGTTCCGTCTACGACTCGGCCGGGCTCGACATCGTCATCGTGCGGGAGAACGTCGAAGGCGAATACTCCGAGATCGGCGGCCGATTCAATCGTGGCCGTGACGACGAGTTCGCGGTTCAGGAGAACGTCTTCACGCGAAAGGGAATCACCCGCGTCGCGCGCTTCGCGGCAGAACTCGCATCCCGTCGTGGGGGAACTTTGGTTTCGGCCACGAAGTCGAACGGCATCATTCACACCATGCCGTTCTGGGATGAGGTCGTGTCAGAGGTCTGTTCCCAGTTCGAAGGAGTGATCGTCGACAAAGTGCTGATCGATGCCCTTGCTGCGCGGCTGGTGGCTCGGCCGACCAGCGTGCACACTATTGTCGCCTCCAACCTGTTCGGAGACATCCTCTCTGATCTCGTCGCCGGAGTGGCCGGCTCGATCGGCATCGCACCGAGCGGCAATCTGAACCCTGAGCGTCGCTACCCATCGATGTTCGAGCCCGTACACGGCTCGGCGCCCGACATAGCCGGCAAGGGAATCGCAAACCCCGTCGGGGCGCTCTGGGCAGGAGCCATGATGCTGGAACACCTGGGCGAGTTCGAAGCGGCCGGAACGCTCACGACAGCGTTCGAAGGTACGCTTGAGGCGGGGATTTCGACACCGGATCTCGGTGGCACAGCGACCACCGAGGAGTTCGTGTTGCACATGCTCCGAACGCTGGGCGCATGAGAATACACTTGTGGCCTCTTCGATTACCAGACACGCTGACCAAGGGTGCCAATGCTGAACAATGACGTAGACGAGAAGCGTTCGACATCTCAGATGTCGAGCGTTCTCCGCTCCTTTCGTGTACTCGAGAAAGTAGCAGAGCTGCAGCCGGTCTCCCTCAGCCAGTTGGTCGCGGACTTCGGGTACTCGAAATCCACGGTGCAGCGCACTCTCACCACCCTCGAATCGGCAGGCTGGATTCACCAGTCGAGCCCGGATTCGCCACTGTGGGAGGTCAGCGCCAGAGCACTGGCCGTCAGGCCGCGAGCGCTGACCGGCACCGACCTCATCGCACGCGCGCGGGGCCCGATGACCGAACTCATGAATGCCACCGACGAGACGATCCACCTCTCCATCCTGAACGGCCCAACGTCGGTCGCCCTCATCGACCGGGTCGACTGCACCCAGTCCGTTCGCACGTTCAGCCCGATCGGCGACATCTCACCGCTTCACGCGACGGCGACCGGAAAGGCCATCCTCGCCTACCTCGACCCGGCAGAAGTCGAGCTGGTCGTCTCCGGCACCCTGAAAGGGTATTCCGCCAACACCATCACGCAGCCGGAACGTCTGCGAGACGAACTCCAACTCATCAGGCAGCAGGGTTACGCGGTCAACAACACCGAGTACCGCCCGACAGTCTCTGCCATCGGCGCACCCATCTTTGATGCCGCATCGAAACCAGTGGCGAGCATCTGCATCTCAATGCCGAAGACACGGTTCGACCCCCGCCAGGCCGAGCGGCTCGGGCGTCTCACGCGAGCAGCTGCAGATTTGATCAGCCTGCCCAACGCGTTCTGAACGCCGCAGACCGGCCGAATCCGCTTTCGGCTGCTCGGCCCTGCCACAGCATTCCCGTAGCCACAACCGTGCAGGCGCTCACGCCTTCAGTCTGCCAATCACCGAGGTGAGGGACGGCGTGGCCCGCACGAGCTGCTCGGTGTAGGGCTCGCCGGGGTGATCGAACAACTCGTTCGTCACTCCCGTCTCGACCACCCGTCCGCGCTCCATGACGACAGCACGATCGCACAGGAACCGCACGATGTTCAGGTCGTGACTGATGAAGACGAACGAAACGTCGTAGGTGTCGCGCACCGACAGAATCAATTCGAGGATGCGAACTCGGGTGGTCACATCCAGCGCCGACGTCGGCTCGTCGGCGACCACGATCTTGGGCTCGCAGACCAGGGCTCGGGCGAGGTTGACCCGCTGACGCTGGCCCCCCGAGAGTTCGAGCGGGCGACGACTGAGCATGGCCGTGGCCAGCCCGAGGTCGGTCAGAAATTCGCTCGCGGCCCGTCTACTGGCAGAGCCGGAGGAGCCGGGATGATTGACCAGGTGCGCTTCGGCAACAGAGTCGAGCACGCTCATTCCCGGGTCGAGCGAATTGAGCGAGTCCTGGAACACCATCTGTACGCCACGGTGCAGGTGCCGGCGCTCGGCAGACTTGCCGCTCGCCGAACTGTTCTCTCCGATCGTCACCGTACCGGAGGTCGGCTTCTGCAACCCGACGAGCACTCGGGCGAGGCTGCTCTTGCCGCTGCCCGACTCGCCGACGATGCCCAGAATCTCGCCTTGGTAGACATCGATGCTGACGTCATCCAGAGCCAGTACGTCGTGTTTCGTGTGGGTCGACCACGGAACCCGCACGCGACGCGGCTTGTAGCTCAGGGTGATGTTCTGCGCTGCCAACAGCGGCGTCTGATCCGATGTCATACCGGGCGGGGAAACTTCCGTCATCGCTCTCGATCCTTCCGTGGTTTCTCCAGCGTGAGCAGCGACTCGATGAGTTGCCTCGTGTAAGGGTCTGCGGGCGAATTGAGAACCTCGTGAACCGTGCCCTGTTCGACGGCGACACCGTTCTGCATCACGAGAATCTGGTCGGAGACCGACGCGACGACGCTCAGGTCGTGACTGACGAACAGCATCGTGAGCGAGAGGTCGGTCTGCAGTTCTGCGAGCAGCGCGAGAACCTGAGCTTGAACCGTCACATCGAGTGCGGTCGTCGGTTCGTCGGCGATGATCAGGGCGGGCTCGCACGAGATCGCCATCGCTATAGCGACCCGTTGGCGCATGCCGCCGCTCAACTCGAACGGGTACATCGACAGCTTGCCCTGCGCGTCAGCGATGCCGACCCGATCGAGCAGCCGAACGGCTTCCTTGTCTGCTGCGGCCCTGCCGAGGCCTGTGTGCAGAACGAGCGGCTCGCGCAGTTGCGCTCCGATCGATTTCACCGGGTTGAGCGCCGCCATCGGGTCCTGGTAGACGAGACCGATCTCTTTACCCCGAATCTTGCGGAGTTCACGTGGCGGCAGCCCGATCAGGTCGCGATCGCCGAACAGCGCCTGACCCGTGACCGTGGTGCCCGTGGGCAGAAGGCCGAGCAGGGCGAGGCACAAAGTGCTCTTGCCTGACCCGGATTCGCCGACGATACCCAGCGTACGGCCGGCATCGAGCGCGAACGAGACGGAGTCGACCGACGCCTCGGTTGCCGAGGGGTAGGTGATGCACAGACCAGAGACGTCGAGCAGAACCGAGTTCGCTGGTGCGGCTGGCCGCTGGACGATCACAGGCGAATTCGTCATCAGCGCCCCGTTCGCTGCCACCAGGCCGCGATGCGGTCGCCGGCCAGGTTGGTGATGAGAATGACGAGGGTGATAGCGACTCCCGGTGCAGCCGACATCCAGAATGCGTTGTTGATGTAAGCGGTTCCCGCACTCAATGAGGCTCCCCACTCGGGATCAGGCGGCGTGACTCCGAACCCCAGAAAGCTGAGCCCGGCCGCAAGCAGTACCGCCCAGCCCAGGGCGCTGCTCGCCAGAATGATGATCTCCACAAAGAGCGATCGCAGAACGTGGTTGTAGAGGATGCGTAACGTCGAGCAACCGACGACGCGGGCGGCCAGAATGTAGTCCTCGCTCCGTATCCGCCGCGTGGAACCGAAGACCACCCGGGCGAAAGTAGGGATGTACGCTATCGCGACGGCGATGGTCAGCGTTTGAGCATTCGATCCGGCGACGGCGATCACCACGAGCGCGAGAAGCATCGTCGGAAAGGCCAGCAGAACATCCATAAGCCGCATCAGCGTCATCGAACCTGCCCCGGAGAAATAGCCCGCGACCACCCCGATGAGCACCCCGATGAACGTCGCGACGGCAATGCTGATCGCCGCGATGGCGAGCGTCTGCTGGCCGCCGAACAGCGTTCGCGAGAAGACATCACGACCGAGATTGTCTGTGCCGAACCAGTACGTTCCGTTCGGAGCAGTGCGGGCAGGGCCAACCACGTCGATGGGTGAGAAGTGCGCGATCAGAGGAGCAGCTGCAACGACGACGACGATCGCCACCGAAGCCGCCACCAGAACCAGAGCACCGAGGTGGCGGAGTACGAAGCTCCGCTCCCGCCGGGCTGGCCTCCGCACGCTCGGCAGCACTGGGGCGGTGATGAGGGTGCCTTGGGTCACCAGTCTTTTCTCACTTTCGGGTCGAGAATGCCCTGCAGAATATCGACGATGATGTTGATCACCACGTAGAGAACGGCGATGAGCAGCACAATCGCCTGGATGGCCGGGATGTCGCGCTTGTTGACCGAGTCGACGAGGTAGTAGCCGATTCCCGGTCTGCCGAACACGACCTCGATGGCCACCGCGCCCGCGAGCATGTTTCCGATCTGCAATCCGATCATGGTGATCGATGACGATATCCCGTTCCGCAGAGCGTGCCGAAAGAGGATGCGCGATTCTGAGAGCCCCTTGGCTCGGGCCACCAGGATGTACGGCTGTTGATAGATCGTGATCAAGGATGATCGGAGCAATCGGGTGATGATGGCTGCGTAACCCAGGCCGAGGGCGATGCTCGGAAGCACGAGAGCGTTTATACCGTTCACGCCGAGGGCAGGAAACCAGCGCAGGTTCACGGCGAAGACGGAGATGAGTAGCAGCGCGAGCCAGAAATACGGAATCGCGATGCCGAGCACCGAGACGCCCGTCATAACTCGGTCGATGAATGAATTGGGGCGAACACCAGCCAGGATTCCGGCCGGAATTCCCACGGCCAGGGCGACGATGAGCGCGCCGGAGGCCAGCCCGAGTGAGGATGGTATGCGCTGAGCGAGCTCGCTCGAGACGGGCGACGACGTGAGGTAGGAGTATCCGAAGTCACCCCGCACGATGTTGCCGATGAAGACGACGAATTGGGCGGGCAGAGGTTGGTCGAGGCCGAATTGCGCCCGTACCTGAGCGAGCCGATCGGGGGTGATTTCGGTACCCTGCAGGATGAGGGTGGCTGGATCACCGGGGATCAGTCGCAGAATGAGAAAGACGATGATGGCCACGCCTAGGAGAACGGGTATGGCCGAAAGAACTCTGCCCACTACATATCGCACGGCTGTCGTCTTTCCATTTGCGAGAGGGGCCGCACTGCGTGCGCGACCCCTCTCAGGGTGAATACGGTGTTTGTGCCGGTGTTACTTCACTGTCTTGTAATACGGCAGCCCTTCGGGGCTTACCTCGACAGAGCTCACCGTCGGTGAGACCAGCGAGAACTGCAGGTCGTAGATCGGCAGGTACAGCGACTCCGAGTTGAGCGTGGAGACGATGTTTTTGTAGGCGGCGATTCGTCCTGTGGTCGACGCGTCGGCCGCGTCGAATGCGGCATCGAGGGCGGGGTCTGACGTACGCCCCCAGTTGTAGCCGTCGAGACCAGCCGTGCCGAAGGTGTTACGCAGCAGACTCGGGTCTGCGGCCCAGTAGAACATCGGCGCGAGGTGGTACGGATCGCTGGCACTGGTGATCTTCGGCAGTGCCGTGCTCTGCGGTTCAGAAGTGATCTGCAGGTCGACGCCAATCTTCTTCAGCTGTGCCTGGATGAGGGTTGCCATGTCGCCGTATCCCCATGTCGACCAGTCGGTGAGGTCGGCGAGTTGCAGGGTGAGCTTCTGGCCGCCCTTCTCCATGATGCCGTCGCTGCCCATGCTCCAGCCTGCCTTCTGCAGGGCGGCGGTTGCAGCATCCGGGTCATATTTCAGGTACTCCGAGCCGTCGACGTAGGCACTGCTTCCCGGCGTGAGAACTCCAGTGGAGGGGGTGAAGACGCCTTGGAAGAGCGTGTCGACGATTGCTTTACGGTCGACGCCGTTCACGATGGCTTGACGAACGGCCGGGTCGTTGAGAGGAGCGAGTGTACTGTTCAGAAAGAATCCGAACGGCAATCCGGCGGCAATCGCAGAGGTCACGTGCATGCCGGAGCTCTGGGCTGACGACAGATCCTGGCTGGTCAGGTTGTCTGCAGCGTCGATCTCGCCCGTGCGCAGAGCGTTGTATTCGGCGGTCTGGTCGGTCAGCACCTTAATGGTCAGCTTTGAGATAGTGGCTGGCCCAGTGCCGAGCGGTTCAGGGCCCCAGTTGTACGCGGGATTCCGTTCGAGCACGACCTCCTGACCCTTCGTCCACGAGACGAACGAGAATGGGCCGGTACCGACCGGGTGCTGGCCGTAGTCGGCTCCCCACTTCGTGAGTGCCGTGGGCGACGAGATGGCCAATGAAGGTTGAGCCGCCTGATCGGCGAATGCCGGATACGGCGTATTGAAGACCACGGTGGCGGTGTGGTCGTCGACGATCCTCGTCTCTTTGTAGGGCCCGAGGTAGGGCATTCCCACGATCGACTTGGTGGCCGGATCCGCTACGTGGTCGAAGGTGGCTTTGACTGCCTCGGCGGTGAGAGGTGTTCCGTCCTGGAACGTCACGTCGCTTCGCAGATGGAACGTGAATTCCGTTGCGTCGGTATTCATGTCGTAGGAGGTCGCGAGCCCGGGCTGGTAGTCACCCTTTCCGTCTCTCAAGTGATAGATAAGCGTATCGAACATCTGAGCACTGACCAGCAGAGCGGCATTCGTACCCGTCGCACCGGGGTCGAGCGTGTCGGGATCCTGGCTCAGTGAGACCGTCAGGCTATCGGGCACCGCCCCTGCAGTCGACCCGGTCGAAGTGCCACCCGAGCTGCAGGCGCTCAGCGCCAGGGCTGTCACCAGCAGGGCCGCGGCCGCCGCTGATGCCCTCATTCGCGTTCTCATATGCATGATCTTCTCCTCGTGAAACCGAATTTGGCACAGGCGCTCCGCAATGTGGAACGGTATTTCTCCACACTAGCTCCGGCGCTCAAGTCGATTCGGGCTGACCAGCACAATTAACAAACTGGTTACATGGCGGCATCGATGAGCGGCTCAGCTGTAGAAGTCCGGGGAATGGCGCAAAGTACGGCGCTGCTCTGCATCGTGCCCGAACACGAGTCGAGCGTTCAGCTTCTCAGCAAGCCCCACCACCCGATCCAGAGAAGACGCCCACTCCTCACCGTTCCACACTGCGGCACCAAAATTTCGCGTCTCGATCGACTCGGAGAGGTAGATCGCGTCTGAGGCGAAGATGATCGGACCGTCGTTCGCGAGATCGACGACGAGGCTCATTAGTCCCGGAGTGTGGCCGGGAGTCGAGAGAACCCGTACACCCGGCAGAATTTCGTGGTCCCCGCGAATGGTGGTGAACTCGCAAGCCAGGATTGCAGCTCTAGCCGGGTAGTTGCTGTCGGCGACGACCGACGCCAATTCTGCCTCCTGCACGATCAACCGAGTTGCCGAATCGCGGAACAAGCCGACATTTCCGGCATGATCGACGTGGAAATGACTCAGAACCAGCAGATCGATGTCAGCCGGCGAGTATCCCAGATTTGCGAGCTGCGAGGTGAGGTGATCCGCGGTCGAAGCGAACTCGTAGGGCATGAGTCGCTTCTGCTCTTCTCCCCACTCGCTCTGCCATCCCGGCGAGACCGCGCAGTCCCAGAGCATGAGGCCCTGTGGATGCTCGATCAGAACGGCGTGCACCGGGCACTCGATCCATTCCGAATCGCGGCTCGCCGAACCACCATTCGCCGAGGGCAGAAGAAGGCGTCGTTCCATACCGAGCGCGCCGCACGCGAGGATATAGACCTTCATGTCGATTGCTGTAGGCATGACAACTCCTTGTCGCCGGGGCACCGGGTGTGGTGGCGGATTTCGCCGCCATCCACCGCGTTCGGATCGATGCACCGGATTTCGATCACGCTAGACGGGTTGTGTTTCGATCTGAATCTGTGGGCATGTTCACGCGTGGTAAGATCTACAATGCGGCATGGCGTGTTACATGCCGGACCGTCTGATAGCCTACGCGGATGAATCCTGTGAAGATCGCGGTGATCGGAATCGGCACGATCGGCGCCCAGACGATGCACCGTCTCGCCTGTCGGAGCGACGTCGAGGTTCACGGATTCGAGACGTTCGAGCCGGGCCACTCCTCTGGCGCTGCTGGCGGCGAAGGGCGAATTTTTCGCCGCGTCACGGGAAGCGGTGCCGGATGGGCGGGGCTCGCCGAGCGGGCTTTCCGGGGCTTCGAATCCCTCGAGGCAGAGGTCGGCGTGGCCCTTCGTACGTTCCACGGTCACCTCACCCTCGGCCCCTCTGATGATCCCGAGATGCACAGCGTGCTTTCTCAAGCCAAGACGATGTCAGCTCCGGTGGAAGTACTCGAACCCGCCGCTCTTCGGCGACTGTTTCCGTTTCAGCTGATCAAAGACGACGACCTGGGTATTCTCGATCGCGACGGTGGCGTCATCCGGTCTGAGCTCGTCAATCCGCTCACTGCAGAGGCCGCGGTGGCCCGCGGCGCGATCCTGCACTCCGGCGAGAGGGTACTGTCGATCGACGACGACGCAGGCGGGGTGGCGATCTGCACCACCGCGCGCGACTATCGGTTCGACCGCGTCGTCGTCTCGGTCGGCGCCTGGGCGCGTGAACTCGCTCCGACGACTCGGGCGATCGTTCAGGTGCACAAGCCGGTCTCGGCGTGGTTCGCGCTCCCGAACGGCGATCCGTTTCGCCCTCTCACCGTCTTCTCGCGCACCCGTGATCGCCAGTATTACGGGGTGCCCAGCAGCGACGGCCGCTTTCTCAAGCTCGGCTGGGCGGGCACCAGCCAGACGTCGATCACAGACATCCCCCACGAGCAGGACTATTTCGTGACTCCGGCCGAGGTTGCTCCCTTCGACGATCTCGTGCGTGAGCACTTTCCGGCCCTGCGCCGCCACCCCGTGCGCGTGAACGCCTACTTCGAGGGATATGTCGCGGATGGAAGACCCGTCATCCAGGCGACCTCGGACCGCGTCGTGCTGGCCGTCGGAATGTCGGGAATCGGCTTCAAGTTCGCTCCGGCCTTCGGTGAGGCCGCAGCTGCTCTCGTCATGCACGAACAGCCGCCGACAGACATCTCGTTTTTGATGCACCACCTCTGACCCGACCCCGTCGCCCGCACAATCTGGAGAAGAATCAATGCGCTCAACACTCGTGATCAATGCTTTCACCGAATTCACGCCGTCGCACACGCTGCAGGGTATGTGGCGCGTGCCCGACGCCGTCGAACACCGAGCTCTCAACTCGATGGACAGCTGGCTCGACTTGGCCCGTATCGCCGAAAGAGGATGTCTCGACACCATCATGTTCGCCGACGCGATCGGGCTCGGCGGCGACTTCGATGCGAACGTGCGCGAAGGCATTCTGATTCAAAACGACCCGACCAGCCTCATTCCGGCGATGGCGACGGTCACCGAGAACCTCGGGTTCGTTGTCACCGGATCGATTCTGCAAGACCACCCGTTTCAGCTGGCCAGGCGGATGAGCACACTCGATCACCTCACGAAGGGACGCATCGGCTGGAACGTCGTGACCTCGTACAGCGACGAGGCGTGGAAGAACTTCGGACAGCCAGGTGTGCCGTCGCACGCTGATCGATACGCCTGGGCCGACGAATACATGGAGGTCGTCTACAAGCTGTGGGAGGGATCATGGGATGACCAGGCCATCGTTCACGACCGCGAGACCGGCGTCTGGGCAGATCCGGCGCACGTACGCCAAATCGACCACGTCGGCACGCGTTACCAAGTGACCGGCCCGCACATGGTCGAGCCGTCGCCGCAGCGCAGCCCGGTCATCTTTCAGGCAGGCAGTTCGGAGGCCGGTCGCACCTTCGCCGCGACCCATGGCGAGGCCACGTTCATCAATTCCGCAGACCCGAAGTCAGCCAAAACGCTGATCGACGACATTCGCGCGCGCGCCGTGAGCGCAGGCCGCAAGCCCGACGATCTGTATTTCACACAGGCGTTCACGTTCATCGTCGGCAGCACCGAAGAGGAGGCCAATCGCAAGGCCGATGAGATGTTCTCGTACCTGAACATCGAAGGAATGGCTTCCAAGCTTTCGGGGTATGTCGGTATGGATCTCACCAAGCTCGACCCCTCGGTTCCGCTCTCCGAATGGACCAAACCAGGCATCACCGGCATCTTCGACGCTATTCTGGCGGCTTTCCCACCCGGCTACAACCCGACTCTCGCCGAAATCGTCGAAGTACGAAGCAAGAACGGCCTATTTATCGGCACACCCGAACAGATCGCCGACCAATTGCAAGACTGGCAGCACGCGGGTCTCACTGCGATCAATGTACTCATTCCGACGCGCAACTCGTCGCTTGTCGACTTCGTCGACTTCGTGATCCCTGAGCTCCAGCGACGAGGCATCTCCCAGCGCGAGTACACACCGGGCACTCTTCGGCGAAAGCTCCACGGCTCAGGCGATCGACTCCCCTCCAATCACATTGGAGCCTCCTACCGCAAGGCGCCCCTTCTGCACCCATAAGCGGTCCCGCCGGGCGCTGGGAGGTGGAGCAAAGGGGCTTCGGCTGCTAGCGGATCCAGTGGTCTGACGGCGAAACGCTAACTCGGCGGTACGTGAAAAAGGCGTTTATGAGATGGTCGATGTCCCCGACGCCGAGATCGACGTGTCGTGTCTAATGACTCGTGTCCTCAATCGAACCCTGGCTCCAAGTAGTCACCTGTTCGCACTTGCTCAGTCTGTCGCTGCGATCAACGCCTGGGTCGCCAGCAACGAAAGCAGCCGGCTTGGACATGTCGAACCGACTGAGGGCGCAGCGGATGCCTGTCCGGGCCTCCCTGCGGAGCGCGAGGCGACTCGCAAGGGCCGCAAACGTCATCCGACGACTGTCTAGAAGAGGTAAAGGTTGTTGAGACACGGCACTTCGCGACAGCGGGGCGACGTGAACCCCCGATTCCAGCGGAACCTCCTTGTCCTGAAAACTCATCTCGCGGTCGTTGGTGCCTCACGACTTTGACTCGGGACTTCTGAGACGACGCAGCATACATTCAATTGGGGCGCTCCGAATCCAGACGGCACTGATATATGTGACGATATGTCAACGCACTTGCGTGGAAGGCCGGAGTTCGTGGTTCGATGCGGCACACTTGATCGTGGTATCTGAGAACACCCCCGTGCCATCCTCATATGACGCCACTCTCGCTGAACTGAAAGACCAGGTGCATGCAGCCCGGTTCACCGCTCAACAGCGCGACGACAACGACCTCGGCGGTGGGGTCACGTCACGATTCTGCTTGACCGGCTCAACGGCGAGAGCCTACGTATCTGATACGCGGACCAGTCACTCGCTCACGGGTGGTCCCGCAACGTTCTCTCGCACCGCGTCAAGACGGGCGCGCACACCCACTACGAAGCGGCGCCGTCAAACTTCGCTCGGGTCCTTACCGGCACCGACTCCGATCTTGCGCAGCAGATCACCTGATAACGCCAACTGAAGACAGGGCCAGTCTTGCCAACTGAAAACAGGACCACCAACCATTATGGAAGGTGATCACTTTGGATGACTGGGCAGAGATTCGTCGGTTGTATGCGGCGGGCGGGCACTCGAAAAGAGAGCTCGCGAAACAGCTTGGCGTTTCGCGCGGAACGGTCGAGCGGGCTCTGCAGGCCGATCGGATTCCGCGGTACGAGCGGGCGTTGACGGGGTCGAGTTTCGACGAGGTCGCGTTGGCGGTGCGGAAGCTGTTGGCGAACTCGCCGCGAATGCCGTTGCCGGCCTTGGCGGAGCGGGTGGGGTGGTCGGGTTCGTCGTCGTTGTTCCGGCTGAGGGTCGCCGCGATCAGGCCCGAGTATTTGCCGCCGGATCCTGCTGACCGGATCGATCACCAGCCCGGAGTGCAGGTGCAATGTGATCTCTGGTTCCCGCACCAGGCGATACCGCTGGGTCATGACCAGCACGGCATGCCGCCGGTGCTGGTGATGACGTCGACTTTCTCGGGGAACATTCAAGCGCTGATGCTGCCATCCCGGACGACCCCGGACCTGCTCGGTGGAATGTGGCAGCTGCTGCAGCAAGCCGGCGCTGTGCCCGAGCGGTTGGTGCGGGATAACGAGACAGGTATCGGCCGGTGCACCCTGACCGAACCCGCTGCAGCGTTCGCTGGCACGTTGGGGACAAAGATCGTGTTGTTGCCGCCGCGGGATCCGGAGTCTAAAGGCATGGTCGAGCGGATGAACCAGTTCTTCCGCTCAAGGTTCATGCCCGGCCGCAGCTTCGCGTCGCTGGCGGATTTCAACGCCCAGCTCGTCGACTGGCTGCCCGTCGCGAACGCCCGCCACTCCGGGTCCAGGCGCGGGAAACCCGCCGAGCTTGTCGGCCGCGACCGGGCCGCGATGCGTGCCCTGTCACCGGTGGCGCCGGAGGTGCTGTTCCGGAACACCGTCAGGCTGCCGCGTGACTACTACGTGCGTGCTTTCACGAACGACTACTCCGTCAGCCCGGGCATGATCGGTCGGATCGTTGATGTCACCGCCGACCTGCACCAGGTCACCGTCACCCATGACGGCGCGATCATCGCGATGCACGATCGGGAGTGGGCCCGCCAGTTGACGGTCACCGACCCAACCCACGTGACTGAGGCAGCGGTGCTGCGGCAGGCGTTCAAACAGATCCGCGGCTACCGGCCGTTGGAGGCTGTCGAAACCCGCGACCTCGCCACGTACGATGAGCTCTTCGGTACCGGGCAGGTGGCCTGATGTCCGAGCTCGAGTCCCAACTGGAGTACTACGCCCGCGCGTTGAAAGCACCACGGATCGGTGAAGGATTCCGTCGGCTCGGCGAGCAAGCCCGAACCGACGGCTGGTCGCACGAGGAATACCTCGCCGCAGTGCTGTCACGCGAGGTTTCCGAACGGGAAGCGTCAGGCGCGACGCTGCGGATCAAAGCGGCCCGGTTCCCGGGGCTCAAGACGTTAGAAGAGTTCAACTACGACCACCAGCCCGGCGCCGACCGCACCCTCATCGCTCACCTCGGCACCAGCAGTTACCTCGAGGAAGCGAAGAACGTCGTGCTCCTCGGACCTCCCGGAACTGGGAAAACGCACCTCGCGATCGGGCTCGGGATCAAGGCCGCGAAAACCGGGCACCGTGTCCTGTTCGACACCGCAAACGGTTGGGTCACCCGGCTGCAAGAAGCGCACTCCCGCGGGAAACTCGCGGGCGAACTCACCCGGCTCCGCCGCCACAGTCTGCTCATCGTCGACGAGGTCGGCTACGTCCCCTTCGATCAAGACGCCGCGAACCTGTTCTTCCAACTCGTGTCATCCCGCTACGAACACGCGTCACTGATCCTCACCTCGAACCTGCCATTCGGGCGGTGGGGTGAAGTCTTCGGCGACCCCACAATCGCGTCAGCGATGATCGACCGCGTCGTGCACCACGCCGACGTCCTCAGCCTCAAAGGCACCAGCTACCGGCTCCGCGGCCACAAAACACTCACGAGTACGACAGACTAAACAAACCACGTGGCCCTATTTCAGTTGGCAGCCGTGGCCCCATATTGAGTTGGCGTTAACAATCACCAAAGACCCTTACGTTCTGCACTTCCTCGCAGTCGACAGTGAGGTGAAGGAGCGGGGCCTCGAGCAAGCGCTCGTGGATCGGATCATCGACACGCTCCGTGAACTTGGGGACGGCTTCGCGTTCGCCGGACGGATCTCCGTTGCCCGACGCGCCGCGAACGAGTCGAGCTTCAGCAGAAGTTAACCTTCGGGAAGCATCTCGGTCGCCCTGAGGGCGTATTTTGAGTCGGATGTCTTTTCTTGCCCGTCGACCGGCCCGCCGGGTCGTTGTCGTCTGCGTCACGGTTGCCGCCGTGATCGTCGTCGTGGCAGCCGTGCTCATCTGGCGAGCAGGGCAGAACGGCTCGGGCTCCTCCGCCGTGTCGAATCTGGTTGAACCAGATGGATCCGTCGCTGTGACAGCCGGTCTCGATGATTGCGGCGAAGGCTGGAGCACTTCGGCCGGCGGCGCCCTTACCTTCACCGTGAAGAACAGCTCGATCTCGAGCATGGACGTCTACTTGCAGGACGCCCGGACGGCGGCCGTCTATGCCGAGCTCGAGGGGCTCGGGCCCGACGCAAGCGCGACTCTTACCGCGGTGCTCGGCGATGGTTCGTACGAGTTCGTGTGCATCGGCGGAGATTCGCCGATCACCTCAGGAAAGCCGGTTAGCATCACGAACGCGGCGACGCGGTCTGACCTCACGCCGGGCATCGTGCCGGTCACGCGCAACGACCTGTATGCACCGACCCAGCAGTATTCGGCGTGGATCACCTCGCAGCTACCCGTTCTGGTGACTGGCGTAACTGCGCTCGAGTCGAGCATCCAGTCGGGCGACAGAGAGACCGCGAAACGTGCGTGGATCGCCGCTCATGTGACCTACGAACAGCTCGGCGCGGCCTACGGAGCGTTTGGCGACGCCGATACGGCGATCAACGGCACCCCAGCTGCTGGACTGACCGCCGACACCGACCCTGATCTGACCGGGTTCCACCGTATTGAGGCGATTCTGTGGGGCAATCAACCCGTGAGCGCCGCCGACCCGTTCGGCGCGAAGCTCATCTCCGACGCGGTCGGGCTGCAGGGCGCGTTTGCCTCGGCACGGCTCGATCCACTCGATGTGGGCCTACGGTCACACGAGATTCTCGAGAACAGCGTGCAGGAAGAATTGAACGGCACAGATGACGCCGGCTCGGGGTCGACGTTCCCGACCATCGACGCCAACATCACCGGCACCGCGCAAGCGGTCAAACCCCTGCGCGACCTCCTTGCAAGCCGAGGATACGATTTGGCCTCACTCGATGACTGGCTCGGCCGTTCGAGCGCCCTCGTCGAGAGCTACCACCAGCCCGACGGTTCGTGGACTCCGCTTGCCGCCATCACCCGCGACCAGCGTGAGAAGCTCAATGCGACGCTGAGCCAGACGGTCGAGCTGCTCGCTCCGGTCGCGGCCATCTGCGACGTACGACAAGGAGCCGGGGCATGAGTGCAGATCTCCCTCGACGATCCTTCTTGTCAGGGCTAGTCGGTGCCGGAATAGCGACACCCTTTGCAGCCCTGGCGCCCGCGCCGCTCGCAGCCGAGGCGGCGACGCCCGCGGCCGGCGGCTCGAACAGCGGTGGCTCGGCCGACCCCGGGGCGCGGCTCGATTTCGAGGGCGACTACCAGCAGGGAATCCTCACACCATCGCAACGCTCGGCCGCCTTCGTCTCGTTCGACATCACCGCGGGCACGAAGGCCGAACTGACCGACCTATTCAAGGCGATCACCGACCGCGCGCGTTTTCTGACGGCGGGCGGAACGCCCCAGACCACTGGAATCTCCGCTCCTCCGGCCGATTCCGGTGTGCTCGGGCCCACCGTCGTGCCCGACAGCCTCACGATCACCGCCTCGGTCGGCGCGAGCCTGTTCGACGGCCGATACGGGCTGGGCGGTGTGAAACCGGCTCTCCTTCGCACGATGGAGGATTTCCCGAACGACGCCCTGCGGCGTGACGAGTGCGACGGAGATCTGCTGTTGCAGATCTGCGCGCAGAACAGCGACACCGTTCTGCACGCCCTGCGCGACGTCGCGCGTGCAACCCGAGGTGCCATGCAGGTTCGCTGGCGGCAGGACGGTTTCGTCTCCGTTCCGCGCCCTGAGGGAACACCACGCAACCTGATGGGGTTCAAAGACGGCACCAGCAACCCCGACGTGACCGACACCGGCCTCATGCAGAAGCTCGTCTGGGCATCCGACGGGGAACCCGGCTGGGCCGCAGGCGGTACGTATCACGTCGTGCGCCGCATCCGGATGCTCGTGGAATTCTGGGACCGCGTGAACATCCAGGAGCAGGAGAACATGATCGGCCGGCGGCGAGACACCGGTGCGCCACTCTCCGCCGCCGCGGAGTTCGACGAGCCTCACTACGGCAGCGATCCGACAGGTGAATCCGTGCCTCTGAGTGCTCATATCCGAGTGGCGAACTCCCGGTCGCAGGCCGAGCTCGACACTCGTATTCTGCGCCGGGCATATAACTACGACGGAGGGATGGACCCCAATGGCAACCTCGACATGGGTCTCGTCTTCGTCGCCTTCAACCGGAATCTCGAGAACCAGTTCGTGGCGATACAGAAGCGGCTGGCCGACGAGCCGCTTGTCGACTACATCTCGCCGTTCGGGGGAGGCTATTTCTATGCTCTTCCCGGCGTGAGTGGGCCGAGCGACTATCTCGGGCGCGGGTTGCTCACCGCTTGATTCAGCGTGCCCCCCGTTGTGTGCACGCGACGGTGAGCTTTAGGTGAACGATTGGTGAAGTCAACCGGAAGTCGAGCGAGAGACGTGGAGCATGTAGTTCACATGAGCGTAGCTTGTGGTCTGCGTGCCGCTACCTTGGGGTTCGCTGCCAAGGTACCCAGAACATCTTGTCGACCAGCACGTTCGGCGAGGTTCGATTCTGGCGTCTCGTAGTGAAAGAGAGTCGATCGATGACAGACATGCCACAGCGCCGTTTCAACGGCCAAGCCCGGCGCCGAACCGCTTACGCGGCCGCGGCCTTTCTGGCTCTGGCCGGCGTTACGGTGATCAGCGTCAGCGCAACGAGCGCCTTCGCTGCGACCGGATCCACCGACACTTTGGCGGCGACCACCACACCTATTCAGCACGTCGTCGTGCTGTTCGACGAGAACATCTCGTACGACCACTACTTCGGCACGTATCCGAACGCGGTGAACGCCACGGGAGAGACTCCCTTCACCGCAGCGGCCGGAACGCCGACATCGAACAACTTCGTGAGCGACCCTGCGCTGCTCACGGCGAACCCCAACCAGTACGCACCCGCTCGGTTGACTCCTGACCAGGCAGTGACCTGCGACCAGAACCACCAGTACGGCGCCGAACAGCTCGCCATGAACGGCGGCGCCATGGACAAGTTCGTTCAGTTCACCGAACAGCCGTGCAAGAGTGGCGCGACCACCGTGTACGACACACCCGGCCTCGTCATGAACTACTACGACGGCAACACCGTGACGGGGCTCTGGAACTACGCCCAGAACTACACGATGAGCGACAACGCGTGGGCCTCGGTCTTCGGGCCGTCGACTCCCGGTGCGCTGAACCTGATCGCGGGGCAGACGCACGGCGGAGTTGCCGTGAACTCACTCACCGGCGCGCCGACGGCCAGCGCGTACGACATCCAGTCGCCCGATGCATCCGGTGTCGGCACGGTCATCAACGACCCAGACCCCTACTACGACGACTGCTCAGACAACTCGACCGCCAAGACCACGGGCGGAAATCCCACGGTGCAGATGCAAGGCCAGAACATCGGCGACCTGCTGAACGCGAAGAATGTCACCTGGGGCTGGTTCCAGGGTGGATTCACGCCGAGCACACCGTCTGACGGAAGCACCCCGGCCTCCTGCGCAGGAACGACGCACGCGAACGTGAATGGTGCTTCGTCGGTCGACTACTCGCCCCACCACTCGCCGTTCCAGTACTACGCATCCACGTCGAACCCGCACCACCTGGCGCCATCGTCAAACGCGATGATCGGCAAGACCGACCAGGCCAATCACCAGTACGACGTGAGCAGCTTCGACACCGCCCTTGCCGACAACAACCTCCCCGCCGTTTCCTTCGTGAAGGCACCGGAGTACCAGGATGGCCACGCCAACTACTCAGACCCGATCGATGAGCAGAACTTCCTGATCAAGGAGATCAACGCCATCGAGTCATCGAGCGCCTGGCCGAGCACCGCGATCGTCATCAACTACGACGACTCCGACGGATGGTACGACCACGCGGCACCGACGATCCTCAACGGTTCGACCGACTCCGCGGTGTACACACCGCCAGCACCCGCGAGCCCTGTGGGCGACCAGCCGATGTGCCAGAACGGCCCCGCGGCGGCCAACGGCTACCTCGACCGCTGCGGCCCCGGCCCGCGCCTGCCCTTCCTGGTCATCTCGCCTTGGACCAAGCAGAACAACATCGATCACACCGCCATCGAACAGACATCGATCACACAGTTCATCGAGCAGAACTGGTCTACGGGCAGCCTCGGCGACGGCTCCTTTGACACTCGAGCAGGCTCGCTCAGCCCGCTGTTCGACTTCACGAACCCGCAACAGCGGGCTGTGATGCTGAACACCGACGGATCGGTCGGTTCCATCGTTCCCGTGGTTGTCGCCGTTCCCACGACTCCGACTCCGACTCCCAGCTCGAGCCCGAGCCCGTCGACGTCTCCGTCAGCCACCGCTACATCGGCGCCCGTTGCTAGCGGGTCGAACCTCGCCAACACGGGCATGAACGTTGCGGTGCCGATCGGGGGGGCCGCCCTCCTGGTGGCCGCCGGAGTTATCGTATTCGTGGTGCGCCGCCGCCGAACAATCGGCTAGGCCGTGATGTCGAACCCGCCGACGGGCCCGCGGAGGCCGGGCGGCGGGCGGCGGGTGGCGAATAGAGGGTGCTGCAGAAGCCCCGGCAGGCCTCTTATGGTCTCCCGTGTGCCTTCCCTCCCGAGACGCACCGGGCAAGACTCGACGCTTCTTTCGGAAAAGTCGGCACTTACGCTTCCACCGTCGGCATCGACACCGCAGTGACCGGCATCTTCGAAACGCGCTCGTGTTCTGTCCCGCGTCCACAGTCTTGTTATAGTACTGTTTCAGTTAGGTTTACGGGTACCTTACTACCTCCTGCGCCGGGCTCGAGCTCAACGTAGAGCACCTCGGTAGCGATACGCGAGATCGTGCTGAGGGCGCCGAGGCAGCCTCGTCTTCTCGCGTCGACAGGTGTAGTTCGTGGCAGTGCATAGAGGAGTGGTCGATGGCAAAGTTCGTTCAGAACATCAATCGAGTGAATCACGTCGTCATCGTTGTTCATGAGGAAAACTTTGAAAAGGCTGCGGAACAATTTTCCCGGCTCCTCGATCTGCAGATGGAAGGGCCGTTCGACTCCAAGAGCGGGGGCCTGAAGGTGTTCATCGATATCTCTGCCGGTATCGAGATTGTCGCTCCCTACGATAGAACGCTCGCCATTCGGCATTTCGATCATCTGGAGAAGCACGGCGAAGGTCTCATGACTGTCGCATTCGGCGTCGCCGACCGCGATGCAGCAGTGGCGCGGGCCGAAGGGTTGGGTTACGAGGTGTGGCGATGGGCCGACGGCTTTGACATCAACGAGAACTGGCGCAAAGAGATCGATATCTTCGCCGAGGCCGCGCTAACTCCGCCTCTCCATGGTGTTCGTCTCAAGTTCGCCGAAGTGGTGCCGTCGGCTGCACCAGCCACGGAATAGGCCACTCCCTCGCTCATCGTGGGCCTTTTTGATTCGGTATGATCGTATTTTCAATTTCTAGTTGTGTTAGGCCTTTGAGATGACCGTGAACGACACCGATCTCGCTCCCGAGCCGTTCCGCATCTCTGTCGACGATGCGGTGATTGACGATCTGCGCGCTCGACTGCTCGCGACGCGATGGTCCGACGACTGGGACAACGACGATTGGCGGTATGGCACGCCGGTTTCGTTCCTGAAGCCGCTCGTGCAGTACTGGCTCGACGAATACGACTGGCGATCGCACGAAGCCGCGATGAATGCGTTCGAACAGTTCCGCGTCGACATCGATGGCGTGCCGGTGCACTTTCTACGCGTCCGCGGCCAAGGCCCCTCGCCACGGCCGCTGCTGCTCACGCATGGGTGGCCGTGGACGTTCTGGGATTTCGCTCAGATGATCGGGCCACTGAGCAACCCGGCGGCCTACGGCGCAGATGCCGCAGACTCTTTCGACCTCGTCATCCCTTCCCTGCCAGGGTTCGGATTCTCTTCACCGTTGAGCCGGCCAGGGGTCGGCGTTGCGGCCACGGCGGACCTCTGGCGCAAGTTGATGCGCGACGTACTGGGTTACTCCCGGTACGGCGTGATGGGAGCGGATTTCGGGGCCGTTGTCTCTCAACGCATCGCCCACGAGCATCCGGAAGACTTGATTGGCGCGCATCTCAGCCGCTATCGCAGACCGGCTGCAGCAGGGGGGCTGGGCGCATCTGTCGTGCTCCCAGAGGAGTACGCGCCCGACGAGGCGGGCGACTTCGAGCGCGATGCAGCCGGCGCGAAGCTCAGCGCGAGCCATTTGTCGGTGCACTCCGCCGACCCTCAGTCGCTGGCGAACGCCCTCAACGATTCACCAGTGGGTCTCGCCTCGTGGATAATCGAGCGCCGATACAACTGGTCGGATCGCCGAGCTGGGTTCGAGTCGGTGTTCTCGCGGGACGACTTGATCACGACCGTGATGATCTACTGGGTGACCCAGACCATCGGGTCATCGATGCGTTACTACTACGAGACGGCCCGCGAGAATCGGCCCATCGCACCCGGTACCCGAATCGATGCCCCCCTTGCCATTGGAGTTCTGCCTGCGGATGTGAACGCGCTTCCGCGTCTGCACGCGCAACAAGACACCGATTTGCGCCAGTGGACGCGATTTGCGCGCGGCGGCCATTTCGGGCCAGCCGAGGTTCCGGAACTCTTGGTCGATGACTTGCGCGCCTTCTTCCGCCCGCTGCGGTAGTCGCCGACGCGGCGGGGAGCTGCGGTCGCGCCCGACCCGGGCCGCGTCAGATACCGAGCATCTGCCACACTTGCAACAAAATTAAAACACCAGAGCGACCTGCGCCCACACAATCCTCTGATTCACGGCGCCAGAATCTCAGCGGTGTCGGGCGCGCCGAGGCCGCGACGCTTGCGCATCTGAATCAACCAGCCGCGCTCGACCGACCGCTCGCCGCCGGGCGCGCGCTCGAGCTGCCACTCGTTGATCGAGGCGCTGACCAACCGCACATGCGCCTCATCTTGGTGGAGGATGAACGAGTATCCGGTCGCCGTCGCGCGGTCTCCCGAGACGACGACCGTCAGGTTGTTCCCCTGCATATGCAGGCTTCTGCCCAGGAACGCATTGCCGTGTAGGGCCGTTCGCTCGATCATGAAGCGCTTCATCTCGGCCAGCCCCTCCCAGCGTTCGATGTCGTAGGGAGTCGGCTGGATGCCGGTCGAAACATCCATCACACAGTTCTCGGTGAAGAGCGCAAAGTACTTGTCATCGTCGGGAGCGTCGGCGAAGTGCCCGTATTTGGCCAGCACCTCGCGGATGGCCCGCTCGTCTTCGAGTAACTCCACTTTGGCTTCGAGTGCGGCGAACCGTTCTTCTAACGAGAGGGTTTCTGCTGGCATCGTATTCTCCTCAACGGGCCGGGCATGGTCGGGAATAAGGAAGACTAGCTGTACCGATGACCATTTGAAACATAATTGTGACACACCCGTGAGAAAGGCCCCCATGTTTCGCTCTGCACCCGAACTCCTCGCCACTGTGAACACCGACCTGTACATCGGTGGGGCAGCGGTCGCCGCCCACGATGGTTCTCGATTCGATGTGATCGACCCGGCGACCGCAGAGCCGATCGCATCCGTCGCCAACGGTGGCGTCTCTGACGCGCTCGCGGCTATCGACGCCGCCGATGCGGCTGCCGCGAGTTGGGCGGCGACCGCACCGCGGGTGCGCGCCGAGATACTTCGGAAAGCATTCGACCTCATGACCGAGCAACTCGACGAGTACGCCGCGCTCATCTCGCTCGAGAACGGCAAGGCGCTGACGGATGCTCGCGGCGAGGTCGCATACGCCGCCGAATTCTTACGCTGGTACTCGGAAGAGGCCGTGCGCATTCCGGGTTCACTCTCGACGGCGCCCGCGGGCACGAACCGCATCTTGATCTCACATCAGCCCATCGGCATCTGCGTTCTCGTGACCCCGTGGAATTTTCCGGCGGCGATGGCGACTCGCAAGATCGGCCCGGCGCTCGCTGCAGGATGCACCGTGGTGCTGAAGCCCGCGAGCGACACCCCGCTGACCGCCCTGGCCATGGCCCGCACTTTCGAGCAGGCCGGCTTGCCTGCCGGGGTTCTGAACGTGGTGCCGAGCCGCAAGTCGGGTTCGGTCGTCTCTGCGATGCTGCACGACTCGCGGGTGCGCAAACTGTCATTCACCGGTTCGACGGAGGTGGGTCGCGTGCTGTTGAAAGAGGCAGCAGACTTGGTGCTCAACACGTCGATGGAACTGGGTGGTAACGCCCCTTTTCTGGTCTTCGCCGACGCCGATCTCGACGCGGCGATCGACGGCGCGATGATAGCGAAGATGCGAAACGCCGGCGAGGCATGCACCGCGGCGAACCGGTTCTACGTCGAAGACAGTGTCGCGCACGAGTTCTCGGTGCGCCTGGGCGAGCGGATGGCCGGGCTCACGCTCGGGCCGGGTCTGGATGAAGCGAGCAACGTCGGCCCGCTCGTCAACCAAGAGGCGGTAGACAAGGTCGCCGAACTCGTCGCCACTGCGGTGGGCGAGGGCGCACAGGTCGTGACGGG
This sequence comes from Subtercola sp., assembly GCA_025463765.1. Taxonomy (GTDB): domain Bacteria; phylum Actinomycetota; class Actinomycetes; order Actinomycetales; family Microbacteriaceae; genus Subtercola. The sequence goes on along the minus strand of JAODBC010000093.1, from coordinate 105,578 downwards.
CGGTTCGCGCCCAGATCGGGCCGGGTACTACTACGAGCCGACCGTGCTCGCTGGGGTGCCGGCGTCTGCCGCGATTCTGCAGGAGGAGATCTTCGGGCCGGTCGCGCCGATCGTCTCGTTCTCAAGCGAGGACGAGGCCGTCACCCTCGCGAACAACACCGAGTTCGGGCTGGTGGCGTACGTTTTCACCAGTGATCTCGAGCGCGGCCTGCGGGTCGGCGAGCGCATCGATGCCGGGATGATCGGGCTGAACCGCGGACTCGTCTCCGACCCTGCCGCCCCGTTCGGCGGGGTGAAGCAGAGTGGCATCGGCCGGGAAGGCGGCGCGGAGGGCATTCTGGAGTACCTCGAGTCGAAGTACATCGCGGCCACCTGGTGAAGCAGCGCTATAAGTTTGCAATCGTGTTGTAATCTTCTTTAAGCAGAATTGCAGAGCGGGAAGAGGAGACATGAGCGGCACGGGACCCAGCGAATCGACCGAGGTGGAGACGCCGGATGCGCGGCTAGAAGACGACCGCACCTTCGACGCGATCGTGGTCGGCGCCGGCATCACCGGCCTGCACCAGCTCTACCGCCTGCAAGAAGCCGGTCTCAAGGTTCGACTTCTCGACGCCGGGTCGGGCGTGGGCGGCGTGTGGTACTGGAATCGCTACCCCGGCGCGCGCTTTGACGCCGAAAGCTACTCGTACGGCTACTTCTTCTCAGAAGAGCTGCGCAACGAGTGGACGTGGACAGAAGAGTACGCCGGTCAGCCGGAGATAGAGCGGTACCTGAACTTCGCCGCCGACCGTCTGGGCCTGCGCCCGAACATCCAGCTGAACACGCGAGTGGCGTCGGCGACGTTCGATGAGAACGAGCACGTATGGATCGTCACGACGGAGGCCGGCGAGGTCTTCCGCACCACGTTCTTCATCACCGCCGTCGGTATTCTCTCGGCCCCGCAGTTTCCTCGTACTCCCGGCCTCGACCAGTACAGTGGGGAGTGGTACCATACCGCGCTCTGGCCGAAAGAGGAGGTGTCGTTCGCGGGCAAACGCGTGGCTGTGATCGGCACCGGGTCAAGCGGTGTGCAGATCATTCCGTTCGTCGCTGAAGACGCTGAGCACCTGTTCGTATTTCAGCGCACTCCCAACTGGGTCACGCCGATCAACAACTTCGCGATCACGGCGGAGCGCATGGCCGAGATCCGGGCCACGAGCGAAGCCATTTACCAGGCCTGCCTCACGTCGCCCTCGGGTTCGCCGCATAGCCCTATGAATATGCTCTCGACTGACGTCACCCCTGAAGAGCGTGACGCGCAGTTCGAGCGGCTCTACCAGGCACCCGGGCTGACCATGGCGCTCGGAAACTTCCGCGATATCTCGCGCAACCAGAGCGCTAACGCATCGCTGAACGCGTTTCTTGCGAACAAGATCCGGTCGCGGGTGAACGACCCTGAGGTTGCCGAGAAACTCATTCCCACCGATCACGGTTTCGGCCAGAAGCGGCCGCCGCTCGAGAACGGCTACTTCGAGGTGTTCAACCAGCCGAACGTGACGCTGGTGTCGACTGTCGACGAGCCGATGACCAGCTTCACCGAGAAGGGCATCCAGACGACCGAGCAGGAGTACGAGCTCGACATGATCGTGTTCGCCACCGGATTCGAGGCGGTAACCGGTTCGATCACCCGCATGAACATCACCGGCAAGGGTGGGCAGCCGCTCGACGAGTACTGGCTCGACGGCCCGCGCACCTACCTCGGTCTGCAGAGCGCGAACTTTCCCAATCTGTTCTATGTCGGTGGTCCGCAGAGTGCAGCGGGCACGATTCCCCGCATCACCGAGACTCAGGTCGACTGGGTGACTGAGTGCATCTTGTATGTTCTCGAGAACGGCTACAGCGAAGTGACGACCACTACCGCCGCCGAAGACGAGTGGAACGACCACGTCAACGAAGGCATCAAGGGCACGCTTCAGGAGACGGCATCGTCGTGGGCGTTCGGTTCGAACGTCGAGGGGCGCCGCCGCGCGTACCTGCTCTACAACGGTGGGCAGCCGCAGTACCGCCAGAAGATCGCCGAAGCGAAGGATGCCGGCTACGCCGGCTTCGTTTTCAACAAGTAGAAGACTGGCGCCAGGGCGCGCGCATCGACGACCTGCCCAGCATCGTCGCGTCGCCGACCTGTTGCCCGCTCGGCACTAGGCGGCTGCGGTCGGCGTGCTGCTGAGGCCGCGGGTGAGTTCGGCCGCATAGAACCCGCCCCGCCGGGCGAGGCCGAGCAGTACGACGCCCACGAGCGTGCCCTCGCGGTGGTAGCCGATCGCGGCCTGCTCGGTGATATCGCCCTCCAGCACTGTCGCTGTGTCGCCGAGGCCTGGTGAGCCGAAGGCACGGATGCTGACGACTTTCTGATCGCTCCAGAAGGTCGGCAGCGTCGCGAACTCGGCGAGGTCGGCTTCACGCTCGTCGAGGTCGTGCAACAACGTGGTGGCTGCGGCCCGGGCCGTGTCACCCGCGATCTGCCAGTGCTCGACGCGCCGTGCAGGTGCACCGAACAAGGCATTCGGAAACCGTGCGACGTCACCGACGGCGAGCGCACCCCGTACGGAACCCGAGCCTCGCACCATTCGCAGGTACTCGTCGCACAGCACGCCGTCTCGCAGATCGAGATCGTTGTCTGAGAGCCAGTCGACATTCGGAATCGAGCCGATCGCCTCGACGACGATGTCGGCCTCGAGCACTGTTCCGTCGTCGAGCTTCACCAGAGTGGAGCCCGAAGCGCTGGTCGACATGCCGTCGATACCGTGCCGGAGGTAGAAGGTCACGCCGGCGGCTTCGTGTCTGCGCTGCAATTCTTGTCCGAGCATCGCGCCGAGCGGCATCAGCATCGGCGCGGCATCGAGCGCGACGATCGTCACCGAACAGCCGCGGGCGATCGCGGCAGCAGCCACTTCGCACCCGATGAAGCCCGCTCCGGCGATCACTAGCCGGGTTCCGGCAACGAGCCGTTCCGACAACGCGACACTGTCATCGATGGTACGCAGCACCATGCGTGACGAACCCCCGTCGCCGGGAAGTCGCCGTGATCGAACGCCGGTCGCGGCGACGAGGCCGTCGAACTCGATTGTCGAAGCGTCGTCGAGGGTGAGTGTGCGTGTCTCGAGGTCGCAGGCGACCGCGCGACGACCGAGTCTCCACTCGGTGTCGTGCTCGCTCTCTGCCGTCTTCAGCAAGACCTCGGTGAGTTCGCCGCCCGTATTCAAGAGCTTCTTCGACAGCGGCGGTCGGGTGTACGGCATGTGCAATTCTTCGCCGACCATGATGATGCGTTCTGTGAAGCCTTGCTTTCGTAACGCCTCAAGAGTGCGCAGTCCGGCGAGCGACGCTCCGACTATCGCGATTGTGCGGTTCGAATTCATTCGTCACTCTTTCGGGTTCGGCTCTCTCCCTTGGCAGAGGGCAGCAGCTGTAGTATCTGGGCGGAATGCGGGTACTCTATTTACAATACGTTTGCAATTATGCGCAGGCAACCATTGGGGGGCTTCTGGCAAGGTTGCATGCGCGAAATATCAAGCACAATGCTGTGCGGGACATATGCTGGGAACAGAATGCTCAATCAAGGTGACAACTCGATTACCACTGCGCTGGAGCAACTAGCGCTCGCGCTCGGCGAGAGTGGAGCTGTGCCCCTTCCCGAACTCGTCCGCGCACTGGAACGCGCCGGCGAACGACTTCGCACGCGCACCGATTCTGTCGAGCAGCCCACCGATCTCGTCTCGCAGGCCGACGCATCCCGAGCCATCGGAGTGAGTAGGCAGGCGGTGAACCAGTGGGTGCGCAACGGCGTGCTGAAGTCGTACGCGGGAGGAACCGGGGCGAGCCGTTATGGTCCGTCGGTTTCGCTCAGCGAGGTTGCGATCGCGGCGAACAGGCGTACCCGCGAGGTGCCATTCTCAGCAACTCGTAAGCGGGAGCTGATCGAGTTCTTGACCTTGCTGCAATCGGGCCCTGCTGCCCGTCTCGCGGGTCAGGTCGCGTCGTTGGTCGAGGCCGGTGCGGTCGAGCGCGACGTGAGCGAGCACGCCCTCGTGCTGAAAGAGTTCGTCGTCGCCTCGATGGGCGAGGGAGACGAGCAGCAGGAATTCTCTCCCGCCGGGGTCAGGCAGCTCGCACAGATGACGCCGCCCCTGCACGTCGACCTCGATTCTGCTTTCGGGCGTCTCGCGCACTCGCTGGGGCTCTTGATCGTCGCGACCGACGGGAGCGCTGGTTTCGATTCGCCGTCGACGGCGCTGCTCGGCCTGCTCGGCGTGGCAACGGTGGGATCGCAATACCCCGGGCGAGACGCCGACGGTGCGAGAGGCATCGCCGGCGCCGCGCAGCGGGTCTGGGCGAGGGAATGGCCGACGCGGCTCTACGAGGCCTCATTCCATGTCGGAGAGCTGGTTCCATGCCCGCTTGTTCGCTTCACCGCGTCGCTGACGTATCTGGATCACAACCGCTTTCTGCGCCAGGCCCAGCCCTCGGGTGTCAGCATCGCCTATTCTCGCGGCCCCGGCCCGCTGCTGCCCGAACGGTTCTTCGGTGCCCCTATTCTGCACGACATGATGTCGGGTGAGCGTTCCAGCGGGCCGGTCTGGAGTTTCAGCCAGCGTGCGGCCGAGCTCGGCTGGCCGGTCGGCATACCGAGTACGTCGAGCCCGTTCCGTCTGTTCAACTTCGAACTCGGCTTGCTTCAAGGAAGCATTCACGGCATCCGCCGGTACTCGTACTCGGGGGCGGATGCCGGGCGGGAGTTGAAGCGGCACGCAGACACGCTCTCGGCTTCTGACCGTGCGTTCTACCTCGACCAGGCGGTCTCCATTCTCGCCCGTACCATCGCCGACTCGCAGATCGAGTTGTGTGCGGTCGATGAGCTTGACGACTTCGATTGGTGGAAGGATCACATCATCCGCTCGTCTCCCCGTGAGATCTTGCTCGGGCTGCGCGATGAGTCCGCGCGAAAGGTGGCACACGCCTTGCTCGTACACACGACGTTGCTGCCCGATGTGATCGAAGCGGCCGAGTCTGACGGACCGCTGCGCGACAGACTTCGCATTTACGTGAAGAATCTCGAGTTCGATGTGATCTCGGCCCGCTATTCCGACGACCTGAAGCGGGGCGTGACGCGCATGATCAAGCCGGGTGGCCAGGCGATCGACGAGTCCGCTGCGAGAGAGATGGCCGAAACGGAGATCTCTCGGTTGCTGGCTCGTGCCTCTAGCTAACGCCGACGCTCGACGAAGGCGCGGATGCGTGCAGCGGAGTCGACCTGCCCGGTAAAGGCGGCGATCGTGGTCGCCTCGTCTGCCAGGTGATCGCTGAAGCTGCGCGAAGGCGCGGCGAGGAGCAGCCGCTTCGTGTCGCCCAGGATCTGTATGGCCGACGAGGTCAGGTGCTCGACGACCGCCTCGCCGGCGGCATCGAGGCTCTCTGGAGCGACCACTTTGTCGATTAGACCCCAGTCGAGGGCGGTCGGGGCATCGATCACGCGCCCGAACAAGCACATCTCGTTCGCGTGACGGTGCCCGATGACCCTCGGCAACAGATACGAAACGCCGGAATCGGGCGTCAGCCCTACCAGCGCATACGCGCTCGAATACGAGACCGACGCGCTCGCGATCACGTAGTCGCATGCCAGAAGCAGCCCCAGGCCTCCACCGGCGGCTGAGCCTTGCTGAATCGCCACGACGATGCAGCTCGATTTCGTCAGCAGTTCGAGTGCGCCATGAAAGGTACTCGCCAGTTCGGCCATGTACGCAGCCGGCTGTTCGGCCGACGAAACGGCGGCCAAGTCTCCTCCGCCGCAGAAGAGTTTTCCGCCCGCAGAGATTGAAATGACGCGAATCGTTTCGTCGGCATCGGCGTCTCGCACTGCGGCGAAGAAGGCGCGCACGAGTTCCAGGTCGAGAGCGTTGCCGGCAGCCGGCCGATTGAGCCGGATTCGGGCCACCGCACCAGCTTTGCTGTACAAGATGCTGGTACTGGCACCGACGCCCGCCGCAAATGACGTCGATTCTGCCTCAGCCGCGTTTGGCCTCATCGATGGTGACACGCGTTTCCTTCCACTTCAGGCTGACACGGCGCAGCTTGATCCGCCACCCCGCTTCGGTTCTGACCAGCTCGTCGTCGTACGATCCGCCGCCCGAGATTCTCACGAGCGCACCCGCTGCACTGTCTTTCGCGAGCTTGCCGCTTTCCCAGGTGTATTCCGAGTGCGCGGTCGCTCCGTCACCGTGCACGTCGATAACGGTATTCGAGACCGGATGCTGCGCGAACACGAAACTCGGATCGTCGACGTCGAGGCGCTCGCGAAATGAGCTGATCGGCTCGGTGCGGCCTGCCATCGGGCTGAAGTCGATGATGCCGTCAGGGGTGAAGGAGCGGTCCCAGAGTTCCCAGCGGCGCTCATCCATACCGATGGAGTAATAGTGAATCGCCTCCCTGATTCCCAGCTCATCAGCGAGGGCCCGCGCATCCGGTGTCATGTTCTTCTCTCGTTCAGTGGTGGGCGCGAATGCTCACGCCGGCGAGCGCCAGAAGGTACTCGCCGCTGACGGGCATCGTGTCGTCGTCTTCGGCAACAGAGCCATCCGGGCTCAGGGGGTTCGCACTAGCTGGTTCGCGGTGAAGAATGTCGTCTGCGATTTCGCCGATTCGCAGTGCGGTTCCCCAGACCAATTCGCGCCAGGCGAGGTAACCTAGCGCGTCGCCGTCGGCGGGCGGCCCAGGAATCAATGCTGCCGCGCGACGGGCGAGCGCAACGATGCTTTCACTGTGTTCCACGCGGGAACTCCTTTTCTTGTCGCACATCTTCGTACGGTGATCGCCGGGTTTGCGAATCACAACCACTCCGTCACTGTAGGCGTCGCCGCGCAAGTCGTCAAGTGATGCCATTGACATATTCTCTGGCCGCCTACTACTGACACAGTGATGGGCGAAGTTATACGATGATTACTGAGGAAACGCCCATACGCCGAACTCCCTGAGGAGAGCACACGATGCCGAGAGACCGAACGGCCCGCGCGAGAATTCGCGAGTTTCTGGTCGCTGAGGGCCCCGTATTCGACCCCTCGGGTTTCGCGACGAGCATGCTGCGCGAAGCGATCGACTATGTCGGGTCGCCGGTGGCGTTCATTCAGCTCATTTCGACGATGGAGCGCGACAATGAGATCGTTCGGGAGATCAAAGGCAAGCGAACCTACCGAGTGTCGGCAAGCGAATCGTTGGTTCTGTCGTTCCGTCTGAACGGTGATAACGGCGTCGGGTCGTCGGCTGCGACTCGGCCTGCTGTTTCTCTCGACTATGACGTGCTGGCGCGTGCGATCGTACGCGAACTGCTCGCCGAACCTCGACCTGAGCCGGTGACGTCGAGCCCGGCAGGTTTTCGTGACAAAGCGGTCACTCTGCAACGCGAAGACTACGCTCGGCGTATCGATGAGGCGCGTAAGCAGCTCGACGACCTGCTGAACGATGCCGCGAACTTCGCGGGCGAGCCGGCATCCACCAGCTGATCGCAATGAGGAGCTCGCGCCATCGCCACGGTGACGCGAGCCCGTTCGGCTTCAGACCAGAGCGGGCTCCCACTCGTCGATCGCGACGCGGGCAAGTCGTTCGGTGTGTTCTGCGGCCGTGCCGAGGGTCAGTGAGTCGGCTGTCGCTCGCTTGAGGTAGAGCTGAGGAGCGCCTTCCCAGGTGAAGCCCATGCCGCCGTGCAGTTGTATAGCGCTTCGACTGATCCAGAGGAACGACTCCGATGCGACGGCCTTGGCGAGGCTCGCGGCGATGAGGGGCTCGTCGGTACCGTCTTGTATCGCCCAGGCGGCGTGATAGGCCGCTGAGCGAGCTTGTTCCTCGGCGATCAGCATGTTGGCGCAGCGGTGTTTGATCGCTTGGAACGCGCCGATGGCTTGACCGAACTGAATGCGGCTGCTGACGTGCGCGATGGTTGCGTCGAGCATCCGTTGGCCGCCGCCGACCTGAGAAGCCGCGAGCAATGCCGTCGCGGTGGCCAGAGTCTGCACGAGCACGTCGGGTGTCTCGGTTTCGGCGCAGATCAATCGGGCTGCCGCATTCTGGAGCACAATCGTTGCCTGGCGTCGGGTCTGGTCGAGGGTGAACAAGCGAGTGCGCTCGACGCCGGTCGACTCGCTGTCGACAGCGAAGAGGGCGACCCCCGTGGGGGTGCGGGCTGCGATGAACAGAACGTCGGCCGTGCTTCCGTCGGCGACATAGTCGAGTCGGCCGCTCAGTGCGAACGCCTCGCCATCGCTGACGGCGTCGACCGAGAGATCGTCGGGCGAATACTCGCCTGCGCGCTGGGGGATGGCGACTGTTGCCGTCGTCTCGCCGCTGACCAAGCCCGGCAGGTATTCGGCGCGGATGGTTTCTTCGGGCAACGCGGAGAGGGCGGGAATCGCCAGGCAGAGGGTGCCGAGCACCGGGCCGCAGACCAGAGCGGCACCGAGTTCTTCGACTACGATCGCGTGGTGTACGAGACCGAGGCCCGCACCGCCGAGTTCTTCGGCGACCGCGAGCCCGAAGACACCGAGTTCAGACCCGAAGCGCTGCCACAGCGCGGCGTCGTAACCGGCTTCGGTCTCCATCGTCTGGCGAACGGTCTGCTCGTCGGAGAATTCGGCGCAGAACTCGCGAACCATCTCGCGAAGCTCCTTCATCTCTTCGGTGAACTCGAATTCCTGTGTCATCGTCTTCCTCGTCGACAGTTGTCTCTGATGTCGGATAGCTGGCTCGCCGCACTCATCGCGGCACGTCGCGCCACGGAATGCCCTTGTCGGCGCGGAGCTCTTGCGGCAGTTTCAGCACACGCTCGCCGATCACATTGCGCAAGATCTCGCTGGTACCGCCCTCAATGGTGGTGGCTCTAGAACGGAGGTACTTGCGTTGAATGGCCGTGGGGCCGCTCTCGTCGTCAGGCGCTTCGGGCGAATACGTGTCGATCAGCGTTCCCTCGGGCCCGAGCAACTCGATGCAGTATTCGTAGATCTGCTGGGTCAGTTCGGATCCGACGAGCTTGGTGATCGCGCTTTCGGGGCCTTGCACACCCATCGTTGCGGCAACCCGCGCTCGGTCTGAAGTGAGGCGATGCGCTTCCGCTCGAATCCAGAGCCGGGTCAGCTGCTCGCGCAGAATCGGGCTGTGATTCTCGGGCTTTTCCGCCCAGAGAGCGAGCGCGTCGCCGATGGCGCCGCTGCCTCGTGCAGATACTCGGTCGCCGAGGGAGGTGCGTTCGTCACCGAGCGTGCTGTTTGCAACGATCCAGCCCGCGCCGACATCGCCGAAGCGTTGCGTATCCGGAAGGTAGACCTCATCGAGAAAGACCTCGTTGAACTGCGCGCGACCGGTGAGCTGGCGCAGCGGCCGAACGGTGACACCCGGTGTCTGCATGTCGAGAATGAAGTACGTCAGGCCCTTGTGCTTGGGTACGTCTGGGTCGGTGCGGGCCAGCAGAATCGCCCAGCGCGACTGGTGGGCAAGACTGTTCCAGACCTTCTGGCCGGTGATGCGCCAGCCGTCGCCATCTCTCACTGCTCGCGTGGTAAGACCGGCGAGATCAGAACCGGCACCCGGTTCGCTGAACAGCTGGCACCATTTCTCTTCACCGGTGGCGAGCGGTCGCAGCAGACGCGAGGCGAGCTCCGGTGTCGCATAGCGTCGTATCGTGCCGGCCACGATGCCGTATCCGATGGTATTGACCGTGCGAGGCTCGGGGCCGCCTGCTTCGCGCATCAAGCGGTTCGCGAGAGGCTGCAGACTGCGCGGTGCATCGAGGCCGCCGAATCCCCGGGGAAAATACACCCAGGTCAGCCCGGCGTCATACCAGGCGCCCATGAGGTGAGTGATCGGCGTGCTGGCGGGTGGATGCTCGGCCAGAACGTCACGCGCGATCTGCTCGATCGTCGCTGCGTCGGGCACGACCCCGACTTCTGCTGTCGTCATCTGTTCCCTCGCCGTCGCTGTGCCGTAAGCCGCTGCGTCGGGCCGACGGATTACTATTGTGTTGAAGACCACTGTAACAGAATTGAGATTCTTAACGCCCTCGGCAATCCCGCAGCTGATCAGACTAATGATGGCCTAAGATTATTTAGACATAATAGAGGCTGACCACCGCCTGGCCTGCCCCTTTCGCCTGCAGAGCCTCAGTGAGGAACGACGATGACCGAGCCCGAATACGATTCGATTCTTTATGAAACCCTCGACGAGGGAACGATCGTTCGGATCACTCTGAATCGACCGCGCTACCGCAACGCTCAGCACAGAACTCTGCTGGTCGAACTCGATGAGGCCATGCTGCGGGCAGAATCAGATGACACGTGCCGTGTCGTGATTCTGGCGGGGGCGGGGGAGTCGTTCTCTTCTGGCCACGACATGGGCACGACAGAGCGCGTGAACGAGCGCGAGCCTGGGCCGCTGCAGCACCCGACCTTCCAGTCCAACGGCGCCACCAAGGTGAGCCTGGAGAAGCGCATGCTTCAGGAGTGGCACTACTTCTTTCAGAACACCCTGCGGTGGCGCAACCTTCGCAAGATCACGATCGCCGAGACACACGGTCAGATCTTTGCTGCGGGTCTGATGTTGGCCTGGGCGTGCGATCTCATCGTCGCGGCTGAGGGCACCACCTATTCCGACCCAGTCGGTGTTCGTCTGGGGATGTGCGGTGTCGAGTACTTCGCCCACCCGTGGGAGTTCGGCGCACGTCGCACGAAGGAGCTCTTGCTCACAGGAGGGTCAGTCGATGCGGAGGAGGCCCATCGGCTCGGCATGGTGAGTCAGATCTACCCGGCAGACGAACTGGCGGAGCGCACGCTGGACTACGCCCGGGAGATCGCACGTCGTCCGTCTATCACCGCACTGCTGATCAAAGAATCGGTCAACCAGACGCAAGACATTCAGGGCTTCCACAACGCTCTGAACGCGTCATTCAGCATCCACCAGCTCAATCATGCTCATTGGGCCGAGGTGCATCACGGCGAGGTCGCTCACGCGAAGCAGGAAGACGGCGCTGTCAACTGGAAGTCGGCGGCCGCCCGCGCGCAGCCGGGCCGGGCCTGACGGGGAGCTCGGCTCGGCGCTAGGTTCCCATGAAGAAGGAGGCTCGATGACCGAGTACACAGCACTCACGTACGAATTGCTCGACGAGGGCGCCATTGCGCGCATCACTCTGAATCGCCCGCGCTATCGCAACGCTCAGAGCCGAACGATGCTCGTCGAACTCGACGAGGCGTTTCTGGCCGCTGAGGCAGATGACACCGTACGTGTGGTCATTCTCGCCGGTAACGGCGATACCTTCTCAGCCGGGCACGACATGGGCACTCCCGACCGCAAGATCGAACGTGCGCCCGGGCCCGATCAGCACCCCTCCTTCTCATCCAACGGCGCCACCAAGGTCAGCCTCGAGAAACGCATGGTGCAGGAATGGCACTATTACTACCAGAACGCATTGCGGTGGCGGAACCTTCGCAAGATAACCATCGCGCAGGTGCAGGGTCAGGTCTTCGCAGCCGGGCTGACGCTCGCGTGGTCATGTGATCTGATCGTGGGCGCCGAAGGCACGACCTTCTCCGACCCGGTCGGAACCCGCCTCGGCATGTGCGGCGTCGAGTACTTCGCGCATCCGTGGGAGTTCGGCGCTCGCCGAGCGAAAGAGTTGCTGCTCACGGGCGGAAGCGTCGGCATCGACGAGGCTCATCTTCTCGGTATGGTTTCGCAGATCTTTCCGGCGAACGAGCTCGTCGAGCGCACTCTCGACTATGCGCGTGAGATCGCGAAACTCCCGACGGTGACCGCGCTGCTGATCAAGGAGGCGGTCAATCAGACGCAAGACAACCAGGGCTTCTACACCGCACTTCAGGCTGCCTTCAACATCCACCAGATGAATCACGCCCACTGGGCGGAGATTCACAACGGCGAAGTCGCGCACGCGACCGTGGAAGATGGCGCGGTGCAATGGCGCAAGGCGGCGGCCTCCGCCCGTGGAGGCAAAGACCTTCCGCCCGGAGCCAAGCGCTAGCGGGCTGCGCTCCGGGTGTCGTCGCTCTGGCCGCAGGTCAGCCGTGTGCTGTGTGGAGTCAGGCCAGGCGTCCCGAGCGCACGCCGTCAGGCCGGCAGGCGTCCCCAGCGCGCGGCGGGAGAGTCGACTTCGACGAGCGGCGCTGTAAGACCGAACTCCGCGGCCACGGCGGCGGTGTCGCGACCGGGTATCGGAGCGCCGAGCGGAGGTACCGGCGCCGACACCGAGAACTTCAACGGCGAATTCGCCACCTCAATGCCCCCCGTGATCTCATCGTCGGGAATGGTGATGCGCATTCCGCGAGCGAGCGCCTGGGGCTGACTGAACGCCTCTGAGGTGGTGAGCACCACGGCACCCGGCAGATTCGCCTCGAAATACTCGCTCTGCCAGTCGTCGGCGGTGCGGGCGAGAAAGCTCGGCTCGACCACGTCGTACAACTCTTGCTCATTGGCACGGCGCAGCGGTTCCGTGACGAAACGCGGGTCTTCGGCCCACTCCGGATGCCCGGCCGTCTCACAGAACCGGTGCCAGAACTGAGGCGTGATGCAGATGACGAAGTAGCGCCCGTCACCGCAACGGAATGCGCCGAAGGGCAGCGAACCACTGCCGCCGCGTCGCGGCTCTGGCAGAAAGAGCCGACCCACCGTCACGGCCTGAGGAACTCGATACGACAAGAGCGCGACTTGCGAGTCGAGCAAGCTGATGTCGAGTTGCTCACCCACACCGGTCGACTCGCGACGACGAAGGGCGGCGACCGTTCCGAGTGCGGCGAACATCGCTCCGGTCAGTCCGCCGATCGGGTTGCCCCAGCGGATCGGGATTTCGGGCTGCGATGGATCGACGGTGATGCTCATTCCGCCGCCGAGGGCCTGGATGGCGTTGTCGAATGCCGGGTACGAACTCCACGGCCCCGTGTGGCCGAAGCCCGTGATGGAAGTCGAGATGACTCGCGGGTTCACTTCGCGAAGCGAAGCTCCGTCGATGCCGAGCCGGGTGAGCACACCTGGCCGGTAGTTGTCGAGCACGACGTCGGCCCGAGCCACCAGGTCTTTGAAGAACGCTGCGCCTTCTGGTTGCTTGAGGTCGGCGGTGACACTCTGCTTGCCTCGGTTCAGCGCGGCACGGAAGGCCGCTTCGCGTGCCTCGTCCGGGTACGGTTCGACGTTCTGCCCGGCGGGCCGATCCACCCGAATGACGCGGGCGCCCAGATCGGCGAGCAGTTGCCCGGCGAAGCACTTGCTCGGCTCGTCGCCGTTCAGCTCGAGCACGATCGAGCCCTTCAAGGGGCGATCGGTGGGTGCGGCATCCTTAGCAGGCTGCACAACGTGCGGCGTGCGCTCGATCAACGGAGCACCGCCCGTCGGGTCGCCTAGGTGAATCACGCGTGCCTCGTCGAGCTGGTTCAATTCGTCGGTGCTGAGGCGCAGTAGAGAACCGAGCACGAGGGCGCTGTCGGCGCCCGCCTCGCGCGGCGCCCACCAGGTGTCGACATCGCTGAACTTCAGCGAGTCGCCGGCGACGGTCGCCGTGCGGCCGGCTTTATCGCTGATCTTGACCGCCATGCCGCGCCCCAGAACCTGAGGGTGGTTGAAGACATCGCCGACCCCGGTCACCTTGCCGACGACCACACCTGAAGACATCATCTCGGCCTGCCAGTCGTCGGCGGTGCGAGTTTTGAAAACGCCCTGCAGAATCGCGATCAGTTCGTCGCGATTGGTGTTGCGAGCGAGATTGGTCGAGAAGCGTTCGTCGACGATGAGGTCAGGCCGTTGCATGATGGTGCACGCCGTCTTCCACATGCGCTGACTGATGCACAGCGCCACCCACCCGTCGCTGCACTCGAAGTTGCCGAACGGCACCGTGCCTTGGCCGCCTTCGAACGGCGACGGAACGGGTTCGTTCTCGAACGTCAGCGCCTGGGGAACTCGGTAGGTGTTGAGTGCGAGCATCACGTCGAGCATCGACACATCGATGTGCTGCCCGACGCCGGTCTTGTCGCGATGAATAGTCGCGGCCACGATTCCGATCGCGGCGATGATGCCTGCGAAGAGGTCGCCGATCGGAATGCCCCAGCGAACGGGCACGCCGTCGAGAGAGAGTTTGGTGAAGCTCATCGTTCCCGACATGGCCTGCACAATCGGGTCGTATGCGGGCATCCTCGCCCAGGGGCCGTCGCCGCCGAACCCCGAGAGCGAACAGGTGATGATCGACGGATTCTGAGCAAGGAGCGCATCGTGCGAGAGCCCGAGTCGCTCCATCACTCCGGGCCTGAAGTTGTCGTAAACGATATCTGCTTCGCCGACGAGCTTGTAGATGATCTCGCGGCCGGCCGCGCTCTTCAGGTCGATCGCGATCGAGTGCTTGTTGCGGTGCAGACCCCAGGCAAAGGCCTCTTCTTCTGTGAGCGGGCTGGCTACCGTCTCTACCGGCTGCCGTGCCCCGGGAATGGACTCGACCCGGATCACCTCCGCGCCGAGATCGGCCAGCAGTAATGACCCGAACGGGCCGGATACGACGCGGGATAGGTCGAGAACGCGAATACCTGCCAAAGGCATAGGCTGCGCTTCGTCAGGGGCGGTGGAGTCGCTCATAGTGATCTTTACAATAGTCTTCTAGCTATGATCAAAACAAGTTAGGATGACGGAAGAACATATTAGGGAGCCGATGCGGCGCGAATGCGGGAGTTTTATCGAAATTCTGGCCGCTGAAAGGCCCGATCAAGGCAGCAGGCACCGCTTCGAGGCCATCGTGCACCTCTTGTCGATACGACACGACCCGGGTACGCCAAGCGCGATCTTCGCGCATAATTACAGCATGACTGTATCGCTCAAACAGCGATCACTTCAGATAGCTCGCGATCTCGGCCTCGGCGAGCCGTCTGGCCGACGGGGCGTCGAGCGCCAGACCTCCTTCTTTCACGATTCGAGCCACTCCCAGGCGCAGGTCGTCGCGGTAGCGAGCGTCGACGACCTCGAATTCGAGATTCTTGACGTAGATGCGCAGGCGATCGCGCAGAGCGCTGTCGTTGTCTGCGGCATTCACCAGATCGGGCAGCATGCTGGTGTGAACGAGTAAGGCGTGAGCCACAGTGCGCGCTCGCTCGTCGCGAAGGCCGAGCACGATCTCTCGCTCTGAGGCGCGGATGATGTGGTCTTTCCACCAGTCGAAGTTCTTGCGATCGTCGATCACTGCGAGTTCGACCGGCGTACTGCCGAGCGTTCGCGCCAAGGTGTCGATCGCGGTGTCGATGTATATCGTTCGTTGCTCGGGGCCGAGCTCGGCTACCGTGCGCTTCAGCTCGTCGCGGGCGTCGTCAGCCGAATAACAATATCGGCGGATGCCGTGGATCGATGTGTCGAGCAGCCCGAATTCGTAATTGAAGATGCGAAACGGGTTTACCGCGCTCGGCGTTCTCAGCGGTTGCCCGACCGATTCGGCCGCTGACGAGGTGAAAGCCCAGGGTGAACCGCCGCGCCGACCGTGGTGCCCGAGAATGTCGGCGAAGATCGGTGCTCCGAAGAAGCGCTGGGGCAGGATGGGGCCGGGGCCACGCGAATACGAGATGCTGACGCCCGACTGCTGTGCCTGCCGCAGAAATCTGTTGTTGTCGAGGTAGGTCAGCGACGAGGTGTACCGGGTGAGTGGGCTTGGCGACCCTTCACCGACATGAAAGACAGCTTCGTACAGCCGCTCGGGCCACTCGCTCATCCACACGGATTCTGCGGCCTCTGCGATGGCCGCAGAGATCTTGCGGCCCGGCCCATCGAACTGGGCGCCGACTGTCGCTATGCCGAGCAGGCCGAGCATGGCGGTGGAGGCCGAGTCGAATCCCGCCACCCCGTCAGACGATGCGACGAGCAGCCCGAGCGACTCGGCCGTGGCGCCGAAGTCGCTTGACCGGTCCACGATGAAGGTAGGGCTGAGCTCAGAGAGCTGGCGCACACCAGACGCCGTGAACTCGCGCTGATGTTCGCGGGTGTCCATGGCGGCCACAACGAATTCACGCAACACGCGCAATTCGCTCGCGAAACGGGCTTCGTCGGGTTCGGCCTCGAAAGACGACTGGATCTGCTCTGCCAGGCCGCCCGCCGCGGAACGGGGAAGTGCATCGAGAAACGTCGTCAACTCCCGTCGCCTGTCAGCCCGGAACGCCTCGGGCGCACCACGGTTCGCGGCGACGGCCACCTCAGAAAGCGATACGCCCTGGCCGTGTCGGCCGGCATCCGTCACTGTGTCATAGGTGCGCAGCACGCCTTTACGAACCCACTGGTTCACCGCCTGGCGGCTGACGCCCATGCGCCGAGATGCTTCGGCCTGCGACACGAGGTCATCGGGAGCCGGCACCGGGGTCGCGCGATAGCGCAGACGCTCAGCGGCCCGCTCGAGAGCCCGGGCTAGTTCACTGACCGGAACGGCACCCGCCTCGCCGAGCGAAATAGCCAGAGCCTCGAGGGCATCGGAAATGCTCGATTCATTCTCAACCATGACTCGCACAGTCTACGGCCGTGACGATGCTCGACCAGGCAGGTCGACGTGTTTGCGTCAGGCGGTGATCTGCAGCCCGGGGTAACCGCTCTGAGCCATGGTACGCAGCCTCTCGTCGAACTCGGGCAGCGCACCCGTGTAGGCGAGGAATGCCCGCTTGCGCCCGGGAACGTTGTCTCCGAAGAACGCGTTCTTCGTCTTGGCCATGAATCCGCCCATGCCAGAGGCGTTGACCGTTTCGGTCCACTCCGCTTCGGCTTCGGGGGTGGCTTCGACCCGTGTCAGCTCGTTGCGGGCCAGCTTGCCGACCAGCAGCGCCATCCACTCGAGTGAGCCTTCGGCGCAGCGCGGCGAGTTGCCATGGCCGCCTTTGCCGTGCGGGCCGCCGATGAGGAACAGGTTCGGAAAGCCGGCGACCTGGAGCCCCAGGAACGTCTTCGGGCCGTCTTCCCACTTGTCGCGGAGTTTTGCGCCGCCGAGACCGGTGATATCCATGCGGTTCAACGCCCCCACGAAAGCCTCGAAGCCGGTCGCGTACACGATCATGTCGGCCTCGATGTCGCCGTCTGGCGTACGCACGCCGGTGGACGTGACCTCGAGAATCGGATGCTCGGCGAGCGAGAGGAGCTCGACATTGTCTTGGTTGTAGAGCTCGAAGTAATGCGTTCCACATGGCACGCGCTTAGCGCCGAACGGGTGGTTCGGGATGAGCAGTCGTGAGAGCTCGGGATCCGGCACGATCTCGTGAATCTTCTCCGCCATGAAATCGCACCACTTCTGGTTCGCGACGTCGTCGAAAGCGATGTCGTTCGGCAGACCGAACCATTTCGCGAAACCGGGCGAGTTGTAGGCCGTCTCGAAACGCTCGCGCAATTCCTCATCGGTGTAGTCGGTCGTCGGCTTGGGATCCCAGCTGTGCAGGAACCCGCTCCAGGTATTACGGAGCTTAGGGAACATCTCGGGATAGCCGGCACGAATGCGCTGCATGTCGTCGTCGGTGAGCGGGCGGTTGCGTAGCGGAATAACCCAGTTCGGCGTGCGCTGGAACACTGTGAGGTGACTGACGTCTTTAGCGATCTCGGTGATGACCTGAACACCACTGGCACCGGTGCCGATAACGATGACCTTCTTGCCCGAGAACGTGACCTCTTTGTCGGGCCAGAGCCCGGTGTGGTATGACTCGCCCGTGAACGTCTCCATTCCCGAGATCTGCGGGTAGATCGGGGCCGAGAGCAGACCGGTCGCCGAGACGACGACGCGAGCAATGTACGTCTTTCCCGACTCCGCGGTTACCGTCCACTGGTTGTTCTGCTCGTCGAAGGTCATCGACGCGACGCGGGTATTGAAGTCGATGTTCGCACGCAGGTTGTAGTGGTCGGCGACCTCATTGAAGTAACTCTCGAGCTCGGGCTGGCCCGCGAAGAGCTCTTTCCAGTTCCACGTCGCGAGCACGTCGTCGGGAAAGGCGTACTGGTAGGTGAAGCTCTCAGAGTCGAGACGGCAGCCGGGGTAGCGGTTCCAGTACCAGGTTCCGCCGACGCTGCTGCCGGCTTCGATTCCGCGAACGTTCAGGCCCTGCTGGGTGAGCAGGTACAGCTCATACAGGCCAGATGTGCCCGCACCGATCACGAGGGCGTCGAACACCTCCGTGGTCTGCTGCTGTGTTGTTGACTCTGCGGTGAGTACCTGAGACATCTGCCCCTCCTGAAACATAAATAAAAGCTAATTAGAACAGTACTACGACTCGATGTCATGTAGTACGCAGAGATCAACTAAACAGCCGGCTCCGGAGCCGCTTCGAGCAGCCACTGCAGGTCGAGCTCCGGGATGACCTCGCGCTTGATGATCTTGCCGCTCGGCGTTCGCGGCAGCGGCCCGTCGATGATGGCGATGCGCGCTGGTACCTTGAACGACGCGAGGTGCTCCTTCACGAACGCGCGAAGGTCTTCCGGCTCGATCGGAGAGCCCTGCCGAGTTCGAACCACTGCGACGAGTTCTTCGCCGAGCGTCGCATGGGGCGCTCCGAGCACTACCGCTTCAACGACGTCGTCGTGGCTCTCGAGGCACACCTCGACCTCCGAGCAGTTGATGTTCTCGCCGCCGCGGATCACGATGTCTTTCAGGCGTCCGACGAGATAGACGAACCCCTCTGCATCGACCCGGCCCAAGTCGCCGGTGTGGAACCAGCCGCCTTCGAAGGTTCCCGCGTTGTCGGCACCGAGATAGCCCTGAATCACCTGCGGCCCGCGAAAGATCACTTCGCCCACCTCGTCTGCGCCTAAGTGGATGCCCTGGGCGTCGATGATCGCGATCTCTGCAGTCGGCAGCGTGCGCCCGACGCTGTTGGGGCGCTGCTCGAAATCGCCGGCAGAGATGGCGACCACTCCCGAGGTGGTCTCGGTCATGCCGTAGCCTGTGCGCGGCACGATCGTCGGGCCGAGCACCGTGCGTACCTGTTCGATGATGTGAGCGGGCGCCGCGGCACCGCCCATGCCGATGATGCGCAGCGAACTCACATCTCCGCCCGACTCGACGACGGCGTCGAGAAAGGTGCGGGCGATGAAGGGAGGCCCGGAAAGCTCGTTCACTTTCTCGGTCTCGACCAGGCGCACGGCCTTCACGGGATCCCACTTGTACATCAGCACAATCGGTTGTCCCGAGTAGATGGTGTTGTACATCGTGTTGATACCTGCGATGTGAAAGAACGGAAAGGTGACCAGCTTGCACGACGCCGGCGGCGGCGTCACGATAGTCTCCCCGCCTCCGTCTGGTACCTCCACGCCGACCGCGCGAATGTACTTGTTGAGCAGCGAGGCTGAGTGGTTGCGATGATTGTGGGCCGCCGCTTTCGGCTTTCCCGTGGTGCCAGAGGTGAACAGAATGGTCGAGAGGTCGTCAGGCGTCACATCGGCTTCTGGCGCGTCGGTTCTGGCGGGCATCCGAGAGGCCAGCTCGTGGTAGTCGACGACGCTATCGGGCAGTTGCGTGGCGCGCACCGCAACGACTGTATCGGTGCCGGCGGCCGCGAGATCGACGTCGCGCAGAACTGCGAGACGTTCTTGGTCGGCGAAGAGGGCGACCGGCCGCGCCTCTTCGATCAGGGCTGCGAGTTCGGGCCCCTTCAGCCAGGCGTTCAAGGGAACGGCGACCGCTCCGAGCAACTGGGTCGCGCCGAAGATGAACACGTATTCCGGGTAGTTTCGCATAGCGATGCCGACCCGGTCGCCTTTGCCGATGCCGAGTTCGGTGCGCAGAATATGAGCCAGCGTGGCGATGGAAGACCAGAGCTCGTCGTACGTCCAACGCTCGTCTTCGTACGCGATGGCGGCACGATCGCCGAAGGTCGACGCGGCGATAAACGCATCGCGCAGCGTATATGGATCCCGGTCGAACGTGCTGAGTGTCACTCCGTCGATCTCGAGATCACGCAGCGGAAAGGCGCCGCCGGGCGCGGTGAGTATGTCGAGCTTCTGGGTTTGGTCGAGAATTTTCACCGTGTGGTCTCTCCTGACGATGGTGGATGCCCGGCTCCGCGTGGCGGATGACCTCATGATCGCAATAAGATTATTGTGACATAATAGCAGCACGGCTAGAGCGCACTGGCCCGATGGGAGATCGTGGTGGATGAGACTGCGAGCGATCATTCGACAGTGGTGACCACCGTGCAGGGAGACTATCGCGGGTCTCGCGCCGGTGGCGTTCTCTGTTTTAAAGGCATTCCGTATGCCGCGGCGCCCGCGGGTGTCGACCGCTTCACCGCACCCCGGCTGCCGGAGCCCCATAACGGAATCGTTGATGCTGTGGAATACGGTGCGACCGTCTCGGCGCCTCCCCAGCGTTCTGCCGTCATCGACCGATTGCTGCCAGACCCTGTGCGGCCCGGTTCGAACGGTCTCAACTTGAACATCTGGACTCCAGATGCGGGCGGCTCGGCGCCTGTCTTCGTCTTCATTCACGGGGGTGGTTTCGTCACCGGCGCTGGATCGACGAGTGCCTTCGACGGTACGGCTTTCGCGCGCGACGGCGTCGTGGCCGTCACTATCAACTACCGCCTCGCGGCCGACGGGTTTCTCGCGATTCCGGGCGCTCCGGCCAATCGTGGATTGCTCGATCAGATCGCCGCCCTCGAATGGTTACAGCAGAACATCACGGCGTTCGGCGGCGACCCGGGCCGAGTCACGATCGCCGGCGAATCCGCGGGCGCCATGTCGGTACTGACGCTGCTCGCCATGCCGGCCGCCCGCGGGCTTTTTCGCCGAGCGATCTCGCAGAGCGGCGATGGCCATCACGTGCACACGCCAGAACAAGCTGCCCTCATCGCGGCAGAGGTGGCCGCCGAACTCGACGTTCCGCTCACCGTCGACGCGCTGCTCGCCGTTCCGATCGACGCGCTGCACGCCGCCACCAACGCGACGATCTCGCGGGTGGGAGCGGGTGGTGACCCACGATTCGCCAGCTTCACACGGCTGGTCGTGCAACCGGTGGTCGACGGCGAGACCCTGCCCGAGCATCCATTGGCCGCGGCTGCGGCGGGCGCCGGCTCAGAGATCGACGTCGTGATCGGCATGAACGGCGACGAGTACGGGCTGTTCGTGGCCCCGTTCGGGCTCTCGGGAATGGGCGACGACGTACTGACGCGGTCGGTCGAACGGTTGATCGGAGACTCCGCCTTCGACGTTCTGAACAGCTATCGCGAACAACGACCGGGCGCCACGCCGGCCGAACTCTTCATCGCCATTCAGTCGGACTGGTTCTGCCGAGTGCCGGCAACACGGTACGCGGATGCCCGGCGAGCCGCCGGCGCCGAGAGCTATCTCTACGACTTCACCTGGCGCCCGTCGACCTACGACGGTGAGCTCGGTGCGTTCCACACGCTCGAGATTCCGTTCGTCTTCGACACGCTCGACGACCCCTGGGGTCTCGAATTGCGGGGGGCGGATGCGCCCCAGAACCTCGCCGATGTGGTTCATCGCGCGTGGGTGCAATTCGTCAGTACCGGCGACCCCGGCTGGCCGGTGTACGGCGACGAGCGCCGCGTGCAGCGTCTCGATCTGAATTCGCACGTCGAAATCGATCCGGAATCGTACCGTCGCACCGTATGGGGATCGTCGATCTGAGTGGGCAGCTCGTTAGCGTCATGCTAATGTTGTTCTAATTAGTTTTAACTATGTTGAAGGTGAGGAGCGACCGGTGGTGTCACAGCCTGAGTCAAAGCAGCCCTTGAGAGCAGCGGTGATCGGCGCCGGCATGTCGGGACTGTTCATGGCCTACCAGCTGCAGCAGGCCGGGCTCCGATTCACTGTCTACGAGAAGCGCGCCGCCGCCGGCGGAACGTGGGACGCCAACACCTACCCGGGGCTGCACGTCGACGTGCTCACGCGCAACTATGAATTTCCGTTCGCCCGCGGGCACCACTGGAGCAAGCGTTACGCTCCCGGCGCCGAGGTGCGCAGCTATCTGCAGAACTTCGCCGCTCAGCAGGGCCTCAACAAGCACATCCGATACAACACCGAAGCGACTTCCGCGGTCTGGACTGACGGCGCGTGGACGCTCACGCTCGACAACGGCGATGTCGAGATCTTCGACATCGTGGTCACCGCCACCGGCTTTCTTCGGGTGCCGAGCATCCCGCGCATCGCGGGTGCTGACAGCTTCGAAGGAAAATCGTTTCACTCGTCGGAGTGGGACAACACGATCGATCTCGAAGACACGAGCATCCGGTACGCCGTCATCGGCACCGGGTCCAGCGGTGTGCAGATCACCTCGGCACTGGGCACCTTGGGGCGCGACGTCACGCAGTTCATCCGTCACCCGCAGTGGATGCAGGTCAAAGACAACCCGCGCTACACGCTCCGCGAGAAACTCACGTTCCGCATTCCTCGGCTCGCCAAGCGGTACGACGCCAAGATGGCCGTCATCCGCGAGAAGACCGACGGCAACGAGACCTGGCGGCTGGTACCGGGGCCTGATCGCGAAATGATGAAGCAGCGCTTTCTCAAGATGCTCGAAGACGAGATTCCCGACGAGGAGTTGCGGGCGAAGTTCACGCCGCATGAGCCGTTGGGTGTCAAGAGAATCGCGAAGACCCCGAACTACTACCGGGTGGTGCAGCAGCAGAACGTGCATCCCGTGTTCGCTGGAATCGACCATATCGAGGCGAACGGAATTGTCGACAGTAACGGTGACTTCCACGAGGTCGACGTGATCGTCTGGGCCACCGGCTTCGACGCGCACGCCTACATGCGACCGATGAAAGTCATCGGTGCCGACGGTCTCGACATCAATGACGCCTGGGCCGGCGGTGTCGTGGCGTTCAAATCGCTCGGCGTACCGCTTTTTCCGAACTTCTTTCTTCTGTGCGGCCCGTTCGCGCCGGTCAACTCGATCACCATTCCGACCACCCTGCGCGACTCGGTCGGGTATCTGATGAGACTGATCGGCGAAATGCAACGTACAGGCGCCGCCTATGCGCCGACACCGCAGGCGACCGACGCGTTCTTGCAGGAGATCCGCGAGGCGCTGCCGGGTACGACCTACTCCGAGGGCGACAACTGGTACAGCCAGAAGGTCGGCACGCCCATCATCTTTCCGTTCACCAGGGCGCGCCACGCCGAGCAGTATGCCGTGCTCGATCTGCATGACTTCGAGGCGTTCCCGCTGCGCGACGCATCGAACGAACGGGGTCGGGCCGCGGCGGTCGGTGCGGGTGCGACAGCGGCTGCGGCTGCGGTTGCCGACGCCGGCGAGGCCGATGGCGTCTCCGGCTCCGGCGCCTAAGGATCCGATGTGACCGTCGCCCCGATCATCGATGCGCAGATTCATGTCTGGAAGGCTTCGACCTCGAAACGCCCGTGGCCTGCCGATGCGATCACGCCGCACCGCGATCCGCTCGAAATTCCTGAAGTGCGCGAGCTCATGATGTCGGCGGGAGTCACCGGCGCGCTGCTGCTCGCTCCTACCTGGGAGGGTTCGCGGAACGACTACGTTCTTGAGACGGCCGCCGCAGACCCGAGTCGCTTCGGCGCTCTGCTGCGCCATGATGTCAGCGACCCCGAAGCCGCCGCCGGTCTGGTCGACTGGCGCTCGGTCGAGGGGATGCGCGGCATTCGCATGTCACTCAACCGCGGTGATGTCGAAGGTGCAGTGCGTCGAGCGACGACCAGCGGATTCTTCGCCAACTCCGAAGCGTATGGTGTTCCCCTGAGCATCTATGCGCCCGGTAGATACGATTTGTACGAGTCGCTCGCCGTCGAGTTTCCGGCGCTCAAGATCACCGTCGATCACGCTGCTCTCGAGCATCGAGGCGCCTCGCTCGCCGAAGCCATCGCACCGCTACAGGCACTCGCCGCACACCCCGGCATCGCGGTGAAAGCGTCGGCCTTGCCGTGCTTCATCGACGAGCGGTACCCGTTCGCCAGCATCACCGAGGCGGTCTACCGACTCGTCGAGTGGTTCGGCGCCGAACGAGTCTTCTGGGGTTCGGACTTGTCGCGGCTGCCGGTGCCCTACGACGAGCTCGTCGATGTCTTCGTGAACCACACGCCGCAACTCAGCGACGACGAACGCGACCTGGTGCTCGGCTCGGCCTTGGCCGACTGGCTCGAGTGGCCGCACGCGGCGGCGACGACTTCTACCTGACTTGACGACCTCTTGGAGAGAAAAGTGAGTTCTTCACCCTCAGCAGCACGACCCGGCTCGCTCGCGCCATTGCGCGTGCTCGAGATCGGCGACCACCAAGGCGAATATGCCGGTCTCGTGCTCGCCGGTCTCGGCGCCGAAGTGATCAAGATCGAACCGGTGGGTGGCGTAGGCAGCCGTCGCTTCGGTCCGTTCGTCGATGACATCGTCGACCCAGAGAAGTCGCTGCATTTCTGGGCGTACAACCGCGGTAAGAGTTCCATTGTGGTCGACCTCGAGACCGCAGACGGAGTCGCCGAGTTCACGAAGCTGGCTGCTGACGCCGACGTCGTACTCGACTCGACCGCACTGGGTTACCTCGACGGAAAGGCGATCGGCAGCGCCGACCTCCGGGCGAAAGATGAGCGGCTCATCTACGCCCGCATCACGCCGTTCGGCGAAGACGGGCCGCTGAAAGACTACAAAGCGTCTGATCTGGTGCACCTGGCTCTCGGCGGGGTCACCATGAACAACGGGTACGACCCCGACCCGAAGATGCGCTATGAGACGCCGCCCATCGCCCCCCAGCTCGGGCACTCGTACGCCATCGCGGGGGAGCAAATGGCCTTCACCATCATCGCTGCTGCGATCTCGCGCAACCGCACGGGGCGCGGACAGCACCTCTCCTGTGGCATCCATGAGGCCGTCGCGAAGAACACCGAGGGCGATCTGATGTCGTGGGTCGCGTTACGTACACCGTTCCACCGCCAGACCTGCCGGCACTCGGCGCCCACCGTCTCGCGCCATCGCTCGATCTTCAGCTCGAAAGACGGCCGGTGGTACCTCGCAATGACCCGTAACGCGGCACTGCTCGGCCCGTTTCTCGAAACGTGGGGTATTGGCGGCCATATCAGTGACGGCAGCGAAGAGAAAGAGCAAGACTCGCGTGTGCTGCCCGGCATGGAGGGCGGCGCCGCGAGCAACATGGATGTCGTCGAGCAGACTGTGCGGCGTTATATGTTCGACGACGTTCCGTGGCGGGAGGCGCAGCAGGCGGGGTTGATGTGGGTGCCAGTTCGCAAGCCGCACGAGAACGCTCAAGACGAGCATTGGCTGCAGCGCTGCTCGTACACCGACGTCGAGCATCCTGAACTCGGCAGATCGTTCCGTTACCCGACCAGCAAGTGGGTCACCGAGGGGTCGAAGTGGGTCACGGGGCGCCGGGCCCCCCTGCTCGACGAAGATCGCCAGGCGGTGCTGACGGCAGCGCCGCGCACCCCTGCCTCGCCTCTTGTGATTCCGCGTGCGAAAGAGTTGCTGTCGCCGCACGGTAAGCCGTTTCCTCTCCAAGGCGTGCGCGTTCTCGACTTCACCTGGATGCTCGCCTCGGCCGGAGCGACGCGCTTTCTCGCGGCACTCGGCGCCGACGTCATTAAGGTCGAATGGCATAAGAACCTCGATCCTCGTCGTGGTGGAGCACCCGAGGGGGGCCGCGAGGCGGTCGAGAGAGCGACCGGCCCCGTGCCCTCACGTTGGCCCGCCGACCAGGGCGGCCCAGTCGGTGCGCAGTACAACAACAAGAACCCTGGCAAGCGCGGAATCTCGTTGAATGTCAAACACCCCGAGGGACTTGCGCTCGCCAAACGGATGGTGCGGGAGTGCGGAATCGTCACCGAAGGCTTCTCGCCGGGTGTGATGGAAGCCTGGGGGCTCGGCTATGACGTACTAAGCGAACTGAATCCGTCGGTAATTTACGCGAAGCAATCGGGAATGGGCAGCAAGGGCGTCTACGGCCGGTTCCGAACGGTCGGCCCGGTGGCCCAGGCCTTCTCGGGGCTCTCTCACATGAGCGGGCTGCCCGAGCCGTTTCCGCCGGCCGGCTGGGGGTATTCGTATCTCGACTGGTACGGCGCGTACAGCTTCGCGCTCGCGATTCTCACGGCGGTCTACCACCGCGAGATGACCGGCGAGGGGCAGTCCATCGACGCGTCGCAAAGCGAGGTCGGTCTCTACCTCACCGCGCTGCCGCTTCTCGATTACGAGGTCAACGGCCGCGAATTCGCGCGGGTCGGCAACCGCTCGCCATATTCGACGGCCGTGCCGGAAGGCATCTTCCGCACCCAGGGCTACGACCGTTGGATCGCGATCACTTGCGCCACCGAAGACGAGTGGACGCGCCTGGCTCGCGAAGCGGGGCACCCGGAATGGCTCGAACACCCCGCCTTTCGCACCCACGATGCCCGGCTGGAGAACCGCGGCGAACTCGAGAAACTCGTCGAGTCGTGGACTCGCGAGCAGGAGCCGTTCGCCCTGATGGCTCGCCTGCAAGACATCGGCATCGCGGCCGGTGTGGCTCAGACCGCGCAGGATCGCTACGAACGCGACCCGCAGCTGCGCCACCTGAACTGGCTCACCGAGCTCGAGGCGACCAACTTCGGCCGCTGGCCGGTGGCCGCGCCGTCGGTGTCGATGAGTGAGACACCGCAGTTCATCGGTGGGCCGGTCGGCCGAGCGGCTGCTGCCTACGGCGAGCACAACTACGAGGTGTATTCCGACCTGCTCGACCTGTCTGCGGCCGACGTCGACGCGCTCGCCGAGCGAGGGGTGATCTGATGGCCGCATTCGCCTCCGCACCCGGCGCTGTGCGCGGCCGCGCTGCGGTCGTCGCGGTGGGCAATACCCTACAAGGCGAACTGCCCGGCATGTCAGCCGACGAGATCGGCGTCGAAGCACTCCGTGTGACGCTGCAGCAATCGGGCATCCAGAAGTCCCAGATCGACGGGCTCATCACGTGCAAGTCGTATGGCGGCTTCGGCATCGACACCGAGATCGGCCGACTCGCCGGGCTCAACCCGGCGTATAGTGCGACCCTCGACTACGGCACCTGCAACTTCTCGTTGCACCTCGCTGTCGCGGCGATCGAAGCGGGTCTCGCGAGCGTGATCGCGATTGTCTACGGCACGAATCAGCGAAGTGCGGGCAACCGATTCACCCTGCCGCTCGGCAGGCAAGACGACGCCAGCGTCTACGGTTTCTTGAATGTCGCTGGTGTCGCGGGCATGGCGTTCCAGCGGCACAAGAAGCTCTACGGTACGACCGAGGCAGACCTGGGCGAGATTGCAGTATCGCAGCGCAAATACGCGATTGACAACGAGCTCGCCATTTTTCGTAAACCCCTCTCGATCGACGATTACCTGGCCGAGCCGTACCTGATCGAGCCGCTTCGACGCGCCGACATCTGCATGATCTCTGATGGTGGTGCGTGTCTGATCGTCGCCAGCGCCGACAAGGCGGCAGAGCTGACCGGCACGCCGGTGCACGTGATGGGTATTGCGCAGCAGACCGGCCTTCGCGATCGGCAGAACGCCGATCAGTGGATGCGCCCCTGGATCGAGCAGGTCGCCGAACGCATCTACCCGGCAGCGGGCATCGATCGTGCAGATGTGCAGGCGCTGTACATTCAAGACCCGACGAGCGTCTGGGTCATGCAGATGCTCGAGTGGTACGGATTCGCGCCGTTCGGAGGGGTAGGCGACGCGTTTCGTTCGGGAGCGGTCGGGTTCGGCGGCAAACTGCCGCTGAATACGAATGGCGGCCAGCTGTCGGAAGCGTACATGTGGGGCTTTCTGCATCTGGTGGAGATGATCCGGCAACTGCGTGGAGAGGCAGGCGCCCGGCAACTCGAACCGTTCCGGGTCGCGCAGTACTGTTCGACCTACGGAATGCTGAAGGCAGCGAGCACGATCTTCAGTCTGGACCGGTCGTGAGCGCCGAGACGGCCCGTGCAGAGGTCAGCACGCAGACGCCCTACCTTCCGACCGAAGACGACACACGGTTCTGGCAGAGCGCAGCTGAGGGGCACCTGCTCTTTCAGAAGTGCGACCAGTGCAGCTACATTCGGTGGCCCGCCGCCGGCGTGTGCCCCGAGTGTCTTTCCCGGGCATCCACCTGGCTAGAGGTCGACGGTGTGGGCACCCTCTGGAGCAACGTGACCTATCGCCGTGCCTACGCCGCTTCGCTGAAAGAGCAGGTGCCCTACCCGGTCGGCCTGGTCGAACTCGACTGCGGTGTTCGGCTGCTCACCCGCCTGGTCGATCTGCCCCACGAGGGTGCTGAGGTCGGCATGGCGCTCACGGTCGACTATCGCGAAGTCGGCGACCACGGCGTCGTTCCGGTCTTCGGGCCGGCCAAGACAGTACTACCCGCCGTGCCTTTGGTTTGATGGGTCAGTCGCTCTGGGAGGTCGAGGGCCGAGACCGACCGACCGTATAAGCGGCTGCGCTAGCCCCGAGAATCCCGGATTGGTACTGCTCGGTAATGCGGCCCCTATTTGATCGCGATCGGGTTGAGCGGCGATCCTACGGCGCCGGTCACCATTAGGGGCGCAGCGGTGAGAAAGAATTCGTACACACCGTCGACGGCACAGGCCTCGGCCAGAGGTTCCACATCCCACATCTCGCCGATGAGCACGCCGGCGTTGACCAAAAAGAGAACGTGCAGCGGATACTTCACTTCGGGCAGCGACTCATAGGGGAGAGCGTCGAGCCCCCAGGTGTCGGATGCAACGCCCGCAACGTGTCGTGGCAGAAGGTAGTCTGCGGCGCTCACCCCGAGACCGGGCGCCGACCCCGCCGCGTAATCGCCCCAGAACGCCTCGGCTCGGCGGCGCAGCATGTGGCCGGTGCGGATGATCACAAAATCGCCTTCGCCGATCTGTACGCCCTGGTGTTCTGCGCAACGAGCGAGATCGACGTCTTGGATCGCGTCGCCGGGCTCGAGCCACGGCACCCCGTAGAGCCGCGGAAAGTCGAGCAGCACTCCCCTGCCGGTGGTCGTGACGCTGGTGTTCGTGATGCTGTTGTGTGCCGCTCCCGTGCTCGTCACCGACTCGGGGCCGTGCCCGTTGTAGGTCTCGCCCTTGTAAAAGATGTGACAGAACGCATCCCACTGCGTTGCCGCTTGCAGTGGCATGTAGATTCCGTCGTCGGTCGAGAACCCGCCGCTCATCGCCTCTTCGCCGGCGGCCAGTAGGTCGCCGCCATGCCGGAACATGATGTGCTGAGGGTTCACCCGTGCCGTGCGCCCGGGGAGTGGGCCCTCTCGGTCGAAAGGAATCGAGAGCGAGAACGCCCTCCCGCTGCGAACCAATGCGGCGGCCGCGCGAATCGTCTCGGGGGTGACGTAATTCGTCGAACCGCGTTCGTCGCCCTCGCCCCACCGACCCCACGTGCGGTATCGCGTAGCGAGTTCGTCGATGTCGACAGCCGTGTAATTGCGTCGGGCAGAGACGGTCTCGGGTTCAGTCATCGGCGATTTCCCCTTCGATTCAATTGTGTTCAAGTTATCTTATCAATTCGTATCAGCAACCGACCGAGAGTGAAGCGGTCAGGTCAGGGGTGGTTGCCTCTCGTGCACCTCGGCTGCATCGACGGTCTCGACGGCGGCGAGCGCCTCTCGCGGCGGTCGCGCGACGATGGCGATGAGCACCGAAAGAATGAGCAACCCCGCCACCACATAGATCGGAATGGTGAAGCTGCCCGTCGCGTCGCTCACCAGGCCGGTGAGGAACGGGCCGATGCCGGCCATCAGCGACACGAATCCCAGCCCGAGCCCGACAGCACGCGAGATGTCCAGGCTGCCGAAGTACCTGCCGATCGCGACGGCGACGGTCGGCAGCAGAATTCCGTACCCGGCGCCGAAGAGAATCGAATACGCGTACACCGCGAACAGCGAGCTGGCGAAGATGAAGACCACCGAGGCGATCGACATCAGCACAGTCGCGGCGATAAGCACGTAATAGGGGCTGATTCGGTCGTTCAGCCGGGCGAACAAGATGCCCGACAGCGCCGCCACGCCGCCGGAGATGCCGAGCGCCGTCGAAGCCTGAACCGCATTGGTGCCAATCGTCGTGAGATAGAGCACCTGGTCAGCGGAGTAGACGGCGAGCGCCCATGCCTGAATGCCGTAGATCGAGAACACCGCCCAGAACAGTGGTGACCGAGCAATCTGCTTGACGCTCTTCTGCACGGTTCCGACCGCGTCGGCCTCGCCCTGCTCGGGGATCACACGGCCCTCGACACCGTCGACCCACTGACCGACATCGCGCGGCCCGTTCTTCAAGAACACCGACGGGACGCACAGCACGAGCACGAGAGCACCCAACACGAACAGCGCCCCACGCCAGCCCAGACCTGCGACAAGCAGCGCCATCAGCGGCGCGAAGATGAATCCGCCGATACCGGCGCCCGAGCTGACGACGCCCATGACCGCGCCGCGGCGGGCAAGGAACCACCGGCTCATGATCGTCGATGCCGGTACATAGCCGATCAGTGCGTCGGCGAACGAGAGACCGATGCCGAAAACGATGCAAAAGACGATCGGGTTGGTGACGAGCCCGGTTGCCGCGAAACAAATGGCGGTCAGAACGCTACCGGTGACGACCACTACTCGGAGGCCGAATGCTCTGATCAGCCACCCGGCCATGGGTGCGAAGACGATTGCAACAAAACCCCTGATGAGCAGGGCCGCTGACACCAGGGCCAGGCTCCACCCCGTATCGGGGATCATCGCCGCGAACAGCGGCCCGATGGTGAAGTAGACGGCCCCTACCGAAACGCCGTTCACCAGCCAGCCGATGGCGGCCTGCCGGTAACCGCGGTACCTCACAAAGTCGCGGGGGCGGAACTTCGGTGTCTCGAGTGTTATCGACATGATTGAACCTACCTTGGTGCAATGTTGCTAGAATGGTGGTGTAGTTAGGATAAGGCAATCAAGTCGGAGCGTACAGCCCTCGGCATTGTGCAGCACCTGACGAGAGGGCACCTCATGGAATACGAGAACATCTTGTACAGCGTCGACGATCGCATCGCGACTATCACGCTGAACAGGCCCGAGAAGCGAAATGCGCTGAGTCCGGCACTCCGCCGCGAACTGGTCGCCGCCCTGCGCGACGCCGAACGCGATGACGACGTCACGATCATCCTGCTGCAGGGTGCTGGCGAAGCCTTCTGTGCGGGCTATGACATGAACAGCTACGCCGGCGGCGAAGCCGAACCCGAACGCCCCGACGGGTGGAACCACAGCCCGCTCTACGAGTCGTGGACCGGCCAGTTTCCCCGAAGCGCCCTGCGCGACTGGATGGTCATTTGGGATCTGATGAAGCCGGTCGTCGCCAAGATCCACGGCTACTGCCTGGCCGGCGGCTCGGAGATCATGTCGATGTGCGACATTGTGTTCGCGGCCGACGATACGATCATCGGCTACCCGCCGACACGTGCGCAGTCGACGCCCGATGTCGAGTACTTTCCGTGGAAGATGTCTATGGCGCAGGCCAAATACCTGCAGCTCACTGGCCAGTCGGTGACGGGTGTACGCGCCGAAGAAATCGGCTGGATCGCGAAGAGTTTTCCCGCTGCCGAGCTCGACGAGATGGTGATGCGCGAACTGCGCCCGATGTCGAAGATCCACCCCGCCATGCTCGCCGCGAACAAGTTCACGCTGAACCAGTCGTACGAGACCATGGGCATGCGTGCGGCGATGCAGGCGGCTGTGCCGTGGTACGTGATCGCCCGAAACTTCCGCCCCGGCGGCGGAGAATTTCAGAACAAAGCCACTGCCGAGGGCCTGCGCTCCGCTCTCGCGTGGCGTGACAGCGCCTTCAAAGACGAAGGCTTTCCGCTGTGATCAGTGTGCGCCCGGTACGCGAGTATGCCGCTTCTCACTGAGGCGATGCGTGCTGCGGTCGGCTCGCTCATCGACTGGCGGGTCTCGTACCCGGTCGACGAGTCCGACATCCGCCGCTGGGCGCTCGCCGTGTACTATCCGTCGGCGCCTCCGGCGGTGTTCACCGACAGGGCGTCGGCCGAGGCATCCGGTGTCGAATTCGTGGCCCCCGAAGAGTTCAACCCGTTTGCGTGGGCGGTCGCGGAATGCATGCGGGCGACGGCATCGCGCCGCGGCGACCCCGACGCACTCGAATGCATGCTCGGTCTGCCGCCGCTCGCATTCACGACGCAGCTGAACGGCGGTACCTCGGCCCAATACGGCGAGAACATTCGGGTGGGAGAGGTGATTCGCGCGGAGTCCCGTCTCACCAGCTACAGCGAACGCGACGGACGTGTCGGGCGGATGCTCTTCAGCGTGACGACAGCGACCTGGACCAACCAGCGTGGCGAACTCGTTCGCACCGAACGCGCCACGTCTATTCGCTACTGACGAGGGTATGCCGGCCGATGATCGCGAACTGCACCCCGGAATCCGCACAACCCGGCGGTACGTTCTCGGCGGGATTGCGCTCTTCTGGCTTTGCGGAGTGGAATCGCTTCGCCGCCGTGAACGATGAGTTCATACCGCTGCACATGGGCGACGAAGCGGGCCGGGTCGCCGGCTACCCCGGTGCGATCGCGATGGGCCGGCTGCAGTGGTCGTGGGCGCATAACCTTCTTCGCGCCTGGCTCGGCACCGACGGCCGCATCGCCTCTGTCTCGATGCAGTTCCGGCGCCCACTTCTTCGCGACGCCATGTTCGACATTCGCGCGCACATCGACGTCGTCCGGCTGGTCGACACGGGCGATCAGATACTCGACCTCACGATCGGTCTTGAGAACGAGAGCGGCGAGATTCTCGCCCCCGGCACCGCCACCCTGCACGTCTTCACTCCTGGCGGCTCAGTAGCCGGCTCGCCTCAGAGAGCGCAGTTATGAACGCATCGCTTCGAGAAGTGTTCGCACCGCGTCGACTGTCTGAAGCGGCGAGTCGAGTGGAACGTGGTGGAATGCTTCGGGAATCTCGATGCTCGACACCGAGGCTCCGAGCATATGTTCGAGATGGGCGACGGTTTCAGAATTGGTCAGCTCGCTGCGCCCTCCATAAATGAAGGCGGCTCGCGAACGAATTGCCTCCTCGGGCCGCTCGAGCGTTTCGCTCGGAAAGCTCTGCACAGCGTGTGGGTCGAACTTCCACCGCCAGCCGTCCTCGGTTTCGGTGATGCCTGCCCGCCCGACGGCCATCAGGGTCTCGTGCGAGGCGATGGTTCCGCGCGGTCGCAATCGGAAATTGGCTAGGCCCTCGTCGAGGGTGGCGTAGAACTTCGCCGCACGCTCCCGGCGCTCGAGCCGTGACGTGCGGCGCACGGCAGTATCGATGAGTACGAGACTTCGAGCCAGAGCGGGGTAGAGGGCCGCCAGGCGTAGCGCGACCATTCCTCCCATGCTGTGCCCGACCACGTCGACCGACGCGACTCCCGTCGCGCGGACCACGCTGGCCAGTTCGGCAGCCCAAACGTCGAAGGAATAGTCTTTGCGGTGACCGCTGTCACCGTGCCCCGAGAGCTCGATGACGATGACGTCGTGATCGCCAGCGAGCAAGGGCGCGACATCGAGCCACCAGCCCGCGTGACCACCCCCACCGTGAATCAGAAGCAGTGCGGGGGCGCCCGGCTCGCCGAGTCGACGAAAGCGAATGGTGCACTCGCCCACAGAAACCGACGAGGTCGGCGCTATCAGCCAGTCGTGCGTATGGTCGCTCAGTTGATCTGCGGGCATTCGAGGGCGTCAGCCCGAGTATTCGGTGCTGAGCTGCGCGGCTTCACCCAGCAGGGCATCCAGCTTTTCGCGTGCTTCGTCGAGTCGGCGTGTGTAGTCGCTCTGCTGACGCTCGGCGAACTCCACGCTAGCGGTCTGCGTCTGGCGTGTCGCGAAGACCGAGAGCAGTTCGCGCACGATCGAGCGGGCCAGCAGGTCGTAGTCGATGGGGATGCCCTCGACCTCCTCTGCCCGAACAATACGCACCGGCGTCGGGGTCTGAGCGAGTTGGGATTCGATGGTCGATGCGCTAGCCGTGATGCCGTAGGTGCGTTTTCCGCGAATGTCTCGAACGATCTCCCCATCGCGTTCCATCGCCGCGATCAACTGAATGAACGCGACCGGTGAACCCTCGTACCCGATCAGGTCTTTCAAGGCGCCCGTGGCGTAACCCGACGGATCGACGATCGGACCAGTGGACGCAAGGACCTGGCGGATTCTGGTACGCGCAGTGCGGTCTCGTGTCATCGGTACACCTCTTTTGCTTTACTCATGCTCTTATCGTCTCGAACTTATCTCCATCATACTACCGGGCCTGTTTACAGCGCCGATACGATCTGTAATGTTGTTGAAATTGTTTTGAACTGGTTGTCAAGCTAAGGAGCACGGTGATGCGGATCCTCAAGCATTGGATCGACGGAGCGTCGATCGCTTCAGCTACCGAATTGCGTTCCGTCGTGACCGGTCCGCTCGACCGTCGGCCGGTCGCCGAGGTGCCGCGCGGTTCGGTTGAGATGACCCATCAGGCCGTCGCGTCGGCGCGCAGTGCCTTTCCGACGTGGCGCGACCTCGCGCCGGTCGTTCGAGGCCGATTGTGTGGTGAACTCGCGCGCGAGTTGAGGAGGCGTTCCGACGAGTTCGTCGACGTCGAGGTTTCTGAAACCGGCAAACTCGCCGGCGAAATGCGCGGCGGCGTGCAGACATCTGCCGACTACTTCGAGTACTACGGCGGCGTCGTGCGGGCCTTGTTCGGCGAGACCATCTCGCTCGGAGCAGAGGACCGCGCATTCACCACCCGCGATCCGTACGGTGTCGTCGCGATGATCACTCCGTGGAATGGGCCGTTGACTCAGGCGTCGAGGGGCCTCGGGGCGGCGCTTGCCGCGGGTAATACGGTCGTCGTCAAGCCGTCGGAGTTCACCTCGAGCTCGACGGTCATGCTGGCTCAGCTCGCCAGCGAAATCGGTTTTCCGCCCGGGGTTCTCAACGTCGTACTCGGTACCGGGCCCGAGGCCGGTGCGGTGTTGATCGAGCATCCGGATGTTCGGCTGATCGCATTCACCGGTTCGGTTGAGACCGGTCGGCACATCGCGAAAGTGGCGGCCGAGCGACTGGTGCCCGCGATTCTGGAACTCGGTGGCAAGTCGGCGAACATCGTCTTCGACGACGCCGACCTCGACCGTGCGTTGCAGAGTGCGCTGACCATCACAGTGGGTGCGGGGCAGCAGTGCGCGGCCCTCTCGAGGCTTCTCGTTCAGTCGCGTATCTACGACGCGTTCGTCGAAAGAATCGGTCATGCGATGGCGCTGCAGGTGCCGGGCGAACGGCTTGCCCCGATGACCACAGAGGGTCAGTTCGAGAAGGTGATCGAGTATTTCGCGATCGCCTCGCGGGAGGGCGCCCGGCTGGTCACGGGCGGTCATCCTGTTTCCGGACCGCTCTCTGCCGGTCGGTACGTCGAGCCCACCGTCTACGCCGACGTCACGCCGGGCATGCGGATCTTTCGGGAAGAGATCTTCGGGCCGGTTTTGGCCGTCACCGCCTTCGACGACGAAGAAGACGCGATTCGATTGGCCAACGATTCCGACTTCGGTCTGGTCGCCAGCGTGTGGACGAACGATGGTGCACGAGCGCTGCGGGTCGCCTCGCGCGTCGACTCGGGCCAGGTGACAGTGAACGGGGGCAGAACGGGCATCGAGACGCCGTTCGGCGGCTTCAAGTCGAGCGGACTCGGGCGCGAAAAGGGGTTCGAGTCGTTGCTGCACTACACGCAGCTGAAGACGACTGTGGTATCGCTCCGCTGATGGAGTGTGTCAATAGCATCACTTGACAACATTGTTCGGGCTGCTTAGAGTTTCGTCAGGAGATTGGTTGGTACGCGTCTGCAGCTTTGCGGAGACGGGCCATTCAAGTACGAGGCCGTACGGAAAAGAGGGTTCAGCGATGGAGTTGAGCGAGCGAGTGAACGCATTGGCAGATCGCCTCGTCGCGGTCATTCCGGAGAGCCCGACTCTCGATGACGCAACGAGCTACCTGGCCTGGCGTGAGGTCGTCTGGGCGGCTGCGCTGGGCATCGCGCGCCTCGTCGGAGGTGCCCTCACCGAGCTCGGTCTGGTGGCAAGTTCTGACGATGAGACGTTTCCCGGTGAACAGCTGAGCGCGCGGCAACTTCTGCGTCTCGCACTCTCGATTCGCCACGATCTCGAGGGTGACCTCGACGTCGCCTGGAATGCGGCCGAACCGCGACAAGCCTGAGGCGCGGATTACCGCGACGAGAACGATTGCGGCCGCGATCGTCACGAGATAACGAGGAGAACCACCGATGAAGATCGTCGTTCTGGCTAAAGAGGTGCCTGACACATATGGCGACCGCAAGCTCGACTTGGAAACAGGGGTCGCTGATCGTTCGGCGAGCGAAGCCGTGCTTGACGAGATCGGCGAACGATCGCTCGAAGTGGCGCTGAGCTACGCCGATACTCACCCCGATACGTCGATCGTGCTGATGTCGATGGCGCCGGCCAGCGCCGAGCCCACTCTTCGCAAGGGGTTGGCCATGGGCGCCGCGAGCGTCGTGCAGATCGCTGACGAGCGGCTCGCCGGAGCTGACCTCTGGCTCACGACCGAAGTGCTCGCTGCGGCCATTCGGCGCAGCGGCTTCGATCTCGTCGTCGCGGGAAACCTCTCGACAGATGGCTCAGGGGGCGTTCTGCCCGGAATGATCGCCGAACTGCTCGACGTGCCGATTCTCGGCGCGCTCAGTTCGGTGCAGATCAGCGACGCTGCCGTCACGGGTGTGCGCGAGGCAGACGCCGGCAGCATGACCGTGACAGCGGAGTTGCCGGCGGTCATTTCAATCACTGAGCGCATGCCGGCCGCGCGCTTTCCTAATTTCAAGGGCATCATGGCGGCAAAGAAGAAGCCGGTCGAACGGCTTTCCGTCGACGACCTCGGCATAGACCCGGAAGATCAGGCCGTCTCGCGATCGATCATGATCAGCGTCGCCGAGAAAGAAGCGAGGGCGGCCGGAACCAAGATCGTCGATGAAGGAGACGCAGCGGACCAGCTCGCCGACTTCCTCGTCTCGAACCGGCTCGCGTGAGGAGCGCATCATGACAGAAACATTCACTGACCCGATTCTCGTTCTGGCCGAGACGACACCCTCCGGCGAACTCACGAAAAGTGCTGCGGCACTGCTCGGAGCCGCCGCCGGTATCGGTACACCGGTTGCGCTCGTGGTCGTGGCGCCCGGCTCTGGCGCCGCGGCCGGCGCTGCTGCCGCAACGGCGGGCGCCGCCCGAGTGCTTGTGGCAGAAGACGCTCGTGTTCTGACCGCACCCTCGACTCCGGTCGTTGACGCGCTGATGAGCGCGGCCGAGCTACTCGATCCGGCCGCGGTTCTCATTTCGAACTCTGTTGACGGTCGGGAAGCCGCTGGGCGGTTTGCCGCTCGCCGCCGTTCGGCCATCGCAGTGGATGCTGTCGGTGTGTCTCGAGACGCCGAGGGCGTCGTCGTGCGTCACTCGGTCTACGGCGGGTCGTACAACGTCGAGTCGGCCGTCACCTTCGGTGCTCCGATCGTCACCATTCGTCAAGGGTCGATCGACGCTCGCGCGGAGGCGACGCAGGCGATACCGGAGACGCTGAGCGTCGCCGAATCTTCGGGTCGCTCAGCCGCGATCGTCTCCTTCGAACCGGTGACTGACGTGTCGAGCAGACCCGAGCTGCGCGGTGCCGCCAAGGTGGTCTCCGGCGGCCGTGGGTTGGGCTCAGAAGAGAAGTTCGCCCTCGTCGGCGAGCTCGCTGACGCTCTTGGTGCCGCAGTCGGCGCTTCGCGGGCGGCCGTTGATGCCGGCTACGTACCGCAGAGCTTCCA
Organism: Subtercola sp.; assembly: GCA_025463765.1. GTDB lineage: Bacteria > Actinomycetota > Actinomycetes > Actinomycetales > Microbacteriaceae > Subtercola. The sequence continues at coordinate 67,753 of JAODBC010000093.1, read as the reverse complement.
GGTCGGTCAAACCGGTGTTTCGGTCGCCCCGCAACTGTACGTCGCGCTCGGTATCTCGGGCGCCATCCAGCATCGTGCCGGTATGCAGACTGCTAAAACGATCGTTGCCATTAACAAAGACGCGGATGCTCCGATCTTCGACATCGCGGATTTCGGTATTGTCGGAGACGTCTTCACCGTCGTGCCGCAACTCATCGAAGCCCTCGAAACGAAGAAGAAATAGTGGCTGCAGCCGGTGCGAACGGCCCAGGCGCGCCGAGGCGGGGCCTTCCGCGCACCCCTGGCGGCGAGCCCGCGCCTGCGACTCCCGCGCGACCCGCGCCGGGCACGCCCCGATCGGGTCTGCCTCGTCGCGCTGGCCTTCCACAGCCGGGCCAGCCTGCAGCCCCGACGTCACCTCCCGCAGCCCCGACGTCACCTCCCGCGGTCACGGCTGAGCCACTTATCGCCGGCGACTCGGCTCCCGAAGCCCGGGCAGTCGAGTCCGAGTCCTCCGCCCCCACTACCGCAGTCGCCCCCCGCCCCGTCGGCATGACCACTCCCGCGAGCGCCGCCGCCGCTGTCGCCGCGAACTCCATCTCGCCGACGTTCGCCCTCCCTCTGCCCCGTCGGCTCGCCACCCGCATAGTGCTCGGCATCATCGCTGCCGCCGCCATCGTGCTCGGCGTGATTCTGGCCGCCCGAGGTCTCACAACATTCACCGGCGTGCACGATTTTCTCATCATCTATCCGGGTGAGTACGCGTTGCCCGATTTCGCTCCAGTCGGATTTCCGGCCTGGGTCGAGTGGCAGCACTTCTTCAGCGCGTTCTTGATGGTGCTGATCATCCGTTCGGGGTGGCAGGTGCGTACGCAGAAGCGTCCGAGCGCGTTCTGGACCGCCAAGTGGCGCAAGACCGAAAAGAAGATCAGCCTCACTCTCTGGTTTCATCAAGCGCTCGACCTGCTCTGGGTGCTGAACGGCGCCATCTTCATCGTGCTGCTGTTCGTTACCGGTCAATGGGTGCGGCTGGTGCCGAGCAGCTGGTCGGTTTTTCCGAACGCGATCTCGGCGTTGCTGAAATATCTGACTCTCGAATGGCCCACGGAAGACGGCTGGGTCAACTACAACAGCCTGCAGCAGCTGTCGTACTTCGTGACGGTCTTCATCGCCGCCCCGCTCGCGATAGCAACAGGCGTGCGCATGTCGGGTCTCTGGCAGCCCAGTTGGAAGCGACTCAGCAGGTGGTACCCGGTGGAGATCGCCCGCACCATCCATTTTCCGGTGATGCTCTACTTCGTGTTCTTCATCGTGGCGCACGTGACCCTGGTTTTCGCCACGGGAGCGCTCCGCAACCTGAATCACATGTACGGCGGCCAAGACGAGATCAACTGGTTCGGATTCGCGATCTTCGTCGTGTCTCTAATCGTCATGGGGGCTGCCTGGATCGCAGCTCGACCCCTCGTTCTCGCGCCCATCGCTTCGCGCTTCGGCCGGGTGAGCAGCCGGTGACTCGGCCGGTGGCCGAGACCATTGTGAACTTCAGCGGCACCGCCCGCCGTGTTCTCGCCCCCAATCCGAGCCCTGCCCGGCTCGAGGGAACGAATTCGTTTCTGCTGCAAGCGCCGGGTTCGCGATCGGTCGTGGTCGTCGACCCCGGGCCCTCCGACAGCGCCCATCTTGATCGCCTCTGCAGTGCGGGCCGTGTCGAACTCATCCTGATCACTCATCGGCACTCCGATCATGTCGAGGCGATGAACGAGCTCGCCGACCGCACTGGTGCGCCGGTGCGCGCCAAGGCCGGCGAATTCTGCCGAGATGCCGACCCATTGGGCGACGGTGAGGTCATCAGGGCTGCGGGCATCCGGATCCTCTCCCTTGACACGCCCGGACACACCGGTGATTCCGTCTGCTTTCAGCTGCCCGACGACCGCGTCGTCGTGCCGGGTGGCGGTGAATTCGGTGTCGTGCTCACCGGCGACACCGTTCTGGGCCGCGGATCGACAGCGATCTCTCCGCACGGCGGTGGAACGATCGGCGATTTTCTGCGTTCTCTCAAAAAGCTCGAAAGACTAGGCGGAATGGTCGGGCTTCCCGGTCACGGATCACTCATTCCTGACCTCGCCGCGACCTGCGAGCGTCAGTCGCTTCGCCGGCGCGAGCGTCTCACGCAGATGGTCGCCTTTCTCGACGGGCTCGGCGTACCCCTCTCGACCGATGACGAAACCGTCGCCCTCATCGTCGATCACTTCAACGCCGGTCTCGACCCCGCGCTGCGTCGCGCAGCAGAGGCCTCGGCGCGCGCTCAGCTCATTCATCTCGTCGAGGAGAACGACGCCGCTCAACGCGCGCTCGAGGAATCGTGAACTATCGCTTGCCCGGTCGAAGTGGCTGTTGGCTAAGCGGTCGTCGCTGTGGACGCGGCTGCCTTCTGGGCAGCGTAACGGTCGGCCTTGATTAGGTCTGCCGCGATCCACGCAACCGCCATCACGGGCGCGGCACTGTTGCCAGACGGCTGGAACGGGACGACCGAGGCATCGACCACGCGCAGACCGTCGACTCCGCGAACGCGCAGCCGGTCATCCACCACGTCGTCGTCGTTCGGGCCGATGGCGCAGGTACCGAGCGTGTGATAGCCGGCTTTGCCCTTGTTCAGTGCGAAGTCGAGTATCTGCTCGTCGGTCTGAATCTCTCGGCCGGGAATGACCTCGTCGACGACATAGTTCGAGAAGGGCTCGGTTGCGAGAATGGTGCGCGCCTTGCGAATCACTTTGAGCAGGAGTTCGCGGTCGTGTGCGGTGTCGAGAAAGTTCGGCACGAGTTTCGGCGCGTCGTGCAACGACGTGCCGGTGATGTGAATCGAGCCCGCGCTCGTGGGGTGCAACGGGTAGGTGACGTACTTCGCGCCCGGCTCGCTGTCGACCACAATCCGGCCCGACATCGGGTTCACAGCCGATGTCGAGATCGGCGTGAAGAACGCCTGGGTGTCGGGCCGGCCCGAAGCCGGGTCGGACTCGTAGTTCGCGCCGACCGCGAAGCCGCCGTGCGCCATCACGCCGTTTCGCGTGAAAAGGTATTTGAAGCCCGTCCAGAACTGCTTCAGAGGGCTTTGCAGCTTGCCGTTGAATCCTTTAACGCCTTTCAGAGTGACCTGAAACTCGATGCCGCGATGCTCGAGTAGGTTCTCGCCCACTTTCGGGCTCGCGACCACGACCGGAACGCCCGCCGCAGCCAGCACCTCAGGATTACCGATCCCCGAGCGTTCGAGCAGCATCGGCGAATCGAACGCGCCGCCACAGACCAGTACCTCACGGCTCGCGCCGTATAAAACGGTACTCGAGCCCTTGACGATAGCCTCGATGCCGACGGCTCGGCCGTTCTCGATGATGATGCGGCTCGCCTCGGTGTGCGTGACGACGGTGAGGTTCGAACGTTTGCGACTGGTGTTGAGAAACGCCCGAGTCGAGCTGACCCGCAGACCACGTTGAACCTGCGACGCAACATATGAGACCCGGTCGTCGTCGCTGCCGTTCATATCGTCTTGATACTCGATGCCGTTGGCCGCCATCGAAGCAATCAGCGCGTCACAGGCCGGGTCGCGAGGTGACGCGACAGACACGCCGACGGGGCCGTTGGCGCCTCGGAACGATGTGCCGCCTAACTGGTGTTTCTCGATTCCACGGTACGCCGCCCGAAACGCATCCCAATTCCAGCCGGCGTCGCCGGCCTTCTCCCATGCGTCGTAATCGGCGGCCCAGCCCCGGTTCCAGACCATTCCGTTGACGGTAGTCGACCCGCCGAGCACGCGGCCGCGGCTCCAGGTCTCTTGGGCCCCGCTTCCCCATTTCTCGGTCGTGAACTTCTTTGTGTATTTGGGGTTGCTCGACGTGAAGTAGAAGCCCTTGGGCACGAGGTGCAGCAGACTGCGGTCGGATCCGCCGGCCTCGAGCAGCAGCACCGACACCGACGGGTCGTCGCTCAGGCGTGACGCGAGAACAGCACCCGCCGCACCCGCGCCCACCACGATGTAGTCGAATGACTTGTCAGCTGAGACGTTCATGTTTCGATCCTTCTGAAGTGGGCTGCCCTGAAGACAAGGTGGTGAGAATCGGCACGGTTGCATCGAACGAGCGCAGGCCCGTGACCGAAGCCAACTCGAGTACCTCGAGAATCGCTGCCGGTTGCACGCCGATCGCCAATGCGTCGTGGGTGTGCTTACGAAGCCCGTCGGCATAATGCTGCGGGCTGACGGCATCGATCGCGATCGAAAGCAGGTGCTTTACCTCGTGGTCGAGCACGCCCGCTCGAGTCCACGGCAGGTCGATGAAATCGATGCGAGCTTTGAAGTACTCGGGGTCGATTTGAAGGATGGCCGCGTAGATCGAGTTGAGCGGCCGGGGCCGAGGCCCTTCGGTCTCGATGTAACGGCGTAGCTCCCGGCGGCGTTCGTCGTCGTCGGGCGGCAGCTCCAAGCCCAGCTTCTGCATCTCTTCGAGCAGAATGGGCAGCCCCACGCTGATGGTGTGCAGGCCGATCGAGCACGAGATCTCGAGAACGCACAGCAGTTCATTTACACTCGCGCCGTCGTCGACCGCCTGCCTCACCGCGAGTCCGACGCGCGTGTCGTCACCGATCGGAATCACCGTCTCGATGGCCAGCACCACCAGCGAGCGCACCTTGGGGGCGAGCACAGAATGGCGATGCGGATGCCCGAACAAGGCCTCGCTCGCAGCGACGAACTCGGGGTCGAGTTCGTAAAGCTCATCGACAGCGCGGATGTGCCGCTGAAGATAGGTCACCTCAGACGACCTCGACCGTCTCGATCGAGATAGCGCCTTCTGGGCATGAGACGACGAGGTTCTCCATCTCTTGACGCTGTTGGAGCGAATAGGTCTTCTCGATCACCTGGCCGTAGCCGATCTCGTCCGCCGTGAACGACTGCGGTGCGAGAACATAGCAGCGACCGTGACCAGAGCAGATCGAGTCGTCGATGACGTATTTCAAACGGGTTTCACTCATGACCTTCTCTTTCTCGAGCATTCTGTTACAACAGACATCACGCAGCGGCCCGGTGCGGCGATCCGAGGCCAGGGATCTCGAGCGGCAGCGAATTCAGTTGCTGCATGAAAGAGCCGTAACGATGCGTCGGCACGAAGCCCGCAGGAATCGAGAACTCCGGAACACGTTTCAGCCAGACCTCAAGCGCGATTCGCATTTCGATGCGCGCGATATGCGACCCGATGCAACGGTGGATTCCGAGACCGAACGCGGTGTGCCGATTGGGCGTGCGATCCAGCTGAACGTCAGCCGCCATCGCGCGGTCGGCGCCGGCGCGAGCGATGAAGATGCGGTCGCCCGCCTCGATCTGCACGCCGTCGACGTCACCGGATGCCCGTGCCGTGCGACCAGACGGACCACCCGTGTTGTAGACGCGCATCAACTCTTCGATGGCGTCCGGAATCAGGGCCGGGTCGTCGATCAGGCGCCGACGGTCTTTAGGAAAACGTGCAAGGTGCCACATGATGTAGCCGAGCTGGGTCGACGTGGTCTCTTGGCCGGCGATAAAGGCAAGCGTGCCCATCGGCACCAGAACTTCTTCGGGAATCGGTTCGCCGTTCACTCGCATGTTGACCATCGCCGTGGCCAGATCGTCGCCCGGGTTGGTGCGGCGGTACTCGTAGAGCCCCGAGATCAGGCCTTCGATCTCGCCTTCGATCTGCTTGCGTATCTCTGGGGTCGGAAACTCGAAGGTCGCCTTCTCGGCGAGCTCGAACATGCGCTGCATGTCACCGTAATCGAAACCGAACCAGCCCAGAAAGAACCGAGCCGGCAGCTGAGAGGAGAAGTCCTTGGTGAACAAGCACGAACCTTTTGCGAAAATGTCGTCAACGAGTTCGTTCGCAAGGTCGTAGATACCGGGTTCGAGCGGCGTCAGAACCTGGGGGCTGAACAGCGGAATCATCGCGCGGCGATAGACGGTGTGATCTGGTGCATCCATCGACAGCGGCGGCACGTTCAGCCGCACCTCTCGCTCGGTGAAGATCGTTGTGGTCGGCGTGTTCGCCCAGACCGCGGTGTCGCGCAACACACCCTTGACGGTCTCGTAGTCGGTGGCGACGAAGTAGCCGCGGTTCACCGGGCTGTAGAACAGTGGAGCTATTTTGGTGGCTTCATCCCACACGGCGTGCGGATCCACACCCCAGCGCGGGTCGTGCTCGAGGTCGAATTCGTGGATCGGAATGCCTGCCGCGGTCGCGCGTTCGAGCATCGTCGACATAGAAGCTCCTTCTCTAGATTTCGAGCGTCAGATTGCGAGTGAGAGCTCGCGACACGCAGACCATCATCACGTCGCCTTTAGCGCGCTCCGAGTCGCCGAGCACAGAGTCGCGGTGATCGGGTGTGCCGGCCAGCACAAAGGTTTCGCAGGAGCCGCAGGTGCCCTCGTAGCACGAGGCGACCACCGGTATGTCGTTGTCTTCGAGCACCCGGATGATCGGCACCCCGGGTGGCACCATCAATGTCATTCCGCTGAGTTCGAGTTCTACCTCGATCTCTTGATCGGCCAAAGCGTCTTCGATCACGCGCGGCGTGAATCTTTCGACGGTGAGCGAACCTTCCGGCCAGCCGGTCGAAGCCTTCTCGACCGCGTCGAGCAGGGGGGCGGGGCCACAGCAGTAGATCACGGTACCGGAATCCGGAGTCGACAGTATGCCCGGCAGATCCATGAACCCGTCAGTGTCTTGCGGAACCAGGTGCACGCGCTCGCCGTACTGCTCCACGAGCTTTTCGGCGAACGCCATGGTGGAACGCGACCGACCGCCGTAGTGCAGTTCGAAGTCGTTCCCGGCCGCGATCGTTGCGGCGGCCATGGGCATCAGTGGGGTGATGCCCACCCCGCCGGCGATGAAGATCGTTTTACCCGGAGTCGTGTATTCGAAGTGGTTGCGCGGCCCACGAGTGTCGAGCCTGTCGCCCTCGTGAATCTGGTTGTGGATGTACTCTGACCCGCCGCGCCCGGCCGGTTCGAGAAACACCCCGATGCTCCACGTCGTGCGGTCGGCGGGGTCGCCGCAGAGCGAGTACTGGCGCACCATGTCGTTCGGCAGCAGCAGGTCGATGTGCGCGCCGGGGTGCCAGGCGGGCAGCTCTGTTCCGTCGGAGCTCGACAGCTCGAGCAAGATGATCTCGGGGGTGATCTGAGTGCGACGCGAGACGATGAGCGTCTGGGTCGGTTCGGGTTCGTTCAGTAGAGCGTTCACCTCGACTCCTTTCGGCTGGGCCGGATCACGGCTTCGGTGAGATGACGTTGAAAACGATGTTGTTGCCGCCATCGACCACCAGGGTCTGGCCGGTGACCTGCGACGACATGTCAGAGGCGAAAAAGAGCAGCCCGTTGGCGATGTCTGACGGGTGGGCCAGTTTGCGCAGCGGGGTCGCCTGGATGTTCGCGTCGAGCAATTCCTGCGTCCACTTCGGATTCGCCTGCGCTCGCGGCGTTCGTACCATGCCGGGAGCGACCGCATTGACCCGTATGCCCGAGGGCCCGAGCTCGACGGCGGCGCTGCGCACGAGCGACATCAGGGCGGCCTTCGTGGCGCCGTAGGCCGCGAGGTTCGGGGAGCTGTCGATGCCCGCGACCGACGCCACGAACACGATCGACCCCGACGTGCCACTTCTCATCCAGTGTTTCGCCGAGTACTCGATGGCCAGGTAAGCGTGACGCAGAATGATGTCGTGGTGGAACTGCCAGTCATCGTCGGTCAGGTCGTACACGGCCTTGTACCGGGCGAGCCCGACGATGTCGATCACGCCGTCGAGCCGGCCGAGCTGTTCGGGAACCTCGTCGAACAGGCGTTTCATCGTGTCGCGATCGGTGATGTCGCCGCTCCACGGTGTACCGCCGACCTCGTCGGCGACGGTCCGTGCCCGGTCGGGGTCACGGTCGACGCAGACTACCTTCGCACCTTGGCTGGCTAGCGCGACGCAGGTCTGATAGCCGATGCCGAAGCCGCCTCCGAGCACTACGAAGACCTTGTCGTCTAACCGCAGAATGTTCGCGTAGTCCGGAACCTCGTTCGCGTCTCGCTCGGTTTCGCTCACGTCGTTGTGCCCTTCTTTTGGCGTCGCACGCCTTCTCACTGCAGTGCCTAATTCATTGAAGCATGCTTGTTACATAATTAGATAACGATAGCACCGGGATGGTCAGGATCGCGACCGCGAACGAGCGACCAATTGTGATGCGATGACGTTTCTCTGAATCTCGTTGGTACCCTCGCCAACGATCATCAAGGGCGCATCCCTGAAATAGCGCTCAACGTCGTATTCGGTCGAATAGCCATAACCGCCGTGCACCCGTACCGCGTTCAACGCGATCTCCATCGCCGTCTCCGAAGCAAACAATTTCGCCATGCCGGCCTCCATATCGACTCGCTCTCCTGAGTCGTACCGCTCAGCGGCGTAGAGCGTGAGCTGACGGGCTGCTTCGAGTTTCGTCGCCATGTCGGCGAGGTAGTTTCCGACCGACTGATGCTTCCAAATGGGCTTTCCGAACGACTCTCGCTGCTGAGCGTAATCCAGCGCGTCGTCGAGCGCGGCCTGCCCGACACCCAGGGCGCGCGAGGCTACCTGGATGCGCCCGGTCTCCAGGCCCTTCATCATCTGCGCGAAGCCCTTCCCCTCAACGCCGCCGAGAACCGAATCGGCTGGAGTGCGGTAATCGTCGAACGAGAGCTCGCACGACTCGACCCCCTTATAGCCGAGCTTCGGAAGGTCTCGCGAGACAGTGAGTCCTGGCCCGTGTTCGACAAGCAAGATGGAGATTCCCGTGTGCTTCGGCTGTGCGGTGGGGTCGGTCTTGCAGAGCAGGGCGATCAACTGTGAACGCCTCGCGTTCGAGATCCAGGTCTTCGAGCCGGTCACGACATACTCGTCACCGACCCGCCGCGCCGTGGTGAGCATGGCCTGCAGATCAGATCCGCCACCCGGTTCGGTGAGTGCCATGGTGGCGCGCACTTCGCCGGTGGCCATGCGGGGTAGATAGCGCTGTTTCTGTTCCTCGGTACCGAAGAGCACGAGCAGCTTGGAGACGACAGTGTGGCCGCCCATTGCGCCGGCCAAGCTCATCCAGCCTCGAGCGAGTTCTGTTGTGACCCCGACGTAGCAAGGCATGGAGACAGGCAGGCTGCCATACTGCTCCGGAATCGCCAGACCGAAGATACCCATCTCTTTCATCTGTTCGATGAGATTCTCCGGGTACTCGTTGGCGTGTTCCATCTCGCGGACGACCGGCTTCACTTCGGTGTCGACCCAGTCACGAACCGCCTCGACGATCTGTTCTTCTTCGGCGCTCAGGTGTGTCATGGTCATGCTCCTCGAATTTTCTGGCGGTGCGCCGTGGCGCTACCGCGGCTCAGACAGTGCCAGCCGATTTCAGCTGGGCGACGGCGTCGGCGGTATACCCGAGTTCGCCGAGAATGCGATCCGTGTCGGCGCCGAGTGCGGGTACGGCATCCATTCGTGGTTCAATGCCGGCAAGGCTCGCGGGCGGTACGAGCGCACGAATGCGGCCGCCCGGAGCATCGACCTCGCGCCAGCGGTTTCGCGACTTGAGTGCCGGATGCTCGAGAAACTCTTGCACCGTATTCACCCTCGCATTGGCGATGCGTGCTTCGTCGAGCAGCTCGAGCGCGCGCACCGTGGTGAGTGCGCTGAAGCGCGCTCCGATGGTCGAGTTCAGCTGGTCACGGTTCGCAACCCGCGCGGAGTTCGAAACGAATTCGCTCTTCTCTTGCAGAGTCGCATCGCCCAGCACGATGCTGCAGAACAGGCTCCACTCGCGATCATTCTGCACCGCGAGCATGATCACGTCGCCATCGGCGGTCGAATACGGGCCGTAGGGGGCGATCGTGGCGTGCTGAGCGCCGACCCGTGGCGGAGTGGTTCCGCTGTACGCGGTGTAATACGCGGGGCTACCCATCCATTCGGCGAGCGCTTCGAACAGCGAGACCTCGACCGGCAGCGCTCGGCCCGTTTTTTCGCGATGCAGCAGAGCCGTCAGAATTCCCGAGTAGGCGTACATTCCCGCAGCGATGTCGGCGATCGATACTCCTACCCGCGCGACATGACCCGGTGTGCCGGTGACGGATACCAGCCCGGCCTCCGACTGCACCAGCAGGTCGTACGCCTTGCGGTGCGCCCATTCCCCGGTCGTACCATAGCCGGAAATGGTGCAGTGGATGACCCGCGGGTGCCGTTCGGCAAGCGATGTAGCGTCGAGACCTAAACGGTTGACCGCGCCAGGGCCGAGATTGTGCAGAAAGACATCGGCCTCGCCGAGCAGACTATCGAGAACGGCCAGACCCTCCGGCGACTTAGCGTCGAGTGTCAGAGACTCCTTTGAGCGGTTCAGCCACACGAAGTAGCTCGACTCGCCGTGCACCGTGGTGTCGTATCGGCGGGCGAAGTCGCCGCCTTGCGGCCGTTCGATCTTGATCACTCGAGCACCGAGGTCGGCGAGCTGGCGGCTGGCGAAGGGCGCAGCGACCGCCTGCTCGAGGCTCACGACGGTGATGCCGTCTAGTGGTCTCATTATCGCCTCCATAATATGTTGCTAAATCTACGGGCATAATTAGAACTATGCAAACCTTAACACCCGTGCGCGGGCCGTACTTCGACGAATTGACGGTCGGCGATGTCTACACGGACTCGCCCGCCGTCACCCTCACCGACGGAATGCAGGCGGCGCATCGCTCCATCGTCGGCAATCGCCTGCGACTCTCGCTCGACACGACACTGGCAGCGGAGGTCACGGGTCAGGCGTCGGTAGCCTCGCCGGCGTTGGTCTGGGATACGTCGATCGGTCAGTCGACGTCGGTGACCCAGCATGTCAAGGCCAACCTTTTCTACAGAGGCCTGCGCTTTCATCGTTTTCCCGAAATCGGCGACACGCTCTCGACCGTGACCACGATCGATGCCCTGAAGGAGAACACCCGGCGCGAGGGTCGTGCTCCGACGGGCCTCGTCGCCATGCACATCGTGACGTCTGATGATCAACATCGGCCCGTACTCGACTATTGGCGATGCGCAATGCTGCCACTCTCCGGCTCGGCTGCGCCGACCGGACTGTCCGACGACCTCGATGCGGTCGGAATCTCTGCCCGCAGCGTGGGCTTCGATGACCTCGGTTCAGCTGTCGCCTCATGGAATCTCGGTGCCTTCCGCGCCCTCGTGCCCGGGCCGCACTTCGAGGCCATGAGGGCCGGTCAGTCGTGGGCGGTCGAGGGGGCTGATCTTGTCTCGAGTGCGCCCGAGCTCGCTCGGCTCACCGGCAATATCGCGAGCGTGCATCACGATGAAGTCGCAGCCGGCGGTTCGCGTTTGGTCTACGGTGGCCACACCATCGGTCTCGCGCTGCACCAAGCCACCCGCGCACTTCCTGCCCTGGTCACGGTGGCCGCGTGGGACAAATGCGACCACACCGGGCCCGTGCACGAGGGTGACCGGCTCAGCTCGACGATATCGGTCGAGGCCGTGCATGCGCTGCCTACCGGAGGCGGATTGGCACGGTTGCGCGTTACCGTCGAGGCCGCGTCGGCCGACGGTTCCACGGCGAGCGTGCTCGACTGGGTCTTCACGGTCGTGATGGCATGAGCGAGAGCATACAGATCGATGTGACGGCCGCCCGCAGCCTGCTCTTCGTGCCGGGCGACCGGCCGGAGCGGTTCGACAAAGCTGTCACCACCGGTGCGGACGCAGTGGTGATCGATCTCGAAGATGCCGTCGCGCCTGCTGCGAAGGCGGATGCCCGTCAGAACGTCGTGCGCTGGCTCAGCGACGGTGGCCGCGCGCTCGTGCGAATCAATGCCCCGGGTACCGCGTGGCACGATGCCGATGTCGAGGCGCTACGGTCGCTTGGAGTCGTGATCATGGTACCGAAAGCGCAATCGTCGGCCGAGCTGCAGACTGTCGCCGACCTACTGGGCGCGGCCGGGAGCGCCGAGCCGCGAATGGTCGCCTTGATCGAGACCGTGCGCGGGGTGCGCGAGCTCGATGCGATCTGCGCCGTGCCGGCCGTCGTCAGGCTGGCCCTCGGCAACGCAGACCTAGCGGCCGAACTGGGTGTGGACGCGGGATCGCACGCGGCACTTGCGCTCGTGCGAAGCGGTATCGTGTTGGCTTCGGCCGGGGCCGGTCTGGTCGCGCCGGTCGACGGCATCACCACGGCGTTCGATTCCGCTGAGACGCTCGCCGGCGATCTGGCGCACGGCCGGGAGCTCGGCTTCGGCGGCAAGCTGTGCATCCACCCTCGACAGGTCGCTCAGGTCAATGCGGGTTTCGTGCCGAGCGACACAGAACTCGCATGGGCTCGTCGCGTCATCGAGCAGGTGGCGGGCAGCAACGGCGTGCTGGCGGTCGATGGAGCGATGATCGATGCCCCGGTCATCCGCAGGGCCGAGCAGATCGTGGCGCGCGGGTCGATGCGCTAGCTCAGCCGCCCTTTCAGGCGGTGACCGTGAAGGGTTCGAACGGCTCGCCGACGGAGTAGACGTTGTTGAAAATCTCGACGCCCTCTTCGGTGAGTCGAACATGCGTGCCCGCGAAGCTGCCACTGATCGCTTCACCGGGGTCGACGAGGAAGGTGACCAAGGGTATTCGGGAAGTCTCATCGGTCAGCGTGGGGTCGAGTACGGTGAGCCGGCCGCAGCCCCCGTCGATGTGCAGCCAGGGCTCGGCGACGCGAACGAAGAGCAAGCCACGATGCCCACCGAAGCGCACCTCACCGGTGAACTTGACAATGCCGTCTAAAGAGGCAGTCGCCTCTGCCGGGTCGAACAGCAATTCGTTGTCGCCGACCGCGGTCACGTTATCGCCCAGGGCCGCCTGCCCGTCTGGCAAGCCAGAGAGATAGTCGAGAAAGCTCTGCTTGATTCCCCAGCGCAGTCCGATTGCCGCGGGCATCGTGTACTCCTTCGTATTATGATTGTCACAATTGAATCATAACTTGTACTTGGTTACGACGAAGGAGTCTCAGTGAACGTCGATCTGCAAGATCCGAGCAACTGGCGCTACGGGCCACCCTACGAGGCCCTTGCCCATCTGCGAGAAACCGATCCGGTGCACTGGCAAGAAGAAGACCCGTCTGACGGGCCCGGTTACTGGGCCCTGATGAAATACGACGACATCAAGACCGTCGAGCTCGATCACGAGACGTACTCCAACGAGCCAACAGTGGCGATTTCAGACAAGAATCAGGTCGGCGATGAGACCCACAAGCACCTGATCTTCTCGGATGCTCCTCACCATACCGAGCATCGCGAGCTCCTGAGCAAAGAAATCGGGCTGCAGCGCATCCGCCCTGCCCGTGAAGGAATGGCGCAGATGGTCGACTCGATCATCGATGTCGTCATCGAAGACGGCCACGCCGATCTCGTCGAAGACCTGTCGGGCAAGATGGCGAGCTTCGCTATCGCCGATCTGATGGGCCTCGATCGGCAGGAGTCGATCGAGATGTTCCACGCCGCCGAAACGCTCACGCGCAGCATCAGCACCACTGAGGGAATCGGTCTGGACGCCATTCAGACTCTCGGCCGGCATTCGCACAACGCGTGGACGACGCGCGAAGAGCACCCGCGCAACGACACGCTCACCCGCATCGCCGAGGCGTCGATCATGGGGATTCCCGTCGATGAGTTTCAGTTCACCGTCGACTTCCAGCTACTGGTCAGCGCGGGCAGCGACACGTCGCGCAACGTGCTCTCGACCGGCATGCTGCTGATGTTCCAGTACCCCGAAATTCGTCAGGCCGTCATCGACGAACCGAAGCTGATGCCGAAGCTGCTGGAAGAGATTCTGCGCTACACGCCGCCGATCGTCGCGATGCGCCGCACGGCTACCGTCGACCATGAACTCGGCGGCAAGCAGATCACGAAGGGCGACAAGCTGGTCATGTACTATCCGGCCGCCAATCGTGACCCCGCGATGTATGACGATCCCGACTCCTTCCGCATCGATCGAAAGGTGAACCCGCACCTGACGTTCGGTTCGGGTCGTCATCACTGCCTGGGTGCACACCTCGCACGCCTCGAGCTGACGACAATGTTCGGCGCCATGTTGCGACGGATGCCCGACATGCAGCTCGACGGCCCCGTCGACTGGCCCGAGATGGGCGAGGCGCCCATGGTGATGGGCCCGCACAGCATTCCCGTGCGCTTCACTCCGGGTGTCAAAATCGTCGACCGTGAAGTCGCGCCGATCTTCGGCTGAATCGCCGGGCGTCGCGTCGAGCAGCTAGCGCCGGGCGGGCATCCAGCATCGCAATTATTGTCCAGTTAGATTTGAGGAGAGCATCATGAGATTCGCCGTCGACCTTGACGTGTGCCAGAACATCGGTCAGTGCAGCTTCACTGCTCCCGACATCTTCGAACTCGACGACGACGGCAAGCTCGCCTTCCGTCGGCAGGCGGCAGGCGTCTACGATTCGCCGGAGCTGTCGGCCGACGACGAGGAGCTCGCCGAGGCAGCTGCCTCGCTCTGCCCGATGCAGGCGATCCGCATGGCGGGCTGACCACAGAGCGCTGAAGAACACAGAGCGCCGAAGAACACAGGGCGCGTAAAAGGGCCGGCACCCGAAGGTGCCGGCCCTTTTTGTTTCTTCGATCAGCTACCGGTGGCGCAGCTGGAGGCCAGGTCACCCGACGCACCGTTACCGGACTTGCCGGTCGGAGCGAGCGACTTGGGGTTGGAGTCTCCACCTGTGTAGGTGAAGTTCCAGAAGCACGTCACGACAGGCGAAGGCTGCCCGGCGGTAAACGTGATCGGCTGCGGGAGCAAGCCGTCGAGGGTTTCATTCTTCACCTGATCCATCGCGTCGATGACACCCTGGCGGGTGAGCGACGCGGTGTTCGTGCCGATGGCCTTCTTCAATAGCTCGAGCACTCCCCAGGTCGAGGTGGCCTGGCCGTTGCCGGTGGTCGTGTCGGGGTTAGATGCATAATTCTTCATCGCACCGCGGTATCGCTGCACCGGTGCGGCGTCAGCCCACCACGGGAAGCCAGAGACCGCGCCGACCGTCTTCATGCCGGGGGTTTGGCTGAGCTGGTTCGTGTCGAGCGCGCCCGAGACTGCGAAGAGCCCGTTGTAACCCTGTTGAATGCAATCTGCCGCGATCTTCGCGTCCGTCGCGCTGGCGGTGATGAGTCCGATGGCATTGGCACCGGCACCGATCCAGCTCAGGCACTCTGCCGTGTAGCTCGCTGCGCTGCCCGAGATGGGCTGAGAGCCGGCGTCTTTCAGGCCGGCGTCGGTGACGAGCTTGGTGACCTCCGGAATGTGACCCTGGCATGACGCCGCTTCGACGCAGTAACCCCAGCCCATGTCCGTGGCGCCGGCGGCCTGTGCGGCATAGAAGTTCGAGTCGACCACCGTGTCAGAGAGCGCCGAGGTGTTGAAGAGGTTGCTGTGCGTCGTCCAGGTGGTCTGGCCCGAACCGCCGCCAGAGAGCACGGCGATGTTCTGGTCTTGCAAGAACTGGTCGACCTGCAGCTCTGACGCGAGGTCACTGTAGACCAGAGCGAGGTTGCCCGGGTCACCAACGAGCTGAGAGACGGCCGACTGACCGCCCGGTGCAGTCGTCTTGCTGTCGATGATAGTGACCTTCACTGGCCGACCGCCCAAGCCGCCGTCGGC
This sequence comes from Subtercola sp., assembly GCA_025463765.1. Lineage (GTDB taxonomy): Bacteria > Actinomycetota > Actinomycetes > Actinomycetales > Microbacteriaceae > Subtercola. Next base: position 52,090 of record JAODBC010000093.1, on the reverse strand, counting down.
ATTGGTCTGACTCTCCCACGCCTTGGCGGCGTCGGCTGCTGCAGTTCCACCATCAGAGAATGCTCCCGATTCGGATGCAACAACACCGATTCCGATCGGGTCGCCCGAGAGAGCTGAGTTCGACGCGGCGGGGGTTGACGATGAGCCGGAACAGCCGGCGAGGGCCAGAGCTGCGACGGTGAGGCCGATGCCAGCACCGATCGCTCTCGTTCTAAATGGATTTCTTTGCGACACTGCAAGGGCTCCTTCTGGTTCTGCTGCGTATGCACTCTGCGATGGTGCAGCATGCTTCTCGACCTCACCATAGATGAAAGCAACATAACTTGTCCAGAATAAAGATTGTCGCTTTTGCCGCTGAAACTAGCACCAGTCGAGAATGCCTACTAGTGTTCTAGAACACACGATGGTGATAATTGGCAGACCATTGTGAATCTGACCAAGGACTGCTCATGCTCGCTTCTCTGCTTCCCTTCCTCGTCACCGGGCTCGTGACGGGCTCCGTGCTGGGTCTCGCCGGCACCGGTCTAGTGCTCACATATAAGACCTCAGGCATTTTCAACATCGGTTATGGAGCGGTGGCGGCCGCATCGGCATACATCTTCTACTACTTGAACCAGGAGCTGAAGCTGCCCTGGTGGCTGTGCCTGATCATCGCGGTGGGCGTGATCGGGCCTGCATTCGGCATATTGCTCTCCTGGATGAGTCGCGCACTCTCCCAGCAGCGCGTTGCCCTGAAAATCGTGGCAACGGTCGGCCTCATTCTCATCGTTCAGGGCCTGGCGACCATCGTCTTCGGCCCGAATCCGTTGCGGCAACCCAACTGGCTGCCGGGCGGAACAACCCTCATCCGTCTCGGCGGCGTCAACGTGACCGTATTGCAGCTGGTCATTGTCGGGTTCTCGCTGTTGGTGGTGATCGCTCTGTACGTCTTCTTCCGCGCCAGCCGCACCGGACTCGCCATGCGCGCCATCGTGAGCGACCCTGACCTGCTCTCTCTGCACGGCACGAACCCCGTCGCCATTCGTCGCCTCGCGTGGACCATCGGGTCGACGTTCGCTGCCCTCTCGGGCGTACTGATTGCACCGACGACCGGCATCGAAGCGGTGGCCATGACCTTTATCTTCGTTCAGGCATTCGGCGCCGCGGCCATCGGCGGCTTCTCCAACATGCCCCTGACCTATCTGGGTGGTCTGGTGATCGGAGTCGCGGTCAGCTTTTCGACCAAGATCGTGGTCGACGTGCCTGGCCTCGCCGGGCTTTCGTCCGCCTTGCCGTTCGTGGTGCTCGTTATTGCGCTGCTGGTAATTCCCAAGCGTCGTCTCGAAACACCGGGGGGGCTCGAGAAAGCCCCACGAAGGCCGTGGCACGGCCCGGCACTCTCGCGCATCGTGGTGGGAGTCATTCTCTTGGCGGCGTTCATCGCCGTGCCGTTTCTCTTTCATGACAGGCTCTCGTACTTCACGGTCGGTCTGACTCAAGCAATCCTGCTGCTCTCGCTGGGGTTATTGATTCGTACGGCGGGTCTCGTCTCGCTGGGGCAGGCGGCCTTTGCCGCCATCGGAGCCGTCGCGTTCAGTCAGTTCACTGTGAATCTCGGCATTCCCTGGCTGCCTGCTGTGCTCCTGGGCGCGCTGGTCGTCGTGCCGATTGCGGCGATACTGGCGCTGCCGGCCATCCGGTTGTCGGGGCTGTTCCTGGCCCTCGCAACGCTCGGCTTCGGTTTAGTGCTCGAGCAGATGTTCTATCCACGCGATTACTTCTTCGGTTCGTCGTCTGGTGGGCGACCGATGCCAAGGCCTCCGGGCTTCGAGAGCGACACGTCCTTTTACTTCGTGGTTCTCGCCTTCTTCATAGCAGTTTCGCTCGTGATGGTGATCATTCACCGTGGCCGTATCGGCCGCATGCTGCAGGGCCTCTCGGAGTCGCCGATGGCAGTACGCACGCTCGGCTTGAACGCGAACCTCACCCGGCTCATCGTCATCTGCATCGCCGGCTACATCGCGGGAATTGCGGGAATCCTGTACGGCTCGGCTGTCAACTTCGCCGTGCTCGGCGACCCGGATTACAGCGCGTACTACTCGCTCATACTCGTGGCGACGCTCGCACTGATGCCGTTCCGTGAACCGTGGTACGCCGTCGTGGCGGTCATCTCGGCGGTCATCCCCGCGTACTGGCTGAACACCAACGCGACCAGCTGGCTGAATGTGCTGTTCGGCGTGGCCGCGGTGGTCACCGCCATGCAGGGCGGGCCAGGCAGTGTCGGGCCTCGCCTGCGCGCCTGGGTCACCAAGTATTTCGGGCGCACACGCGCCGCGGTGGTTCGCAAGGCTCCCGTATCGGCACCCTGGTCGCTGTCTGAGCGCGCCACCGGGCTCGAGGTCTCCGGCCTCACCATTCGTTACGGCGGTCGCACGGCGGTCGACGGGGTGAGCTTCTCTGCACCGGTCGGGCAGATCACCGGGCTCATCGGGCCCAATGGTGCCGGTAAGACCACTACCTTCAACGCGACGAGTGGTCTGCTGAAGCCATCGAGTGGCACGATCACGCTGAACGGTGACGACGTCACGTCGATGAACGCCGCGGCGCGCGGCCGACGCGGGCTCGGTCGCACCTTCCAGCTGATGCAGCTCGCTGACTCGCTCACGGTCGAACAGAACGTCGCTCTCGGTGTCGAATCGGGTCTTGCCGGCTCGAGTGTGCGCGGTCAGCTGTTCGCCTCGCCGGCCGAAGCCCGTATGACTCGGGATGCGGCTGAGTACGCAATGGAACTCTGCGGCATCGCAGACCTTCGTGACCGCTCGGCGGGCGAGCTCTCGACCGGCCAGCGCCGACTCGTCGAGCTCGCCCGCTGCCTTGCCGGGCCGTTCGACACCCTGCTGCTCGACGAACCGTCGTCAGGTCTCGACACGCTCGAGTCCGAGCAGTTGGGCGAGACGCTGCTGAGGGTTGTGCAGACCAGGGGCTGCGGCATCCTTTTGGTGGAACACGACATGGCTCTGGTGCTGAAGGTGTGCGCCGAAATCTATGTGCTCGACTTTGGAGAGTTGCTGTTCCACGGCACACCGGATGAGATTCGTACGAGCCCACTGGTGCAGGCCGCTTACCTCGGCTCCTCCGCCGGGGGAATGTCTGAAGTTGAAGAAGGTGTGACGGTATGACAATCGATCTGGGATCCACCGAGGCGGGGTCCGTTGCGCAGGGCTTGACGGCTCAGCCCGGCAAGGTGGCCGCGCTCGAACTGCGCAACGTCAACGCGAGCTACGGCACGACCGAGGTGCTACGTGATGTGTCGTTGACCGTTCCGGCTGGCTCTGCGACGGTGCTCATCGGAGCCAACGGCGCAGGCAAGTCGACCACGTTGCGTGTGGCGTCGGGCCTGATGAAGGCCACCTCGGGCGACGTGCTGCTGCACGGAGAGCCGGTCAACGACATGGGCGCTCACAAGCGCGCCGTGCGTGGTCTCTGCCACGTGCCGGAAGGCAGAGGGGTTTATCGCAGCCTGACGGTGAAAGACAACCTCATCATGCAAGCGCCGAAAGGAACCGTCGACGCCGGTATCGAGATGGCTACGGAGACCTTTCCGATTCTCGGCAAGCGGCTCATGCAAAAGGCCGGAACACTGTCGGGCGGTGAGCAGCAAATGCTCGCTCTCTCAGCCGCCTACGTTCGGAATCCGAGCCTCGTGCTCGTCGACGAACCGTCGCTCGGTCTGGCTCCGATCATCGTCGATGTCGTTTTCGACTTCTTGCAAAAGCTCCGATCAACGGGCATCTCGTTGCTTTTGGTCGACCAATTCGCCATTCGGGCGCTCGGCATCGCCGACAACGCCTACGTGCTTCGTCGTGGTCGTATCGCCTACTCGGGAGATGCCGCCACGCTTTTGCAAGGCGATATGTTCGAGCAGTACATCGGCGAAGGCAGCGACTGACGCGGGTCGGCGCGGAACGGCTGCGCTGAGGGTTGGAAACAGAGGTTTTCTGCTCCCAACCCTCAGGGCGTCACTGCGCGCGAGTCTCGTCTCAGAACTCTTTCTCGCCTTTCGGAAAGACGAGTTCGGCCGAGTCGACACCCCAGGCAAGTCCGAGGTGGTCATGCCTAGTGAAGCCGGGCTTCAGGGCAAACCTCGGGATGCGGCGGTGCAGTTCGGTGAAGGCGATCTTGAGCTCGAGTCGCGCGAGATGCATGCCCACGCAGCGGTGCGGCCCGAGACCGAAGCCGAGGTGCGGCCGGTCGTTACGATCGAGCTTCACCTCGTCGGGTTCGGGGTAATACTCTGGGTCGCGATTGATGGCAGACAGCGCGAAGTGAACCCGCTCGCCTTCAGGAATGGTCACGCCGCCGACCTCGACGCTCTCGTGCACGACCGTGCGCGTCGGAACGGGGGGTGCGCTCCAGCGCAGCAGCTCTTCGATGGCGGGCTCGAGGTTCTCAGGGGCCGCGAACATGTAGTCCCATTGCTCCGGATGCTCGGCGAAGTACAGCATCGATTGCCCGAGCACGCTCGTGACGGTGTCGAGGCCGGCCAGCATCATCAGCAAGAACAGGTCGAAGAGTTGATCGTCGGTCAGCCGCTGCCCGTCGATCTCTACAGCGATAGCCGCCGAGGTCACGTCGTCGCGGGGCGGCTCGGCGCGTCGCCGGGCAATGAGTTCCATCATGTATCCGCGGAATGCCACATGGGCGCCACCGCGAACGGCGTTACGTTCGTCTTCGGTGCCTTTTCCTCCGCCGTGCATGATGTCGTTGGTCCAGGTGCTCAGCAGGTGCAGATCTTCTTCGGGCCAACCCATGATCGACATCACCGTCACTCCTGGGAACGGCAATGCGAACTCCGCTGTGAATTCGCATTCGCCCTTCTCGATGAAACCGTCGATCAGTCGATTGCACCAGGCGCGTAAACCCTCGGCACGAAGCCCCACCTTCTGCGGCGCGAAGTACGGGTCGAGGAAGGCGCGGTACTGGCGGTGCAACGGGCCGTCGATCTCGATCGGGATCATCGCCGCAGCGCTGCCCTGCGAGTTGTCGCCGTCAGGGTCGTTCGGAAAGCTGACGAAGCCGCGGTTGCTGCGGCGCAGCACGCTCGACGCGTCGTCATAGCGAGTGAGAACCCACGTGCCATTACCCCGCGCCGAATAACTGACCGGCACCGTGGCACGCCGGTCAGCGAAATCGGCGAGCATCTCGGCGATCGTGATCGAGCTGTAGGGGTCGTAGTCGCGACGATATTTCGCGCGCAACTCGTCGAGCGTGGTTGTACCTTGTTCCGTCATAATTACTCCATTGTTAAACGAGCAGAACTACGACCCCCGTCCAGATAGACAGTGTCGATTTAGACCTACGTTAGCTGGATGGCGCGGATCTGGCTAGGTCATTCCTTCAGACTCCCAATATTTTTACAACAATGGACAATTTGTGTTGATAATATAGACAGTGTCCATGACCTGCTCGGGCACACCCCCGGGCAGACGACGAACAAGGGAGTTTTCATGGCTTCGACAGCGACAATCACTCGCAAGAGTTACAAGACCACCAACCCCGCTACGGGCGAGGTGATTCACGACTACGGAAGTCTCACCGACGACGAGCTCGAGCAGAAACTCGCCAAAGCGCACGAGACCTTTCTGACCTGGCGCGACACCCCAATTGAGAAGCGAGTCGAGCTTTTTCGCAAAGTGGCCGACCTGATCGATGCGAAGATGCCCGAACTCTCCCGGCAGACCACGATCGAGATGGGCAAACCCGTCTCGCAGGCGGCGATGGAGGGCGGCATTGCCTCGGAGATGTTCCGGTACTACGCCGACAACGGGCCTGAACTGTTGAAAGACGAGGAGGTGAAGATCAGTGGCGCCTCGCACACCGTTGTCACCCGTGAAGCGACGGGCGTCATCTTGGGTATCGAGCCGTGGAACGCACCGCTATACCAGCCGATGCGCGCCACTGCCCCCAACCTCTTTCTGGGCAACACCGTCGTGGTCAAGCCGGCTGAGATCTGTGCGGGATCCACGCTGATGTTCGATGAGATCTTTCTTGAAGCTGGGTTTCCTGAGGGCGCTTACCAGACCGTGCTCATCGACCGACACCAGGTCTCGTCGTTGATCCAAGACGACCGCGTGCGCGGTGTCACCCTCACTGGTTCTGACGCGGCCGGATCGATCATCGGGGAGCAGGCCGGCAGAGCCATCAAGCCGGTTGTTCTCGAGCTCGGCGGTTCTGACGCCTTCGTCGTGCTCGAGTCCGCCGACGTGGCTGCTGCAGCGGGCATCGCCGGTTTCTGCCGTCTGATCATCGGCGGCCAGGCCTGTGCGCTGCCCAAGCGCGTGATCGTCGCCGACTCCGTCGCCGACGAGTTCATCGAACAGTACGTGGCTTACTTCGACAGCCAGGTGCTCGGCGACGGCCTCGACCCCGCGACCACACTCGGCCCCCTCTCGAGCGCGTCGGCCGTGCAGATTCTGCAGGAGCAGTACGATGACGCCGTCGCCAAGGGGGCCACTGTGCTGCTGCCGGGCGGTCGGGTCGACGACCGAGCCGGCTTCTACTTCAAGCCCGCGGTGCTCACCGGCATCACCAAAGAGATGCGCTTGGGAACCGAAGAAGCCTTCGGCCCGCTCGGTATCATCTACCGCTTCTCAACTGTCGACGAGGCGATCGAGATCGCCAATGACACGAAATACGGCTTGGGCGGTACGGTCTACGGTGAGGTCAACGAGGCACGTCGAGTCGCCGGTCGTCTCGACACGGGCGGGGTGGGCATCAACTGCTTCTTGGGCTCGCCCGTCGAAATTCCGTTCGGTGGAACGAAGGCCTCGGGCGTCGGCCGCGAGCTCGGCCGCACAGGAATGGATCAGTTCGCCAACATCAAGACGTACGCCATCGCGTAGGTCGCAGAAGCTAGTGCCTACTGAGAAGGGGTGGTGCGGTCATCCGCACCACCCCTTCTCGCTGCCGAACGCCTCTTTCGGGCGCTAGAAGCGAGTGATTACCGAGCGGGCGATGCCGCCCTTCTCAAGCTCCTTGTACGCCTCATTCACCTCGTCGATCGAAATCTCGTTCGAGAGCAGATCGTCGAGGTTGAATCGGCCCTGCAGGTACAGCTGGGCGTACATGGGGATGTCGCGCTTGAAGTTCGTGCCGCCCATGTACACCCCGCGCAGGCCCCTTTTGTTGGTGAGAAAGAAGTCCGGGTGAATCTCGAGGGTGGCCTCGGGCGGCTGCGCGCCGATGAAGTAGGCGGTACCCCCGGTGGCGAGCATCGCAATGGCCTGTTCCAGAGTCTTCTTTAAGCCTCCGATCACCTCGAAGGCGTGGTCGGCCCCGCCTCCGGTGATCTCTTTGACAGCCTCGACTGGGTCGACTTCGGCCGGGTTGATCGTGTGCGTTGCACCGAACTTCTTCGCGAGCTCGAGCTTGCTGGGCTGCAGATCGATCGCGATGATCGTTCGTGCACCCGCGAGGGCGGCACCCTGCAACGTGTTCAGTCCGACGCCGCCACAGCCGATCACGGCCACGTTGTCGCCGACCCTCACGCCGGCTGAATTGATGGCCGCGCCTGCGCCGGTCGTGACGCCACAGCCCAACAGGGCCGCTTGGGGAAAGGGCACGGCATCCGGAACCACGACTGCGTTGTTCTCGTGCAGCAGCACCTGTTCCGCGAAACCCGCGATCTCAGAGAATTGATACAGCGCTTGACCGCCAAGGCTCACGCGCGGTTTCTCGCCAGGCTTGCGTTGCGTGCCGATCGGGTAGTTGCGGCAGAGGTTGGGCTTGCCGTCGAGGCAACGATCGCAGTGCCCGCAGAAGCCCGCCAGACAGGCCACGACATGATCGCCCACCCTGAACTCGGTGACGTCTGGCCCGATCTCGGTGACCACGCCCGAAACTTCGTGGCCGAGAACCAGAGGCAAGGGCATGCCGAGTTCTTTCGTGGCGACATAGATGTCGCTATGGCACAACCCGCTTGCCTTCACGTCGACGAGAATTTCGCGCCCGATGGGGGAGTCGAGTTCGTAGTCGTCGCGAACGACGAACGGCTGGCCGATCTGCTCGATTACTGCTGCTTTCACAATGTCACTCTCTTTCTGATTCGGCGCGTCACTCCACGTCGAGTAACGTCGATTGTGAGGATGGTCGGCGAGTCTGCCGCTCGATGATGTTCTAATCGTTGAACACCACGATTGCTACCTCACTACAACCACACTACTTCAAATGGACACCATCCATTAAAGAAATTCGAGAGGGAGCCGACGTGTCTGAGACCCAAGCCGCTCGCCGAGAGTCGCTCTCCCTCACCGACGACAGCCGAGCGGTGCAGACCCGAACGCGGCTGACCACTGCGTTCCACGAGGCGGCGCTCGAACATCAGACCGACGTGACGGTCACCTGGCTCTGCGATCGCGCGGGGGTTGCGCGTAGCACCTTCTATACGCACTACTCCACCGTTGACGACCTCGCTCTGGCTGCCTTGGGCGAGTTTTTCGCCGAGGCGGTGCCGTTCGACGCCGAGCGGAGAGCCTCGCGCGAACTCGAGCTCGGCGTCATCGCCCGCCAGAGCATGGAGCTGATCATCAAGAATCTCTGGGAAGGGCGCGAACTCGTGCGCTTCACCATGGCGATGGGGTCGAAGGCTGCAATTCAGGAGCGTTTGATCGACGACGTCGCCACAGATGCGCTCACCATCGTTCGGGTGTCGCTACCAGAGCTCGACGAGGCCGATGTGCGCATCCGCGCTGACTGGCTCGCCGCTGGCACCGTGGTAGCGGCGCTGCGCTGGATTGTCGAGCCCAAAGACGTCACTCCCGAGCACGTCGTCGAGCAGCTCGTGGGCCTGATGCCACGATGGCTTGCTGGCGAAGCGGCGCAATAGGTCTCACCGCTTCGCGAGGTGCCGTGCCGTGCCGCGCTACCGCGTCGCGATCGCGGCGCCCAGCTCGTCCCAGTGTTCCGTAACGGCCGAAACCACGTCGTCGCTTCGCAGCCAGTCGCTCGAGCGCAGCAATTGAGTCGTCTCGCGATAACGCACGTAGCGCTCCTGATCCTGCGCCATCCACACCGCGAGGCGGTCGCCGAACTCGTCGGGAGCGCTCTCGACGTTCTGCGGCACGCCGTCGATGAAGATTTCTACACCGGGAATGCGATAGTCGGCATTCGTCGACGACCTCCAGCAGAACTGCACCACGTCATTCGTCGCGGTGTAGAAGCGGTCGGCGAGGCCGGTGAGGGTGCCAGGATGCTCTGCCAAGTGGGCTGTGAGCTCACGCGCGAGAGTGCGGGCCTCCAGTGCAGCGGCGGTCATCCCCTGGCCGTAGACCGGGTTGAAAGCGGCCCATGCATCGCCGATAGCGATGAAGTTCTCGGGTCGCTCGCTCTGCGCCGCGAAGTCGCGCAAGCGGCTCGTGGTGTCGCGCCAGATCGAGATACGTTCGGGAAATTCGACCTGGTCCAGCGTGTCGGTGAGCTGGGGTACGCCGATGCTCGACACGAACGCGCGCAACTCGTCTTCGCTGCGCGGTGGCATGTCACCGGCTGAGCCCTGCACGGTGAGAATCCAGCGGCGATCGCCCTCAACGGTCCACATCGCCATGGCGCGAGTGGCCGCCTCTGGGGTCTTCGCCCCGTCGCCATAGGGCACGCAGGCAAGCGCTTGAAATCCGGGATCCCAGTTATCGGGAGTGCGCACGAAGGTGCTCGAGTATCCCCAATGCGCATTCACCACGAGTTCGCTTGGCGGCGCGAACCCGATGGCGCGCAGCCAGTCCGGGCTCTTCGAACTGCGGCCGGTGGCCTCGATCACGAGGTCGGCAGCAATGAACTCTCCCTCTGCTCCGTCGGTGCCCTTCAGGCGAACACCGGTCACGGTGCCGTTCTCGGCTACCAGCCCGGCCACCTCTGCTCTGCTGCGATAGCTCACCGAGTCGATCGCCGACGCGCGGTCGCGCAGAGCCTTCTCGATCAACGGTCGGCTCGCCATCAAGAACTCTAAGCTCGACTTGAACCGGGGCGACCAGCCGATTCGGTCGAGTCGCATCACATCGGCTGTGGCGTCGAGCTTGGCCGCACCGAGGGCGAACGCCTCATCTGAGAAGCCGGGAAGCAGTTCATCCATGGCTTGACGCCCCGCGGCGAGCAGGGCGTGAAAGTGAGCACCCTGGGGCGCGTTCTTTCGGAGCTCAGGCGCTTCGGGAAGAGTGTCGCGATCGAGCACGATCACTTCATCGACATGGGGAGCGATGGCGGCCGCAGCGAGGCTGCCGGCGATGCTGCCGCCGATGACGACGGCTCGAGCGAACGCAGTGTTACTCATGTTTTGTCTCCTCATCGAGCATGTCTGAAGCACGATAGCAGACAAAGATAGACGCTGTCTATAATCTCGTTCGAGGTTCTCCGAGGGCGATGATGATCGGGTCGAAAAGCTCGCCCGCCGGATACACGTCGTTGAAGAGTTCGACCGCTTCGGGCCGAAGGCTCACCCGCTCAGCCACGAGAGCCTGCCGGCCCGCCATGATCTGCGGTGCAACCTCGAAGTCCACGAGCGGCCAACGCTCAGTCGATTCGAGTTTGTAAGGATGAGCAATGTCGAGCTCGGCCCGCTGACCGCGTAACGTTACTCGAGGGTTCGCGATCCGCACGAAGAGAAGCCCGGCGTGACCGGTGAATCGTACGTCTCCCACGAACGCCAGCATTTCGTCGGCATCGAGCGGGCAGTCGCGCGGCTTCGGGTCAGGGGAGAATATGATCTGACCGCCCGAGGTAGGCATGGCGCCACCCGTGACGTTGCCGCGGCCATCGTGCATGCGCGTCACATAGTCGACGAAGCTTCGCTTGATCGACCAGACCAGTCCCGCTTCCGGATCGTTGTCGTTGTCGTTGTCGCTGTCGGCCATGGTGGCGTTCTCACTCTCGTCGTCGAATGCGTGCGCGTCGTTGCTAATTATGTCCTAGGTGTGTTAGAAAAACGGTGACTACGTCAGTGCGACGCAGGTCGAACCTGGCCCGCGGGCAGCAGATCACGTCGCCTCGCGCTTCTACGCTCACATGCACAACGCGGTAGCGCGCTCGAAGTAGAGTTTCGCGGCGTCGAATGCTGCTTCGCCCGTCTGCGACTCGTAGCCGAGTCTGAGTTGTTCAAGTGCTGCGGAGTCGTCTGGCGACAGCAGCGGATAACACCGACCGGCGACAGCCGCGGCGAAGTCAGTCAGACCGGCCGCACCGCTGAACGTTGAGCTCGTAGCGTCAGCACCTGCCTCTGAGTTGGCGGCTGCCCAGAGCTGGTTCAGCGAAGCCTCTTGGGGGGACAGCTGATTGTTGGTGCTCTGGTTGTAGTCGCTCGGCAGCGGCGGGTCGCTCGGGCGGTTGGTTGTGCGCGGGATGGTGTGCAGCTCACCCGAGCTGGTCGGCGCCGTCACAGTGGATTCCGTCGCCACTGCCTGGCCGTCGATGCTGGGATTGGTCGCGCATCCGGCGAGCAGGAGTGATCCCGACAGCACCATGAGGGCTAGACCATTCTTAGAGGCACGCATGTTTTCCCATCGTGAACCGCACTCGGCGACAGCCGCTCTGCTGCATCGCTCTTGTTGGCGGGCGGCGCGAACCATCCACGATCCAGCCTGCCCTGAACCTCGACCGAAAAGATAGTCGTCACTTCGGAGGACGAGGTTCGGGGCGCCGCTCACTCGCTGGCCATGTGCACTGCGCAGCGTAAATTCTGGGCGTTGAGAACATCGCCCTGCTCGTGCTCTAATACGCCATCTCGTATGTCTTCTATTCCATCGCGTACGGCCCGATGGCAGCTGCACTCAGGGAACTGTTCCCGACGGAGGTGCGCCACACGGGTATCTCGGTGGCCTACCAGTTCGGAGGCTCCGCGCCGTTCTTCGCTTCGCTGATCATCGCTGGGGGAGGCAGTATCTTTTGGGTGTCGGTGTACATGGCCGTCGGCCTCGTGCTCTCGCATATCGCGGTGTTGACCATGCGCAAGACGAACGACACAGATCTGGTCGCTATCGACCAAGCACCGGCCGTCAAAAAGCGAGTTTCGTAAACCGAATGTCACAAGCAGCACGCAACCGTATTCAACGAAGGATGTAAATATGTCGAATCGCTGGTGGCCGGAGACAGCCGCTTACTCTGAGTTTCTTTCTCCCTCGCTGATCGTCGGTGGCAACGGATTGTCGGCTCGCACTGCGGAACTTCTCGGCCGCCAGTTCGGAATCGCCGAGGGTACGGTGCTCGTCGCGGTCGATGACATCGTTCTTAGCAACGGACTGGCCGATCCGGTCTTCACACAGAATCTCGACAACGCCTTCCGGTTCATCGAGGGCGTCGACACAGGCCAGGTCTCGGTCAATCAGCCGACAAGCGGATGGGATGTGCATCAGCCGTTCGGCGGGTTCAAAGACTCCGGCTCGGCCTTCAAAGAGCAAGGGCTCGAGGCTTTGCGGTTCTACAGCAGGGTGAAGACCGCTGCCATCAGGACGCACTGATGTCAGGGCTCTCCTCTTTCTCTCTGGCCGGCAAGAACGCGCTGGTCACCGGAGCCGGGCGTGGACTCGGTGCCGCAATGGCCCGCGGCCTCGCCGAAGCCGGCGGCCGGGTGGCTCTGGTTTCACGCAGCGAAGCGGAGCTCACCGCCACTGCAACTGAGATCGGTGCGAGCGCGGTCGCCATTCCCGCCGATGTCTCCGACCCCTCGACGTACGCAGGCCTGCTCGACCGAGCCGAAGACGAGCTCGGTGGCCCGATCGACATCGTGCTGCACGCCGCCGGTGTGCAGCGCCGAGCATCCGCAGAAGACGTCACCATCGACGATTGGAACACGGTGATCACCACCAACCTGACAGCGCCCTACTTTCTCAGTCAAGAGGTCGCTCGGCGACAGCTCGCTACCGGGCGCGCGGGGAGTCATATCTTCGTAGGATCTCTCACCAGCCATCTTTCGGTCAGCGGCATCTCGGCGTACACGGCGAGCAAGTCGGGCATCTATGGCGTGCTTCGGGCTTTCAGCACGGAATGGTCTTCGCGCGGCATCCGGGCCAACGGCATCGGGCCGGGCTACATTCGTACCGAACTCACCCGGGCTCTCATCGATGACCCCGAGCGCGGCCCGCGGTTGCTCGACCGCATACCAATGGGTCGCCTCGGCTCGCCGGAAGACATGGCGGGGGCCGCAGTTTTCTTGGCCTCCGACGCCTCGTCGTACATTTCCGGCCAGTTGTTGATGGTCGACGGCGGATGGTCGGCGAGTTGAGCGAACGCATCGGAATCATCGGCGGCGGAATCGTGGGCATCGCTCTTGCCCGCGCGCTACTGGAAGGCGGCCGCGGCGACGTGACGGTTTTCGAAAAAGAAGAACGCGTTGCGGCCCACCAGACGGGGCACAACTCCGGGGTCGTGCATGCCGGCCTGTATTACAAGCCTGGCTCGCTGAAGGCCGAGCTCTGCGTGGTCGGGCGTAAGCAGATCGAAGAGTTCTGCGCTGAAAAAAAGCTTCCGTACCGCGAGGTCGGAAAACTCGTCGTCGCGGTCGACGACTCCGAACTGGATGCCTTGGCCGACATCGAACGCCGATCGATCGCCAACGGCGTGCCAGACCTGCGCCGCATCGACGACCAGAGCGAGCTGCACGCTATAGAGCCTCACGTGCACGGTGTTGCCGCTGTGCACTCCCCGCACACAGCCGTGGTCGACTATTCGGCGATCACCGAGGCCATGGCGGCAGACGTGCGGTCGCTGGGCGGAACCATTCTGCTCGGCAGCGAGGTCACCGCGATGAGACAAGAACGAAACGGCACCGTTCGCGTGAAGACCGGCGCCTCTGAACACGTCTTCGACCGCATCATCTCGTGCGCCGGCCTGCAATCCGACGTCGTGGCCGCGCTCATCGGAGCCTCGCCCTCGCCGAAGATCCTGCCGTTCCGGGGCGAGTACTGGTCGCTCGCGGCCAAGCGCAACGACCTCGTGCGCGGCATGATCTATCCGGTGCCCGACCCGCGATTCCCATTTCTCGGCGTGCACTTCACTCGGGGTGTGTACGACGACATCCACGTCGGCCCGAACGCTGTGCCCGCACTGGCACGCGAAGGCTACAACTGGCTGACTGTGTCACCGCGCGACACCTGGAAATCGTTGCGCTGGCCTGGAGCCGTACCGCTTGCGAAACAACACTGGAGAATGGGTGTCGACGAAATCAGCGGCTCCCTGATCAAGCCCCTGTATTTCAACAAGGCGCGCCGCTTCATTCCAGAACTGCGCATGAGCGACCTCACGGCCAAGACCGCAGCGGGTGTGCGTGCCCAGGCTTGGGGCCGAGACGGATCGCTGCTCGATGACTTCGCCGTCGACCAAGTCGGCCCGGTGACGCTGCTGCGCAACGCCCCCTCGCCTGCAGCGACCTCGTCGATGGCGATCGCCGACTACGTGATCGAACACTACCTGCCCTGATCGCAGGTTGCGCTCTGATTCGGCCCTCGGTTCGGCCCGATTCTAGGGTGCTATGTTGGGCCGACTGGAGGAGCCTCCAGGTGTTCCGCTGAGTGCAGGGGATGGGCATCGTGCGCCAGGGTCGAGTGGTCGCCGGTCGGGGGCGGTCTCGCATGCGCCTTCTCGCCGTAGCCGCCACTGCCGGTGCCGCTGCTCTGCTTGCACTCTCGCTCGGCGCGTCGCCTGCGGCGGCGGCGACTGACGCATCGGCTGCCGGCGGCACGGCGGCACCGGCGTCGGCGGTGGGTGCGGCCGTGATAGCCGCTGCGCCGCAGGTACGCTCCTTCTTCGTGCCCGTTGCCGAGTCTCCCGGCAGCGCCGCCACGATTCAGATCGACGTGGACCTGTATACGCCGGCCGAGACACCGGCGCCCGCCGTGCTGCTCGCCCACGGGTTCGGTCAGACCAAGACCGATCTCGCACCCGAGGCGAAAGAGCTGCAAGACGCGGGCTATGTGGTGCTGGCGTACACCGCGCGCGGGTTCGGGCAGTCGGGCGGATCGATCGGGCTCGACTCGCTCGACGGAGAGGTTCCGGATGCCCGGGCCCTCGTCGACGTTCTCGCGAGTGAACCGGCGGTGCAGAAGGTCGGCAGCGATCCGGTCGTCGGCGTGGTCGGTGGGTCGTACGGTGGCGCGCTCGCTCTCATGCTCGGGGCGACGGATCCGCGCATCGACACCGTGGTGGCCGCCATCACCTGGAACGATCTGGCGCAGGCGCTGGTGCCGAGTTCGGCGGGCAGTGTTGGCGGCGGCGGCGCCGGCAGCGACGCCGCAGCAGCGACGACTAGCCGGGACTTCAAGTCAGGGTGGGCCTCACGGCTGTTCGGCGCCGGCATCAACGCCTCGAGCCCGTGCGGGCGGTTCACAGCCCAGTTCTGCGCGCTCTACCAGAACCTGATCACCGGAGGGCAGCCGAGCGCTGCCGATCTGGCTCTGCTGCAACGCTCGTCACCGTCGACCGTACTCTCTGGCATGCGCGCACCGACGCTGCTGTTGCAGGGCCTGCAAGACAACCTGTTCGGGCTCGACCAGGCCGACGCGAATGAACGACAGATTGCGGCAGCCGGCGCGCCGGTTCAGGTGCAGTGGTTCAACGGCGGCCACGACGGCGGCGGCATCGCAGGCACCGACACGATCATCCAGTCGTGGCTTGCAAACCACCTGAAGGCGACCGAGCCCGTGCCGTCGACGTTCAGCTATGCGGTGCCGCCGAGCGCCACGACCTTCGGCCAGACCATCACCGCGGCGAGCTACCCGGGGTTGAACGGATCGGGCCAGAGCGGATCGGGCCAGAGCGGATCGGGCGCGAGCGGATCGGGCGCGAGCGGATCGGGCCAGAGCGGATCGGGCCAGAGCGGGCAGATCGCGCTTTCAGGCCCCGAGGCCACGATCGTGAATCCGCCCGGTGGGCAGCCTGCCGCGGTCACCGGTCTTCCCGGGCTCGACACCAGCAGCGTGGCGGGGCGAACCGCTGTCGGGTTGCTGGGCGCGGCCAACCCGCCGGCCGAGCAGGCCTCGTTCGTTTCTGCGCCCTTCGCGGCCGCGGCCGTGCTCGCAGGCGCGGCAACGGTGCGCGTGCACGTCGCGCCCACGGCATCGACTCCGCCCGGCGAGGCGCTGCTGTACGCCCAGCTCTCGGTGAGTAGCGGAGACGCGGTGCGTGTGCTGCCGGGCGGGGTGGCGCCGATCAGCGTGCCGCTGCCGGCCGCGGGGGCCGATGTCGATGTGACCCTCCCCGCGACGGCATGGAACTTCACGCCCGGCGATCGTCTGACGCTGACCATTCGTACGACCGATTCGCAATTCGAGGGCGCGGCGAGCCCGGCCGCGTACACGGTTGCGGTGACCGGTGCGCTCAGCCTGCCGGCCGTCGCCGCCACGGCCACCGACCAGAGCGAGGGCAGGCCAGACGTCGGGGTTCTCATCGGCATCGCGGCGACGCTATTGACGGCCCTCGCGCTGATCGTGGTTGCCGTAGTGCGCAGTCGGCGCGTCGGGGCGGCATCGGCTGTATCAAATGCATCGGGCGCTGCGGCGGCGTCGGCTGCCATCGGCTCACCACCAGGCACGCCGAACCACGCTGCCAGCGAGCCGCCTCCGCTGCAGATCCAGGGTCTGAGCAAGCGCTTCCGCTCCGGTTTTCTCGCCGTCGACGACGTGTCGTTCACCGTCGAACGCGGCCAGGTGCTCGGTCTGCTCGGCGAGAACGGAGCGGGCAAGACCACGACGCTGCGCATGGTGGTCGGCCTCCTCCGCCCGGATTCCGGCAGCGCAACGGCGTTCGGCCAGCTCATCAGCCCCGGCTCACCCGTGCTGGCGCGGGTCGGCTGCTTCATCGAAGGCCCCGGCTTTCTGCCTCACTTGTCGGGCCGGCGCAACCTCGAACTGTACTGGGCGGCCACCGGGCGCCCTCGGGCAGAGGCGCACTTCGACGAGGCGCTCGCGGTCGCCGACCTCGGCGGGGCGCTCGCCAAGCCTGTGCGCGGCTACAGCCAGGGCATGCGCCAACGCCTCGCCATCGCGCAGGCCATGCTCGGCATGCCCGATCTGCTCGTTCTCGACGAGCCGACCAATGGGCTCGATCCGCCGCAGATCACCGCTCTGCGCGGAGTGCTGCGGCGCTACGCGGAGGCCGGGCGAACGGTCATCGTCTCGTCGCACCTGCTCGGCGAGGTAGAACTGACCTGCACTCACGTGGTCGTGATGACGCACGGCCGCGTGGTCGCCGCGGGCACGGTCGCGGATGTCGCCGGTGCGGGTCACCTCGAAGACGCGTTTCTTTCTCTCATCGGAGCCACGGAGCCGTCGGCATGAGCGCCCAAGACACCGTGAACGTGGGCGATGGCAACGAGGCATCCAGTGCCCGGCGTCGACCGCGAACCACCATGCCGTTCCGGGTCGAACTGGCTCGCCAGCTCAGTCAGTGGCGGGTGCGCATCGTGCTGCTGATTCTCGTGCTGATACCCGTCATCGTGCGAATTGCGCTGCTCATCGGCGGCCCGCCGACCACGAGCAGCAACAGCAATTCGACGACCACTCTGGTCGCCCTCGCGCAGGTGAGCGGCGGCACGTTCGCCGCATTCGTGCTGCAGCTGACCCAGGGGTTTCTCGTCACGCTCATCGCGGCACTGCTCTATGGCGACATGATCGCCGGCGAAGCGTCACGCTCCACGCTGAAGTACCTGCTGACCATTCCGGTGCCGCGAATGCGGCTGCTCGCGGTGAAGGTCGCCGTCGCCTCGACCCTTCTGCTCGCCGGACTCGTCGCGTTGACGGTGGTCGCTCTCGTCGTCGGGGTGATCTCGTACGGCCCCGGCGGAATCCAGGTTCCGGGCGGGCCCGAGCTCGGGCTCGGCGATTCGATCGGCCGTCTTGCGCTGTCGACGGCGACCGGCGCCTCCGGCCTGCTCTGGGCGGCCGGTCTCGGCACCCTGCTCACCGTGGTCGCCAACAGCCCGCTCGCGGCGGCCGGGGGAGTCGTGCTCGCTTCGATTCTGTCTCGGCTGCTCGACTCGATTCCGACCCTCGGTGACCTGCGCATCGTCTTGCCGACGCATTACTCCACCGCGTTCGCTCAGTTCTTGACGGCGCCGACCGATCTTGCCCCGGTGGCGGATTCGGTGCTCTCGGGGCTGATCTGGGCCGTCGCACTCGGCGCACTCGCCGCCTGGTGGTTCAGCCGCAAAGACATCTCCGGCTGATCGTCACGCGACCAGTCTCTGCGACGGCTGTTTCTGAGCTGCCCGCTTTGCGCCCTCGGCTATACGCCGTCGGTCTATGCCGAGCGAACCAACCCGGCTTCGAGTCAGCCGGCGAGCAGCGCCCGGAACACCTGGCCGAGCGGTTCGGCCAGGTCGTGGGCGCTGGCGGAGGCGACCGGATGAACCGCGGCCGAGGTACGCAGCATGACGACGCCGAGCATGGTCGCGATGGCCAGTTGGGCACGCAACAGAATCGGCGCGGTCTGGGGGTCGTCGGCGCGCCAGCCGGCTGCCGCAGCCAGCTGGCGGGTGAAGTGCTCCATGGTTCTGCGGCGAATGCGGTCGGCGTTTTCGTCGCCCGAGGAGCGCAGCAGCAACAGCAATTGCAGCGGGTCGTCGCCATCGGGCGAGTTCACGACGTGCTCGATCAGCTTGTCGATCACCTCGGCGACATCGGATGGTCGGTGGGGCGTTCGCGTCTGGGTGTCGAGTTCGTCGGAGGTACGCAGCATGCACGCCTCGAACAGGCCCTCTTTCGACACGAAATAGCGGTTGATCAGGGCGACGTTGACACCGGCATCCGCAGCGATCTGCCGCACGGTAGTGGCGCGGTAGCCGTCGGTGGCGAACCTGCGGCGGGCGGCCCGCACCAGGGCGCGCCTGGTTGCGGCGGCATCGCGCCCCGAGCGAATCAGGTCGTCGTCGGGGTGGGGCGTGGTGTCGGGGAGTGTCGCAGTCGACGTCGGCGTCTCGTTGCTCATCTGTCTCGCTTTCTATGAGTACTGTACCGGCTCCCGGTGAGAAGTAAACCCATGTTGACATAACGTGACCTGTACGGAATACTCGACAAGTCAGCGATTGCTTACATCACGAGGAGACCCATGTCTGCGACTGCCCAGAACCCCGCCACGGGGTCGATTTCGACTCAACCGGGCGAGACCGCTAAAGCGCCACGCGCGCGCGGAACCGCGATCATCTTGTTTCTCTCGCTCGGCGGGCTCTCGTTCGCCGTTCTTCAGTCGCTCGTCGCCCCCGCGCTCAGCACCATCGGCAACGATCTCGGCGTCACGACGAGCGACGCGAGCTGGGTGCTCACGGCCTACCTGCTCTCTGCGTCGGTGCTGACCCCGATTCTCGGGCGCCTCGGCGACATGGTCGGCAAGCGCAAGATCATGATCATCGTGCTCGTGCTGCTGCTCGTCGGAACAGTGCTCGCGGCGCTCGCGCCAAACCTCGGCGTGCTGATCGTGGCGCGAATTCTGCAGGGTGCCGCCGGTGCCGTGATGCCCCTGTCGATCGGTATCGTTCGCGACGAGCTGCCGAGGGATCGGGTCAGCGTGACGATCGGCTTGCTCTCGGCCATCTTCGGAATCGGGGCGGGCGTCGGCATCGTTGCGGCCGGGCCGATCGTCGAGGCGTTGTCGTGGCATTGGCTGTTCTGGTTGCCGGCGATTCTGGTCGTGATTGCTCTGCTGGGTGCCATCTTCGGCATTCCGGAGTCGCCGGTGCGCACGCCCGGTCGCCTCGATATCGCCGGTACGGGCATCCTCTCGGTCGGTTTGGTCTCGTTGCTGCTGGCCATCAGCGAGGGCGAGAAGTGGGGCTGGGGTGACGGCAAGACGATCGGCCTGATCGTGCTGGGAGCCGTCGCGCTCATCGTGTTCGTCTTCGTCGAGTTGCGCGTGAAGGAGCCGCTGATCGATGTGCGGCTCTTCAAGCACCGCGGAGTCTGGACGGCACACGTCGTCGCTCTGGCATTCGGTTTCGCGATGTTCGCCACGTTCATCCTGGTGCCGACCCTGCTGCAACTGCCGACGGTTCTCGGTTACGGGTTCGGCAAGAGCGTGAGCGAGGCCGGGCTCTACCTGTTGCCCACCGTCGTGGCGATGGTCATCGCCGGGGTCGCGGCCGGTATTCTGATCCGCCGCATCGGGCCGAAGATTCCGATGCTCATCGGTGGTGTTTCGGTGACCATCGCCTTTCTCATTCCTGCGCTCGGTCACAACGAGAGCTGGCAGATTCTGCTCTCGGGTGTGCTCACCGGCATCGGTATCGGCATGGCGCTCGCCGCGTGTTCGAACGCGATCGTCGAGGCGGTGCCCGCCAAGCAGACCGGCGAGGCCATCAGTGCGAACACGGTCATCCGTACGGTCGGTAGCAGCATCGGCACGGCCGTCATCGCTGCGCTCATCTCGTCGAACGTATCTGCGCAAGGCGCTCCGCTCGACCAGGCGTTCACGATCGGGTTCTGGGTGTCGGCCGGGGTGGGTGTTCTCGCCATCATCGCGGCGCTGGTTGCGCCCGGCGTGCGTGCGCGTCGCCGCGAGGCTGCCGAGGCCGGCGTCGACGACTTCGAAGAGCTGGGCGCGCGCGTCGCCTAGTGTCGTATCGTCGAACCTCAGCGATACCGACGCGCTAGAGGGCCCGGTTTCGCTGAGGTTCGACGATTCGAGCGGGAGGCGAGCGACATGGTGGATGTTCGGCGGCAGTCGTGGCGCGCGCGGGCCGTGCGGCGCGGGTCTCGACACGCTTCCGGGCGCCAGAGCGTCGAGCCCCGTAGTAGCGGCAGCGCCGAGCGAGGTGAAAAGCGGGACTCCGCTCGAGACCTCGGCCGGCTGGTCACCTTCGCCGACGCTGTCGTCGCCATCGCGATCACGCTGATCGTGCTGCCGCTGGTCGAGTCGGCTCGTGAGCACGCAACCGAGCCGGCCATTGACTACCTGCGGTCTGATGCCCTGAACATCGTGGCCGCAGCCCTGAGTTTCATCGTCATCGCCACCTTCTGGAAGCAGCACCACCGGCTGTACAAACACGTCGAGGTTGCGACTCGCGGGCTCGTGAACGCGAACCTGCTGTGGCTGGCGGGCATCATCTTTCTTCCGGTGCCTTCGGTGCTGACGCTGGGCAATCCCGATGCCGACGCCCTCGGCTCGGCCATCTACGTCTTCACGATTCTGGTTTCGCAAGTGGGGGTGCGCATCCAGGAGCTCCTGCTCGTGCGCGGCGACTGCTTCGAGCCGGGCTTCGCGCCCGCGCCACGGTATCTGTGGGCGCGCTGGATCACGGTCGCCCTGACCGTCGTGGCGCTGGGGCTCACCATCGCCTTCCCGAACCTCGGCCCGTTCAGTCTCTTGGTCTTGCTCTTCTCGCGCCCTCTCAACGCGGCGGTGCGCCGCGGCCAGACCGCCGTCGAGCGCGAGCGCCGCATCCTCTGACTCCGGATGCGCGCTAGATAGCGGTTATTCCTGCGTTTTTGGGTGCGTTTTCAGAGGCGGTTTGGTACGATGAATGCATGGCAACGGCAGTGACACTCTCAGACCAGCGGCCTGGGCTGCGCGCATGGGAAGACTCGGTCGGTCTTCCGTTCGGGGAACTCGTATCGAGACTTCGCGACATTCTCGGTGTTCGCCTGGTTGCGTACATGGGTGGTGTGAAGTCGACTCGACCCGTGTCTGAATGGGTGGCGGGCCAGGCTCGGCCCGGTGAAGTCGAGCGAGAGCGATTGCAGCACGCGTACCACGCGGCTGCTCTGTTGCGCCAGCGTTACGACGCTGCAACGGTGCAATCGTGGTTCAAGGGCTTGAATCCGTCGCTGGGCGATGTTGCGCCTGCGCAAATGCTCGCTGATGGCGCCCCCCTTGTTGTTGCGGGTGAGGTGCTAGCTGCTGCGAAGTCTTTCGCGTACGTCGGATGACCGAATTCGCATGTGAAATCACTGAAGGCCCAGGTGCCGTCTGGCGGGTCGGGTTTCTGCCCGATATGTGGGCCTGGACGCCATGGAGGTATGCGACCGACTCGGGCCTCTTCGATGGCCGGTGGGATGACCAGGAAGGCCAGTTCCGCACGCTGTACATGGCGAGCTCGTTGTTAGGATGCCTTCTCGAGCTGCTCGCTCGATTCCGACCGAGCAGCGTCGTCGAACTCGCGCTGGCGTCGATCGAGGACGACGATGGCACTGTTGCGTCATTTCCGGAAGCGCCCGCCGGGAGCGTAGGTCACGGCTGGTTGGAGAATCGCGTCTGCGGGGAGGCAGTGCTTTTCGGCCGATATTGCTTTATTACTCATTCGCGCAGCCTCGCCGCGCTTCAAGCCGAATACCCGTTCTCTCGTCATCGCGTAGCCCTGAGCGACGTCGATACATCGTTGCTGAAAGAGGCGCGAGACCGGTCGCTCACTCGATCAATCGCCCGCTTCATCTATGACGCGCGAGCGGATACCGAGGGTGACTTGGTCGACGGCATCGAGTTCCGCTCTCGGTACGGCGACGAGATTAAGATGTGGGCGGTATTCGAGAGGTCCAGAGATTCCGTGCGAAGTCGCTATCTCACTGTCGCCGGCATGGCGGCGGCCGTCACTGAAAACATGCCTGAGGTGGCTGAGGCCTTCCGGCGACATGGCTTGCGGTGGGCCGACTGAACTGTGACGGCGGGCCGTGCGCCCAGCTGAGCTTCTGGCACCACCTCCTTGATGGCGTCGATGATCTCGGCATTCGATGTCGCCCGACCCGCGTCCTTAATCCTTTTAGCTGAGCATCAGCAGGACTGACGATCAGTCTAGCGATAAGCTAACGCCATGTCGAGCGAAGAAGCGCTGAGCCGAGATGTGACCGACGTGCTCGGGTACCTGCTGAAGCGCGCGCATTTACAGCTGTCGGCGGCTACGACTCTGGCCCTCGAACCGTTCGGTCTTGACCCACGAACGCTGGGTGTTCTTCGGGTGCTTGCCTCGCGCAAATCGACCTCGCAGCAAGAGGTGGCGCAGCTCTTAGGCGTCGACCGCACTTCCATGGTGGCGTTTCTCGACGCGCTCGAGGGCAGGGGCATCGTTTCGCGTCGCCCACTCGCTCATGATCGCCGCCGAAACGTGCTCGAGTTGACTGAATCGGGTCGTCAGGTGTTCGAGCAAGCATCGGCCGCCGAGCGTGAGGCTGAGAAGGCCTACATCGCGCGCCTCAGCGTGGATGATCAACGGCACCTGCGCCAGGCGCTTCGCACGATCGTGACCAAGTCGTGAGCGCGGCAGCTACATTGCGTACGATCGCGGTGTTCTGCGGCTCGAGTGCGGGCAACGACCCGGTGTACCTCGAGGCCGCGCGCCACGTCGGAACGACGCTCGCCCGGCAGGGCATCGGCGTTGTGTACGGGGGTGGTCACGTGGGCTTGATGGGCGCCGTCGCCGACTCGGCGCTCGCGGCCGGCGGCCACGTCATCGGAGTGATTCCGCAGTCGTTGCGCGACCGCGAGGTCGCGAACGACACCGTCTCCGAGCTGTTCGTCGTCGACAGCATGCACGAGCGAAAATTGCTGATGGCCGAGAAATCCGATGCGTTCCTCGCCCTGTCCGGCGGGCCGGGCACTCTCGAAGAGATCACAGAACAGTGGACGTGGGCTCAGCTGGGCATCCATCAGAAGCCCTGCGGGTTTCTGAACGTGGCCGGCTACTACGACCCGCTCATCACCCTGGTCGAGACAATGCGCGAGCGCGGCTTCACGCACCCGCGATACACGCGGATGCTGCACTTCTCCGACTCGATCGAAGACCTTCTGACGGTCTTTCGCGACTACGAGCCGCCCGAGCGGGTGCAGTCGTCTCCCGGTGACGAAATGAGCAGAGCGACGTCGTGAGCGAGCAGCTACCGTAGGGGAATGAGCCCAGCCGACGCCGAGAGCGATGCGCCACCCACCACGTCGGCCGCCAGTGAGTCGGCTGCCGCGGCATCGCCAGGCACGGGTCTCGCCCCCGCAACCAGGGTGCTGCTGACGCTCGGCGGCGCGGTCGTGCTGATCGCGGGGCTTTCGCTCAGCCGGGAGGTCGTCGGCCCGTTCGTGCTCGCGGCCGTGCTGGTGATCATCGTGCATCCGCTTCGAAGACCGCTCGAACGCCGGGGAGCCCCGTCGTGGCTGGCCACCGCGGTCGTCATCGCCGCCGCATTCTTGATTCTCGCGGTGATGATCGCCCTTCTGCTGCTGGCCGCCGCGCAATTCGTTTCGCTGCTGAGGTCGAGTACCGGCCAGCTCTCGTCGTTGCTGAGCAACGTCAGCAGCTCGCTGCAAGGCCTGGGCATCGACTCTTCAGATCTCACCGCCGCCGGTGGCTCCCTCAACCCCGATACGATTCTGGGCTTCGCGAAGTCGATCGGCGGTGCGGTTCTCGGGGTCGCCACGGCGTTCTTCTTCATTCTGGTCTACGTCATCTTCATGGCCGCCGATGCGGCGCAGTACTCGCGCATTCCCGACACCTTCACGAGGCGCAAGTCGGCCGTCATCGCGTCGATGACGGGCTACACCAGCAACGTACGTCGTTACTTCGTGGTCAACGCCATTTTCGGCCTCATCGTCGCCGTGCTCGACGGAATCCTGCTGGTTGCGCTCGGCGTTCCCGGCGCGCTCATCTGGACCATTCTCGCCTTCGTCACCAATTTCATCCCCAACATCGGCTTCGTTCTCGGCCTGATTCCCGCCGCCATCTTCGCCCTGCTCTTCGGGGGCTGGGTCGCCGCTCTCATCGTGGTCGCCGGGTACTGCATCATCAACGTGATCATGCAAGAACTCATACAGCCCAAGTTCGTCAGCGACGCAGTCAACCTCTCGCTCACCCTGACCTTCGCGAGTGTGATCTTCTGGTCGTTCGTGATCGGCCCGCTCGGTGCGATTCTCGGCGTTCCTCTTACCCTTTTCGTGCGAGAACTACTCATCGGCACCGACCCGTCGGCGGCGTGGCCACGGTGGCTCACCGGCGACCGCCGGGCGGTGGATGCCCGGGGTAAACCCTCGCCGGGCGACGCAGCCGCGCATCCGGCTGCAGAGTTACTCGAACCGGGTGAGCAAGACGCAGCGATCACGATCGGGTCCCAACCGCCCGGACGGTAACCAGGCAGAACCGGTCTCGAACTCGGTAGAGTCGAGGCCATGGCAGCTGATGCGCGAACGTCTAGGGACCGGCGCGGCGTGCGCATGGAGGGAAGTAAGCGGCGGTCCCAGGTGCGGGAGGTCGCGGCGGGCCTGTTCGACACTCTCGGCTACCGCGAGACGTCGATGGAAGCCATCGCTGCCGCCGTTGGTATTCGAAAGGCGTCGCTGTACTACTACTTCACGGCCAAGGACGACCTGCTCGTGGAGATGCACGAGGAGATGATCGACCTCATTCTGCGGCAGCAACAGGCTCGTCTCGACGAGGGCAAGCTGTCGTGGAAAGAGCATCTGCTCGGGATCATGACGGACCTCATCTCCCTGCAGGAGACGCATCCCGGATATCTGCGCGTGTTCTTCGAGCACTTCCGTGAATTGCCGGAGGCCGTGCAGGGACCGATTCAGGCGAAGCGTGACCGTTACGGCGAATTCGTCGTCGAAGTGATCCGCAACGGAATCGCGGCCGGCGAGTTCCGCGACACGGATCCCGGGCTGACCGCCCTCTGCATTCTGGGGTCCTGCAACTGGACGTATCAATGGCTGCGTCCCGACGGCAAGCTCTCGGCGGCCGAACTCGCAGAAGCGTTCTGGTCGATCTACCTCGGCGGGATCGAGAAGCGGTGAGCACGCCGCATCCGAGGAACCTAGACGACATCGTGGTCGGTCAGACCTTTGTCACGGCGACGACGGTGTTGACCGAGCAGGACGTGATCGGCTTCGCCTCTCGCTTCGATCCCCAGCCGTTCCACGTCGATGCGGCGGCGGCGGAGAAGTCCTTCTTCGGTGGGCTCGCGGCCAGCGGGTGGCAGACGGCGGTCGTGTCGATGCGGCTGCTCGTCGATGCCGGGTTCGTCTTCGACGAGGGCCTCATCGGCGCCCATGCGGATATCACCTGGCCATCACCGACCCGCATCGGCGACGTGCTGCACGTAGAAGCGACGGTTCTCGCCGTGCGCCCGTCGCGCTCCCGTCCAGAGCGTGGCATCGCGACGATGAGATACGAAGCGATAACGGATGCCGGCGAGGTGCGCATGGTCATCGTCGCCGACTGGTTGGTGTTTCGCCCCACAACCTGAGTCAGCGCCGCGGGAATTCCGGCTCATCCCGGGCCGCACGATTCCGGCGACCGAGCTCGCGCTGCCCCAGCCCGGTCTGCTCGGCGAACAATCGCACGTGAGTAGCCCACTCCGCCTCTCAAGAACTTTGACACGGCGACGATGTCAATTCATACTGTATTTACCTACCGACGAGACGGTAGATACATGTGAGAGGTCCTTGTGCGATCCGAATCAACGACGTTGTCGGGCGAGACATTTACCCTAGGCATGCTCCGCGATGCGCGGCACCTAGCCGGTTCCGGCTTCGCTACGTCGCGCGACATTGATATCGCGATGCGCCTCGGTGCCGGGTATCCGGTCGGTCCGTTCGGCCTCACTGACGAGCAGTTGGTTGACGAGCCCGTTCCATCGGCCGGCGACAACCCCTGGCCCGGCGAGATCGGAGTCGTCGGTACTGGCCACATGGCGAGCGGCATCGCGGAGGCGATCACCCGTTCCGGTCAGTCGGTCGTGCTCTGCGGTCGCACGGCGGAAGCGGTCAGCGCGGCGATCTCGACGCTATCCGCGCGGTTGCAGGTAGCGGTCGAGCGCGGCCGAGAGACTGAGGCGTTCGCGCGAGAGGTGCTCGGATGCATCCGCGGGGTGGACGATCTCGTCGACCTGGCTGCCTGTCCCGTCGTCATCGAGGCCGTCGTCGAAGACCTGGGCGTGAAGCAGAAGCTGTTCGCAGCGCTCGACCGGAAGCTCCCGCCCGGGGTGCGACTCGCTTCGAACACGTCGTCGTTCCGCATCGAGGAGGTCGCGGAACGAGTTGATCCGCATCGGCCGACGCTCGCCCTGCACTTCTTCAATCCCGCTCAGCGGATGCGACTGGTCGAGGTTGTGACCGACGTTCCCCAGCTGCGCGAGGAGGCGAGCCAGTGGGTGCGTCAGCTCGGTAAGCGATCTGTCGTCTGCGGTGACCAGCGTGGATTCATCGTGAATCGGCTGCTCATCCCCTTCCTCAACGATTGCGTGCGCGAGCTCGAAGCCGGTGCGACGGTCGAGCAGATCGAGACGGTAGCGACCTCGGAACTCGGGCACCCGATGGGGCCGCTTGCCTTGGTCGACTTGATCGGTATCGACGTCACCGTGGCGGCGCTGCGATCGATGGCAGAGCAGGACGCGGACCCGAGACTCGTGCCAGCAGCCACCCTGGAGCGGATGCTCGCCGCCGGGACGCTCGGCCGGAAGAGCGGTACCGGATTCGTGGTCGGCGTGCATCCGACGGGCGCGGGTTCGTGACCGACATCGCGTTGCTGCGCCGCACCGCCCACTACATCGGCGGCTCGTGGGTGGACCCTGCGGAATCCCATTCGCCTCTCGTCGTCACCGATGCCTCTGACGGTTCCACCCTCGGCACCGTGCCGGATGGTTCCGCTGCCGACGTCGACCGCGCCGTCGATGCGGCACGCGCGGCCTTCCCGGCGTGGGCGGCGCTCTCGCCATCGGAGCGCTCGGGCGCGCTGCTGCGAGTACGGGATGCCCTCGCGGAGCGCGCGGCCGACGCATCCCGAATCATCAGTCTTGAAGTCGGCACGACGGCGCGTATCGCCGACGCCGTCCAGGTCGGCCTGCCGCTGAAGACTCTGGCCGGGTTCGCCGACGCTGCACTCCACATCAGTGAGGACCAGCAGCTTGGCAATTCGACCGTCGCTCGCGAACCGGCCGGCGTGGTCGGCGCCATCACCCCCTGGAACTACCCGTTGCACCAGCTCGTCGGTAAGGCCGGCGGAGCGCTCGCCGCCGGCTGCACGGTGGTCTGTAAACCGGCGGGAGTCGCGCCGCTCAGCGCGTTCATCCTCGCCGACGCCATCGCGGCGGCCGGTCTGCCGGCGGGGGTCTTCAACCTCGTGTCCGGGTCGGGGTCGGTGGTGGGCACGGCGCTCGCGCGGCATCCTGGCATCGACGTGCTCTCCTTCACCGGCTCAACTGCTGTCGGTGCAGAGATAGCGGCAGCCGCCGCGACGAACATCACGCGGGTCGCTCTCGAGCTCGGTGGCAAGTCCGCGAGCGTGATCCTCGACGACGTCGAGCTTGAGCGCGCGGTCAAGACCAGCGTGAACAACGCGTTCCTCAACAGCGGCCAGACCTGTTCCGCGTGGACGCGACTCGTCGTGCCCCGCGCTGCGCAGGAGCGAGTGATCGAGATCGCGATCTCGGTCGCCGAGAAGCTGACGGTCGGGCATCCGCTCGATCCCGCGACCCGACTCGGTCCGCTCGCCTCCGCCGAGCAGCAGAGCTCTGTGCTCGATTACATCGCGAAGGGAGAGCAGGAGGCGCGACTCGTGTTCGGAGGTTCGAGCGCGCCGGAGGGATTCGCGGAGGGCTATTACGTTCGTCCGACGATCTTCGCGGATGTCGACAACCGCTCTCAAATCGCGCAGCAGGAGATCTTCGGGCCGGTGCTCTGCATCATTCCGCACGATGGCGACGACGATGCCATCCGCATCGCCAACGACAGTGCTTATGGCCTGGCCGGCGGCGTCTGGTGCGCAGACGAGGGGCGCGCACTGGCTGCCGCCCGCGCCATCCGAACGGGCCAGGTCGATATCAACGGCGGCGCTTTCAACCCGATCGCCCCGTTCGGCGGCTTCAAGCACAGCGGCATCGGTCGCGAATTCGGTCTGCTCGGCGTCGAGGAATTCACCGAGCTCAAGGCGATCCAGCGATGAGCGATCGCCTGGCACTCCTCGTGCGCTACTACGAGGGATGCAGTGCGGGTGACCTCGACGAGCTCGTCGCGACGCTGCATCCCGACGTCGTTCACTACTTCCTCGCACCGAACGTCGGCTCCGCCCCGGTCGCCGGCAACGATCACCTCGCGCGCTATTGGCGCAAGGTCGCGAGCATGATCAACGCGCGCTGGGTGGTCGACCATTTCCTCGGCGGCGACGAGGAGGCCGTCATCGAGTGGACGATGTTCTGGAACGCCGCCGGCTCGGGTGAGCGGATCGCGACGAGAGGCGCCGAGTGGTTCCGCTTCGAAGACGATCGCATCGCCGAGATCCGTTCCTATTACCAGCAGACGGATGGCGACAGCCAGCTCGACGCTTTCAACTACGTCGCGCGCGGGTATTCGACGCACGGTGACGAGACCAGCAGGGTGCACGAAAACGTGCTCTCGAGCTCTAACCCCTAGCGAGGAGAATCCGCATGACCGCAGTTCTGAGGTGCGACGAGGACGGCATCGCGACAGTCACGCTCAATCGGCCAGACAAACTCAACGCCCTCGACCTGCCGATGCGCAGCGAACTGCTCGGAGTGCTGAGCGAGATAGCGACGGACGAGTCGGTGCGGGTCGTGATCCTCACCGGTGCGGGACGCGGCTTCTGCGTCGGGCAAGACCTGGCGCGGCCCGAGGAACTCATCGACACCGAAGCGACCGTGCGCGACTCCTACTCCCCGCTGGCGCTCGCTCTGCGTGCGCTGCGACAGCCGACGATCGCCGTCGTCAACGGGGCTGCAGTCGGCGCCGGCCTCGGGCTCGCGCTGGGATGCGACGTCGTGATCGTCGCCGAATCGGCCAAGCTCGCCGCGTCGTTCGGCAAGGTCGGCCTCGTGCCCGACACGGGCGTGAGCGCCCATCTGGTCGGACTGGTCGGCTACCTGAAAGCCTTCGAGCTGGCGTCGACCGGGCGTGCCGTCAACGCGCAGGAAGCCGTCGACCTGGGGCTCGCCAGCCGGGTCTTTCCCGATTCCGACGTGATGACGAGGGCTCGGGCGGTCGCCCGGATGTTCGTGGAGTCGAGCGCGACGGCGCTCGCGTTGACGAAGCGGCAATTGCAGTTCGCGGAGGTGAGCTCGTTCGAGGAGGTGCTCGAGCTCGAGGCCGTGCACCAGGGAATCGTGGCGGCTACCGTCGAGCACAGGGCGCTGAGAGATGCCTTCACCGCGAAGTGAGCTCGAGTTCTTCAGCGTCGAGCGTCGGCGGATCCTTCACCCCCACCGGCTTCGGCACCATGCTCGCAGAGGGCAAGGAGACACGCGAGATCAACGGCCGACAGCACGTCTGAGCGAGGAGGCTGGACCGCCCTGGCTATTTGATCGCTATCGGGTTGACCGGTGAGCCCACGGCGCCGGTAAACGGGAGGGGCGCGGCGGAGAGCAGGAACTCGTAGCGTCCGTCTGCCGCGCAGTCCGCGGCCAGGGCATCCAGGTCCCACATCTCGCCGAGCAGGAGCCCGATGTGGGGGAGGGCGACCTGGTGCAGCGGCTGCATCGATGCGGGGAACTCGTTCGGTCGAACCTCGACCCCCCAGGTGTCCGTAGCGATCGCGGCGATCTCCGATGCGTGCAGCCATCCCGCGGTCGTGAACGACAATCCCGGTGCCGCGCCACCTGCGTAGCCGCCCCATCCGGAGCCGCGGCGGACGCGTGCGAGTTGTCCCGTTCTAACGAGCACGATGTCGCCGCGGTGCACCTGCGACGACTGCCCCTGCTTTCGAATTGTCTCCTCGAGGTCTGCCGTGGTGATCGCGAACCCGTCGGGGAGCTCGCCATCCGTACCGATCGCCCTGCCGACGTCGAGCAGGACTCCGCGGCCGACTACCCGATCCGCGAGATGTTCAATCCCGGTCTCCAGGTCGCCTTCGCTCGTCACCGTGCGTCCGGCGATCCGGTTGTTCCAGCCGATGCCGTGGTCCGCGACGTGGCCGAGCCCGTCCCACTGCGTGCTGCACTGCAAAGGCATGAAGACGACGTCGTCGGCGACGGAGAGGCCGTGAGGCAGTCCCATGATCTCGGCGGTGTCGAGGCCCGTGCTAGTCATCGTGTGCACCGGGTTCGTGCGACGTTTCCAGCCGTTCTGCGGCCCGTCGTTGTCGAAGGGCAGCGAGAGTGAGAGTGCCCGCCCGTCGTGCACCAGGGCTATGGCCGCGAGCCTCGCGTGATCGTCGATGAAATTGATCGTGCCCACGGCATCGTCGGCACCCCATCGATTCCAGTTACTGTATTTCGCCGCTGCCGCCGCTATCGCGCTCTCTGCGTCCTCGCCGTACGCGGCGACCGCTGCGTTGGGTCGACTGGTCTCAATGGTCATGCTCGTGTTCCTTTCGGGAGAGCCGTTCCGGGAAAAGCGAATCGGCTGCCGAACAGTGCCAGTGCACTGCTGGATCCGATCTCGCGAACCTGTTGGTTGGTGAATCCGGCCTCTGCCAGTCGTTCGAGCGGATTCTCCACCCCCATATCGAAGGGGTAGTCGGTACCGATGGTGACCTGTGTCGAACCCATGACCGCGACGAGGTGCCGCAGAGCTTCGGGGGTATAGACGAGCGCGTCGACCCACATGTCACGCAGGTAGTCGCTCGGTCGCCGCTGGCAGGTGCGTGCGTCCTCGCGCTGTTCCCAAGCATGGTCGGCCCGCCCGCTGTAGCTGGGAAGCCATCCGCCACCGTGGGCTCCCCAGATGCGCAGGTCGGGATACCGGTCCAGCACGCCGCCGAAGATGAGCCGGGAGATCGCGACGCTCGTCTCCACGGGGTTGCCGACATGGTTGAACATGTAACCGACGTTGAGGCGCTCGCCGAGGGTGCATCCCCACGGGTGGATGAGCACCGGAACGTCGAGCCGGACGGCCCGCTCCCAGAACGGATCGAACGACGGGTCGTCGAGCTCACGGCCTCGACCGGCGCTCGTCGAGATCTGCACCCCGACGGCGCCGAGCTCGTCGACGGCGCGCGTCAACTCGTCGACCGCGACATGCGGGTGGTGCAGGGCGACGGATGCGACCACCGCGAGTCGATCGGGAGCGTGCGAGCAGTGCTCGGCGAGGCCGTCGTTCACGGCGCGGGTGAATTCGACAGCAGCCTGCTCGTCGAGCCAGTGGCGGGGGATCGGCGTGGCCGAGACGGCCTGCACGTCGACGCCCCGGGCATCCATCGCCTGGATGCGCAGGACCGGGTCGGTCAGGCTCGGCCCGAGCGAGGCGATCTGAGTGCGGTTGTACTCACTGCTCGCCTGCCCCGATGTCGCGGCGTCCTCGCGCAACTGTTCGAGGAACTGGGGGAAGCGGGTGAGCAGGGCATCTGCTCGTGGAACGGCCGCGTGGGCGTGTACGTCGACTATGGGCATTACGGCTGATCTCCTTTGATCTGCGGTTATGGATTATTCTACCGTCTAGACGGTAGGCTAGGTACAGTCGTACTCAAGGAGGAGCGCAATGAACACTGACCCCATCGTCGTCGTCGGATCCGGCCCCGCGGGCCTCGCCACTGCCCGTGCGCTGATCGCCGCGGGCCATGACGTTCGCGTCTATGAGCGATATGCCAATTCGGACAAGGTCGGCGGGCTCATCAATCTCTGGACGCCCGCGGTCAAGGCCCTGCAGAGCATGGGTGTCGACACTGACGCCATGGATCTGCAGGCGACGGACTCGAGTTTCCACAGCGCGTCTGGTCGGCATCGGGCATCCGTGCGTTTCGACCCGGAACTGGACAAGCAATATGGCGGCCACTTCTTCGGGATTCTGCGCCCCGACCTCTATACCTTCCTGCGCGATGCCCTGCCCGCCGGGACGATCCAGACCCATACGACGGTGTCGTCGTTCGCCGACGCCGGCGACAGTGTGGAAGTGCATTTCGCCGATGGCAGTTCGGTGACGACTCCCGTGCTCGTCGGTGCAGACGGCATCCATTCGACGATCCGCCCGGGACTCTGGGGTGAGACGCCTATTCGTGAGCACAACCTGCAGGCGATCCTGGGCAACACCTACGACATCCCCGATGGAGTCCCGCTCGACGAGTGCATCATTCGTCACTCGCGTACGTTGCAGGGCAGCTACGCCCCGTTCCGCCACGAGGGACGACCCGGTATTGGCTGGTACTTCGTCGAAGCGTGGGATCCGTCGACCCCGCCCCTCTCGCAGGAGGGGCTGTTCGCGCACGCGAAAGAACTGGCCAAGCAATTTCCGAGGGAGCAGCAGCTCCTCGTCGAGCACAGCGAGGGCACGCTCGTGCGCTGGCAGATCCGCGACCGCGGCAAGCCACTGAGGCAGTGGTCGAAGGGGCGGGTCACCCTGGCGGGCGATGCCGCTCATGCGACGAGTCCTTATGCGGCCTACGGTGCCGGCATGTCGATAGTCGACGGCTACTTCATCGCGCAGAGCCTGGCCGAGGTCGATCTCTCCGATCGGGACGCCGTTACCGCGGCTCTGGCGCACTACGACTCGCTGCGGATCGACCACACTACCGATCAGATCGAGCAGGCGTACATGCTCGGCCAGCTCTTCCATCATTCGTCCGCGGTAGTGCGCCCGATCCGTGACTTCATGCTGGATCGCACGCGCTTCCTGCAGAAGATGGTCGGCGAGAAAAGCCCCGGCGAGATCGCGAAGCAGATCAGCGTCATGGGCGATGGCATCCGCGGCGCCGCATAATCCAACCGAGATGACGAGGATGCCCTTCCGCTTCGGCTCGGCAACGAGGCGAGCGGCGTGATCGACGCGCCGCGGGCGCCGGCCGACGGGCAGTCGGGCAACATCGCCCTCGTCGTCTGAGGTGCGCACGAGGTCATGGGCGCGACGCGCCCTGCCATCCCTCCGGCTCGTCAATGCAGCGCACGATCTGCGTGCCCAGGCCGGTGATGGTCGATTCCATCACGTCGCCCGCGCGCAGCAGTCGGCCGCGGCTCGCGCCGTTGCCAGCCGGGCTGCCCGTCAGAAGCAGGTCGCCGGGCAGAAGGGGGGATGTCGCGGAAGCAGCGACGATCAGCGCCGGGATGTCGAACAGCAGATCCGCAGGGCTCGCGTCCTGCATCAGCTCGCCATTGAGGCGAAGCTCGAGTCTCATGTCGGAGGGATCGGGGGCGGCGAACGGAGGTACGAGCAGGGGACCGGTCGGCAGGAATCCCGGCGCATTCTTCGAGCGGTACCAGTCGGTGCCCAGCTCGGTCATCTCCTTGAGAAACACGAGGTCGCGCGTCGTGATGTCGTTCGAGATCGTGTAGCCGCCGACGTGCTCCATTGCGGTCTCGCGCGTGGCGCGAAAAGCACGCCGACCGATGACCACCGCCAGCTCGAGTTCCCAGTCGTGCTTCTGGCTGTAACCGGGCAGTACGAGCGGGTCTTCGTCGCCGACGACGCTCTCTGGCGCACCGACGAAGAAATAGGGGGTTCCCGTACGAGCGCGCTCGTCCATCATGTCCGCCGCCCAGGCTCGAGCCTCGTCCTCCGAGCGTTCGTCGTCGGGTGATCGATGCGCAACCACGAGGTCGATGACATGTTCGCGATAGTTCGCGCCGGCCTGCACCACCTGCCGCGGTTCGACGGGGGCGGCGAGAGAAACGGAGGACAGCGGCATCCACTCGTCGGATTCGACGGCGACCTGATCGCGCAGCCGTCCCCAATTGAGCGGTTGCGATAGAAAGTCATTGAGCGTCGGGGCGCCGAGCTCCGCCGCCGTGATCGGGCGGATGCGGTCGTGCGACACGAGGCCGAGTCGAACACCGTCGGCGGTTCGATAACGAGCGAGCGCGAGGGGGATATCCATTGCCGGTGGCCTGGTCATTCTCGCGTCGCCTCCATTGGCTGCGGGTAGTTTCACTGGAGCGCTGACATGCTCTCCGTAACCACTCTCGCAAGGCCCACATCGATCGGCAAATCCAATATTGCTATCTCATCCATCCGTCGTGCTGATACGTTCCCCACATGCCCCGTTCGATAGATCTCAACCTCATTCCCCCACTGCGTGCGCTTCTGGAGGAGCGCAGTGTCAGCAAGGCGGCTGAACGAATACACATGAGCCAACCGGCGCTGTCAGCGAGCCTCTCGAGGTTGCGGATTCACTTCAACGACCAGCTGCTGGTGCGCTCGGGCAACCGCTACGAGTACAAGCTCACGCCACTCGGGGTGCAGCTGCTTGCTCGCGTCTATTCGGCCGAGCTCAGCGTCGAGCGCCTGTTCACGGCACAGGACTTCGACCCTGAGACAAGCACCCACGTCTACACGGTCGCGACATCCGACTATTCGATGGCGGTGCTCGGGGGCAGTCTCGCTAGCGTCATGCGCCGGTCGGCACCGCACGTCAGCCTGAGGTTTGAGAACATCACCGTCGACATCGTGCATCGCGCACCCGACTCGCTGCGGGATGTCACCGGAGCCCTTCTGCCCCATGGCTACATCTCGGTGATGGGAGACGAGTACCAGGACGTCTTCGTCGATCGGTGGGTCTGCGTCACCTCGCCCACGAACGAGGTCGCGCGCGACGGGCTCACCTTCGAGATGCTCTCGACGCTGCCGTGGGTGTCGACGTTCAGTTCGCGCGACCAGATGACGCCTCCCGAACGTCAAATGCGCATGCTCGGCATCGAACCCCTCGTTGAGATCGGTGTGCCGAGCTTTCTGGCCACCCCCGAGATGATCGCGGGAACCGACCGAATCGCTTTTCTGCCCTACAGCTACGCGCGGCGGCTCGAGCAGTCGGGGGCGCTGCGCGTGTTCGAGTGTCCGTTCGACGCGGTGCCCTTCCTGGAGACGTTCTGGTGGAGCGCGGTGCACAGCCACGACCCCGAACACCTCTGGTTCCGCGAGCAGTTGCGCGCCGCCGTCGAGGAGGCGCGGCTCACCCCAGCGCCGCCTCCCAATGTATAGACAGCCGTTATTGCATCTATCAAGGATTCGGTCTTCCAGATAGCTCAGGTGGAGCGCACACTGATCCTCACCAGCTACCCGGCGCGTGAACGCGCCGCATACCCGGAGGATCGACGATGATCAACTTGCTTGCCCACCTGGCCCATGTGCGGATCGCCACCAACGACGTCGACGCCTCAGCCCGCTTTTACCAGGAACGCCTCGGCCTGACTGAGGTCAAGCGTGACGAAACCGGCTCGTACCTGCGTGCCTGGGGTGACCCATACCTGTACAGCCTCGTGCTCGTTCCCTCCGACCAGCCCGCTCTCGTCAGCATGGCCTGGCGCGCGGCGAGTCCGGAGGCTCTCGAGACCGCTGTCGGACGCGTCGAGGCGACCGGGGTCATCGGCATGTGGAGTGAGGACAGGTTCGGTATCGGTCGCCTGTACTCGTTCATAAACCCGTGGGGCCACGCGGTCGACCTGTTCTGGAACGTCGAGAAGTACGTCGCTGCTGCCGGCACCGCTTCGATCTACCCGGACCGTCCTGCCCGTCGCGACATGGCGGGTACCGCTCCGCGCCAGCTCGACCACGTAACGGTCGCCGCGTCGGATGTCGAGGCCTTCGCCGCCTGGCACTCCGAGGTGCTCGGCTTCCGGATCATGGCGCACACGATCATCGAGCACGCCAACCTCAGCGTGTTCAGTGTGCTCACCACCAACGAGTCATCGCACGACCTTGCCGTCGTTCTCGACTCGTCGCCCATCAAAGGCCGCATCAACCACTTCTCGTTCTGGCTCGAGTCGCGCGACTACCTCTTCCGCGCGGCGGACCTGATGCTCGAGAACGGTTACCCGATCGAGTACGGGCCGTCAGTGCACGGCATCGGTGAGGCGAATTTCCTCTACTTCCGCGAGCCGAGCGGCATGCGCGTCGAGATGAACACGATGGGCTACCGCAACTACGACCCCGACTGGGAGCCACGCAACTGGACCCCGGAGCAGGGTTCGAGCAACATGTTCCGTAATGGCGCGATGCCCATGTCGATGACAGAGTCCTTCCCCTCCGACGGACGCCCCACCGCCACCGAAGAGGGTGTGCTACCTGGTACCGAGGAGGAGCTGGAGCTCATCAACCCCTACGCCAAGCAGGGTCGCGGCTGACACCCAAGCATCGTCCATAGTTTCAGCCGTAGTACTCAACGAGGAGTAGCACGATGACAAGCAGCACGACAACACCCGGCCGCGTCGCCATCATCGGCGCCGGTCCGGCAGGGATGGCGGCCGCCATCTCGATCGCCCAGGCAGGCCACGAAGTGGTGATCTTCGAGCGCTACAAAGTAGTGAAGCCGGCGGGGAATATCCTGAACCTGTGGCCGCCCCCCGTGAAGGCCCTCGGCCTCATGGGAGTCGACATCGTCGACCTCGGCGCGCCGACCCTGTCGGAATTCCACCGGGCAGACGGCAGGCTTCGCGCCATCGTGAACCTGCCCGAGGACATTGTGCGCGAGTGGGGTGGCGGATTCCTCGGGCTCACCCGTCCCAACCTGTTCCGTCGGCTGCACGCGGCGCTCCCCGAGGGGTCCTTGCGCACAGGCATGCAGATGACCGGCTTCACCGAGGATGCCATGGGCGTGCACCTGTCTTTCGTCGACGGCTCGACTTATGACGCCGACATCCTGGTCGGGGCGGACGGCGTCGATTCGTTCGTGCGAAAGTGCCTATGGGGGGACTCGCCCAAGCGTGATCACAACCTGCTCGTGCTCGGCGGTCTCTCGTACGTGGAGGTAGCAGAAGCCGACCACAACCGGAGCGTCGTGTCGCACGATCGCACCGTTCAGGCGAGCTGGACGGGCATCCGCGAGGCGGGCATGAGCGGGTATCAGTGGTGGGTTCTCTCGCCGTTCCCCGGCACGCAGGAGTTCACCGGCGACATCCGCGAAGAGGCGAAGAAGCGCGCGCACAACTTCGGGAGCCCGCTCCCCGAGCTGATTGCCGCGTCGAAGCCGGAGAACACCCAGAAGTGGCAAATCCGTGATCGCCCGCCTCTGAAGCAGTGGTCGAAGGGCAGGGTGACCCTGATCGGTGACGCTGCCCACTCGACGTCGCCGTACGCCGCGTACGGAGCGGGAATGGCCACGGAGGATGGGTATTACCTCGGGCGGAAGCTGGCCGGACTCGACCTGTCGGATTACGACACCGTGCGCACCGCGCTGCAAGAGTTCGAGGAGCCGCGCAAGCCGCACACCGCGTTCCAGTCGCAGATGGCGTACCGCCTCGGCCGGATCTTTCACTACACCCCGGCGCCGCTGCGCCCGATCCGAGATTTCGTCTTCGACTACACCCCATTCCTGCAGAAGATGATTGGCGAATCCACGCCGGTCGAGATCCTCAAGCAGATGGACGAGATCGATGTCGCCGAGGCCGCGTTCCGTGCGACGACCGGCGCGGCTGCCTGAGCCGACATGTTCAGCTATTTCGACGACCGCTACCTGTGGAACCTCTCGGTGCTGGGCGCGCTCAATGGCGGAGGACTCATCGACGAAGTCGACCGGGCCTGCGCTCCGGTGATGGCGCGGCTCGCTCGGGGAGAGGATGTCGGTCCGCTGGAGTTCTACTGCCGCGTCGCTTTCGTTCTCGTCGGCGGCCGTTTCTCGGCCGAGCTTCTCGATTCACTCCCCTCCCACGTGACCGAGCGGATCATGCGCCGTGGCGAGTGAAGAGGTCCTGGCTCTTCCCGGTCTCGCCGGAAAGACGATAGTCGTGACGGGCGCTGCCGGAGGGCAGGGTGCGGCCCTGTGCCGCGTGCTCGCCGCGAGCGGCGCGTTCCCGATCGCCACCGACATCCTCGATCGGGCTCCCGCCGGGCTCTTCGATGCACCGATCGTCTACCGCCGGCTAGATGTCACATCTGAGGGGGACTGGCGAGATCTGCGTGACTGGCTCTTCCCCGAACGGCTCGACGGCCTCGTCAACAACGCCGGGGTACCGTTCCGCGCACGTCTCGGCGAGATCGAACTCGACGACTGGAACCGCGTGCTCGCGATCAACCTCACCGGTCCCATGCTGGGCATGAAGACGCTCACGCCGGTGATGATGTCGGGCTCCTCGATAGTGAATGTGGGGTCCGCTGCCGGCCTGACCCCACACCACACTGTCGCCTACACCGCCAGCAAGTGGGGCCTTCGCGGTCTGAGCGGTGTGGCGACAACGGAGTTCGGGGCGCGGGGCATCCGTACCAACATCGTGCATCCGGGCTACATCGAAACCGCAGCCATGGCGAAGGCGCCCGCTGCAATGCGCGACGCCCAGCTCGCGCTGACCCCACTCGAGCGAACCGCGCAGCCGGAGGAGGTGGCCGCCGTCGTCGCGTTCCTGTTATCGGATGCCGCGTCTTACATCTCCGGCGCGGAGATCCCGATCGACGGTGGGTATACGTCGTCGTCGGGAATCAAGTACATGTCCGATTCCATCGCTGCCGCGGCAGCCGGTCGGCCATAACCCCCGAGAGGACAGCATCGTGCGCACCGCAATGGAAGTGTCGGCGTGATCCGTCGGCCGACGGAGAAGGAGACCCGATGAAACTCGTGACACTGGCCGGCGGACCGGACGGACGGCTGGCGCTCGTCGACCGCGCTCTCGAGCGCGTCGTCGAGGTCGCCGACATCGCGCCCACCATGCAGACTGCGCTCGAGCGGTGGGATGAGGTGGAGCCAGCCCTGCGGGGCCGAGCGGAGGCATTGGAGAGCGGCAAGGCGGCCGACATTCGTTCCTACGACCCGACGGAGCTGCTCGCCGTACTGCCGCGTGCCTGGCAGTGGCTCGACGGCTCGGCGTTCACCTCGCACGGCGACCTCATGTCGATCGCGTTCGGTATCGAGCCGCTGCCCAACGACCAGCCGCTCATGTACCAGGGCATGTCGGACCGGTTCCACCCCTCCCACGGGGAGGTGTCGTTCGTCGACGAAGCCGACGACATCGACTTCGAGGCCGAGTTCGGCGTGATCGTCTCGGCGGTACCGCGCGGCGTCAGCGCCGCGGAGGCGGAGAAGCACATCCGCCTCGTGGTGATCATCAACGACTGGTCGCTGCGCGCCTTCGGTCCCGCCGAGATGAAGCGATCCTTCGGCTTCGTGCAGGCGAAACCCGCGTCGTCGACGGCGCCGGTCGCCGTCACGCCCGACGAGCTCGGGGAGTACTGGCGCGGCTCGCGTGTTCACCTCGACATGGAGGTGGCGCGAAACGGCCAACCGTTCGGACACGCGAACGGCGGCGCGATGTCGTGGGGCTTCGCCGACCTCGTGGCCCACGCGGCGCGCACCCGTGACCTCGTCGCGGGCACGATCCTCGGGTCGGGAACCGTCTCGAACGACACGTACCGCACGGTCGGCTCCTCGTGCATCACCGAGCGACGCATGGTCGAGTTCGTCGACACCGGCAGCGCCACTACCGAATTCATGCGGTTCGGTGACACCGTAACGATGCAGGCGCACCTCCCCGGTGGCGGGTCGGTCTTCGGAACGCTCGACCAGACCGTCGTGCACGGATGATCGCGCTCGAGTCCGCGTGCACGACTGCGGGCGGCCGTGTTTCAGGCCGCGCTCACCGCACCCCACGGATTGGGATGATCAGAATGCCTCCGACGATTGCCGCAATCGCTCCGGTAATGAACAGCGCTGCGTAGTTCTGGGGGAACGCGGTGGTGGCGCCGATAAGGAGAATTGCGGGGGCGAGAGCCGGCACGAGGGACTGCGGCAGCGAGTTGGCGAGGTTCATGACTCCGAGGTCTTTACCGGCGTTATCGGGATCGGGCAGGATCTGGGTCACAAGCGCCAGGTCGACCGCCATGTACACGCCCTGTCCGACACCCATGATCGCCATCGCGCCGATGAAGACGGGAAAGCTGTTGGCCGACGCGGCCACGATGAGTCCGATGCCGTAGACAATGGACGAAAAAATCACGAACGGCTTACGTCGTCCGATGCGGTCCGAGAGCTTCGCCGCGATCGGGGCGAAAATCAAGGCGGCAACCGTTAGGGCGAGGGTCGACAGGAAGACGCCTTGTGCTACAGCCGAGGGTGCGAGGTGGAGAACCGCCGCGAGATAGAAGAACTGGTAGGCGTTTACGGAGGCGACGCCGAAGAAAAGCAAAAGCCGGCTGAACCATGCCCAGGCGTAATTCGGATTCTTGACAGGGTTCACCCAGAACGTTGAGACGAACGAGATGAAGCCGAACGGCGGGCGTTCCTGCTTCGTGAGGCGACGATCTTTCACTCGCAGTACGAGCAACAGGAGCCCAACGAACGCGAACGCGGCGGGCAGCAAAATCATCGCGGCCAACGAAGTCGCCACG
Organism: Subtercola sp.; assembly: GCA_025463765.1. Taxonomy (GTDB): domain Bacteria; phylum Actinomycetota; class Actinomycetes; order Actinomycetales; family Microbacteriaceae; genus Subtercola. The sequence goes on along the minus strand of JAODBC010000093.1, from coordinate 10,990 downwards.
AGCTGTGCCACGAACAGACCGACAACCGCGCCAACGGGCAAGCTGATTCCGACGACTGCTGAAGCGCCGCCGCGGCGATCGGGCGACAGTTGGTCGGGGATCAAAGAGGTAACGGCCACGGTCGCCGCACTGAAGCCGACAAGAGTGAGAGTCGTCGCGAGGGTCAGCAGCGCGAGAGAACTCGCGTTCAACAACACGACGGCACCTACGGCGATGAGAATGGCGCCGAGCATGAGGAACGGGCGGCGGCGTCCGAACCGTGATGTTGTTCGATCGCTGATGCGCCCGAACAACGGATACGCGATGAGCGAAAGCAAAGCACTCACGGCGATCGCCACCGACAGCAGGGTCGCCGCGTGGGCGGAGTCGATGCTCTGAGCCTTGATGGCGATCGTGAGCACGAGCGGCACGAGCTCGGCCATGGCGGCGGTTATCGACGCTATGCCGAGGAATACGAGGAACCCGCCTTTCGGGTTCGGCCAGGACCGCGTGATGGACGATCCGGCCTCTCGTGGGGCACCGGATGGCTCGGATAGGGAAACGGGCGGAGGGTTAGTGGTCATTCGCGGGCACCTTTGCATCGCGGTCGGTCGTTGTCGATCGACGGGGTTCACAGGTCGGCAAAAGCCGATTGCGACAATCGTCCCGGGCTCGCGACCTTCCACGAAGCGCGATTCTGTGATGTGAAGTATTCGTGGCGGCGATAGCCAACCCACGCCTGCCTCACACGGGTCGCGGCTCCGGATGCACGGTCAGGGTGACGCGGTCGACATCGATGTAGCCGCCGTCGTCGGCGCCGACCGCGAACGGCCCCACCCACACGCCCACGAACCCGCGGGCGGGGTCGGGCACCAACGCGCTGAGGTCGGCTTCGGCGAGCGTGGCCCCGTCGGCGGTGAGACGCACGGACAGGCCGCGAACCTCGATGCCGAGCTCGACGCGACGGCCCGCGACCCCGGATCGTTCGGCTAGCGCCGTGATTTCGCCCGCGCGAGCCGAACGGCAACGCACAGCGCCCGAATCATCGATGCTGACCTCGAGAAACGCCAGCTCGCTCGTTCTCAGCAGCAGGCCTCCGCGAACGCCCGTGTTGCCCGCGGGCACCTCGACGACGGCCGTGACGTCGACATCCTCGGCTGGCAGGCGCCTGCCCAGAAAAGACTGAGCGGCGAGCGAACCCGGTTCTGCACCCGCGGTCAGCCGCACGTGCCCGGGGCGCTCGCCGATATGGGCGAACGACGAGGGATGCCGCCCGACCCCGTTCCACGCAGCATCGAGCCCGGCGCCGCCGACCTGGCCCCCGAAGTCGTCGTCGAACACCGTCTGCAGCGGTGCCTGGTCGGGCAGCCCCGGCCCTTCGTTGACGAAGTGCACGCGCCCGTCACCGCTCGCGAACACGGGGCGCCGGTCTTGCCAGTCGACCGGCACGAGGTAGGTCTGCCGGCCGAGGAGCCCGTCGCGACCATCCGTCGGCCGCGTCGCGAGCACCGTCGCCCATGTTCGGCCGCTCGTGTCGTCGACGAGATCGGCGTGGCCGACCGAAGCGATGGCGGTCTGCCGGCCGAGGTCACGGTGGGTGAGGCGGGGGTTGGCCGGGTCGCCGGTGTACGGGCCCGTGATCTGGTCGGCGTAGGCGACACAGACCGCGTGATCGCGGGCCGTTCCGCCTTCGGCTGCCACGAGCATCCACCCGCCGCCCGGCCGTGCGAGGAGGTGCGGGCCCTCGGCCCAGACCGCCCCGACGAGCGCGCCCTGCCAGAGCACGATGGGCGTCGAGAGGGGCTGAAGTGAATCGGCGTCGAGCTCGACCAGCCAGACGTCGGTCTGCCCTGGCCACTGCGGGTGCGGAGCCGGCTGCGTTCCGGTCAGCCAGACCCGGCCGTTGTCGAAGGTGAGCGAGGGGTCGAACCCGCCGACCCCGTCGATCCACACCGGGTCAGACCACGGGCCTGCCGCGTCGACAGCCGTGACGACGAAATGGCCGGCGCGACCACCCCACGAACCGTCGTCGGGCCTGACGACGGTGCACACGACGAAGAAGCGTTCGCCGTCATGACGGATGGTCGGGGCGAACAGTCCGCACGAACCAGGCAGCCCGGCGAGGTCGAGTTGGCCCGGTCGCTCGATGGCGTGACCGAGCGGAGCCCAATCGACGAGATTCGTCGAGACGTGAATCGGGAGCCCTGGTAAGTACTCGAAGGTCGAGGTGACCAGGTAGAACTCATCGCCCACCCGGCACAGGCTCGGGTCGGGATGACAGCCGGCAAGAATCGGATTGAGATAGCGGCCCACACGGGCTCCTTTCGGTTTAGCGGTACCCCACCCGCGGCGGTGCGGTGGTGGCGCGACGAACGAGTTTGGTCGGCAGCAGCACGTGGGTTGCTGAGAGCGGCTCCCCGGCCATCAGCGCGGTGAGCATTTTGGCTGCCGTCTGGCCGATGCTCTGCATCGGCTGACGCACCGTGGTGAGCGGCACGGCGAGCCGCGAGGCTTCTGGCACGTCGTCGAAGCCGACCACAGAGAGATCGCCCGGCACATCGAGCCCGAGGTGCTTCGCCACTTCGATGATCGAGATCGCCGACAGGTCGTTCGCCGCGAACACGGCGGTGGGCCGGTTACGCTGCGCCAAGAGTTCGCTCGCCGCATCGCGCGCGGTCGCAGCGTCGTAGAAGCCCACTCGCACGAGTGTCGGGTCGAACGAGATGCCGGCGGCAGAGAGCGCATCGCGATAACCGGCATCGCGCAGCCGCGACGACTTGAGGTCGGGTCGCCCGGCGACGAATCCGATGCGGCGGTGCCCGAGGCCGATGAGGTAGGCCGTGGCCTCGTGCGCGCCGCCGCGGCTGTCGGCTTCGACGGTCGGCAGATCGGCGCGGCCGGTGTGCGGGTCGACGGCCACGATCGGCACGTCGGCTGTCACGTTGACCACGGTGGGGGTGACCATGATTGCGCCATCGATGAGGGTGCCGCTGAGCCTGCTCAGCGAACGCCTCTCCCAGCCCTCGCCGTCGCCCTGCCGCGAGCCGCTGTATGCCAGCAGGTCGTAGCGCGATTCGCGCAGCCCTACCGCGACGCCCTTGAGAATCTCGGCGCTGAACGGCTCGAAGTCGGCGACCAGCACTCCGATGACTCCCGTTCTGCGCGACCGCATGCTACTCGCGATGAGGCTCGACTCGTAGCCGAGATCGGCGACGACTTCGAGCACGCGCACGGCCGTATCCGGCGCGACGCCGTACCGCCCGTTGACCGCTTTAGAGACCGTCGCGACAGAGACGCCTGCCGCCGCAGCGACATCGTGAATCGTTGCTCGCACCATGATGACGCCGACACTACCGGCCCGAAAAGGTTTTCGAAAAGGGTTTCGAAAACGTTTGACGAAGTTTGTTATCGCTTGCAACATTAACCACGCCCTGCATCCGTACACCGACGGGTGCGACTCAACGAAGAGATAGGTTGCACATCACATGAGATTCACAAAGGTCGTCGCGGGTTCCGCGGCGGTGCTCCTCGGATTGCTTGCGCTGAGCGGATGCTCCTCGGGCTCCTCGAGCTCGGCGAGTGGCGATGTCACTCTGACGTTCTGGCACAACTCCACCACGGGGGCCGGAAAGCAATATTGGGAAGACACCGCTTCTGCGTTCGAGAAGCTGCACCCGAACGTCAAGATCGAGATTCAGGCCGTTCAGAACGAAGAGATGGACGGCAAACTGCAGACCGCGCTGAACTCCGGCGACGCCCCCGACATCTTCATGGCACGCGGCGGTGGCAAGCTCGCCGACGTGGTGAAGGCCGGCCAGGCCATGGACCTCACCAGCGGCATCAGCGACGCCTCCAAGACTGCTGTCGGAAATTCGCTCTCTGCTTTCGAGATCGACGGCAAGAACTACGGCATGCCCGTCGCGGTGCTGCCTTCTGGCATCTTCTACTCGTCCGACCTCTTCACGAAGGCGGGCATCACCACGCCGCCGACCACCATCGACGGCCTCGAAAAGGCGGATGCCCAGCTCACCGCCGCCGGAATCGACCCGATTGCGGTCGGCGCTAAAGACGCCTGGCCTGCAGCGCACTGGTATTACAACTTCGCGCTGCGCGCCTGCTCGCAAGACGTGCTCAACGCCGCCGCAGAGAGCCGCAAGTTCGACGACCCGTGCTGGCTGACCGCGGGCAAGAACCTGCAGGCATTCATCAATACCAACCCCTTCAACAACGGATTTCTGACCACCGCGGCCCAGCAGGGCGCCGGATCGTCGGCGGGTCTGCTCGCCAACCACCAGGCCGGTATGGAACTGATGGGTGCGTGGGATCCGGGCGTCATCGCCTCACTCACGCCCGACACGAAACCCCTCCCCGACCTCAAGTGGTTCCCGTTCCCCGAGGTTGCGGGCGGCGCAGGCGAAGCCGGCGCCATGATGGGCGGCGTCGACGGATTCTCGTGCTGGGTGAATGCGCCGAAGGAATGTGTCGACTTCTTGAACTTCATGGTGGAGAAACAGAACCAGGAGGCCTATGTCACGGCGTTCCAGACGCTTCCGGCATCGCAAGACGCACAGAGTGTCGTCACCGATCCTGCGCTGAAAGACGTGCTGGCCGCCTACAACAAGGCGCCCTACGTCTCGGTCTGGCTCGACACGCTTTACGGCCAGAGCGTCGGTAACGCGCTCAACGTCGCCGTCGTCGACATGTTCGCCGGCAAAGGCGACGCGCAGGGCATCGTGGATGCCGTGAACGCCGCGGCAGCGAAGTCGTAGGAGCAGCGCCGATGGCTTTTCTCCGCGAAGACACGCAGACCACAGCGGATGCACCGGGAAACGCCGGCCCGGCAGGAGTGAGCGTCACCGCGCCCGCCCCTGCCGGGCCGCGCCGGCGCACCCGGTCGAAGTGGCCCGAGCGCGGCGAACTCGCGGTGCTCCTCGGCCCTGCGCTGTTCGTGTTCGTCGCCTTCGTGCTGCTGCCGGTCGCGCTCGCCGCGTACTACGGGTTCTTCAGCTGGTCGGGTTACGGGCCGGCGACCGACTTCGTGGGGTTGCGCAACTATGTGACGATTCTGACCGACCCCGATTTTCACGAGGCGCTCTCGCACAACGCCTTCATCGTGGTCATGTCTCTCGTCGTTCAGGGCCCCATCGCCATCGGCGTCGCGTTGTTGCTGAATCGAAAGCTGCGGTTTCAGTCGCTCATCCGGGTGCTGATCTTCGTGCCGTATGTCATCTCCGAGGTCGTCGTGGGTCTCGGCTGGAGCCTCATGCTCCAGTCCAACGGTGCCGTGAACGACCTTCTCGACAAGGTCGGGCTCGGTGCGCTCGCCACCGACTGGCTCTCTAACCCGAGCATCGCGATCTGGACGCTGCTCGTGATCATCACGTGGAAATACGTGGGATTCGCGGTGATTCTGTTTCTCGCCGGGTTGCAGGGCATCCCCGAAGAGATCACCGAGGCGGCAACGATCGACGGCGCGAGCTACTGGCAGATTCAGCGGCACATCGTTCTGCCTTTGATGGGGCCGACCGTACGCATCTGGGCCTTTCTGTCGATCATCGGGTCACTGCAGCTGTTCGATCTCGTCTGGATCATCTGGGGGCAGTACGTCGCCTCCACCGCCGGCACCTCGACCATGGCCACCTACATGGTGGCGAACGGCCGCAACGCCGGCAGCTACGGGTACGGCAGCGCCGTCGCCGTGGTCATCTTTCTCATCTCGCTCATCGTCGCGCTGGTGTACCAGCGCTTCGTGCTGCGCCGCGACACCGCCGGCGCGATCACTGGAGGCAACATCTGATGGCTATCGCCGCATCGATCGAGACCGGCGGGCGCCGCGCCGGCGCCGGGGCACCAGTACAAGCGCAGAAGCCCAGAGACTCCAGAAATCGCGGACGCCGGGCACCGGTCATCATCTACTTCGTCGCTCTGATCGTGGTGGGGCTGATGCTCGCCCCGGTGGCCTACATCATTCTCGGTGGGTTCCGGTCGAACTCCGAGATCACGGTCAATCCGTCTGGACTGCCGGCATCGTGGCACTGGTCCAACTACACCGACGTGCTCTCGAGCCCATCGTTCTGGACGCAGGTCGGCAACTCAGGCATCGCGGCGGTGGCCACCACGGCATTCGTCGTGGCCCTGGGGCTGATGGCTGCTTTTGCGCTCTCGCGTTACGCGTTCCGCGGGCGCGGCGCCGATTACGCGCTCTTCACCGCCGGCTTGATGTTCCCCCTCACGGTTGCCATCACTCCGCTCTACATCTTGGTGCGCACGCTCGGTCTCATGAATTCGCTCGGCGGCGTCATCGTTCCGCAGATCGCCTTCGCTCTGCCCATGACCATCATCATTCTGGTGCCGTTTCTCTCGGCCATTCCGAATGAACTGCAAGAGGCTGCAGCGATCGACGGCCTCGGCCGGCTCGGCTTCTTCTGGCGAATGGTGCTTCGGCTTTCGCTGCCGGGAGTGATCACCGTGGGCATCCTCGCGTTCATCGGCAGCTGGAACGCCTACATGCTGCCGCTGTTCATCTTGAACAATGAGGCGGCGTACACGCTGCCGCTCGGCACGCAGGCGTTCGCCTCTCAGTACGCGGTCGACACCGCGAAGGTACTCGCCTTCACCTCGTTGTCGATGATTCCCGCCCTCATATTCTTCAGCCTGTTCGAACGCCGTATCGTCGGCGGGCTCACCGGCGCGGTCAAGGGCTGAGCGCGTGAGCATCGAACAGATCGAAAGTGCCGTCGCGGCATCCGGAGTCTCTGACCGCGTGCGCGCACTGGTCGCCGACATGACGCTCGACGAGAAACTCGCGCAGCTCGTCGGCTTCTGGGTCGACCAGGGCGACGAGGTCGTCGCCCCGATGGCCGGCGAGATGGTGGTTTCGACCAGATACGAGGATGCCACGGCGAACGGCATCGGCCACCTCTCCCGTGTCTACGGCACCCGCCCCGTCGACCCGGTGGAGCGCGCGAACTGGCTGTGGAACGAGCAGCGGCGCCTGCAGACGCAGACCCGCCTGGGCATCCCCGCCCTCGTTCACGAAGAGTGCCTCACCGGCCTCGCTGCGTGGAAGGCGGCGACCTTTCCGACCCCGCTCGCCTGGGGGGCCGCCTTCGACCCCGACCTGGTAGAACGGATGGCCGCCGCGATCGGCCGTTCGATGCGCCAGCTCGGCGTGCACCAGGGTCTCGCGCCGGTGCTCGACGTCATTCGCGATCCGCGCTGGGGGCGGGTCGACGAGTGCATCGCCGAAGACCCCTACGTAGTGGGCACGATCGGTACGGCCTACGTGCGCGGGCTGCAGACCGAGGGCGTGCACGCCACGCTCAAGCACTTCATCGGCTACTCCGCCTCGCAGGCGGGGCGCAACCATGCCCCGGTGCACATCGGTCGGCGCGAGTTCGAAGACGTCTTTCTGCCTCCGTTCGAGATGGCGGTTCGGCTCGGCGGCGTGCGATCGGTCATGAATTCGTATTCGGAGATCGACGGCGTTCCGGTAGCCGCGGCGCCCGAGGTGCTCACCGGCATTCTGCGCGAGCGCTGGGGTTTCGACGGCGTCGTCGTCTCTGACTACTTCGCGGTGGCCTTTCTGCAGAGCATGCACGCGGTCGCATCCGATCGTGGGCACGCGGCCCAGCTCGCCCTCGAGGCCGGCATCGATGTCGAACTGCCCAGCGGCGATACCTACCTCGAACCTCTCGCCGAACGCGTGCGTGAGGGGCTGGTTCCCGAAGCTCTCGTCGATCGTGCGGTGCTCCGGGTGCTGGCGCAGAAAGAAGAGCTCGGGCTTCTCGACGCCCGCTTCGACGAGCCGCCCACCCACATCGATCTCGACGACGCCGAACATCGCGCCATCGCGCGCGAGCTCGCCGAGGAGTCGGTCGTACTTCTCTCAAACGATGGCCTGTTGCCGCTCGGTGAACCCGCGCGCATCGCCCTCATCGGCCCGAACGCCGACAGTGCAGAAGCGCTCATGGGGTGCTACTCCTTCGCCAACCATGTTCTCGCGCACCACCCGGGAACGCCGTTCGGCTTCGAGATTCCCACGATGCTCGAGGCGTTCGGCGACCGGTATCCCGGCGCTGTCATCACCAGCGCCGACGGATGCTCGGTCGAGCGTCTCGACACGAGCGGCATCGCCGCCGCGGTCGACGCGGCGCGGGCGAGCGACGTCGCGATCGTCGTCGTCGGTGACCGCGCGGGGCTGTTCGGGCGAGGAACGGTCGGCGAGGGCAACGATGTCGAATCGCTCGAGCTGCCGGGCATTCAGCGGCAACTGGTCGAGGCCGTCGTCGCGTCGGGAACCCCCGTGGTGATGGTCGTGCTCTCTGGTCGCCCCTACGCCATCGGCTGGGCTCTCGACGGCCCCCATGCTCCCGCCGCCGTCGTTCAATCGTTCTTTCCCGGTGAAGAGGGTGCCACTGCTATCGCCGCAGTTCTGGCGGGTGACGTGGTGCCCTCGGGCCACCTGCCGGTGTCGCTTCCGAGATCGGCGGGCGCTGAACCGTTCAGCTACCTGCACCCCATTCTCGGCGGCCCCAGTGAGGTGACCAGCGCAGACAGCACTCCGTCGCGGCCGTTCGGTTTCGGGCTGAGCTACACGACCTTCGACCGCACCGATCTGTTCGTCGACCCCGAGGTGCCCACCGACGGCACCATTTCAGCGGCGGTGCGCGTGCGCAATACCGGCAACCGGGCCGGAGCCGATCTCGTTCAGCTCTACGGGCGCGATCTGTTCGGCAGCGTCACGCGGCCGGTAGCGCAGTTGCTCGGCTACCAGCGGGTGCAGCTGGCGCCGGGTGAAGAGGCCGTCGTGCGATTCGAGGTGCCTGCAGCTCTGCTCGCCTTCACGAACCGCACTTTCGAGAAGGTGGTCGAGCCGGGCGAGGTCGATGTGTGGGTCGGGGCGTCGTGCGCTGACGTGCAGACTCGGGCTTCGTTCGTGCTGACGGGGGCCGTGCATCCCGTCGCCGGCGAGCTGCCGGCGGTCACGCAGGTGACGGTCGTGCGAGACCCGGTCAGGGTGTGACGGGCGCGCGGGCGACGCGCACGCAACGCACGCGCTGCCCGCACGTCGCTCACCACGCACGTCGCTCGCCACGCACGACGCTCGCCACGCACGACGCTCACCACCACGACGCGCACCACGCACGACGCGCATCGTGAGGGCTGTTTCGGCGCCCAGCGGGTGACAGGTAACTCTGGCGCTGCCAGAGTTGGTGCATGAGCCCCGTCACGATGCGTTTCTCTGGCAACCCCGACTACGACTTCGAGATTCGCACCGCCTTGGGCCACGCCGCCGAAGGCGCCGCAGAGCCTGGCGAAGTGCTCGCCGCGACCGCGGGCATCAAGAAGGGCGACCATCGGGCCTGGTTCGGCGCCTGGAACGATCTCGCGACGCGAACGCTCGGCACCGCACGGGCCGCGGATGCTGCGGGGCATCGAGTGAGCGCGGCCCAGGCGTATCTGCGGGCATCCGCCTATTTCGGTGTAGCGGTCAACGCCATCAGCGCTCTCGACGACACGACCGACCTCATGCCGACGTTCGCCCAGCAGCGCGGCGCGTGGGACTCGTTCGTCGACCACGCGTCTGTGCAGGTCGAACGGGTCGAGATTCCGTATGAGAAGTCCACGCTGCCGGGGTACTTCTTTCGACCGGCTGCTGTCGGTGCGCCGACGGCCGGCGCGGTTCTCGCTGCGCCGACACTGGTCGCCGTCAACGGCAGCGACGGATCGCTGGCCTCACTCTGGGCATCCACCGTGTCGGCCGGGCTGAAGCGCGGGTACAACGTGCTCGTGTTCGATGGGCCCGGGCAGCAGTCGCAGCTCTTCGACGACGGCGTTCCGTTTCGTCCCGATTGGGAGAACGTGCTCACGCCGGTGTTCGATTTCGTAGCCGCTCAGGAGGGCGTCGACCCGAATCGCATCGCCGTCTACGGCATCAGCCAGGGCGGCTACTGGGTTCCGCGCGCGATCGCGTTCGAGCACCGCTTCGCGGCAGCGATCGCCGACCCCGGCGTGGTCGACGTCTCGGCCTCGTGGATGGGGCACCTGCCCAAGAGCCTCACCAAACTGCTCGACGAGAAGCAGAACGAAAAATTCGACAAAGAAATGGCGTTCGGCCTGAAGTTTTCACCAGAGACGGCTCGCACCTGGAACTTTCGCGCCCGGCCCTACGGCACCACAGGGTATGCCGACACGCTCGATGCGGTGCGGGCGTACAACGTCGCCGACCTCGCCGCGCAGATCACCACCCCGCTGCTCATCACCGACCCCGAGGGCGAGCAGTTCTGGCCGGGCCAGTCGGAGAGACTCGCCGCGCTGACGCCTGACGTGTCGACGATCATCCATTTCACCGCGGCCGAGGGCGCGGACGGGCACTGTCAGCCGCTGGCGCGCACCCTCACGGCCGAGCGTATGTTCGACTGGCTCGACGAGAAGCTCGCGGGGCAGGGTTCAGGTGAGTCGGTTTGAACGGGCTGCGGGGTCTGGCCTGGCGGGATCTGGCTGGTCGGATCTGCCTGGCGGGTTCTGCCTGGCCCCAGGGGGGTGGCGTGGCGTTTCTCGGTGTCGGTGGGTGCTGGTACTTCTGGTGGTGCGGTAGGTCACTGGGTGGCAAGCCCGCCAGGGCGCGGCAGCCCGGGATGCCCGAGGTGGTGCTTTCGAGGTGGCGGATTCCCGTGTTTACGGGCCGGTCAGAACCACCTTGGTTAGTGAGGTTACCTCGATATTGTGGTATGATCGGACTATGACCACAACATCTCCTGACCCCACCGGCAGCCCTGCTGCCGACGGCACCGATGGTCGCGACGATTGCCGCGATGCTGGTCGCGATGATGTTCGGGTGACGTTGGGTGTGTTGTTGGCGGAGGCGGTTGCTGCGTGCGGGGAAGGTGGGGTGTTCCGGGCTGCCGCGCCCTGCGGGCTTGCCGACGGTGATCTGCTCGCCGGCCTGGTAGCGGTGGAACGGCTGGGCATGTTGGTGGACGGGTTGCGTACGCAGATGGCTGGGGAG
>JAODBC010000098.1 GCA_025463765.1 Subtercola sp. | reverse complement strand
CGACGACGACGAGAGCGGTGAAGCTGAAGCGACGACCACCCTTCACCACCTTGGAGACGCGGTTGATGGTGACGACGCGCTCGAGGAACTGGCTCTTCTCAGAGTCACGCGATCCGCGGTCTTTGTTCGGGTTGCGCTCACGGCCACCACGACGAGCCTCACGAGGCTCGTTCTGGGCTGCCGGCGCTTCGGTTGTTGTCGCTTCGGCCGTAACGGCCGGGGCGGTCGTAGCTTCTGCCACGTCAGCTTCCTTTGCTTTTTCGTCACTCACAGGTCTAGTCCGCCCTCTCGAGCGCCGTCGGCGACTGCCGCGACGCGACCGGCGTACCGGTTGCCACCGCGGTCGAAGACGACTGCTTCGACGCCGGCGGCCTTGGCGCGCTCGGCGACGAGCTCGCCCACCTTGTGGGCCTTGGCCGACTTGTCACCATCGAAGGTGCGCAGGTCTGCTTCGAGAGTCGAAGCCGACGCCAGGGTGAAACCCTTGCTGTCGTCGACGACCTGCACGAAGACGTGCCGGGCCGAACGGGTGACGACCAGACGCGGGCGCAGTTCGGTGCCCTCGACCTTCTTGCGAAGACGGTCGTGGCGACGGCCGCGTGCAGCAGCCTTGCTCTTGCCTCTTGTTCCAGTAGCCATGATTACTTACCGCTCTTTCCGGCCTTGCGACGAACGACCTCGCCGGCGTAGCGCACACCCTTGCCCTTGTAGGGCTCTGGCTTGCGCAACTTACGAATGTTGGCAGCTACTTCGCCGACAGCCTGCTTGTCGATACCGCTGACAGTGAGCTTGTTGACACCCTCGACCGTGAAGCTGATGCCCGCAGGCGGCTCGACGGTGATGGAGTGGGAGTAGCCGAGTGCGAACTCGATGTTCGCGCCCTTGGCGGCGACACGGTAACCGGTACCGACCACCTCGAGGCCCTTGGTGTAACCCTGGGTCACCCCGATGATCTGGTTGGCGATGAGCGTGCGGGTCAGACCGTGCAGCGAACGCGACTCGCGCTCGTCGTCGGGACGGGTGACGAGCACCTGACCGTCTTCGATCTTCGCTTCGATGGGAGCCTTGACGGTGAGCGCAAGCTCACCCTTGGGGCCCTTGACCTTCACATCTTGGCCGTTGATGGTGATGTCGACTCCGGCAGGAATCTCGATCGGCAGTCTTCCAATACGTGACATCAGTGATCACCACACGTAGGCGAGGACTTCCCCACCCACGCCTTTCTGTGAGGCCTGGCGGTCGGTCAGAAGACCCGACGAAGTAGAGAGAATAGCGACACCGAGGCCACCGAGAACGGTGGGGATCTCGGTCGACTTCGCGTACACGCGGAGTCCGGGCTTCGAAACGCGCTTGATGCCCGCGATGGAGCGCTCACGGTTCGGGCCGAACTTCAGCGAAAGGGTCAGCGTCTTGCCGACCTCAGCGTCTTTGACATCCCACGCGGAGATGTAACCCTCGCTCTTGAGGATGTCGGCGATGTGAGACTTGAGCTTGCTGTGCGGCATCGACACGGAGTCGTGGAATGCCGAGTTGGCGTTGCGCAGTCTGGTCAGCATGTCTGCGACCGGATCTGTCATTGTCATTGGAGTGTTGCCCTTCTGGCCTGGTTTCGACACCCTTTGCGAGAATGCCGACCTGTGGTCTCTGCCAGGGCCGGCCGAGTTGCAGACCCTGGTTTACTGCTGTAGTGCGGTTGTGTGACGAAGCTCGTCAACACGCGTGAGCGTGTTGAGAATCAGGCATTCTCCGCAGTACGGAACGGGAAACCGAGCGCCTTGAGCAGCGCGCGACCCTCGTCGTCGTTCTTGGCCGTGGTCACGACAGTGATGTCGAAACCGCGAACGCGGTCGATCTTGTCTTGGTCGATCTCGTGGAACATGGACTGCTCCGTGAGGCCGAACGTGTAGTTGCCCTGGCCGTCGAACTGACGGTCGGAGAGGCCGCGGAAGTCGCGGATGCGGGGAAGCGCGAGCGAGAGCAGCCGGTCGAGGAACTCCCAGGCGCGGTCGCCACGAAGCGTGACGTGTGCACCGATGGGCTGGCCTTCGCGCAGCTTGAACTGGGCGATCGACTTGCGGGCCTTGGTGACCTGCGGCTTCTGACCCGTGATGGCGGTCAGGTCGCGCACGGCGCCATCGATGATCTTGCCGTCACGGGCTGCCTCACCGACACCGGTGTTCACGACGACCTTGATGAGGCCCGGAACCTGGTGGATGTTCGTGAAGCTGAAGTCTTTCGTGAGCTGGGGAATGATCTCGTTCTTGTACTTCTGCTTCAGGCGCGGCTGCACCTTGACAGCCGGCGCAGCAGTTGTTGTGTCAGTCATTAGATGTCCTTGCCACTCTTCTTGGCGTAACGAACGCGAACGTTCTTGGTGACGCCGTCTTTGGTGACCTGCTCGACGCGGAACCCGACACGAGTCGGCTTCTTGGTCTCGGGGTCGACGAGTGCGACGTTCGACACGTGGATCGGGGCCTCGACGGTCTCGATGCCACCGGTCTTGGTGCCGCGCTGGGTCTGGCCGACGCGCACGTGCTTCTTGACGAAGTTGACGCCTTCGACGATGACACGGTTCTTCTCGACCTGTACTTCGATGACACGACCCTGCTTGCCGCGGCTTCCGCCGCGTTCCTGGGTCGCGCCCGTGATGACCTGAACCAGGTCACCCTTTTTGATGTTCGCCATGATTTAGATAACCTCCGGTGCCAGCGAGATGATCTTCATGAACTTCTTGTCGCGAAGCTCGCGACCGACCGGGCCGAAGATGCGGGTACCACGGGGGTCACCATCGGTCTTCAAGATCACAGCGGCGTTCTCATCGAACTTGATGTACGAACCGTCGACACGACGGGTCTCTTTCTTGGTGCGAACGATGACAGCCTTGACGACGTCACCCTTCTTGACGTTGCCGCCGGGAATAGCGTCTTTGACGGTCGCCACGATGATGTCACCGAGGCCGGCGTACCGACGGCCGGAGCCACCGAGAACGCGAATCGTCAAGAGCTCTTTGGCACCGGTGTTGTCGGCAACCTTGACTCGGGATTCCTGCTGAAGCATTTTCTACTCTTCCTATCGAGAGGTAAGCAAGCGCGCGGCGCTTACTTGGCCTTTTCGAGAATCTCGACCAGGCGCCAGCGCTTGGTAGCGCTCAGCGGACGGGTCTCGGAAATGAGCACCAGGTCGCCGATACCGGCAGAGCCGTTCTCGTCGTGCGCCTTCACCTTGGAGGTGCGGCGGATGACCTTGCCATACAGCGGGTGCTTCACGCGGTCTTCGACCTCGACGACGATGGTCTTCTCCATCTTGTCGCTGGTGACGTAGCCACGACGGGTCTTGCGGTAACCGCGCTCCGCGGCAACTGCCTCGGCCGGGGTTTCGACGGCGGCAGCAGGTGCTGCTTCGGTCTTAGCCATTACTTGGCCTCCTCAGTTGTCTCTGATGTGTCGGTGACGACCTCGGCTTCGGGCGCTTCGGTCTCTTCGACGTCGGCGGCCTTGGCCTTGCGGGTCTTCTTGGGCGCCGCAGCAGCCGGCACGACCTCGACGGCGACGGGCGTGGCACGGATGCCCAGCTCGCGCTCGCGAACGATCGTGTAGATGCGGGCGATGTCGCGCTTCACGGCGCGCAAGCGGCCGTGGCTTTCGAGCTGGCCGGTGGCCGACTGGAAGCGCAGGTTGAACAGCTCTTCTTTAGCCTTGCGCAGCTCTTCTGCGAGACGTGAATCTTCGAATGTGTCGAGCTCGACCGGGGTGAGCTCTTTTGAGCCGATCGCCATTATGCGTCGCCCTCCTCGCGCTTGATGATGCGTGCCTTCAAAGGCAGTTTGTGAATTGCACGGGTGAGCGCCTCACGAGCAACGACGTCAGAGACACCGGAGAGCTCGAAAAGTAC
>JAODBC010000109.1 GCA_025463765.1 Subtercola sp. | reverse complement strand
CCGTCGTCGCCGTCCCCGCCTGACCGGGCCGGCGACGCGACGGCCATGGGCTCCCGGCGTCGCTTCCGCGGGTGGGTGGTGGTGGCCGCCCTGGGAACGGTTCTCGCGACCAGCGTGGGCATCTCGTTCTACGGGGTCTCGGTCTACCTGGCGGCCCTGACCCGGGGGCCGGGAGCGTTCTCGCTGGGTGCCGTCTCCCTGGCCACCAGCGCCTTCCTGCTCGTGGGCGGGATCGCCGGACTGGGCGTGGCGGCGCTGCTGGAACGGGTCGACATCCGCTGGGTGCTCTGCGGCGGTGCACTCGCGGGCGGAGCGGCCCTCTACGAGGTGGGCACGGTGCGCACACCCGCGCAGCTGACGCTCGCCTACGCCGCGCTCGGCGTCGGTTTCGCCGCCACGGGGGCCATCCCGGCCAGCGCGGTGATCGCCCGCTGGTTCGTCCGCCGGCGCGCGCTGGCGATGTCGCTGGCATTCACCGGCCTTCCCGTCGGGGGTGCGGTGCTCACCCCCCCGATCGCCGCCCTGGTGCACTCCCTCGGGGTGGCAGGGGCGGCACCGTGGCTCGCCGCGGCCTACGTCGTCGGCATCGTGCCGGTGACGCTCGCCTTCATCCGGCCGGGGCCGGAGGCGGCCGGTAGCGGCCCGGACGGCGACTCCGCTCCGCAGACCCCGGCGGCCGGCCACGACAGCGGAGCCGTCCGCGAGGCAGTCCGCACCCCCTGGTTCTGGGTGATCACGACAGCGCTGATGCTCGGGATGCTGGGTCAGGTCGGCGCCCAGGCACACGTGTTCAACGCGATCGCCGAGCGACTGGACACGGTGGCGGCCACGGCCGCCGTGAGCGCGATGGCCGTCGCGAGCCTGGTCGGGCGCATGCTCGGCTCGGCATTGCTCGGGCGGGTGCGACTGACGACCGCGACCGCGGCGCTCCTCGGGATCCAGTGCCTGGCCACCCTGGGCATCGCGACCTCACCCTCGCCCGCGACGGTCGTCGGCTGCACGGTGGCCTTCGGGCTGACCGTGGGCAACGTGCAGGTGCTGCACCCCCTGCTGATCGCCGAGCGGTTCGGGGGCGCCTCCTACGCGCGCATCCTCGCTCTGTCCAACCTGGTGGTCTGCGGCGGGATGGCGTTCGGGCCGCTCGCCGTCGGCGCGGTGCGCAGCGGCACCGGGAGCTATCTGGGTGGCATGGCGGTGGCCGCCTGCTCGGCGACCGCGGGCGCGATCGTGGTGCTGTTCGCCGCCCGCTCCGCGCGACGTGCGGTTTCCACGCCGATCGCTGCATCTGAGGCATACTTGACGTCAATCTCACCCGTGCCACCGCTCGGGTGACCCCACTCTGCGGAGGACCCATGCGCTCGTTCCAGGACGTCCACGAGCTCCTCGCCGCCGAGGGCGCCGACCTGGGCACGACCTCGTGGCGCGAGGTGACGCAGCCGCAGGTCGACTCCTTCGCCGGCACCACCGACGACCACCAGTGGATCCACGTCGACGTCGACCGGGCCGCCACCGGCCCGTACGGGGGCACGATCGCCCACGGAATGCTGACCCTGTCCCTGGTGCCGGTCATGGTGGGTGAGGTCGTCTCGGTGACCGCCCGCTACGGGCTGCACTACGGCTTCGAGAAGGTGCGCTTCCCCGCACCGGTCCCCGTCGGCAGCCGCATCCGCGGTCACGTGCGCGTGCTGCGGACCTCGGCCGTCGAGGGCGGGACGAAGGCCACGTTCGGGGTCACGGTGGAGGTGGAGGGCGGCTCCAAGCCGGCCTGCGTCGCCGAGGACACGATCGTGTGGCTGTCGTGATGCGCCCGGCGCCGGTGGGCGTCGACACGGGGGCCGGCCCCGAGCAGCAGCAGCGGCGCGACGCCGGCCCGCAGACCGAACGAGGGCACGCCCGCAGGGCGGAGTTGCTCGAGGCCGCCCGCGGCGTGTTCGAGCGGAACGGCTTCCTCGACGCCCGGGTCGCCGACATCGCCGAGGCGGCCGGCGTCAGCCAGGGCACCTTCTACACCTATTTCGACTCGAAGGACTCGATCTTCCGCGAGGTCGCCGCCGCCCTGGCCGACCGGATGATCGCCGCGATGCGCCCTGACGGGCCGCCCCCCGCAACCGTGCACGAGCAGATCGCCGGGGCGATGCGCCGCTTCGTCTCGGCCTACCGGGCCGACTCGCGACTGATCGTGGTGATGGCCCAGCTGGGCCAGTCGACGCCGGAGATCGCCGCGCTGCGGCTCGCGGTGCGCGAGGCGTTCGTCGCCCGCACGGCCCGCGGCATCCGCGCGCAGCAGTCGCACGGGCTGGCCGATCCCGAGCTCGACCCCTGGCTGACCTCGGAGGTGCTCGGCTCGATGGTCGATCACACGTGCTGGGTGTGGCTGAACCTCGGCCGGGAGTTCGACGAGGAGGCGCTGATCGGCACCCTCACGCTGGTGTGGAGCCGCGCGCTGCGGCTGCGCGAACCTGCGGTCGCACCGCGATCGTGAGCACCGACCTCGACGGCCGGGTGGTCCTCGTGACCGGCGGAGCCCGCGGCCTGGGCCGGAGTCACGCGCACGCGCTCGCCGCCCGGGGCGCCGCCGTCGTCGTGAACGACTCCGGCGCGGCACTCGACGGGACCTGTGCGGACCCCGCGGCGGCCGACGCCACCGCGGCGGAGATCCGGGCGGCCGGGGGGAACGCGATCGCCAGCGCCGCGGACGTGGCCACCCCGGCGGGTGCGCGGCAGGCGGTCGCGGCGGCACTGGACGAGTTCGGGCGGCTGGACGCACTGGTGGCCAACGCCGGCATCCTGCGCGACCGGACGTTCGCGAAGATGCCGCTCGAGGACTTCGACGCCGTCGTCCGCGTCCACCTGTCCGCGGCCGCCTACTGCGCGCACGCTGCCTGGCCGGCACTCGTCACGTCGGGCAGCGGCCGGATCGTGCTGACGACGTCGGCGAGCGGGCTCTACGGGCAGTTCGGCCAGGCGAACTACGCCGCCGCGAAGATGGGCCTGGTCGGGCTGCTGCACGTGCTCGGGCAGGAGGGCGCGCGCACCGGTGTGCTCGTCAACGCGATCGCGCCGGTGGCCACGACCAGGATGACCGAGCCGCTCCTCCCCCCGGACGCGCTGCGTGAGCTCGCCCCCGAGCGGGTCTCCCCCGTCGTCGCCCACCTGGTCTCCGCGGACTGCCGGCAGACCAGGCTGGTGCTCGAGGTCGGCGCCGGTCAGGTGGCCCGGGTGCAGGTCGTGGCGTCCGCGCCGGTCCACCAGCCCGCCGACGACGACGGCGTGGCCGAGGTCCTCGACCGGCTCGCGGCGGCCGAGGGAGGCACCTCGTTCCGGTCGACGAACGAGGCGGTCGCCCGGCTGCTGCCCGCGGCCCGGCTGCAGGCACCCGCCCGGGAGCGCTAGCTGCCGACCAGGTCGAGGAGCTGGTTCTTGCGCACCTTGCCCGTCGGATTGCGGGGCAGTTCGGGCAGCACGTGGTACTCCACGGGCACCTTGTAGCCGGCCAGCCGGGACCGGCACATCGCGTCGAGGTCGGCGAGCACCGGCGGCGGCGCCTCCCGATGCTCGACGAAGGCGACGACCACCTCGCCCCAGGTCTCGTCCGGGCGACCCACGACCGCGGCGTCGGCCACCCCCGGTACGTCGGTGAGGACGGTCTCGACCTCGGCGACATAGATGTTCTCGCCGCCACGGACGATCATGTCCCGGCTGCGGCCACCCAGGAACAGGTAGCCGTCCTCGTCGAGCCGGCCACGGTCGCCGCCGAAGAACCAGCCGTCGTGCAGCGTCGTCG
>JAODBC010000047.1 GCA_025463765.1 Subtercola sp. | reverse complement strand
ACGAGCGAATCGGGCTCTGGACCTCCGTCGCCGACGAGAACCAGGCGCAGGGTGACCTCTCGGCCACGGACGACTACCGCGAAGGCTTCGCGGCCTTCCAGCAGAAGCGCGCCCCGGAGTTTCACGGTGCGTCTACCCTCTGACCGGCAAACCGTCGAACGAACCTCGGCGAGCCTCGCGTCTCTAAGCCGCGGAGGCCTTGAGGTTCGACGGTCTCTCGTGTCGGTATGCCGCTAGAGCGTGGGCAAAAGCTCGCCATCGAGCGTTAGCCTCTTCGCCGCGAGCGAGGTGGCCGGCATGGCCGGCGGCTCCATCAACGGCACCGCGGGACTGGAGGGCACCATGTTCGACCGTCGCTGTAGGTGGGCCGCAGCTGCCGCAACCGCCGCAGCCGCCGCAGCTGCGTGACGCGGGCTGGCAGCGGCTGCAGCTGTCGGTTCGGGAGAATGGGCGGAGCTGAGCGAGACCGGGCACGTATTCGCCGAGCATTCGCTGAGCTCCGCCCATTCTCCCGCGCAGGAGGCCAGCCGCGCGGCAGGCGCCCGCCGACGCGGCCAACCGCGCGGCAGGCCGCCGACGCGCCCCGTCACACGTTGCCGAGCAGCAGCAGGGGCTCCTCGATGCAGCGCGCGACGTAGGTGAGAAAGCCCGACGCGATGTCGCCGTCGCACACGCGGTGGTCGAAGACGAACGAGAGCTGCATGACGCGCCGTACGGCGAGCTGATGGTCGACGACCCAAGGACGTTCGAGAACGCGGCCGACGCCGAGCATGGCGACCTCGGGGTAGTTGATGATCGGGGTGGATCCGTCGACGCCGAACCCGCCGTAGTTGTTCAGTGTGAACGTTCCCCCGCTGAGGGTCGAAGGCGAGAAGTCGCCCTTCTCGCTGGTCGTCACGAGAGCCGCGATAGCGTCGCGCAGCTCACGAGTGGTGAGGTCGTGAGCGTTGTGCACCACCGGAACCATCAGCCCGCGCGGCGTCTGAGCAGCGAGCCCGAGGTTGATCGAGCCGTGCTGGATGATCTCCCGGCCGTCTTCGCTCACCGACGAATTGAGAATCGGGTATTGCTTCAGCCCCGCCACCGCGAACCGGGCGATCAGCGCCGTGAGGCTGAACCGTTCTCCCGTGGACTTCTGCAGGCGGTCTTTCGCCGTGAACAGCTCGGTAGCGTCGACGTCCATCCAGATGGTCGCTTCGGGAATGATGCGCCGCGACTCGCTGAGTCGCGTGGCCACGAGCTTGCGCAAACCGGTGAGAGGAATGCGCACATCTCCGCCGCCGATCACGCTCGCCGCCGACGGCAGCACGACAGACGCCACGGCCGAAGGTGGCGTGGCAGCAACCGCTGAGCCTGCAGTCTGTGCAGTCTGTGCGGTCTCTGCAGCGATCTCGGGCGCAGAAGTCAGCGGCGCTGAGGTCGTCTCAGCTTGCTGCCGGATGACCGCCTCGACGTCACTGCGCAGAACGAGCCCATCCCGGCCGCTGCCGAGCAGGTGGCTCGCCTCGAATCCGTTGGCGCGTGCCAGCCGGCGCACGATCGGTGACACGACGGGTGAGTGGCGCGAAGCATCCACGAACGCGGCCGCGGCCGCAGGGGAGGGGGACGGGGATACCGTGGAAATCGCGGTGGACGCAGAAACCGCGGAAGGCGCGGTGGCGCTCCGACCTCCGAAGCGCCCGCCCTCGGGCCGCTTCAGACGAACCGTCGACTCCTTGGTTCCGTAGCCGACGAGCACAGCACCCGATGAGGTCGGCTCGGCGTCGATGGCCGACCGGAGGGCAGTGCCCGGAACGATGTCGTTGGCCGGCGCGGTGAGCTCTGGCGCATCCGCCGGCGCACCCCCCGGCGCACCCACCGGCACCACCGTGATGAGCGGCGACCCCTTCTGCACCACCTGACCGGTCGCCGCGTGCACCTCCGCGACGCGGCCGCCGAACGGTGACGGCAGTTCGACGATCGACTTGGCCGACTCCACTTCGACCACGAGCTGGTCGATGGTGATGACGTCACCCACGGCCACCAGCCACGACACGACCTCGGCCTCTTCGAGACCTTCTCCCAGGTCGGGAAGCAGAAAGCGCTGCGCACTCTGCGTCGAAGAAGCGGCGGCCGACGACAGAACATCGGTCACGGTACTCACCATTCCCAGGTGTCGAGGGCGGCGAGCACACGCTCGGCGGTCGGCAGGTAATGCTCTTCGAGTTTGGGCGACGGGAACGGAATGTCGAACCCGGTGATGCGCAGCACCGGGGCTGCGAGGTGAAAGAAGTTGCGCTCGGTGATGCGCGCCGCGACCTCGGCGCCGTACCCGCCGAACTGCGCGGCTTCGTGGATGATCGCTGCGCGTGACGTCTTGCGCACCGAGGCGCCGACCGTCTCATCGTCGAACGGCGACAGGCTGCGCAGGTCGACCACCTCGACCGAGAGCCCCTCCGCAGCGCCGAGATCGGCGGCCTGCAGGGCGATCTTCACGGTGGGGCCGTACGCCAGCAGCGTCACGTCGGTTCCTTCGCGCAGCACCACCGCGCGGGTCATCGGCGCGGTCTGCACCGGCAGCGCCACAACGTCTTTCGACCAGTACCGGCTCTTCGGTTCGAGAAAGATCACCGGGTCGTCGCTGCGGATCGCCTCACGCAGCATCGAGTATGCGTCAGCCGGATTCGACGGCGTGACCACCGTGAGCCCGGGGGTGTGCGTGTAATACGCCTCCGACGAATCCGAGTGGTGCTCCACCCCGCCGATGCCGCCGGCGTACGGAATGCGAATCACGATCGGCAGCGTGACGCGCCCCTTGGTGCGGTTACGCATCTTCGCCACGTGCGAGGTGATCTGCTCGAACGCGGGGTAGGCGAAGGCATCGAACTGCATCTCTACGACCGGGCGCAGGCCGTACATGGCCATGCCGATTGCTGTTCCGACGATGCCGGACTCGGCTAAAGGCGAGTCCCAGACCCGGCTCTCGCCGAACTCGGCGTTGAGGGCATCCGTGATTCTGAAGACCCCGCCGAGCGGGCCGACGTCTTCGCCGAACACCACCACGTTCGGGTCTTCGGCGAGGGCGTCGCGCAGGGCCGCATTGAGGGCGCCCGCGATGCTCGTCGAGGTGGGGGCAGCCGGCCGGCTCGCGCTCGGCGCTGTCGGCAGGGCTCCGGATGCCCGGCCGGCCGTCACCATATCGCCGGCCGTCTTCGGGGTGGTCTCATCAAGAAGTGTCATGCGCGGGCCGCCATCTCTGCTTCGGTGTGCTCTGCTGCGGGGTCGGATTCGGTCTCTGCGAGCTCGTGTGCGAGAAAAGCGCGCTGTTCGAGCAGCGCGGGCCGCTCGGCGGAATACACGTGGTCGAACAGTTCGAGCGGATCGAGTTCGGGCGTCTCGTTCATCACGTCTCGAGTGGCAGTGGCGAGGGCTTCGGCATCGGTGGCGATGCTCTCGCGCACCTCGTCGGTGAGCGTTCCCGCGGCGGAGAGGTATTTCTCGAGCCGATCGATCGGATCGCGCCCGAGCCAGTCGGCGACTTCGCTCTTCTCGCGGTAGCGGGTCGGGTCGTCGGAGTTCGTGTGCGCCTCCATGCGGTACGTGAGCCCCTCGATCAGGGTCGGGCCGCCGCCGGAACGGGCGCGCGCGACGGCGTGCGAGATGACGGCGTACATCGCCGCGACATCGTTGCCGTCGACGAAGTAGCCCGGCATGCCGTATCCGATGGCGCGGTCGGCCAGTGTGCGGGCGTGCGACTGCTTCGAGAACGGCACGCTGATCGCGTACTGGTTGTTCTGAATGACGAAGACCGTCGGCGCCTGCCACACCGAGGCGAAGTTGAAGGCCTCGTGCGCGTCGCCTTCGCTGGTCGACCCGTCGCCCAGCAAGGTCAGTGCCACCACGTCGTCGTGCTTGAGCTTGGCAGCGGTAGCCAGGCCGACCGCGTGCAGCGCTTGAGTGGCGAGAGGCGTCGCCTGCGAGGCGATGCGGTGCTCACGCTGGTCGAAGCCGGAGTGCCAATCGCCCCGGAACGAAGCGAGAATCTCTGCCGGCTGCACACCGCGGGTCAGCAGGGCGATCGAGTCGCGGTAGGTGGGGAACAACCAGTCCTGCGGCGAAAGAGCCGCGACCGCCGCGATCTCGCACGCCTCTTGCCCGAGCGCCGATGGATAGGTGGCGAGACGCCCCTGCCGGGTCAGCGCAGTGACCTGGGCGTCGAATCGCCGGGCCAGCACCATCGCGCGGTAAAGCCCGAGCAGAGTATCGGAGTCGGGCATCGAGAAGCCCGCGGTCTGAGCGCCCGTGACAGGTCGGCCGGCCTCAGAGAGCAACCGGATCGGCTTCGTGGTCGGCAGTGTCGGCACTACAACGTCGTCGCTCATGAAGTAATGCTGCGACACGGCCGTGGCTCGCGCTACGCCTCACGAAAGGGTCGCGACAGATGGCCCGAGCGCGCCGGTTATGCGAGCCATTCGGCTTTCTTTCGGCGTCTAGCCGGGCCAAGCGTCCGGGTCTAGCCGGGCCACGCGTCCGGCGTCTAGCTGGGCCACGCGTTCGGCGCCGCGCCGGGCGCGGTGCCCGTCCTCTCGTCGAGAATGACGTGCGAACGAGTCGACACGACACCGGGCATATCGTGGATCTGCGACAGGATGACCGCACTCAGCTGCTCGTTGTCGGGTGCACTCACCGTCAGCACAAAGTCGATGTCACCGCTCACCGCTTGAACTTTCTCGACGAAGGGCAGCTCGGCCAGCCGCGCCGCCATATCGGGCCAGGGCAGATTGCCCACCTTCACGATCACAATCGCGGTGACATTCAGCCCGAGCGCCTTGCGGTCGACCTGCGCGGCGAAACTCGTCAGTACTCCGTCGGCGATGAGCCGCTGCACGCGGTTGTGCGTCTGGGTGCGGGAGATGTGAACGCGGTCGGCCAGCGTGCGAATCGAGAGGCGAGCATCGATGCTCAGCTCGGCGATGATGGCGCGATCAACGCGGTCGACGGTCATCCGACCACTGTACTTCGTGACCTGACGCTTCGTTCAGTTGGGCACGTCGTCGTGTTGCGTTACGGTCTCGCTCGGCGTAGCGGTGGGCGCGTGCCGTTCGAGAAACTCGAACACCTCGGTGTCGTCGACGCCCGCGAAACTGCCGGTGGGCAGGGCCGCAAGCAGCGAGGAGTTCAGCTTTGCGCTCGGCCAGGCGTGGCTCTGCCACTTGCGCGAGAGAGCGGTCGGCGGTCGGCGGCAGCACGACTCGTCGGGGCAGGTCGACGTGAACCGGGTGGTGGTGTCGCGACCGCGAAACCAGCGCGCCTCGGCGAACGCGGTGCCCACGCTGATGGAGAAGTGCCCGCGAGAAGACGACTGGATGCGCGAGGTGCACCAGTACGTACCCGTCGGCTTGTCGGTGTACTGGTGGTAGGGGCTGAAGCGGTCTTCGGCGTCGAACACCTGCCGGGCACTCCAGTAGCGACAGACCGTCATGCCCTCGACGCTGCCCAGGGCATCCGTCGGCAGCGTGACGTCGTCGTTCTCGTACGCTTTCACGACAGATCCCGACTCGTGCACCTTCAAGAAGTGCACCGGTATGCCCAGGTGCTGGGTCGCCAGATTGGTGAACCGGTGCGCCGCGGTCTCGTAGGTGGTTCCGAAGGCGTCGCGCAGGTCTTCGACGCTCAGCTCGCGCTGTGCCTTCGCGGCGGTCAAGAACTCGACCGCCGTGTGCTCGGGGATGAGCAGTGCGCCCGCGAGATAGTTCGTCTCCACCCGCTGGCGCAAGAACTCGGCGTAGTCGGTGGGGGTGTTGTGGCCGAGCACGTGACTGGCCAGGGCCTGCAGAAGCACCGTTCGAGGGTCGGCGTCGGGGCTCTGCCCACGCGGCACGTAGATGCGGCCGTTCGCGAGGTCGGTGATCGACCGGGTCGAACCCGGCAGGTCGGCCACATAGTGCAGGCTGAAACCGAGGTGCGAGGCGAGGTCGGAGGCGACACGCTGCGAGAGCGGGCCGCCGCGGTGGCCCACGGCGTCGAGCAGACGCGTCGCTGTCGCTTCGAGCTCGCCGAAATAGTTGCCGCGCTTGCGCATCTGGGCGCGCAGCACCGTGTTCGCCCGCCTGGCCTCTTCGGGGGTCGCAATGCGTTCGCCGTGCATCCGCTCGAGTTCGGCGTGCAGCCCGAGAATCGCCTTGATCGCCTCGTCGCTCAGCGCCTTGCGGGTGGGCACCGACGGCAGGCCCAGCGAGCTGTACAGCTGCCCGCGCTGGATGCGCTCCAGCGCTATTTCGAGGGCTGCTCGTTCGCTCGGGGCCTCCTCGCTGAGCAGCTGCTCGACCGTCACGTCGAGCGCCTCGGCGAAGCGCTGCATGTCGCCGAGCTTCAGCTCGCGCTTGCCGTTCTCGACCACAGAGACCTGCGACGCGGCTCGCCCGATGGCGCTGCCGAGAGCATCGAGGGTCATTCCGCGATCGGAACGGAGCTGCCGAATACGCCGGCCGACGGTGAGGGAATCGAGCATGTACTCACTGTGGTGCCTCGCGCGGGCGAGCGGGTGAAACCCGTCCTGTCGACATCGGCCTTTATTTCGCGAAACAGAAGAACTCGCATTCTTCTATCTTTTTTTCTGGTTTTGGAGGGTTTCCCACGTCGGGTGGTGGGTTCTGCCGGCAAATTCGCCGATGTTTACGCTGAACGACGAAAGCCCCCGCCAGGCGAGGGCTTTCGTTGTTCTCGCTGTGGTCTTGTCAGCTGAACTGGTTCATGGTGTTGTGCTGACCGCCGGCTTTGAGGGCGGCGTCGCCGGCGAAGTACTCCTTGTGGTTGTCGCCGATGTCGCTTCCCGACATGTTCTGGTGCTTCACGGTCGCGATGCCCTCGCGGATCTCGCGGCGCTGCACGCCCTTCACGTAGGCGAGCATGCCGTCGTCGCCGAAGTAGCCCTTGGCGAGGTCGTCGGTCGACAACGCCGCCGTGTGATAGGTCGGCAGCGTGATCAGGTGGTGGAAGATGCCGGCGCGAGCGGAACTGTCGCTCTGGAACGTGCGGATCATCTCGTCGGCCAGCTGCGCGAGCTCGGTGTCGTCATAGTCGACACTCATCAGCTCAGCGCGGGTGTACGCCGTGACATCCGCCCCCTGCTTCTCGAGCGCGTCGTACGCCTGCTGGCGAAAGTTCAGGGTCCAGTTGAACGAGGGGCTGTTGTTGTAGACCAGCTTCGCGTTCGGGATGACCTCGCG
Organism: Subtercola sp.; assembly: GCA_025463765.1. Classification (GTDB taxonomy): domain Bacteria; phylum Actinomycetota; class Actinomycetes; order Actinomycetales; family Microbacteriaceae; genus Subtercola. Next base: position 12,499 of record JAODBC010000047.1, on the reverse strand, counting down.
GATGCGGTCGACCATGCCGGCGATCTGCTCGACGTTCGGTTTCTCGGTCTCGATCCAGAGCAGGTCTGCACCGTTCTGAAGTGACGTGATGCAATCGAGCACGACGCGGTCTTCGCCCGTACCGGCGCGGAACTGGTACAGGTTGCTGGGGAGCCGCTTCGGGCGAAGCAGCTTGCCCTCGCGACGGATGATCACATCGCCGTCGTTCAGCCCGTCTTCGGTGACTTCGTCGACGTCGAGAAAGGAGTTGTACTGATCTCCCAGGTCTCCGGGCTCCTTCGAGACGGCGAGCTTCTGGGTCAGGCCGGCGCCGAGTGAGTCGGTGCGGGCGACGATGATGCCGTTGTCGATACCGAGCTCGAGGAAGGCATACCGCACCGCATTGATCTTGGCGAGAAAGTCTTCGTGCGGCACGGTGACCTTGCCGTCTTGATGACCGCACTGCTTCTCGTCAGACACCTGGTTCTCGATCTGAATCGCACAGGCGCCTGCCTCGATCATCTTCTTGGCGAGAAGGTAGGTCGCCTCGGGGTTGCCGAAGCCGGCATCGATGTCGGCGATGATCGGAACCACGTGGGTTTCGTAGTTGGTGATCTGCGACTGGATGAACTCCACCGCGGTCTCGTCTCCAGCGGCGCGGGCTCCGTCGAGCTGCGTGAAAAGCATGTCGAGCTCGCGAACGTCGGCTTGCCGAAGGAACGTGTAGAGCTCCTGAACAAGTGCCGGCACGGCGGTCTTCTCATGCATGGACTGGTCGGGCAGCGGCCCGAACTCCGAGCGCAGCGCGGCGACCATCCACCCCGACAGGTAGAGGTAACGCTTGTTCGTGGTCTTGAGGTGCTTCTTGATCGAGATGAGCTTCTGCTGCCCGATGAAGCCATGCCAGACACCGAGCGACTGGGTGTAGACCGAAGAGTCCGCGTCGTACTCCTCCATGTCGCGGCGCATGATGTCGGCCGTGTACTGCGCGATCTCGAGGCCCGTCTTGAACCGGTTCTGCGCCCGCATACGTGCGACGTACTCCGGGTTGATGGCATCCCACGACGATCCGTGTTGTTCTCTGAGGGCCTGGGTGGCCTCGATGTCGTTCTTGTACTCAGTCATTTGGTTTCCTTTGCGAGCGGAGGTCTGTCTTCACACCACTCTGTGGGAGAGACGAGAGCGTGCATCGGGATACGAGAGCAGAAGATCACGTAAGTTCTCAGGAGGCAGAAGAACTGGCGTTTTTCTGCCGTGTTCTCGAGGTCGAGGGTCTCGCACTCCGTCGATAGTGGAACCATGACCGCAAACACACGCATTGAGATCCGTGGTGCCGACGAGTACCGCTTCGACGAGATTCTGACTCCGGATGCTCTCGCCTTCGTCGCTCGACTGCACGACCAGTTCGCGCACCGCCGTCAGGAACGACTGCACGACCGCATGGCCCGGCGCATCGCCGTCGAGAACGGCCGCGACTTTCGTTTTCTGCCCGAGACCGCATCCATTCGTCACGACACCGAGTGGAAGGTGGCCGGTGCGGGCCCCGGGCTCGAAGATCGCCGTGTGGAGATCACCGGGCCCGTCGACCGGCAGAGCGCGGTCGAGGCGCTGAACTCGGGTGCGAAGGCCTGGGGCGCCGACCTCGAAGACGCCACCAGCCCGACGTGGAGCAATATCATCGGCGGTCAGCTCACACTCTTCGATGCAGTTCGTCGCCAGCTCGACTTCACAGGCGACGACGGCGAGACCCACCGGCTGCACAGCGGCGAACTGCCGACCATCGTGATGCGGCCTCGAGGCTGGCACCTGGTGGAGAAGCACCTCAAGTTCACCGACCGCGCGGGGCAGCGCCAGGCAGCTTCCGCTTCTCTCGTCGACTTCGGTCTCTACGTGTTCCACAACGCGCAGAAGCTCATCGATTCGGGCAAGGGGCCGTACTTCTACCTGCCGAAGCTCGAAGACCACCTCGAAGCACGCCTGTGGGATGACATCTTCACGTTCACCGAGAACGCTCTGGGCCTGCATCACGGAACGATTCGCGCGACGGTTCTGATCGAGACGATCTCGGCCGCCTTCGAGATGGAAGAGATTCTGTACGAACTGCGCGACCACTGCGCCGGGCTCAACGCCGGCCGCTGGGATTACCTGTTCAGCTTCATCAAGACCTACCGTGAGCGCGGTCGACAGTTCGTCTTCCCTGATCGCACTCGGGTCACCATGACGGTGCCGTTCATGCGCAGCTACACCGAGTTGCTCGTTGCCACGTGCCACAAGCGCGGTGCGTACGCCATCGGCGGCATGAGCACGTTCATTCCCGACGCCAGCAAGCCGGAACTGACCGAGGAGTCGCTCGCTCGCATCTCCGACGACAAGCGCCGTGAAGTGCGCGATGGGTTCGATGGCACGTGGGTCGCGAACCCCGCGCTGGTGCTCACCGCTCGCGCCGAGTTCGACCAGGAGCTGGGCACGCGCCCGAACCAGATCGATCGGCTGCGTTCCGATGTCGATGTCACGGCAGAGCAGCTGCTCGATGTGCGCTCTCTTGACAAGACGGTGACCGATGCCGGCGTGCGCTCGAACGTCTCCGTCGCGCTGCGGTACATCGAGAGCTGGCTGCGAGGTGTCGGGGCCGTTGAGCTGGAGAACATCGTCGCCGACGCGTCGGCCGCCGAGATCTCGCGCGCGCAGCTGTGGCAGTGGATTCACTACGCCGTCGTCACGGAGGAGGGCACCCGCCTGACGGTGTCGTCGGTCAACACAGAACTTCAGGCGCAGGTGAGCGCCGCCGAACGCTTCGACGGTGACCAGTTCGATCGGGCGGCCGACATCGTGCGGCTCGTCGCCCTCGAAGACGACTTTCCGACGTACCTGACCATTCCGGCCTACGCGCACTATCTGGTCGACGAATTGGTTGCGGTGGCCGCATGAGCGACCGTGTTGCCGCGGCCGGGCTCTCTGTTGCCCGCCCGCTGTACGACTTCGTCAGCGAGACGCTGCCCGAGACGGGTTTGCAAGCCGAGGCGTTCTGGGAGGGGGTCGCGGCTCTGCTGGGCGACCTCACACCGCGAAATGCCGAGCTGCTGGGCATCCGAGATGACCTGCAGGCGCGCATCGACGCCTACCACCGTGCGGCACCCGGGCCGGTCGATGCCGAGCGGTACCTCGCGTTTCTGCGCGAGATCGGCTACCTGACCGGGCCGGCCGACGGCGCCGACGTGTCACCCGCAGCTGGCTACGTCACGACCGAGGGTGTCGACGATGAGATCCGGTTGCAGGCGGGCCCGCAGCTCGTGGTGCCGTTGCTGAACCGCCGCTTCGCCGCCAACGCGGTCAACGCTCGCTGGGGTTCGCTGTACGACGCGCTGTACGGCACCGACGCCATCGACCGCACCGGCGAGCTGGCCGTCGGGGTCGGTTACAACCCGGTTCGTGGGGCTGCGGTCGTCGCCGAGGCTCGCGCGTTTCTCGACCGGGAACTTCCGCTCGAGAACGGCAGCCACGCCGATGCGACCTCATACGCCCTCGACCAGGGCGCCTTGGTCGTGTCGACCCCCGACGGCTCGACGTGTCTGGCCGATCCCTCTGCGTTGCTCGGTCATCGCGGCGCGGCGGAGGCGCCCGAGGCGCTGGTCTTCGTTCACCACGGGTTGCACATCGAGGTGCTGGTCGACCGCGAGCATCCGATCGGCAAGACAGACCCGGCCGGCGTCTTCGACGTGCTGCTCGAGTCGGCAGTGACGACGATCATGGATCTCGAGGATTCGGTCGCGGCGGTCGACGCCGAAGACAAGGTGATCGGTTACCGCAACTGGGCTGAGTTGAACGCCGGCACCCTGTCAGAAGAGGTGTCGAAAGGGGGCCGCACGTTTGTGCGCGGCATGAACCCCGACCGTGAGTACACGGCGGTGGATGGCCGTACCGAGACTCTGCGTGGCCGGTCGCTGCTGTTCATCCGCAACGTGGGCCACCTGATGACGACGGATGCGATTCTCGACGCAGCCGGAAACGAGATTCCGGAGGGCATTCTCGATGCCATCATGACCGCTCTCGGTTCGGTCGGTGACATTCGCGGCGAGAGCCTGCTGCCGAATTCGCTGACCGGGTCGATGTACATCGTGAAGCCGAAGATGCATGGGCCCGACGAGGTCGCGTTCGCGGTCGAGCTGTTCGCCCGGGTCGAGCAGCTGCTCGGGCTGCCGGCTCTCTCGATCAAACTCGGCATCATGGATGAAGAGCGCCGCACTTCGGTGAACCTCGCAGCGTGCATCCGTGCCGCCGCAGACCGGGTGGTGTTCATCAATACCGGGTTTCTCGACCGCACAGGCGATGAGATACACACATCGATGCTCGCCGGGCCGTTCGTTCGCAAGGCCGAGATGAAGGCTCAGCCGTGGATCGCCGCGTATGAGGCATCGAACGTCGACATCGGAATCGCCGCCGGCCTGCCCGGCCGCGCCCAGATCGGCAAAGGCATGTGGGCCATGCCCGATCTGATGGCCGACATGCTCGAGCAGAAGATCCAGCATCCGCTGCAGGGTGCCACGACGGCGTGGGTTCCGTCGCCGACCGCGGCGACGCTGCATGCGCTGCACTACCACCGGGTCGATGTGCCCGCGGTGCAACGCGAGCTCGCCCTGCGTACGCCGGCCGAGGTCACCGAGATTCTGCGCATCCCTCTGGCGACGCGGGAGTACAGCCCCGAGGAGCGGCAGGCCGAGGTCGACAACAACGTGCAAGGCATCCTGGGGTATGTCGTTCGCTGGGTCGATCAGGGCATCGGATGCTCGAAAGTACCCGACATCCACGACGTGGCCCTCATGGAAGACCGGGCCACGTGCCGCATCTCGTCGCAGCATGTGGCGAACTGGATGCTGCACGGCCTCGTCACGCCGTCGCAGGTCGAGGAGTCGTTGCGGCGCATGGCGGCGATCGTCGATGCGCAGAACGCCGACGATGCGCTGTACTCACCCATGGCGCCCGACTTCGATGGGTTCGCGTTTCGCGCCGCTCGTGATCTCATCTTCGAGGGCACGGTTCAGCCGAGCGGTTACACCGAGCCTCTGCTGCACCGCTACCGTCGCGAGGCGAAGGCCCTCGGCACCCCAGTGGAGGTGGCGTAGTGCTGGCGACGGCCGACCTCTACGACGAACGCGGAGAGGAGCTGCAGTCTGTCTCGCTCCAGCTGCAGAATCTGGGCGGTCACTCCCGGTTCTCCGGCTCCGTGCGCACGATCCGCTGTCTCGAAGACAACGGTTTGGTCAAGCAGATGCTGGGCACCCCGGGCCACGGTGACGTGTTAGTCGTCGACGGTGGATGCTCGCTCCGATCGGCACTCATGGGCGACCTGATCGCCGCCAACGCCGTGGCCAACGACTGGTCGGGTGTCGTGATTTTCGGTGCGATCCGCGACCGCGCGGCCATCGGCGGCCTCGAGCTCGGCGTCAAGGCGCTCGGCAGTAATCCCCGTAAGAGCTCGAAGTCGGGTGCGGGCGACGTCGACGAGATTCTGCTGGTGGATGGCGTCACCTTCCGCCCCGGCGCCACTATCTTCTGCGACGAAGACGGCATCCTCGTCGAGCGCTGACTATCCCGCCTTCCCAGGGCGACCCTTCCACTCGCGCTCACCAGCCGACGCGTCAGCGGCGGCGCATTAAGGTCAGCAGTTGGTCGGCCAGGTGCACGAGCTGGGCGATCTCGTTGTCGTCGCGGTCGACCCAGCGGCATTCGGGCTCGCGGGCGACGGGCACGAATTCGCTGTGCTGCTCCCACACCACCAGAGTGCGCTCGGCTCCGAGCACGTACTGCTGCCACCACACCTGGCGCAGGTAGTGCCTCGGAATCGAGCGCCACGCCTTGTTCGTGGTCTTGATCTCGGCCAGTTCGGTCTCACCGGTCGACTCGTTGACCGCGATTCCGTCGGGTGTTGCGAGGTGCAGCGGGCGGCCGTGAGCGTGAAACAGCGTTGTGCTCGGTGCGATCTTGTGTTCGCGCAACACCCATGCTGCGATCTCGGGCTCACGGATCTTGCCGTGATCGGTATACGCGTTGCCGCCGAAGTTGTTGCCGTTGAGCTTGTCGTAGGCGGTGTTCTCCACCGACTTGCGCGTCGTGAGCCGCGCCGCATCTGTCGCGGTCACGCCTCGACTGCGGGCGCGGATCCACGCCACCCGGTCGGTCGAATCGGCCACGACGCGCTTCAGATACGCCGGTGGCTGCGGGGCGGCGGCCTGTTGCTCGTCTTCCCACGGGAAGGTCAGCATCAGGGCGGTCGTCGTCACCCCTCCATTCTCTCTCGTCATTCGGCGCCGCGCCGACGAGTCGTGCCGCGTGGCGCGTCCATCTCTGCTCCACCTGCGATTCGCGCGTCGATTCTGGTCGAAAGAATCACGACTTTCAGAACAGTTTCGACGCGCGAACGCACGGGTTAGGCGTCGCGCACCTTGCCGGCCTTGATGTGCAGCCGGCGCTCAGCCCGGCGCGCCACGGCCGAGTCGTGCGTCACGATGACGAGCGTCAGGCCCTGTTCGCGCCAGAAGCCCTCGAGCAGGTCCATGATCTCGTCGCGAGTGCCCTCGTCGAGGGCTCCAGTGGGCTCGTCGGCGAGCAGAACATCCGGCGACTTCACCAGCGCACGCGCAATCGCGACGCGCTGCTGCTGGCCGCCCGAAAGCTCGGCGGGCAGATGCGTGTACCGGTCCGCGAGACCCACCGACTCCAGGGCGGCCTGTGAGCGGTCCCGCCGCTCAGCCCCCGAGACGTGCAGCGGAGCCAGCGCGGTCTCGACGTTCTCGAGCGCCGTCAGCGTCGGAATCAGATTGAAACTCTGAAACACGAACCCGATCTCTTTCGCGCGGATCTCGGCCAGCTTGTGGTCGCCGAGCTTCGACAGCAAGGAGCTGCCCAGCGACACATCGCCGCTGGTGGGCCGGTCGAGCGCGCCGAGCATCTGCAGCAGTGTCGATTTTCCGCCGCCCGTCGGCCCCTGAATGGCAACCATCTGCCCGTTCGGGATGCTCAGGGTCACGTTGTCGAGCGCCGTGACCTTGCGTTTGGTTGCGTTGTAGGTCTTGGTGACGTTCACGAGTTCGTACACGTTGGTGGCTCCTTGGCCGGGGGTGGGGGAGTTCAGGATCGCTTGTTCTTGAGACATCACTACGTCGCTTTCTGAGACGGGTTCGCTGGGCATCCGGATGCCCGGCTAACCGACCGACCGAAGTGCCTCGGCCGGGCGAAGGCGGGCCGCTCGCCAGCCGCCGATGGCTCCCGCCAGCAGGCCGCCCAGCACCGCGAGCCCGACGGCGATCAGTACCACCTCGATGGTGAACGGAGCGTGCAGGGCGATGTTCGTGGTCGCCTGAGCCGCAGCTCCAAACCCGCCGCCGCCGGCCCCGCGCTGCCCGAATCCGCCGCCCTCGCCGCCTCCGCCGGTGATCGCGCCGCCGGCCGCTCCGGCCGCACGTCGGGCTGCGCCGGCGACGCCCGCGCCGGTGCCGGTCGTGGATGCCGAACCGCTCAGCGTCGGAGAGATGACGTTGATCACGATGATGCCGATCACTCCGATGACGATGCCGAGCACGCCGCCGATGAGCCCCTGCACGATGGACTCGCCCGCCACCTGGCCGACGATGCGGTTGTTGCTCCAGCCGATGGCCTTGAGCGTGCCGAACTCGCGGGTGCGCCGGGTGACGCCCGAGATCGTGAACAGAATCGCAATGAGGAAGGCGGCCGCGAGCACGAGAATCGACAGCCACAGCCCCAGGTTCGCTACGAGCGACGACGCGGTCGACAGCGAGCCCGAGACGGTGTTCGCGAGATCGGCCTGGGTGTCGACTGTGGCGGCCGGCAGCGCGGTCTTGAGGTTGGCAGCCAGTTGATCGACCTGGCTCGACGAAGCGGCCGTGACATACATGTTGCTCAGCATTCCCGGGTTGCTCGAGAGAGTCTGAGCCACGTCGAGGGGAATGTACACGTTCGAGGCCGTCGCGGAGTCGGTGCTGGTCGAGTCGACCGTTCCGACGATGGTGAAGGTGGTGCCCGCGATAGCGATGGTGCCGCCGGTGGCGAGCGAGGCGCTGGTCGCGTAGCTCGAGTCGAGCACGGCGTTGTCGGTTCCCTTATCTGCTGCGGTGAGCAGGCGGCCGGTCGCGAGCGATACCGCAGAGAGCGGGCCGACCGAGTCGCCGGCGGGGTCGATGCCGAGCACGGTGAAGCGGTCGAGGTTGAAGGCGCTGCCGCCGGCCCCGTCGGCGCCACCTGTTGCCGAGCCCCCGCCCGTGCCGGTGCCGGTGCCGGTGCCGGTGCCGCCCTGGCGGTTACCGGTTCCGCCCGTTCCGCCCGCCGCCTGGCCGGGAATCTGGCCGCTGAACGTGGTGTTCTCCAGCGACAGGGTTCCGGTCGCCGCGGCCACGCCGCTCGTCGCCTTCACGGTGGCGAGCTGCGAGTCGGCGAAGACCGTCTGGGTGCGAGTCGCGGTCAGGCGCGACTGGCTCAGGTTCGTCGTGCCTCCGGAAGTCGCGCCCTGGCCGGCGCCGAAGTTGAATCCTTGCCCGCCGCCACCCGCTGCGCCGGCCGTCGGGGGAGTCGCCGCCTGGCTGATGGTGATGTCGGTTCCGACGCCGTACACCGATTGCAGAACCGACGCCTGGGCGTTCTGCACCCCCGCCGAGAAGGAGTTCACGAGAATGACGAGCCCGATCGCCAGGCCCATGCCGATGGCGATGATGATCGTCTGCCTGCGGCGGTTGATCAGCTCTCGCCGCAAATACGTTCCGAACACGGGTTCTCCTTGTGGTGCAGATAAAGGGGTGCGAACGGAGAAAACTTAGGGAGAGCGCTTATCGAAGCCCAAAGAAAACCCTATGAATCAGCTGGGTATGAAGGCATGCTCACGAACCTTCACAGACTCGAGCATCCGTTCCAGGAATTCACGGGCATCCGCAATTCACAGGGTGGGCGTAGGGCACTCATAGGATTCTCTTAGACAACTGCGAATACTTAGAGACGTGACCATAGACAACTCCAGGCTTTCATCCAGTTCGACCGCCACCCGGCCCCGCCTCTCGCGGGCCGACGGGTCGCCGGTGCGCGCTCTCGTCGTCGACGATGAGCCCACCCTCACCGACCTGCTCTCCATGGCGCTGCGGTATGAGGGCTGGGAGGTCAAGACCGCGAGCGAGGGCCGTCAGGCCGTCACGCTTGCTCGCGAATTTCGCCCCGACGTCATCGTGCTCGACGTGATGCTGCCCGACATCGACGGCCTGCAGGTTCTGCAGCGCGTGCGCGGCGACGGGCAAGAGACGCCTGTGCTGTTTCTCACCGCGAAAGACTCGCTCGACGACCGCATTGCCGGCCTCACGGCGGGCGGAGACGACTACGTCACCAAGCCGTTCAGCCTCGAAGAGCTCGTCGCCCGCCTCCGCGGCCTGCTGCGTCGCTCCACCGTTCTGGTCACCGACGCCGTCGACCCCGAGGTCGTCGTGGGCGACTTGGTGCTGAACGAAGACAGCCACGAGGTGCACCGCGCCGGCGAGTCGATCGAGCTCACTGCCACCGAATTCGAGCTGCTGCGCTTCTTGATGCGCAACCCTCGTCGCGTGCTGAGCAAGGCGCAGATTCTCGACCGCGTCTGGAGCTACGACTTCGGCGGCCGCTCGAGCGTCGTCGAGATCTACATCTCTTACCTGCGCAAGAAAGTGGATGCCGGCCGCTCACCCATGATCCACACCGTGCGCGGCGCCGGCTACATGCTGAAAACAGCGCCGTGACTCTTCGGCGCCGGCTGATTCTGAGCGTCGCCGCCCTCGTCGTGCTGCTCGGCCTCACCATCGGTGCCGTGAGCGCGCTGACGCTCAATGGAATTCTCACCAGCCGACTGGATGCCCAGCTGCCCGGTGCCGGTACAGCAGGTACCCCGCCCGGTGGTTATTCGCTGCAGTTGCGCAACAACGACCCCGCGAACTTTCTCGAACGCCAGCCCGTCGGTACGGTCGGCATGATCGTGGACTCGGGGGTGGTGGAGACATCCGGAGTTGTCGTATCGGCGGGATCATCGTCGAGCGACTCGTTCGGCGGCGGCACGGTCGTCGCACTGACCCCCGCGCAGATCACTCAGCTCGAAACCGTCGGTACGTCGGGTAAGCCGACGACCGTCGACCTCGGCCCAGGGCTCGGCCAGTTTCGGGTGGTCTCGCTCAGCACCAACACGGGGCAGACCGTTTTTCTCGGCTCGTCGCTGGCCGAAGTGCAGGCCACGGTCGCCCAGCAGGCACTCATCATCATCGTTGTGACGGTTCTCGCGTTGCTGCTGGCCATCGTGCTCAGTCAGCTGATCATTCGCCTCGCCCTGCGGCCGCTGCAGCGGGTCGCCGATACGGCCGCACACGTGGCAGAGCTTCCGCTCGACCGGGGCGAGGTCGCTCTGGCCGTACGTGTGCCCGAAAGCGACACGAACCCCAAGACCGAGGTGGGCCGCGTCGGGTCGGCGCTGAACCGCATGCTCGAGCACGTGGCCTCCGCTTTGACCTCGCGCCAGCAGAGCGAAGACAAAGTTCGCCAGTTCGTGGCCGACGCCAGCCACGAGTTGCGCACGCCGCTCGCCTCGATTCGCGGTTACGCCGAGCTGACCCGGCGTGGCCGGTACGACCTGCCAGAAGACGTGACGCATTCGCTCGGCCGCATCGAGTCGGAGGCGACGCGCATGACGTCGCTGGTCGAAGACCTGCTGCTGCTGGCCCGCCTGGATTCGCGACCCGATGTCGCTCACGATGCCGTCGACCTGACGCTCACCCTGGTCGACGCCGTCAGCGACGCCCACGTGGCGGGGCGCGATCACGACTGGATTCTCGACCTGCCAGAAGAGCCCGTGGAGATCGAGGGCGACGGGCCCCGGTTGTATCAAGTCACGGCGAACCTGCTGGCGAATGCACGCGTGCACACGCCTCCGGGAACACACGTGACAGCCGGGCTCTCGCGCGAGATCGTCGACGGAACCGACGTCGCGGTGATCAGCGTGAGCGACGACGGCCCGGGCATCGACCCGGCGCTGCTGCCGACCCTGTTCGAACGCTTCGTGCGCGGCGATGTCTCGCGCTCGCGGCACGCCGGCAGCACGGGCCTCGGCCTCGCCATCGTCTACGCGGTCGCCGAGGCGCACGGCGGAACGGTCACGGTCTCGAGCGTGCCGGGTCGCACGGTGTTTCGCGTGGTGCTGCCTGTGCGCCACACTCCACCCGCTGCCCCCGGCGCTGCCGCCGGCGATCGAAAGGGCGAGTCGGCTCTGGCATAAAGCGCGCCGAGACGTGGTTGAACAGAATATGAGCACTGCCGCCACCACAACCACTGCACCCGAATCACAGCTCGCTGCATATCGAGAGGCGCGCCGCCGCTATGTCACGAGCGCGCAGGGCCCGTTGGCGTTGGTGAATACCGAGTGGATCACGGGGTCGCCTGCCGAGGGCCAGGCCGCGTTCGGGGTGCCCGGAACGTGGTTCCCGCTCGAACACGGCGAGAGCGGGCTGCGGCTGCAGGCAGCAGCGAGCGACGGCATCGAGGTCGACGGGGCGCTGGTCGACGGCGAGGTGGTGGTTCGCGGTGCCGACGATCCCGGGGCATCCACTGTTCGGTTCGGCGACACCGTCACGGGCACCGTCATCGCCAGCGAAGACGGCGAGTACGCGTTGCGGGTGTGGGATGCCCGTTCTGACGCGAACGCGTCGTTCGGGCGCATCGACGCCTTCGAGTTCGACCCGTCGTGGGTGATCGAGGCGGCCTTCACGCCGATCGAGGGCGGATCGACCATCGGCATCGCACACCTGAAAGACGGCGGTGCGACCCGCGAGCGTATCGTTCCCGGCGAGATCACCTTCACCAAAGACGGTCTCGACTACAGCCTCGCTGCCTTCCAAGACGATGGCGGACTGCTGCTCGTCTTCTCCGATGCCACCAGCGGCGACACCACCTATGGCGTCGGCCGTTTCATGCGGGTAGCCGCCCCCGGGCTGGATGCCCCCCCCGCCGGCACCGTCACCCTCGACTTCAACCGCGCCTACCTGCCGCCCTGCGCGTTCTCCTTTCACTTCAACTGCCCTATGCCGCCCGCGCAGAACCGCCTCACGGTGCCGGTTGCCGCTGGCGAGAAGAACGTGCTGGCGCGCGACGGCTCCCTTCTGCACGGCTGACGGTGCTTTCGTCGGAGCACAGCCCGCATCCCGGCGTATTGCGCGCATGTGTCGTCAGCTCCGCCCGATCTCCCGCTGGCGTCGGCCAAGGCGCCCGGGCCGCCCGCGCGGCTCGGGCGGTACCGATGCATTCGCGGCACCGGCGATACCGCCGCACCGCCACGAAAGCCTTCGCCCGAATTCGCCGAAGCGGCGCGCGGCGTACAGAATGGCGGGTTGAGTCTCTCTCCGCACGACATCAGCCGGCCGATCCTGCGGCAGCAGTGGCGCAACGTGACGTTTCTGCACTGGCGCATCGACACGGCCGACGCAGCTTCGCTGATGCCGCCCGGTGTTGTGCCCGA
>JAODBC010000017.1 GCA_025463765.1 Subtercola sp. | reverse complement strand
AGGGGCCAGGCCGCGGCGGGCGCGCGCAGCGGGTCAGGCGACGGGCGCCCGCGGGCGGGTCAGGCCGCGGCGGCCTCGAGGGGCGGGCTGTAGGGAAGGCCGAGGGCAGAGGCGACGTGCGCGTTGGTGACGGCACCCGAGTGGATGTTCAGGCCGGAGGCGAGGGCGGGATCATCCTGAACCGCCTGCCGCCAGCCCTTCTCGGCGAGCGTGATGACATACGGAAGCGTCGCGTTTGTCAGCGCCGTGGTCGACGTCTCGGGAACGGCTCCTGGCATGTTCGCGACGCAGTAGTAGATGCTGTTGTGCACCTCGAAGGTCGGGTCGTCGTGGGTGGTGGGGTGGGATCCTTCGAAGCATCCGCCCTGGTCGATGGCGATGTCGACGAGCACCGACCCGGGCTTCATGGCGGCGACCATCGCATCTGTCACGAGTTTGGGCGCCGCGGCCCCGGGAATGAGCACCGAGCCGATGACGAGGTCGGCGTCGCGCAGTTGCGCCGCGATTTCATAGGCCGAAGACGCGCGGGTCTGAATGTGGCCGCCGAACTGCACCTCGAGCTGGCGCAGGCGCGGCAGCGACACGTCGATCACGGTGACATCGGCACCCATGCCGAGGGCGTCCGCTGCCGCATGCTCGCCGGCCACACCGCCGCCGATGACGACGACTTTCGCCTTGGGGGTTCCGGGCACGCCGCCGAGCAGGATGCCCCGGCCGCCGGCCGCGCTCATCAAGTGGTAACCGCCGACCTGCACCGAGAGGCGGCCCGCCACCTCGCTCATCGGCTGCAGAAGGGGCAGGCTGCGGTTCGCCAACTGCACGGTCTCATAGGCGATCGCAGTGGTGCCCGAGGTGATGAGCGCATCGGTGCACTCCTGCGAGGCCGCGAGGTGCAGGTAGGTGAAGAGCACCTGACCGGCGCGCATGCGGCCGTACTCTTCGGCGATGGGTTCCTTCACCTTGAGCAGCAGATCGGCAGCAGCCCACACGTCGTCGGCCGTCTCGGCAATACGCGCGCCCGCCGCAACATAGTCGTCGTCGGTGATGCGCGAGCCGAGCCCGGCGCCGCTCTGCACGAGCACCTCGTGCCCGCGACGCACCAGCTCGTGCACACCGGCCGGGGTTGCGGCGACGCGCTTTTCGTTGTTCTTGACCTCTGCGGGAATGCCAACCAGCATCGTCGTCTCCGTCTGTTCGCGCGAGTCTCTTGGCATCCATTCTGCAAAATGCTCGTTTCCTGCAGATTAAGTGCGAAGATATTGCTGAAATGCGATGCTTTGCCCGCTGATAGTTCGAGAATGGATGCTCAGAGCCATGGTTAGTTCGAAGAATCCACGGGCATCCGGCGCCTGGAGCGACGAGCTCGACGACATCGACACCCAGCTCGTGGCGCTGCTGCGGGCGAACGGACGGATGCCCAACAGCCGCCTGGCCGAAGCGGTGGGTATCGCGCAGTCGACCTGCATCACGCGGGTGCGTTCGCTCGAAGACCGGGGAGTCATCACCGGGTACACAGCTCGCACCTCGCCCGCGGCACTCGGACTCAGCCTGCAGGCGCTCATCAGCGTGAGCATCCGGTCGGGAGCGCGGCGCGGTATAGCGGCATTCAGTACCGAGATTCGGGCGCTGCCCGAAGTAGTGGAGCTGTTCTTCTTGGGCGGGGCTGAAGACTTCGTGATTCACGTGGCCACGCGTGACAGCGACCATCTGAGGGAGTTCGTGGTGTCGAACCTCTCGGCGCACCTGTCGGTGGCATCGACCCGCACGAGCATCGTTTTCGAGCACGTCGTGAACTGAGGGCCGCCGCCGTCACCGCTCGAGCGAGCGGCTGGTGCCGGGCGTGGGCATACCTGTCACTGCGTCGAGGATCAGATCGGCCCGTGACGCGGTCGGCTCGATGAGGGCGGCATTGGTACCGTCGACGGCTTCGGCCCAGAGCAGCGCCTCGGCTTTGGTTCGTCCGAAGCGGGTGTGGCGGGCGATGAGGCGGCGCGTGCGCTCGTCTGCAGGGGTGGCGACGAACCAGGATTCGGCGTAAAGCGGTCGGGCGAGCGACCAAGGGGGCTCGCCGACGAGCAGGTAGTTGCCTTCGATGACAATGAGGCGTGCATCCGAAGGCACCGCGATCGCGCCTGCTACAGGTTCGTCGATGGTGCGGTCGAAGCCCGGCGCGTAGACGGTGTGGTCGCGCTCGGTGTGCAGGCGGCGCACGAGTGCGAGGTAGCCCCAGCCGTCGAAGGTATCGATGGCGCCCTTACGATCGTGGCGGGCGAGAGCGTCGAGGGTGGCGTTTGCGAGGTGAAAGCCGTCCATCGGGAGGTGCACGGCGAGCGGGCCGGCGGCGGCAAGTGGATGCCCGGCGGGCGGCCCGGCGGCCGCGAGTGGATGCCCGGCGGGCGGGCTGGCGGCCGCGAGCGGATGCCCGGCGGGCGGGCTGGCGGCCGCGAGCGGATGCCCGGCGAGCGCATTGACGCGGTCGACGAGTGCCTTGGCTAGAGTGGTTTTGCCCGATCCGGGGCTTCCGGCGATGGCCACGATGACAAGGGGCTCGCGAGGATGCACCGGCTCGTGCGCCATCGCCGTCGTACGGTGCTGCTCGGGCTCGGACTGCAGCGGGTGCTGCTCGGGATCGGGCTGCAGTCGCTCCTGCTCGGGCTCGGACTGCAGTCGCTCCTGCTCGGGCCGCCGCTCGGGCTCGCGCCGCCGTTCCTGCTCGCGGTACATCAGCACTAGCGCGCGGCGGACGAGGTCATCGAGGTGCACGAGTTCAGCCTACGGCCAAGCCTCCGCGGGCGGGCGGCAGCCCGGCGTGGGCTCGGCGTGGGCTCGGCGTGCACTCACCGGCACGCTCGAACACTGCCGCTGACACTCAAAACGGCGGAGATTTCGAGGGGCCAACGGCTATAGCGCGGCACGCCCTCGAAATCTCCGCCGTTTTTTGGCGGGACGCAACCGATGAGGCGGTGCGGTTAGATCGAAGCATGGCCGCGACATACACCCACGTGCTGGTGCTCGACTTCGACGGAACCGTCTGCCTCGGCGACGGCCCCGTGCTCGCGTACGCCCGGCTGCTCGACGCGGCGTTCGCCGACGATGCGTTGCCCGACGCAGCGCAGGCCGCAGCGTTGCCCGACGCAGCGCAGGCCGACGCAGCGCAGGCGGATACCCGCCCGGCAATCGGCGCGACCATCGAGAGTGGCGGGCGGGGAGTTGTGCTCCCCACGGTCGAACGGTTTCTGGGCGAGACGGATGGCCGGGCATCCACATCGCCGACGGCCGAGCCCCCCGCCCTCGCCACCGGCGCGCCCGACCCCGGCCCGGCGACGAACGGCGGCCCCACACTGAGCTCTGCCGAGGCGCTCGCCCTCGTGGCCGGCAGCGTCGACGGATACGAAGCCGCCGAGCGACTGGGCCGCGCGCTCGGCGCGACAGACGCACAACTCGGGGCTGCCTACGCAAGCAGCAGAGCGGAGCTGGCCAGCGGCGCGATCGAAACGAACGCACCCGACGGGCTCGCCGAGCTGCTGCTCGGTCTGCCCGAAACGGTGCAGGTCGTGCTGGTCACGAACGCTCCCGAAAACGGAGTCACACAGCAGTTGACGCAGTTGGGGCTCGCCGACTGCTTCGCCGAACTCGTGACCTCGGCAGGCAAGCCGGCGGGCATGGCACCGATCGTCGAGCGCCTGCTCGCCCAGAACGAGCTGAGCGGGCATCCGCAGCGCCTGCTGAGCGTCGGCGACATCTGGCGCAACGACCTCGCCCCGGCGGCAGGCCTAGGGTGCGCGACGGCGCTCATCGAGCGGCACTCGGCACCGACGGATGCCCGGCCCACGTACCGAGCCACCGACATCCGACAGCTCTACCCCGCCATCGCGGCTTGGGCCGCCACGACCTGACGGGAAGACTTGGCGCCCACCGCGCGGGCCCACCGCCGCCGCCCGGGCCCGGCCCGGTGCGACCACCC
>JAODBC010000016.1 GCA_025463765.1 Subtercola sp. | reverse complement strand
GGGGCTGCTGGCCGGGCTCCTGCTGCCCGGGCGGCTGCGGCTGCTCCGCCGAGCCGAGAGGTTGTGCGCTCGGCGAGGGCTGCTGCGCAGGGGCTTCTGACGCAGCCGGCTGCTGCGGTGCGGGGCTCGGTGCGAGGGGCTCGGGTGCGGGCATCCGCTGGGCCGCAGCTGGGGAGGAGGCCGACGGTGCTGACGCTGCCGAGGGTGCTGAGGCGGCTTGTGCGGGCGCGACGGGCGACGCGGCTGCAGCGTGCGGGGGGAAAACGGGGGCTGCGGCGGGGTTACCGGGCGCAGAGAAGAGAGAGGGGGCCGCGGCGGCGGCGTGAGCGGAACCCTGCGGGGCGGCGCTCGCCGACTGGGCGAGAACACGGAACACGACGCGGGTGCGGCCGATCTGAATGACGGAGTCGGGCGTGAGAATCGAGCGGCTGAGCGGCTGCCCGTTGAGCTGCGAGCCATTCGTGGAGTCGAGGTCGCGGGCTTCGGCGTTCTTGCCGTCCCACAGAATCTCGAGGTGTTTGCGTGAGATTCCGGTGTCTTCGACCGTGATGTCTGCTTCGCGGCCACGGCCGATGACGGTGCGGCCGGTGCTCAGGGGGTGACGCTTGCCGGCGACGTCGAGCACGGGCACCCAGGTGACGTCGCGCTGGATGGTCGAACTGTCGATCTCGAGAACGCCGGTGCTGAGCTTCGGGTCTTCGACGAGCCCGACGCTGAGGCCGCCGGCGAATTGAAAGCCCTGGTCGGCAGAGTGTTTCTGCACGATGCCGGTGAGGTCGTCGATGAGGGTGGGGCCAAGGGCCGCCATGCGCTGAAAATCGGCCGGAGCCAACCGCACGTCGAAGCTGTTCGGTACGAGTATGCGGTCGCGCGACACGATCGCGGCCTTCGTGTCGAGCTCGCGTTTCAGCGCCGAGCCGATCTCCACCGGCTGCAGCCCCGAACGAAAGGTCTTGGCGAACGCACCGTTGACGGCGCGCTCGAGACCCTTCTCGAAGTTGTCCAGTATTCCCACACGTCTCCCATATTCTGTGTGATTCTGTGCCAGATCTGCGTGTACCGGCGCATCGTCTTGCACTAGGCGCCGGCATGGATGCTAAGACAGATGTTACTGGCCGCAGGTGTAAATTGAGTGCGGCGTGACTCTAGCACCCCTTATTCAGGGGCAGCTTGGTACGGGGTCGGGGCGGGCTTGGCGGTGGCTTGCGCTGGCGTGGCGCTGGCTCGAACTGCCGTGGTTCGTTCGCCGGGCATCCGGATGCCCGTGCCGCTGCCGCTCGCAGTGTCTCGTCGCCCGTGCCGGGTACGGCCTGGTTCGGTTTCGTATTTCGCGTCGTCGGTGCTAATCTCGCTGAGTTGGCGCGAGTGGCGGAATTGGTAGACGCGCACGGTTCAGGTCCGTGTGTTCGTAAGGACGTGGGGGTTCAAGTCCCCCTTCGCGCACCAGCAGTAAGGCCCCTGGCCGGGTAAACCGGTCGGGGGCCTTCGTCGTTCGCGGTCGTGCTCGGTATTCGGGGTTATTCGGGTTTGTTCGGATTTATTCGGGCTCTTCGCCGCGCGTGAGACATTGGCGCCGTATCGAGACCGTCATACCTGCCTCAATTCGGCGCACGTGTCTCGCGAGGCGCGGCGCACCTCAGAGCTAGCCGAAGCCAGCTCGGGCTGGTCGCCGACATCAGGGGATTCTGCTCGAACCTGTTAGAGGGCCGGGGCGCTGGCGCAGAGTGACGTCAGGTGCGCAGGCTGAAGTAGTAGAGGAAGCCGCCGAACGCGGCGAACATGCCGCCGAAGGCCGCGATGGCTCCCCCGAGCAGGGCTGTGAAGATGGAGCCGGTGGCGAAGACGAGGCCGAGAGTGAGCACGAGCAGCCCGAACGCCATGATGAGAAAGCCCCACGAGAGAAGGGTGGCGTACGCGGGGCGGCGCGGGGTGAGTACGGATTCTTCGTCGGTCATGACGCCGAGCTTACCGGCGGGCATCCGCTGGGCTGTACGTGCGGTCGTGCGGCAACGGGAAGTGGATGCTCGGCGCCCGATAACCGGACCGCGATACATTTGACATACCTGAGGTGCAAAAGCAACGGGTATGTACGCTCTGGCAGGCGATCATTGCGGCAAGTAGTCATGAGGTATGGCTGATCCGCATTCCGAGGCGTCGCGCATCGTCGGCGAACGCATCCGTGCCACGCGGCAGAAGCTCGGGCTGAGCCAAGAAGACGTGGCTGAACTGTCGGAGATGCACGTCACGAACGTGGGAAAGATCGAGCGGGGCCAGTCGAATCCGAGCCTGTCGACGCTGGTGGCGCTCGCCGCGGCGATGAATGCCGACCCCGGAGGGTGGGTCGCGGGGCTGACGGGGGCGATGATCCCCGGCCGCACACATCAGCTCAGCGCGGCAGAGCTCATTCGCGAACGTAAGCTGCGCGGGGCCTGAGCCGGGCGAGTGGATGCTCGGCGAGCGTTCTGGGCGGGCATCCGCAATGCGGGGCCTAGGGCAGTCGGTCAGCGCTCGTCATCCGAAATATCGGGCCGCTCGAAGCCGGCTTGAGGGTCACAGCCCACGTATCCGGCGGCTGACGCTGAAGATGCCCAGAATGTACGAGAGATGCTCGTAATGTTTCTGCATCGGGCCAGCATAGGGCAGGCGGTGATCTGCCGAGACGCACCGTTTGGTACATCCGCACCCACTCGAGCAGGCGCGCATGTACCAAAGTGAGCGGGAGCGGCTCTCTCCAGGCGGCCGGGCGCCAGTCGGCGCTTTTCGAGGCGGCGGGGCGCCCGGGCTGCGGGGCGGCGAGGGCGCGGAGGGCGGAGCAGGCTAGAGCAGCAGAACGCGCAGCTGGTCGACCGAGTGCACGATCGCGATGGCGCCGGCGGCCTCGGCGGGTGAGCCGTAGCCCCACTCCACCATGATGGGCGGAATGCCATGCTCGGCGGCTCCCTCCATGTCGTGCACGCGGTCGCCGACGAGCACGAGATTCGAGAGGTCGATGTCGGCCGCGCGCAGGCGGGTGAGGGCTTCGTCGATGACGTCGGCCTTTGCGCTGCGGGTCTCGTCTTCGCTGGCCCCGGTGATCACGGCGAAGCACTGCGCGAGGTCGAGGTGGTCGAGAATGCGGTTGGCCTGCACCTCTGACTTCGAGGTGGTGATGGCAAGCGGGATGCCCGCGGCGTGCAGCTGGCGCACGAGCCCGACCATGCCGGGGAAGGTGACCGCGTCGTCTTGCGGGCCTTCGCTCGCGGCGAGCCCGCGGTAGACGAGCAGGGCTTTTTGGGCCTCGGACTCGTCCATACCGGCGACGAGCTCGAAGCCTTCTAGGATGGGCGGCCCGACGAAGTGCACGAGCTCGGCGGGCGCGGGCACGGGGTAGCCCATGGCGAGCAGCGTGCGTGACAGACGGCCGATGATGCCGGGTGCGGAGTCGGTGATGGTTCCGTCGAGGTCGAAGAGGATGCACGACCACGGCTTGTGCGGGACGGCCGGCGTGGGCCTGGCCGGCGCGGTCGCGGCCGCTCCGGATGCCGGGCGGGCGCCGTCCGCGGGCCGGGCGCCGCTCGC
>JAODBC010000002.1 GCA_025463765.1 Subtercola sp. | reverse complement strand
AATTTTGGCGAACGAGAGTCGCGATGCTTTGCGACCGTTCTTGGGTGTGGTGGTGGTTGCGTTGCTCGCAGCAGCCAAGGAAATAACCTCCGTGGACCCCGTCGGGTCTCAGTACTGGGTTTATATTTGGTCGAGAACTCGCCAGACCCTCGAATAGAAGTCAATGACCGAAATATGTCGGTGACGTTCTAGAGTGATGCTGCGAATAATTCTGACGAAGAAGAATCTGCAGCGCGAGCCAACCGCAATATGAAGGCATAGGAGTACTGGGAGCGCAAAGAACAACTATATGCGTTCTTTGCCCCTGTGTCTAGTTTATTCTTGACCATTTTTGGGTCTTCAGGTATAACGCCTTCTTCGAGTTGGCGAAACCGAGGAGAAACTGGCGGTGTGGGCCCTATACAGCCTCATCAATGCGATTTCTCCTCTTTTCTGAAGCGGTGAGTCAGAAGGAAGAGGTCACAAGGTGAGCGAGAGCAAGGGCAGGCGGCGGGAGGGTGCCGCCGAGCGTCCGTCGGTCACGCTCAGCAACGGGTACCGCGCCGTCATCGAGGCCGACCGGCACCAGCCGGGCGCCTTCACACTGGTGGTCGACGGCACGCCGCAATCGCATGTGTCACTCGAAAGCCCCGAATACCTGTCGTTCGAATACGTGCGCCGCATCGGGCACGGCATCGACCTGGTGGCGCCCGAGCGCGAGCCGATCACGGCCGTGCACCTGGGCGGTGGAGCGTTCACGCTGCCCCGGTACATCGCCGCGACTCGTCCCGGCTCCCGGCAGCAGGTCATCGAACTCGAGACCGACCTCGTGGATTTCGTGCGCGAGCACCTTCCGCTGCCGAAGGATGCCCAGGTGCGCATTCGGCACGGCGACGCCCGCGCGGTACTGGGCAAGCTGCCGCTGGGGCTGAAGGGCACGGTGGATGTGGTCGTGGTCGACGTGTTCTCGGGTGCGCGAACCCCGGCGCACGTGACCAGTATGGAGTTCTATGCCCAGCTCGCCGCGCTGCTGAAACCCACGGGCATCCTCGCGGCCAACGTCGCCGACGGCGCAGGGCTCGCTTTCGCCCGGCGCCAGGCCGCGACGCTCTCGGCGGTGTTCGGGAATGTGGCGCTCGTGGTCGATCCGCAGGTTCTGAAGTCGAGGAGGTTCGGCAACGTGGTGATGTTCGCCTCAGACGAGCCACTGCCGTTCGACCGGCTGCCAAGGCTGGTGGCGAGTGATCCGGTGCCGGCGAAGGTCGTCGCCGGCGCGGAGCTGGCGGAGTTCATCGCCGACGCCCCGGTGGTGACCGACCAGACCGCTGTGCCGTCACCGCCACCGGCTCGCAGCATCTTTCAGGTGAAGCCGGGCGCTGACCGCTGACCGCCGTAAACTTACCGCCGTACGCTGACCGCCGCCGACCGAAGATGACCGATTGCTCAGCGTGCCGCCGCGATCGGTGGCGGGCTGCGTCGTAAACTGAACACACATCTCGCACACCCGATTCAGGGTTGCGGTCAGTTCGAGTTCTGGAGCGGTTCCCCTGAGCATCATCACCGGCTACGATCCGAAGACGCTGCGCGAGACCATCGATGTCGAGGCCGCAGAGCAGCGGCTCGCCGACCTCGGCACTCTGCGCAGCCTCTCGGCCCTGAACGAAAAAGTCGAGCTGCTTCGACTGCTTGGCCGAGCCGACGAGGCCTTCGACATCGCAAACGAGGCGCTGCGTCAGGCCCGCTTCTCGGGCGACCGCGAGACGGGGCTCGCCGCGCGTATCCGTCGCGCCCAGGTGCAGCAATACCAGGGAAAACTGCAGCCGGCGCTCACCGATCTCACGATCTGTGTAGAAGAGGCGCGCGGTCACGAGTGGGGGGCGCTCGAGGCGACCGCGCTGCACAACCGCGGCAAGGTGTACTTCGATCTGCACGAATACAAAGACGCGCTGGCCGATTTTAAGGGGGCGGTGTTCTTGTGGGAGAAGAGCGGTGCATCCATCGACCAGCTCGAGAGCTCGATGATCGCGATCGGCGTGGTCGAGGCGTACGCGGGATCGTAGGCCTGATCGCGGTGTGGCAGGCCGAGGTGTCGGCCTGATCGCGGTGTGGCAGGCCGATGCGTCGGCCTCCTCCAGGCCGGTGCGCGACGGGCGAACGGATGCCCGGATGCCCGGGGTTCACGACGCGCCTGTGGATAACTCCAGCCCGCTGTCGTCGGCGTGAAATAGGCTTCGAAGGTGGCTGATCTACTCCGGGTTCGCGGCTGGGCGAACGCCCTCATCGCGCTCTACCTCGACCCCGCAGCGTGGTCGTTCGGCTTCGACAATGCCAAGACCCGGGCCGGGCTCTGCAACCACACCACGAAGCACATCTCGGTGTCGAAGTACCTGGCGTCACGGTACGAAGACGACGAGATCCACCAGATTCTGCTGCACGAGGTCGCACATGCGATCGCCGGGGCGAAGGCGGGTCACGGGGCGAAATGGCGTGCGATCGCGGCCGACCTCGGTTATGAGGGCGGCCGTCTCCACCACGGCGAGACGGCGAGCGAACTCGCGCCCTGGGTCGGTGTCTGCCCGAACGGGCATCAGCACTACCGCTACCGCAAGCCCACCAGGCCGTCGGCGTGCGGCATCTGCTCACGCCGGTTCGACCCGCGCTTCGTCATCGAGTGGCGGCAGCGCGCTGTGGCGCGCGGTGCGATCAGTCGGTGACGTTCACTTCTTTCCAGAAGGCCACGTAGTTGCTGAAGTCTTTGCCGACCCGGTCGAAGGCCGACGGGTACGGCGTCGGGTAGCTCCAGGCGCGATCTTTCAGCGTGGCGTCGCCGTCTTTGACGCTGAAATACTGGCATTCGCCCTTCCATGGGCAGGTGTAGGGCGTCGCGCTCGCGACGAGGTAGTCCTTGTTGACGCTCTCGGGCGGAAAGTACCAGTTGCCTTCGATGGCGATCAGGTCTTCTTTCGGCGCCTCGGCGATGACGGTGCCATTCACTACAGCCTTCATGGTGTCCTCCAGTGAGATCGAGTGCCGGCGGTGAACGGCCGACTCTCTATGCAACCACCGAGCTCGCGGAATCGATACCGCTTGCGCCCGACACAACGTCGGCACACCCCTCGGCGATCAGTGCCCGGCCCGCGATCGAGGCGGAGAAAAGATGGGCAACAGCACGCTCAAGCCCGGTGAACGACGCGCAGACCACGGCGGCTTCGGGCGAGCTGAAGTCGATTCCGAGCGCCGCAAGGGCGTCGATCACGGCACCGGCGGCCAGGGTGTCTTCGACTCCGTCGCTCGCCGCCACAACCGCAACCGAGACGCGGTCACCGGCCTCGACCTGTTGTTCGAGCATCCACTTCGCCGCGTCGCTGCGATTTGTCAGGTCGGCGTGGATGATCGGGGCCCCCACGAACTCGGGCCAGCCGAGAGCGTGCGCGTCTTCGGCGCGTCTCGCCGCCCGCTGCCCGCCCGCAGAACCGGTCGCGCGCCCGGCCGACGCGCCCGGCTCGGGCAGCGCGTCGACCCAGATGACGACGTCGGCATGGCCGCCGATACTGCGCAACCCATCGATGCCCCGGCCGAACCGCACCTGGTAGTGGGGCTGGGCGTCGAGAGGGGGTGTTTCGGTCATCCGTTCATCGTAATCGGGCGCATAGCGCAGTAAGGCGCGGCACGAATAGGGAGAGTGCCCGGGAACGAGCCGGCGCGACGAACGAGTCGAGCGACGGGGCGGGCGGCGTCAAGGCGACGACAAACGGGTGTCGAGCAGGGAGGATGGAAGCATGAAGGTACTGCTGAAGTTCGTGCTCGACTGTGAGCCAGAGGCCGCGTGGCGCGCGCTGCAGAGTCCAGCGGTGTTTCGGGAGGTGTCGGCTCCGCTGCTGAAGGTTTCGTCGCGCGAGCCGGGCGGGTTTCATACGATGTGGCCCGAGGGCGAGAACCGTGTCGAGATTGAGGCTCTCGGGCTGGTGCCGCTGGGCATCCAGATCGTCGACATCGACCGCTCGCGCACGCAGCACGCGGGGGTGCGCATCGTGCACGACAAAGGGCGCGGCGTGAGCGGGGCTCTGAAGGTCGCGACGACCTGGGATCACCGCATGGCCGTGGCGGCCGACCCCGCGGGCACGGGCAAAACGCTGTACCGCGACCGGCTGATCGTGAAGGCGGGCGCCCTGACGCCGGCCTTGTGGGCGAGCCTGTGGGCGTTCTGGCAACTGCGCGGGGTGCGGCTGCAGCAGCTCGCGCCGACGTGGGCGTTCGATCCGGAGTTCAGCGGTGACGCGAAAGCGACCGCGGCGCGAGCGGCGCGGCGGGATGCTGCCGCCGCGCCGAAGCACGCGGCGCAGTCGCCTGCAGAGGTACTGGAAGAGCCGCCCACGCCCGACTCGAAGGCGCTCGGCGCCGACCCCGATCTGGCGGCCGAGTGATGGGCGGCGAAACGGCAAGCGACTCGACCGCCGGTGGTGGCGCTGGCGGCGGCGGCGGCGGCGGCGATGGCGGCGGCGAAACGATGATCGACGCAGCCCTGGCGACCGTGAGCGGCGTAGCCCCGGCGACCGGAAGCGACGCAGCTCCAGCGACCGAGGTGCCGAGCGCCATGCGGGCCCGCACAGCGATCGAAGTGGCCGACTGGCGGCAGAGGGTGTTCGGGGTGTATTCCGAGGTGCGGCGGATGAGCATCCACGACCCGCGCGAAGCGCACGCGTACTGGCGCCAGGCGCGCGACGAGTTGTTCGCGACGCACCCGCAGACGCCGCTGCTGCCCGAAGACCGTGCCGGGTTCACGGGGCTGCCCGTGGCCGAGTACGACGAGGCCTGGCGGTTCGACGTGGTGCTGGATGCTCCCGACGAACCCGCACGGTTCGACTTCGAGACGGGTACCGACGGGGTTGTTCCGTTCGAGCTGGTGGGGCGTGCACGGGTGCCGGGCGTCGGCTCGCTCGACGTGTGGCGGCTGCAGTCGTATGGTGGCGGGTTGTTCGTTCCGGTTCGGGATGCTCTGGCGAGCGCCGGGGGCCGGGCATTCGGTGCTCATACCTACGGGGGCGGCCGGTACCTGCTCGACACGGTAAAGGGTGCACATCTGGGTGAGGGGCAGGAGGCGG
Organism: Subtercola sp.; assembly: GCA_025463765.1. Lineage (GTDB taxonomy): Bacteria > Actinomycetota > Actinomycetes > Actinomycetales > Microbacteriaceae > Subtercola. Next base: position 4,498 of record JAODBC010000002.1, on the reverse strand, counting down.
GCAGCCTCGTGCTCGACTTCAATTTCGCGTACAACCCGTCATGCGCCTACGACCCGGCGTGGGCGTGTCCGCTGGCGCCGCTCGGCAATCGGGTAGCCGCCGAGATTCCGGTGGGTGAGCTGTACCACTGAGGTGCGGGGGCGGCGTGCGGGGGCCGCCTACCGGCTACCGGCCACCGGCCGCGCGAGCCGTGCGTTCGAGTTTGTCGTAGTGCTGCTGCCAGTACGCGGCGTCGCCCGACGGAACGTTTTCGTTGCCGGCGCGCAGGCCGATGGATCCGTCGACGAGTTCACGCACCAGGTCGGCGTGGCCCGCGTGCCGATGCGTCTCAGCGATCATGTGCACGATGATGCGCTGGAGTGTCACGTCGCGACGCTCTTCGGGCCACCACGGTACGGAACCCGGGGCATCCAGCGGCAAGTCGGCGACGGTCGCATCCGAGTGCTCCCAGACACGCCGGTACAGGTCGACGATCGAGCCGCGTGACTCGTCGGCGGTGGCCCACATGTCGGCGTTGTCGTTGTCGGCGTTGTCGGCGTTGTCGGCGTCGTCGGCGTTGTCGGCGTCGTCGGCCATCCACGGCAAGACTTCGGTAAACGGCCGGCCGAATACGTCGCCGAGATACCCGGCCTCGGTGCTCGCGACGTGTTTGACCAGGCCGAGGAGGTTGGTTCCAGACGGCACCAACGGCCGCCTAGCGTCGTACTCTGACACGCCCTCGAGCTTCCAGAGCAGAGCATCGCGGCCGCTCTGCAGGTAGAGGAGGAGGGTCGTTTTGACGTCGGCTTCGTTCATCCACTCAGCCTGACGCTCGAAGGGCGTGCGGGGCAAGCCCTGCAGAGCTGGGTCGAATCCACCTACACGGCCACCACCGCCGGCACCCAAACCGTCGACGACCTCACCGGCACCTGACGGGCATGCACGACCCGCCTCGGCCGCTACAGAAGCGGAATGGGGCGGAGTGCGATAGAGTAGAAGTACTTGCGAGCGCAAACGCGCGCTCCCTGCGTCGTAGAACGCACATCGTGTGAGCCGAATCAGAACGGCCGAGCACGAAACTTTCTCACGGCGAACGGATGTGGCCACCGCCACCTTCGCCAGATTTCCACCGGAATCCGTATCGGCCCCGCAGCGTCACCGCCGCAGAGCAGACCTACGGAATGAGATTGCGCCGACGCAGTTCGCACCGGGCCTGAACGGTCACGGGTGCGCCGACATGTGCTGCTAGCAGCGCGTGTCATCCACGCTGCAGCACAAGCGCGTCTTTCTCGAGTGGAACCCGATGCCCCGAAAGGCACCGAAACCTCCATGACTCTCGATACAACACTCGAAACCACCACGACCTTCGCAGCGCTCGGTGTTCCCGCGCCGCTGGTCGCCAAGCTCAGCGCGTCGGGCATCGACTCGCCGTTCCCGATCCAGGTCGACACCCTGCCCGACACCCTGGCCGGGCGCGACGTGCTCGGCCGCGGCAAGACGGGCTCGGGCAAGACCCTCGCCTTCTCGCTGCCCATGGTCGCCCGCCTCGCCGGCGCCCTGGCCGGGGGCAAGCGCCGCCCGGGCCGCCCGCTCGGACTCATTCTTGCTCCGACGCGTGAGCTCGCCACCCAGATCTCGGCAGTGCTTCAGCCGCTCGCCGACGCGTACGGCCTCAAGTCGACCACCATCTTCGGCGGCGTCTCGCAGCAGCGCCAGGTCGCAGCACTCAAGGCCGGCGTCGACATCGTCGTGGCCTGCCCCGGCCGGCTCGAAGACCTCATGAAGCAGGGCTTCGTGTCGCTGGATGCCGTCGAAATCACCGTTCTCGACGAAGCCGATCACATGGCCGACCTGGGCTTCTTGCCCGTCGTGACGCGCATTCTCGCGAAGACCCCCGAGAACGGGCAGCGGCTGCTGTTCTCGGCCACGCTCGACAACGGTGTGGACAAGATCGTCAAGCGCTTCTTGCACAACGAGGTTCTGCACTCGGTCGACGAGGCCAACTCCCCCGTCGCCGCGATGACCCACCACGTGTTCGAGGTCAACGACGCCGAGGCGAAGACGGCCCTCGTCAAGAAGCTCGCTTCGGGCACCGGCCGCCGCATTCTGTTCATGCGCACCAAGCACCACGCCAAGAAGCTCGCTCGCCAGCTCATCGACGCGGGCATCCCGGCCGTCGACCTGCACGGCAACCTCTCGCAGGTGGCCCGTGACCGCAACCTCGCCGCGTTCAGCGCCGGCGACGTGAGCGTTCTCGTCGCGACCGACGTCGCGGCTCGTGGTGTGCACGTCGACGACATCGAACTCGTCATCCATGTCGACCCGCCGGCCGAGCACAAGGCGTACCTGCACCGCTCGGGCCGCACCGCGCGGGCCGGCAGCGCGGGTGATGTGGTCACGATCATTTTGCCCGCTCAGCGCAAAGATCTCGACCAGCTCATGCGCAAGGCGGCCATCCATGTCACGCCCGAGCGCGTCAGCCTTTCGTCTCCCTCCGTCGACGCACTCGTCGGCGAGGTTGCGGCCTATGTGAAGCCGTCGGATGCTCCGGTCACGCTGACCGGAGGCGGCGCTTCACGCGGCAGCGGTGGCGGTAACGGTGGCGGCCGCGGTTCGCGCGGCGGCAACGGCGGCGGCTCGCAGGGCGCCAATGCCCAGCGCAAGCGCGCTGTTCGCGATGGCAGCTCTTCGGCCGGCGGATCGGGTTCGACCGGCGGTGGCTACGGCTCCGACCGGCCCCGCCGCGACCGTTCGGCACAGGGTGCCGGCGCGGGCGCCTCGGGTGGAGCACGTCGTGGTGGTAGCTCGGGCGGCAGCTCGTCGGGCGGTCACTCCTCGGGTGGCGCCGGCCGCAGCGGCGGTTCGACCGTCGCCTGGTCGAGCACTGGCGGATCGGCTCCCGCGGCAGCCCCGCGCGCCCGTCGCCAGGGCCCGCGCCGCGCGCAAGGCTAGCCCCGAGGCAACGCTTCGGCGAGGGCGATCTTTCCGGTCGAGATGAGCCGCCGCGGCGCTCGCTCTCGTCTGGAAGGATCGCTCTCGCCAGGGGCGGCACTCTCGAGTGCCGCTCTCCACAGTCCGCTGGGCGGCGATGTTGTACACAGATCTTCGATCTGGCCTCGACACCGCCGCCCAGCGGATATTTTTGTCTCATGGCTCCTTCTCCACACCCGATACCCGTGCTGCTCGACGTCGACACGGGGGTCGATGACGCGCTGGCGATTCTGTTCGCGGTGGCGCACCCGGGCATCCACGTTCTCGGCATCAGCTGCGTCGCGGGCAATGCAGCGCTGCCGCAGGTGGTGCAGAATACGCTCGGCGTGCTCGATGCCGCCGGCGCTGCACCCATTCCGGTGGCCGGGGGCGCACATCGGCCCCTCATCAACCCGGCCCGCGACGCTTCACACGTGCACGGGCCCGACGGCCTGGGCGGCATCGAGCTCGAGCCGACCACTCGGGCGACGTATGAGGTCGACGGGCATCCGGTTGCCGCCATCGAGATGATGCGGCAGCTGCTGCTGGCGAGCGACGAGCCGGTCACGATCGTGGCGCTCGCCCCGCAGACCAACCTCGCCCTGCTGCTTCGGGCGTACCCCGAGGTGGCACCGAAGATCGCGCGGGTGCTCTTCATGGGCGGGTCGGCCAGTGTCGGCAACGCGACTGCGGTCGCCGAGTTCAATGTGTGGCACGATCCTGAAGCGGCGGCGATCGTGCTCGACTCGGGGGTTTCGACGTTCATGTACGGGCTCGATGTGTTCAACCGGGTCGCTGTTCCGCTCGAGAAGGCGGTCGAGCTGCAAGCGAGCACCCGGCGGGCCGAACGGCTCGCCGGGCACCTCATCTCGCACCGCATGGGCGTGGGGGCCGGCAAAGAGCCGGTCTACACGGGCCTGATCGGCGATGCCGGCGCCCTCTGCGCGCTGGTCGATCCGGATGCCCTGCGAACCGAGCTCGTACCCGTCTTCGTCGAGCTGGCGGGTGCCACCCGCGGCCAGACGGTCGTCGACCGTCGCCGTTTTCCGGGCGAGGACTCGATGCACGGGCTGCACGAGCAGGCCGGTTACACCGAGGTCGCCCTCGAAGTGGATGCCGAGCGGTACATCGACCTCTACCTCAGTACGATCGCCACCCTCGCCTGACGGCTGCGACCCGAATCACCCCGGAGTTGCACGAAAACGTAGGAGAAAGCGACCCGGTGCCGCCATAGTGGCGTCACGCCTACAGAATCTCCTACGAAATCGCTCCGGCGAACATCCGGAGCGGAGCCCACCCCGCGTGCTGACGCGGGGCGCCGCGGTCAGTACAGCCGGCCACCGACGCGTGCGGCCACCACGCTTCCGCGCGGGTCAGTACAGCCGGCCACCGACGCGGGCGGCCACCACGCTTACGCGCGGCTCAGTACAGCCGGCCCACCGACGCGAGCGCCGCGCGAAGCAGAGCGCCGCGACCGCCCTCCATCTCGGCGTGGATGCTGTCGCTCACGGCCTCCTGCGGCGTCATCCAGGTGAGTTCGAGTGCGTCT
>JAODBC010000108.1 GCA_025463765.1 Subtercola sp. | reverse complement strand
GTACCCTCCAGGGTCAGGCCTGCAGCATCGCGCAAATAATGCTCAGGCAGATAATTGCACTTTAGCGCACTGTAATCGCCGTACCGAAAGGCAATTGGCGCCGCGTCCCTGAGCCAGGGAAGATAGTTACGATCGAGATTCCAGAAATGCTGATGCGCATCTACGATCGGCAATGTGGGAAGCATACCGAGCGTTTTAGTCCAACCCTACGATCAAAGGAACTGCACCCCGATGCCGAGGAGCGGCCTTGGGCCGACGCAGCTGGGAGGAGGCCAGGCGGAGAGCATTTCCGGCGTGGTGTAGCGCAACGCGAAATCCGGCACGCGCTCTCAATCCAATTTCTCGTATAAGAAAGATTATGAGAAATTGAACCAGTGTTTTGGAGATATATCAGGATCTTAGAGGCGGCGGCGCGCGTTGGCAACATGGCAGGCGCCGGCCCTTCATCTCGCTGGCTTGTGGTGGGACGGCAGTTTGCCCGGCGCCATGATGGCTCCCGGGACGGTCGCTACCCTATGGGGATTTGCAACGCCACCATCCGATCATCGTCAAGTCCAACCAGGACTACGCTCAGACCCGTGGTCGTTGTAGGCGCGCAACTTGCGAAAGTCTTTGGGCGGTATCGTGCTCGTAAGACTGGGATGCGGGATTTCAATCGCGCGAAGGCGCGGCACTGTTCCAGACGGATTCGATGCGGGATCAAACCGACCAGCGGCTCGTCTCTGCCGCGCGCGCGAGAAATCAGATCGATCAAGCCCTGCGCCCGGGGAGCTTGCGGCAAAGGTGTACGGTTCAGGACCAAGGTTGAGGGGAACGTTCCAAATTGCGCCGTGTTTAATCCAGCAAGGCGGGTGTTGTCAGCGTGCAATCCCCCGGTCCCTCCGGCGCGCTGTCAGTGCCTGCCTAAGCCATCCTCACCCAACTTGGGTCGCCTTTCTCCTATTGACGGGAAGCGACCCATTTTTTTGGTTCGACAGTTTCATTGAGGGCCGATTGAGCATTGGTCAGAAATTTGACGGTGCGCATGTGCATCCTGGCTTTGACTGGCTGCGGCTTGCGTTGGCAGTGGGGATTTTCACCTTTCATAGCACGACAATCACCTATGGCAGCGCCGACGCGATCCCACCTTTACTAAGGGCCGTCGCCCGACTGCTGCTACCGATGTTTTTTGCCTTGAGCGGGTTCCTGGTTACTGCCAGCTTGTGGCGGTCGCAATCGGTAACACTGTTCCTTAGCCTTCGAGTCTTTAGGCTTGTACCCGCTTTGCTCGCAATTGTGCTGATGTCGACATTCGTGCTGGGCCCACTGGTCACGGAAAGCTCTTGGCAGACGTATTTTTCGAGCAACACGCTGAGCCAGTATTTGGCGAATGCCCTCGCGCAGCCCCATTACCAGCTGCCGGGTGTGTTTCTGCACAATCCCAGGTCTGGCGTGGTCAATGGCTCACTCTGGACGATTCCACTCGAACTGTGGTGTTACACGGGCCTGGCCATCATCAGCCTGGTGGGACTGACGAAACATAGGCACGTATTGGCAATCCTTTGTCTGGTGAGTTTCGCCGGCATCGCGTTGGCGGATTACGCCCAGTACGACCTCCTCGCTCATCTGCCTACCGGTGATCTGGCTCTTCCGTTCTTGGCGGGCATAATTGTCTTCGCTGCGGCAACCGTCTTGCCGCTGCATGGCCCGCTGGCAATCATTTCCCTCTGCGCCGCCATGTTGTTGTCCATGCAGCCGCAAGGATTTGCTTTGGCCATGTTGCCGCTCGCCTACTTTGTGGTCTGGCTGGGCCTACAACCTCTGCCGTCCCTGCCTGGAGACTATTCTTATGGGCTCTACCTGGTCGGATATCCGATTGAGCAAACATACGTTGCGTTTTTCCCGGGCACCGCCTGGTGGCAAAGCTGGGCCGCCTGTCTGCCTTTGGCGCTCGTGTGTGCCGTATTGTTGTGGCATATGGTAGAAAAGCCGGCGCTAAGCCGCAGAAAATTCGCCGCGCGTGCGATCGCGCGAATTTGGCTGCCAAGCGTTGCTGGCAATCCGCCCAAGCCAAACCCTGCGCAGTTCAATCGGGCATAATGCCAGTCGCGGCCGCCGCGGTTGGCGCCCTAATGATAGGCCGGTCCTTGGACGCGCCCCGTTCCCAATTCTTCGCTCATAAAAATACATTCTGCGCCGCGCCAAACCTCAAGCTTGTCGCCGGCGTGTGCGAGGGACTGGCCGTGTCGGACAGCGGCGTGGTCACAGGCCAGGCGGCGTTCTTCTACAATGGTGGTGCCCGGCCTTGAGGTCACGCGGATTTTATAATTTTCCATGATGTCCTACCCACAGATAGAATTCTGAGTGATGAGCGATTAGTGCAGCTTGCGCTGATACCGTCTGAGCTCCGCCAGAAGCCGTAGCGCCCCCGTGATGTCCGGGGACTGGTTCTTGTTTTCTCTGTCCTTGTCGGCGTTCCCAAGCGCCCGTCGGCGCGCTCTTGTTCCTCGTGAAGGAAAAGCCGACGTATTTTATCTATAGGCCGCATGAAGAGAAAACACGAAAGGAAAGAACGGGTTCTGTACGCCTTAAGACCGACATAGCTGGCAAGAGGCGGCAACACCAAGGCGTAGGCAAGGGGCGCCAATCTCGGGGAGCAAGGCACTATTTACCGGGACGTGCGTTGAACTACCCAAAGGAGATTTCATGGCTACCAACAAACCGGCCGGCGACGGCCACCGCAACGGCGCAGTCCGAGACCGCAGCCAGCTCAAGGCGCAGGTGATGGGCGAGGAAACCTTCGTAAAGCGCGACACGACGTCGGGTCAGTTCGTGGCCCAAAAGAAGGACGGTGAGAAATTTAAGGGTGTCCGCAGGGAAACGAAGTCATGAATGGTCGCGAGCCGACCGGCAATGGAACGCAGCAGCCCCGGCCTAGCTCCGAAATGGAAGAACGCACCGAGCAAGCGACCCAGGACAATGATCTGACCACCGGCCATAGCGATCCCACCGACGGCGGCGCTGATAACGCCAAGAAATAACGCGCACTGCTTTGGAAAACGTATGGGCCTTCTTACCGGGCAATGCCGTCAAGTGTCGGATGGGGTTGAACCGTCGCGCAGCGGAAACGTGATCGTGCACTGCACGCCCTGGGGTGGGAATTCAATTTCGGCGTGCCCCTGACCCGTGCCCAGCCCGCGGCCGATCAAGGTCGATCCAAATCCCCGCCGGGTAGGCGGCGTCACTTTGGGTCCGCCCTGCTCGCGCCATTCCAATACCATCTTAGATTGTCCATCCTGCGCCTTGGTGACCTGCCAGGTGACGCAAACCGTACCTGTATCATTGGAAAGCGCGCCGTACTTAACCGCGTTGGTCCCGAGCTCATGAAGAGCCATGGCCAGGAGCAACGCATTGTTGGCGGTCAATTCCCCTTCCGGGCCTTCGCCGTGGAAGCGGCGATGGGCGGGATCCTGGAAAGGCTCCAAAGCATGGTGCACAATAGCGCTCAGCGCCGCTGACTCCCAGTGTCGGCGCACGAGCAAATCATGAGCGCTGGCCAGCGCCTGGATGCGGGCTGAAAAGGCACGCAGTTCCTCCGCAGGCGCGTTGCGAAAGGTTTGGGACGCAATCGCCTGGACGGTTCCGAGCGTGTTTTTAACACGATGTTGGATTTCGTGCAGAAGCAGCTGCTGGGTTTCTTCCGCACGCCGTCGCTGAGCGATTTCGTCCTGGGCGGCTTTGTGGAGTGTGGCATTATCAAATGCTATTGCCGCATGTCCTGCGATTCCGACGATCATGTCTTCTTGATCTTGGGTAAAGACGCCCGGCTGGTCATGCCCCAAGAACAGCCCGCCAATGACCTCACCGGTACGGCCTATGACCGGCGCGGCCAGGTAACTCACGACCGGCAAGTGACCCTTGGGCATGCCGTAATGTGGCGCATTCTTGCCGTAACGAGGATCTTTGCGGATGTCGTCAGAGCGGACAACACCTTCGCCTTTGAACGTCGGATTGAAAACGGCTGTGTTGCGTGGCATGCCGAAAGCCTCAAAGGCAGCGCGCGGCGCACCCGACAAGGTATAAAGCATATAGCTTTCACCTTTGGCGTCGATCAGGTTGTAAAAGAAGGCACCGAACTGCGCTCCAGTTAATTCCTTTGCGATATCAGTGACCGCTTGAACCGTACGTTCCAGATCCAAGTCTTGAGAGATCAGTTTGGAGACGCGTTCGAGCTCCCGCTGCAGTCGCCTCTGCGACTCCAGGGCCTGTTCGGTGCGCTTTCGCTGGGTGATATCGCGGGCGATTTTTGAGGCGCCGATGATGGTGCCAGTAGCATCGCGCACTGGCGACACGGTCAAAGAGATCGACACCAAGGTGCCATCCTTCCGACGACGCTCAGTCTCGTAATGCTCAATGCGCTCACCCCGCCGGATTCGCGCCAGAATCAGCGGCTCTTCGTCATGATGCTCTTGCGGGATGAGTACAAGAACCGGCTTGCCGATGATTTCTGACGCTTCATATCCGAAAAGACGTTGGGCGCCCGAGTTCCAGGTCTGGATGATGCCGTCAAGATCCTTGCTGATGATGGCGTCGGCGGAACTTTCAATGATCGCCGCCAACCGATAGGCTGCGAGATCATCCGTATTTTGAAAAGGCTGGTCGGAATGCTTGCTCATATGCGGCACCGACCGGAAGGCATGGCAGGATACGGAGCGAAGGCGGCGAGCACCATAAGTCCACACTCGGTCGAATTTTCAGCAGTCCTGCGTGATACCCCGGCGACGTTTTGGCGGTCAAGGGGTGGCGTTTTGGCGGTCATCTCGTCGGTTTGCGCCAATTGGGCGCCGGGTGGACGCCGCGAGGAACGGGCGGCGCGCATGCGTGTTTGGCTAGATGAGACAAGCCCAGCCAGACTAAGCGGAGGAAGTATTGGTTCAAGCCCCCTCACCTCTGGTCGTCCTCGTTGCTGAAGATGAATGGCTGCTGCGCCTGGAGCTTGTTGATGCCTTTACGCAAGCTGGCTATCAGGTCGTGGAATGTCCCTCGGGCGAGGACGCTCTTGCCTACCTTGCCCGCGGCGACCACTTCGACCTGCTGGTTACCGACATTCGGCTCGGCGGACGGGTTTTGGGCTGGGATGTCGCCGCGGCCTGGCGGGCCCGCGTCCCCTCCCTCCCGGTGGTGTACATCTCTGCGAATGACCCAGCTGATTCCCGCCGCGTAGACGGCAGCGTTTTCTTGAGCAAGCCGGTCGTTTTGGAGAGCCTGCTGGGGTCTTGCGAGCATCTCCTCGCTGGTCCCAATACCTGCGTTTGAAGGCGCGCAGACCTGGCATCGGCTGCCTCACCTTGGCCGGCCCTGTCGCCCTTATGCGTGGGGCGCACCTAGCGCCCCGACCAACCACAAAATCAGCAGGATAATCAGGACTGTCCCAACACACCCCCAAGACCAGCCCCGCCCCAGCTGCGATGGGCGTAATAGCCGCCACCCCCGCCAAAAAGGACCAGCAAGATGACGATGATGAGTAATGTGCTCATGGCATTCCTCTGTCACTAAGCCGAGATAACGTGTGCGACTGCACCCGGTATGATCCGCGATATGTCACCGCGAGAAAGCACGTGACGAAAACCTAGTTGGGAGAGACGAACCTCGCAGTCTCTTGGTCCAGTCTTGCCTTGGAGAGCCACAACCAGCAGTAGGCCGGACCCTTGTCAAACCAGACGCAAGGGCGGCCGGGGCGCGGTGCGCTCGGCCATCAGACCATAGCCCAAAGACATGATAAGAAAAATGGCCTGGCTGCCCTCGGTGGCCGCGTCCTCGGCATTGCGCAACAAAGAATCTGCGCGTTCTCGAAACAGCTCCAACGGTCTCGATCCTGCAATGTCATTCATCGTGGTCCCCGCATTCGTACGATCCTGCACAATACGCTCAGACGAGGCAAAAGGTTCCATCCCTCCCACATTCAGAGGCGGCAGGCCCAATTTAGGGCTGCCCAGCGCCACCGGCCGCGCCGTAGACCTGCCCCGTGGCGTAGCTGGCATTGGCGTCGGCCAGTTGGACATAGATCGACGCTAGCTCGGCCGGCTGGCCAGGTCGGCCCATGGGCGTTTGGCCACCAAATTTCTGCAGCTTTTCCATGCTGGCGCCGCCGGAGACCTGGAGCGGTGTCCAGATCGGCCCAGGCGCTACGCCATTGACCCGTATTCCTTTGGGCGCCAGTTGCTTGGCCAGCGATTTGACATAGTTCATCGTGGCCGCTTTTGTTTGGGCATAATCATACAGGTCTGCGGATGGATCATAAGCCTGCTCGGACGTTGTGGCGATAATCGTTGCCCCGGGCTTCAGATGCGGCAGGGCGGCTTGGATTGTCCAGAACGGAGCGTAGATGTTGGTCTTCATCGTCGCGTCGAACTCTTCTGATGAAATGTCCGCTAGCGATTCGTGCGACTGTTGGCGCGCCGCATTGTTGACCAGAATATCGAGCCCGCCGAGCGCCGAAACGGCGTCTTGGACCATCCGCCGGCAAAAGGACTCATCGCGCAGATCACCGGGGATCGCCACGGCTTTGCGCCCCTCCCGCTCGATCAGGACTAGCACCTGCTGCGCATCCTCTTCTTCGGCAGGAAGATAATTTATTGCGACATCTGCGCCCTCCCGCGCAAAGGCTATCGCGGCAGCGCGGCCCATACCGCTATCGCCACCGGTAATAAGCGCCTTGCGCCCGACCAAGCGGCCTGAACCTTTATAACTGGTCTCCCCATGATCTGGCGGAGGGCGCATTTGGCTTGCCAAGCCAGGCCAGTCCTGCATCTGTTTTTGAAATGGTGGCTTGGGGTATTTGTCGTTCGGGTTTTCCAATGGCCGCGCTCCTTTAAGACACCAACTGTTTTATGAGCTGTCCCATAACAGCGCCGCGATCACTGTCGCCCCTCGCAAGCGCCATAAATAGGTTTTTGGTCTGCTCAAACGTCGCATGCGGTGGCAGGGCAATAACATTGGGATCTGCCTTGACGTCAATGACAACCGGACGATCAGCGCCCAGCGCGGCATCCCACGCGGGTCCAACATCCTCTGGGCGGGACACCGTAATGCCTTTGAGACCCAGTACCGTCGCCAAGGCGGCATAGTCGACATCCGGCAAATCCTGCGTCGCCTCCACCTTGGGCGATCCCCCCAAGGCGCGTAATTCCCAACTCACCATGTTGAGGTCGCGATTGTTCAACACGGCAATGATCAACCGCGGATCCGCCCACCGCTTATAATATTTTGCCGCGGTAATAAGCCCGTTCATACCGAGCATCTGCATTGCGCCGTCGCCGACAAACGCGATCGCGGGCCTGCCCGGATAGGCAAATTTGGCCGCCAATGCATAAGATACAGCGGGTCCCATCGTCGCCAGCGTGCCGGAAATGGCAGTCTTCATCCCTGGCTTGACCTTCACAGCGCGGGCAAAGAATGTGGTCGACATGCCGGTGTCAGCGCAAAGGACAACATCGGCCGGAAGTCGATCGCTCACCTCCCAGAAAAACAACTCGGGATTGAGCGGGTTGGCGGCCAAATGCGCTTTGCGCCCCTCTTCCTCCCACATCGCCGATACATTCTTTTCAATGGTTTCGCGCCACGCGCCCCGCGGCTTTTGATTGAGAAGCGGAAGCAATAGGCCCAACGTGGCGTCAGCGTCGCCCACCAATGCCACATCGGCGGGGTAGCGCAAGGACAGCATGGTCGGATCAATATCGATCTGAACGCACTTGGCCTGCCCCTCTTTCGGCAGGAATTCAGAATAGGGAAAAGTGGACCCAATCATTAAAAATGTGTCGCAGCCTTGCATCATGTCCCAGGAGGCCTTGGTTCCCAGCAAGCCGATTTGACCGGTGGAGAAGCTGAGATCGTCGGACAAGATAGCCTTGCCGAGGAGTGC